>CAYXGZ010000056.1:0-21252 GCA_964464755.1 uncultured Planctomycetales bacterium
GGCCTCGCGGTAGCAGGGCCGGCCCTCGAGGTAGGCGTCGAGGTGGGCCCTCAGCTCGACCAGCGGCTTCTCGAGGACGTCGGCGAGGCAGGCCGAGCAGCGCGGGGCCTCCTTGAATCCCAGGGCGTGCGAGTACAGCACCTCCACGCCGCCGATCGGGTCCCGGCAGCCCGCGCAGGGCGATCCCTTCCGCTTCGCGACCTCGGCGAGGAGGTGCTCGGAGCGCAGGGCCTCGGCGGGGTTCACGCGCCCCTCCGCCGGAACTCGAGGCGGTCGTGCCCGTCGGCGCGCGTGACCTCGAGGTCGTAGGAGAACTGGGCCGCGAGGCGCTGGAGCTGCTCGCGGCTGGCGGGATCGTCGATGAGCACGACGAGGCGCTCCGGCTTGGAGGAGAGCAGCGCGCGGAACGCGAGGTCGCTGGGCTCGGGGCAGGCGAGGCCGCGGGCGTCGATGGCGTCAGGCACGCGCGGCCTCCGTCCTCGGGGCGAGGAAGCCCGCGGCGAGCGCGCAGAACGCGAAGCCCGCGATGACGGCGATCTTGCCGCCGGCCGAGGGGCCGTCGGCGCCGCTCACGAGGCCGAAGTTGTGGGCGAACGCGCCGCCGAGCACGAGGCCGAGCACGACGGCCGCGGCGTCCACGTCGCCCTCGCCCGCGAGCACGAACTGGCGGGCGGGGCAGCCCCCGGCGAGGGAGGCGGCCAGGCCGACAAGCGCCATCGAGGCGACGTTCCAGAAGACGTCGGCGTGGGCGATGGGCTGGCCCTGCATCCCGAGGTGGAAGCGGCCCGAGGACGCGGCCAGGGCGCCGTAGCCCGCGACGATCCCGAGGAGGGCGGCCATCGGGACGCCGTCGCGGAGGAAGAGCGCGTTGCGGAACGCGGCGAGCGTGCAGAAGCGGAGGCGCTGGAGCAGGAAGCCCGCGGCCGCGGCGGCGCCGAGGGAGATCCACCACGGAGCGCGGAGCGAGCCCGGGCCCTTCTCGCTCGAGAACACGAAGGCCGGCTTCACGAGCAGCAGCGCGAGCAGGCCCGCGAGGGCCAGCGGGAGCAGCAGGCCGGCGACGGCGGGCTGCGGGGCCGCCCGGCCCAGCGACACGCCCGCGCGCGTCATCCGCAGCGCGATCCCGATCCCGGCGGCCAGCCCGCCGGCGGCGATGACGGCGTTGAGGTCGCCGCCGCCGATGCGCTGGACCATGCGGAAGGGGCAGCCGAGGAAGACGAGCGCGCCGACGGTGACCCAGGCGCCGAGGAGTACCTTGAAGAAGGGCGAGGCGCCGCCGCGGGGGCGCCACTCCCGGAAGGAGAACGCGGCGACCATCGCGCCGAGCACGACGCCGAGGATCTCGGGGCGGAGGTACTGCACGGGCGCGGCCCGGTGCAGGCCGAGGCCGCCGGCCACGTCGCGGGCGAAGCAGGCCCCGCAGATCCCCATGTGGGGCGGGTTGCCCTTCGCGACCAGCGCGGCCATGAGCAGGCCGACGGCGGCGCCGCCCGCGGCGGCGACGGCGACGGTCTTCCCGCGGCCCGGTGTCGCGTCGTTCATGAACAAGGAGGGCCGGGGGGGCCTCGCGGCGCCCCCCGGCCAGCATGAGGTTACCCTTGGACGGTCACTTCCGTTCCTTGAAAGTCAGCTTGCGGGCCCAGGCGGTCTTCTCGGCCCCGACTTTCCCGTCGATCTCGACGTAGGCCTTGGCCATCGCGTTGACCGGGCCGCCCTCCTGCCTGGGGGAGAGCGTCAGGTCGCGGCCGCGGGACCAGGTCACGCGCCGCTCCTCGATGTTGCCGAAGTAATACTCGACCATCGCCTTGTCCGCGCCGTTGTAGCCGGCGGCCGTCGTGAGCCGGACCTTCTCGTCGTTGTCCTTCGTGATGGCGAAGTCGCCGACGAAGAGGTCGGCCACGGCGACGTCGTGCGGCGCCCAGCCGAAGTTGGGGACGTAGAACTCGGGCCAGCAGTGGTAGCTCTGGTCCTTGTCCTGGCCGTCGAGCTCCTTCTTGAAGAAGGAGCCGTAGACGATGCGCGTCGGGAGGCCCGAGGCGCGGGCGAGGGAGGCCCACAGGGAGTGGAAGTCGGTGCAGTTGCCCGTCTTGTTGGCCAGGCAGTACTCGGTGCTGCCGACCGGCGAGGCCTTGAGCCGGTCCGGGTACTTCACCCAGTACTCCACGTTCCCGAGGGTCCAGTCGTAGAGCTTGCGGGCGGCGATCACGGGGTTCTTCTCGTCCCCGACCACCGTCGCGGCGATCCTGCGGATCTCGTCGTTGATGACGACGTTCGCGTTGGGCGCGAGGTCCGCGGCGTACTGCGTCCGCTCCTCGTCCGTGATCGGGCGGGTCTTCGACGCGTCGATCCCGCTGCGGATCTCGCGGCGGGTGACCGTGAAGGTCTCGACGATCGCGAACTCCTTCACCTTGGGGTCGATCACCTCGACGTGGACCTGCGTGTTGCCGGCCGAGTCGGTGACGACCTGGTGGGGGTAGGGGCAGTCCACCTTGAAGTCCGCCACGTCCTGCGCGGCGTCCTTCTGGGGCATGACGAACCAGATGCGGAGCTTCTTCGCCCCCTCCGGCACGGTGATCTTGAGCTCGTGCCGGGCCTCGAAGGTCGCCGTGCGGATCTTGTCCTGGGCTCCCTTCATGGGCTGGGCGTCGGGCGCGGACGAGCAGGCCCCCCCGAGGAGGAGGGCGCCCGCGAGCGCCAGCGTGAGGTTGCGGTGCATGCGATCTCCTAGAAGTCGTACTGCGCGAAGAAATTGAGGCGGTTGTCCGTGCCGTCGTCGAGGCCGCCCGTCCACTCGGTCTTCATGTTCAGGTAGTCCGCGCCGAGCGTGACCTTGCCGAACCTGAGGCGGTTGGCGAGGTAGAGGCAGGTGTTCTTGTCGCGGGCCGCGGCGGCCGGGAGGCCGTCGTCCGGATCGTCGAACGCGTAGCCGAGGTAGAGCGTCCAGGTGTCGCCGACCTTGTAGGAGGCCTGGAGCCAGCCGCCCTTCGCCCCGATGACCTCGCCCTGGTCGGGATCGGCCGCCGTGGTGTTGACGCCCTGGGCGATGCCGCCGCGGACGTCGTCGAGGTTCTCGCCCTGCCAGAACTCGAGCTGGAGCTCGATGGACTCCGTGACGGGGAGCCGGAGGTCGAGGCCGAAGGCCTGGCTCTTCCAGCTGTCCTCGCCGTTGACCGGGGCGGCCTCCTCGGCCAGCTCCTCGGTCGCCGTGTGCAGCCAGAGGCCGACCTCCCAGCTGCCCTTGCCCAGCCAGGGGTGCTTGCCGTTGTAGCCCGCCCGGACCTGGATCGTGGGCGTGCCGGAGTCGACGCCGTCGAGGCTCGACACGTTCGTGCCGGCGTCGATGTTCTGGCCGTCGACCGCGCCCGTCAGGCCGAGCGCGAGCTGGAAGATGAACTTGCTGCCCTCGCCCGCGGCCGGGGTGGCCTCGAAGCGGATCTGGGGGCGGCGGTCCGCCAGGTTGCCGAAGTTCCACATCACGCCGTCGTTGTTGGCGATGGGGAAGAGCGGCGAGATCACGTCGTTGAACTGGCCGAGGAGCAGGCTCGTGGACTCCCAGGCGAGCTTGACGAAGCCGTGGCGCATGCGGAGCGCCTCGCGCGACTCGCTGCCGGCCGTGTTGTAGAAGTCGACCTCGATCTTGGCGGAGACCTTCGCGCCGCCGAGGCCGTCGACCGCGGGCCCGGTGACGTCGAAGCCGAACCGGGTCAGCTTGGGATGGATCACGAGGGTTGAGTCGCCGCTGCGGGCCACGTTGGCGCCGATGGCCGCGACGTCGTCCTCGGAGCGGATGAAGAAAGGCACCTGCGAGTTGTCGGGCTTCGAATCGTCGTACAGGACGTCGACGCGGGCGAAGCCGTAGAACTTCAGCTTCACGTCGCCGCCCTGGACCTCGAGGGCCTGGGGCTTGGCGGGCTCGGGCGCGGGCGCCGGCTGCTGCAGGAGCAGCGCGAGGACGAAGGCGGAGATCATCTCTCTAGCTCCTCAAAAAAAGGGGTTACCGGATCAATCCAGGTCCTTGGCGGTCCAGCTCTTCTCGGTCTTCACGGGCTTCCCGTCCGCCTCGGCGTGCGGGTTCAGGAAGTAGTTGAGGGGGCTCCCGTCCTGCTTCGGCTCGAGGGTGATGTCGCGGCCGGTCGAGAGCGTCACGCGGTTGCTCGTGTGTCCGCCGAAGAAGAACTCCTTGCGGTCCGGGAAGCGGTCGGCCTCGGAGGCGTCGACGGGGACCCAGGTCTTCCCGGGGACGCGGAAGAACGCCCAGCAGTGGTAGCCGCCGAGCTTCTCGTCGGACTTGCGGGCGTAGGGGAGGTAGAGGCCGATCTCGAAGCCGCTGGCGATGCCCTCGGCGCGGCAGAGCGAGTTGAAGAGGGCGTGGAAGTCCGTGCAGTTGCCCTTGCCGACGTCGCAGGCGTGGCGCGTGCTGCCGAGGCCCCAGCCCTGGTGGTTCTTGTCGTAGGCCATCTTCTCGAGGACGTAGTCGTAGATCGCGCGGGCCTTGGCGACGGTGCCCGTCCGGCCCTTCACGATGCCGGCCGCGAGCTTGCGGATCTCGTCGTCCACGAGGACGAGCGAGTCGGCGCCCCGGAAGACTCCGAAGGAGCCGTTCGGGTCCTGGCCCTCCTCGGCGAGCTTCGCGAGGTCCGTGCGGATCTCGAGCCGGGTGCAGGTGAACTTCATCGAGACCTCGACGGCGGCGCCGGGGTTGTCGATCTCGAAGTAGGCGATCTTGTTGCCGTACTTCGGCTCGACGCCGAGGCGGGCCTCGCGGCCGAACGAGAGGTCCTTGATCGCCTGCACCGTCGAATCCTGGGGGACGGGCAGCCAGAGGCGGAGCTTCTTGGTCCCCGCGGGAATCTCCAGGGCCTTGCCGACGTACTCGATCTGGAAGGTCCGGCTGTCGCCGGCCTGGAGGAAGGACTTGTCGACGACCTGCTGGACGGCGGCGGGGTCCTGGACGGCGAGGGCCGACAGGCAGATCCCCAGGACGGCGAAGGCGGACTCGACGCGGAACATGGCGGACCTCCAAGGAAAAAAAGTTACCGGGGGTCGGGAGCAGGGCGCGGGGATGGACGATCCCGCGCGGGGTGGGTGGGTCGGACGAGGACGTTCAGGAGTTCAGGACGAGGAGGAGATCGAGGGTCGGACCCGCCACCCTTAGGTGCGGGCCGCTCAGCCGAAGGACGTGGTGTGCACCGCGAACATCGAAGCAGGTTATAGAAAAAGAAAATGCGGTGTTCAAGGGAAAAACACCCGGCGCGCCGGAAATCGCGCAGTAAAATGAAGGCGCCATGACGCTGCCCCTCGAGGATTTCAGCACGGCGCTCCGCGTCCTCCAGGCCGGCCTGGCCACGCCGCGGGAGCTCGCGAAGACCTTCCAGGCCCAGGCCTCGGCCCCCCAACGGAGGACGATCGCGGAGCTCCTGCAGGCGGAGCGGGGCTTCGACCCGGGCCCGCTGCCCGCGGTCCAGGACCCGGCGGCGATCGCCGGCGGGCTGCGCGAGCTCGGGGAGCTCCTGCTGGCCGGGGACCTCGTCTCGGAGCACGACCTCGACCGGGCCGCGGAGCAGCTCTTCGCGCGGCCGCATCCCAAGCAGCTCCCTCCCGTCCCGTTCCCGAAGGGCGTCGACCGCTACGACCTCGAGTGGGAGGTGGGCCGGGGCCGCGAGGGCGCCGTGTACCGCGCGATGCGCGAGGGCGACCCGCCGATCGCGGCGCTGAAGGTCTTCCGCAAGGAGGCCTTCGCCACCGACGAGGACCGCGCGGCCTTCGTCGTGCGGATGGTGGAGTCGGTCGGCAAGCCGCGCCCCGGGTTCGTGCGCGTCCTCGAGGGCGGCGAGGCCTCGGGCCAGGCCTGGGTCGCGCTGGAGTTCATCGAGGGCAAGCCGCTCTCGGCGCTGATCGCGGAGCGGAAGCTCGGCCTGCGGGTCGGGCTCGAGGTGCTCGAGAAGGCGGCCCGCGCGCTCGGCGGCCTGCACGCCGAGGGCAAGGTCCACGGCTCGCTCGGGGCGACGTCGATCCTCGTCACGCCGGACGACCGTCCGCACATCGCGGATCCCGGGACGGGGCGGGGGAGCCCGGCCGACGACGTCGCCGCGCTCGGGGCGATCCTCTACGAGCTGGCGACGGGGCAGCCGCCCTACTCGGGCTGGAGGCGGGACGAGCTGAAGCCGCCGTCGTCGGTCAACGGGGCCGCGGCGGGCGGCGTGGAGCGCGCGATCTTCAAGGCGCTGGCCGTCGACCCGACGCGGCGCTACCGCGACGCGGGCGAGCTGGCGGACGACCTCGCGCGGATCCTCCGGCACGAGGACGTGCGCGCCGACGTCCGGGCCACGGAGACGCGGCGGGCCGTCGCGACGGCGCCGAAGAAGTCCCGGCTCCCGCTGGTCGCCGGGGCCGTCGCGGCCCTGCTGCTGGTGGCCGTCGCGGCCTGGTCGCTGACGCGCCCGAAGGACGGCCCGAAGCCCGGCCCTGCGTCCGGGGGCGGCCCGGCCCGGCCGACGCCGACGACCGGACCGGTCGCGACCCGGGCGCCGCGGTCCGCGCCGCCGCGGAGCGACCCCGAGCGCGAGGCGATCGCGGCCCGGGGGCCGATGAAGCGCAGCGAGGAGCTGGACCTCCGGGGCAAGTGCGCGGGCGCGCTCTCGGAGCGCGATTTCCCGAGGCTCGAGAAGCTCGCCGACGAGGCGCTGCTGCGCGGGCCCGAGCGCGACTGGGCCCACCTCTTCATGGCCTACTGCACCCGCGAGCGCGGGGACCTCGGGGCGGCCCTCGAGCACGCGACGCGGGCGAAGGACCTGGGCTGCGAGGACCCGGACCTTCCGCGGCTGCGGCGGGACCTGGTGCTCCTGCGGGGCGAGTACCGGCGCTACCTCGGCGAGCTCGACGCGGCGTTCCCGCGCGGCGTGCCGCAGGTGAACGACGAGATCCGCAAGCTCTCGGAGGCGATCGTCGCGGAGCCGCGGGACGCCCGGCTGCACGTCGAGCGGGGCGCGCTCTTCCACCACCGGCAGCTCTACTCCCGGGCCATCGAGGACTTCGCGGCGGCCGCGTCGCTGGGGGACTCGAGGTCGCGCTACTTCCTGGCGCTGGCGCTGTGGGCGGAGGAGCGGCCGGCGGAGGCGCTGGAGGCGCTGAAGCAGTTCCTGGCGGCCCACGGGTCGGGCCCGGCGGGCGACGAGGCGCGGGCTACGCTGACGGGCTGGGAGGCGGGGGGGAAGTAGGGTCGGCCGGCGCGGGCGGGACCGCGTCGACGCGGAAGTCCCCGAGGTCCGAGTCCTGGACGATGCGGACCTTCTGCTGCCGGGCCAGCTGGAGCAGGGCGAGGAAGCTCCCCACCACCTTCGAGCGGTCGCGCTCCGGGCCGACGAGCTCGGAGAAGGCGACGGAGCCGCGGCCCAGCAGGGTCGCGAGGATCGAGTCCATCCAGGTCTCGATGGGGACGTCGCGGTAGAGGATGCGCATCGACACGTCGAGGCGCGTGGACTTCAGGAGCCGGGAGTAGAGCAGGACGAGGTCCCAGAGCTCCATGTTGCGCAGGGGTTCCTGCTCCGTCTCGCCCTCGAGGCGGAGGTGGGGCCGGCCGCTGCGCAGGGAGCGCTCGGCGAACATCTGGTCGAGGGCGCGGGAGCGGTCCTTGAAGCGCTTGTAGTCGAGGAGCTTCCGGATCAGCTCGACGGAGGTCTCGGCGTCCTCGGCGGCCGCGTCGTCCTCGTCCCCGGACTGCAGCTCGGGGGGGACGAGGCTGCGGGACTTGATGAGCATGAGCTGGCTGGCGACGACGAGGAACTCGCCGGCGACGAGCATGTCGAGCTTCTGCATCGCCTCGAGGTAGTCGCAGTACTGGCGGGCGACGGAGGCGAGGGAGAGGCGGCTGACGTCGATCTCCGCCTCCTTGACGAGGTGGAGCAGGAGGTCGAGGGGGCCGAAGTAGTTGTCGACGCGGACCTTGTGGCTGAGCGGGCCGGACTCGATCTCGTCGGCGTCGGCTCCCGGCGCGGCGGCCGGGGCGCGGGCGGCGGCTGTGGGCACGGCGGAACCCCCCTCCTTCTCCTGGGAGTTCATATCGGCCATCTAGGCCTTTTTCTTGACGGCGAAGAGGGCCTCCTTGACCTCGGCCATGGTGGCGGCGGCGATGCGGCCCGCCTTCTCGCGCCCCGCGGCCAGGATCTCGTCGACGCGGCCCGGCCGGGCGGCCAGCTCGCGGCGGCGCTCCCAGAAGGGCTTGAAGAAGGACTCCATGCGGCCGTGGAGCTCCGTCTTGCAGTCGGTGCAGCCGATGGCGGCGGTCGAGCAGAGCTTCCCGATCTCGGCCTTGCGGTCGGCCGGGCCGAAGAGGCCGTGGAAGCTCCAGACGTTGCAGATCTCCGGGTGCCCGGGGTCGCTGCGGCGCTTTCGGGCCGGGTCGGTGAACATCGCGAGGACCTTCTTGCGAAACTCGGCGGGCTCCTCGGGGGCGAGGGGGATTGCGTTGCCGTAGCTCTTGGACATCTTGCGGCCGTCGAGGCCGAGCATGAGCGGCGTCGAGGTGAGCTTGGGCTGGGGCTCGGGGAAGACGTCGCGGCCCACCACGTGGTTGAAGCGGCGGACGATCTCGCGCGTCAGCTCGAGGTGGGGGAGCTGGTCCTCGCCGACGGGGACGGCGTCGCCCTTGTAGAGGCAGATGTCCGCGGCCTGGAGGACGGGGTAGCCGAGGAAGGCGTAGTTGTCGACGCCCTTCTCGGCGAGCTGCTTGACCTGGTCCTTGTAGGTCGGGACGCGCTCCAGCCAGCCCAGCGGGGTGACGCAGGAGAGGACGAGGTGGAGCTCCGCGTGCTGGGGGATCTCGGACTGCACGAAGATCGTGCAGCGCTCGGGGTCGAGGCCGCAGGCGAGCCAGTCGAGGACGTTGTCGCGGACGTAGCCGGGGAGGCCGGAGGCGTCCTTGTACTCGCTGGTGAGCGCGTGCCAGTCGGCGACCATGTAGAAGCAGTCGTACTCGTCCTGCAGCGCGATCCAGTTGCGCAGGGCGCCGAAGTAGTGGCCGATGTGCAGCGGCCCGGTGGGCCGCATGCCCGAGAGGATGCGTTTCTTCGCCATGGTCGGGGGATTCTACGGGAAAAGCGCTCAGCGGGCGAGGAAGACGGCCCGGGTGACGTCGAGGCCGTAGAAGTGGAGGAAGAGCTCGATGCCGAGGCCGAAGACCGGGCCGACGAGGTTGAGCCCCGGCAGGGAGACGAGCAGGAGGGTGATGCCGAGGGCGAAGGGCTCGACGGCGTCGAGGAGGGCGCGCAGGGGGCGCGGGGCGAAGTGATAGAGGATGCGGGAGCCGTCGAGGCCGGGGAAGGGGAGGAGGTTGAAGGCCCCGAGCACGAGGTTGGTCATGATGAAGATGCGGAGGAAGAGGGAGTTCCAGGTGGCCTGGCCGCCCTGGAGCACGGTGCCGGGGGCGAGGGCGAGGAGGAGGCCGAGGACGCCGAAACCGATCGCGGCGAGCGCGAAGTTGGAGAGCGGCCCCGCGGCGGCGGAGAGGGCCATGC
This sequence comes from uncultured Planctomycetales bacterium, assembly GCA_964464755.1. Lineage (GTDB taxonomy): Bacteria > Planctomycetota > MHYJ01 > MHYJ01 > JACPRB01 > CAYXGZ01. Next base: position 9,513 of record CAYXGZ010000056.1, read on the forward strand.
CGAGCGTCGGGTTGCGGAAGTGCAGGGGGTTGATGCGGACGGGCTTCGCGCCGCCGAAGACGAAGGCGCCCTTCGTGCTGATCCAGAGCAGCGCCGGGAGGAGGAAGCTCATCCAGGGGTCGAGGTGGTGGACGGGGTTCCAGGAGAGGCGGTTCTCGTCGCGGCCGGTGGGGTCGCCGAGCCAGAGGGCGACGCGGGCGTGCCACTGCTCGTGGATCATCGCGGAGAGCAGGAGGGCGGCGAGGAAGAGGACGAGCTCGACGGGGGCCATGGGGTTGATTTAACTACCGGCGGTCGCGGACCGCCAGACATCATGGACGGATGCGAGCCTGGTCCGCGGCGCTGGACCTCGTGTTCCCGCGCCGCTGCGAGATGTGCGGGCGCAAGCTGCGGGATCCCGCGGACGACCTCCTCTGCCCGACCTGCGCGCCGCACGCGGGCTGGACGGCGGACCCGGCGTGCCCGCGCTGCGGGGCCGGGCTGTCCGCGGAGGGCGCGGCGTGCCGGGAGTGCGCGCGGCGGACCTTCTCGTTCCGGGGCGCCGTCGCGGCCGGGCCCTACGGGGGCTTCATCCGCGACCTCGTGCACCGCCTGAAGTACGACGGGCGGACCGACCTGGCGCGGCCGCTGGGGGCGCGGCTCGCGGCGCGGATCCGGGCCGCCCGCTGGGGCGGGGAGCTGGACGTCGTGGTGCCCGTCCCGATGCGGCGCTGGAAGATCCTCGCGGGGCGGCGCTACAACGCGGCGGCGCTGCTCGCGGAGCGGATCGGCCGGGAGCTGGACCTCCCGGTGCGCGCGGCGTTGCGGGCGGCGCGGGCCGTGCCGTCGCAGACCTCGCTGACCGGGGAGCAGCGGCGGGGCAACCCGTCGGGGGCCTACGCGGCCCGGTCGCCCCGGGCGCTGCGGGACCGGCGGGTGCTGCTCGTCGACGACGTGCTGACGACCGGGGCGACGGCCTCGGAGTGCGCGCGGGTGCTGAAGGGCGCGGGGGCGGCGCAGGTGCGGCTGGCCGTCGTCGGAAGGTGACCAACGCGGCGGCGGGAGCCGCGTAGTACTGCCGTACCCAACGAGGAGCTTCCATGATCCGCAGCGCCGCCCTTTTCCTGCTCGTGGCCGGGACCGCGACCGCGTTCCAGGATCCGCCCCCGCCCCCGGTGGTCCCCGCCCCGGCCCCGGCGCCCGCCCCGGCCCCCGCCCCCGCGCCGGATCCGGCGAGGGAGGCGCTGAAGGCCGCGCTCGAGGCGGCCGTGGCGGCGGGCGGCTTCACGTACACCGGCGAGGTGGAGCAGGAGGAGCCGTTCGGCGTGCCGATGAAGATGTTCGCCTCGGGCCCCTCGGGGAAGTTCAAGGGGACGGCCGCGGCGAACGGGACGCTGCACCTGGGCTTCAAGCTCGACAAGGGGACGCACGACATCTACTCGCGCAACGGCCGGACGGCCCAGCGGCAGACCTGGGTCGGCGCGCAGGTCGCGACGGGGACCTTCCCGTCCGAGGCCGCGTCGCTGATCAACCTGCCGCGCCTGCTGAAGTGGGCGGGGAAGGTGAAGGAGGCGAGGCTGGTCGAGAAGGAGGCGACGGCGACGGTGACCTGCCACTTCGCGCCCGAGCTGATCGCGGAGGAGGAGGGCGAGGGCGAGGTCGTCGCCGGCATGCCGATCAAGATGGTCGAACTGGCGCGGGTGGAGTGCCAGGCGACGTGGGGCAAGGCGGACCGGATGCTGAAGTCGATCGAGTTCAAGCTGGTCCGGAAGCTGGGCGCGATGATCCGGATGGGCATGGGCGGGGGCGGCGGAGGCGGGGACGAGGAGGAGGACGGCGACGAGGAGGCCCCCGGCCCGATCCCCGGCATGAAGAAGACGTTCGCGACGAAGATCAAGCTCGAGCTGGGCGCGTTCGACAAGGCGGCGGCCGTGGAGGTGCCCGAGGACGTGCGCAAGCTGCTCGAGGATTGAGCCCGGCTTTTTTTATTGACGGGGTGCAGGGAAACCCTAGGATGTCACCGTCCTAGAGACTGGATCCCAAGGAGCCCGTCTTATGAAGAAATTCGGCATGGTGGCGGTCGTCGCGGTGGCGGCCATGGTCTTCTCCGGCTGCGCGCAGGACCGGAGCTTCTACTACCGCGGCTGGAAGCACATCGAGTGGCACCTCCTGGGCGCCTACAAGGACCTCGTCGAGCTCCACAAGGAGATCGACCGGTACATCTTCAACCTCGACGAGCGGGATCCGGACCGCTACTAGACCCCCGACAGCACGGAACCCCCGGGCGGAAGCGCCCGGGGGTTTCTTTTTTTACGGGGGGATGGGTCGTTGAAAACGGGGGGGGATGAGGTATGATCTGGGCGGCCTCTGCAGTGCCCGACAAGAACCGCAACTGAACCTACGACAGTTGATCGGGGGGCCGGGTTTCGCCGAGCAAGGTCGCACCGATCGCCACGCGCGTTTGCCGGGTGGTCGGGGGGCCGGACGCGGCGGAAGGTCCCCAACGTGGATCCCGGGTTCGGGACGACTCGCGTTCTTGGCGGCACCGGCGGGGGCCATTTTTTTTTGGACGGGGATGACGACCGCAGCCATCGTCGGCGGGGGGCGGACGGGCCGGACGCTCGGCGCCCTCCTCGTGCGCTCGGGTATTCCCGTTTCCGCGGTCTCGTGCCGCACCAGGGACCGCGCACGGGCCGCCGCGGCGTTCATCGGCGCCCGGCGGGCGGTCACCACGCCGGCGGGCGCCCTCGAGGGGGCGGACCTGGTGCTCGTCTGCGTGCCCGACGCGGAGGTCGCCTCCGTGGCCTCCTCCCTCGATCCCCGGCCCGGGACGGTGCTGGCGCACGTCGCCGGCGCGCTGGGCGCGGAGGTGCTGCCCGACCGGCCCGGCGTCGAGCGCGGCGCCCTGCATCCCCTGAGGAGCTTCGCGGATCCCGCCGCGGCGGTGGAGCAGTTCGCCGGGACGTACTGCGCGGTCGAGGGCTCGCCCAAGGCCGTCGCGCTGCTCTCCGGGATCGTCGCGCGCATCGGCGGGACGGTGCTGCCGGTCGAGGGCGGCCGCAAGGCGCTGTACCACGCGGGCGCGGTCTTCGCGTCGAACTACGTCGTCGCGGCGCTGGACGCGGCGCGGGCGCTGCTCGTGCAGGCCGGGGTGCCGGAGGCGGCGGCCGTCGCCGCGCTCGCGGGCCTGGCGGCCGGGAGCGTGGAGAACGCGAGGCGCCGGGGGACGGCGGAGGCGCTGACCGGGCCGGTGGAGCGGGGCGACGCGGGCACCGTGAAGCTCCACGCGGAGGCGATCCGCGGGGAGGCGCCGGAGTTCAGCGAGGCGTACGCGGCCATGGGCCGGCTGGCGGCCGCGCTGGCGGTGCGCAAGGGGAGCCTGGACGCCGCGGGGGCGGGACGGGTGAACGTCGAGCTCGGTGGCGGCGCGACCGGGATCGTGATCCGGCCGGCGCCGAAGCGCCGGCGGGGGACCACGACGCGCCGGCGGGGAGGCTCGCCGTGAACGTCGTGCTCATCGGCTACCGCTGCGCGGGCAAGTCCACGGTGGGGCGCGCCGTGGCGGACAAGCTGCACGCCGAGTTCATCGACTGCGACGACTTCATCGAGGCGAAGACGCACCTCTCGATCCGGGAGATCTTCGAGCTCTGCGGCGAGTCGTACTTCCGGACCCTCGAGGCGGAGGCGATCGCGGAGCTGACGCGGCTCGACGGCCGGATCCTGGCGACGGGCGGCGGGGCGATCCTGCGGTACAAGAACATCCAGACCTTCAAGCGCAACGGGCTCGTGTTCTACCTCGACATCGGCGCCGACGTCGCGTACGAGCGGATCCGCAAGGACGCGCAGACGGCGGCCCGGCGGCCCTCGCTGACGGGCAAGGACCTCCTGACCGAGATCCGCGAGCAGGTGGCCATGCGCCGCCCGTACTACCTGAACGCCGCCGACTACACGATCCAGGCCGACGAGCGGCCGGTGGAGGAGGTCGTCGGCGAGGTGGTCGTGCGGCTCGTGGAACGGGGCTGGAAGCCGCCCGGCGACGACGGCGACCACAACCTCGCCAAGGCGTAGCGATCCCCCGACGGGCCGGGAAAGGGTCGACCGTGGTTCCGCGCGCGCTCCTGGGGGAGCGCCGGCTCCAGCTCGTCTGGAGGCTCGGCCTCTTCCGCCGCCGCGGCCTGCTCCTCGAGGACGGCCGCCCGCTCGTCGTCCGCTTCCCCGGCCACTGGGCCGGCGAGGGCGGCCCGGACTTCCGCGGGGCCCGGCTCGCCGTCGCGGGCGAGGAGCTCGCCGGCGACGTCGAGCTGCACCTCACTCCCTCCGGCTGGCGCCGGCACCGACACGGCGGGGACCCGGCCTACGCCTCGGTCGTGCTCCACGTCGCGCTGCGGCGGGATCCCTGGTCGGGCCGGGCCGAGGCCTACGGGTCGGGGGCGATCCCGGAGCTCGTGCTCGAGCCGTACCTCGAGCTGAGCGAGGCGGACCTGGCGGCGTGGACGGCGCCGGCGGGGCCGGCCGCGCGGCCGCCCTCGGGCCGCCTGCTCGAGCGCCTCGAGGAGCTGGGGCTGGAGCGCTTCGAGCGCCGGCGGCGGGAGCTCCTGCGCGTGGCGGGGGCCTGCGGGATGGAGGAGGCGGTCTACCGGGCCGCGACCACGGCGCTGGGCTGGAAGCGCAACAAGGTGCCGTTCGCGGAGCTCGCCCGGCTCGTGCCGTGGCGGGAGGCCCGGGCGCTCGGCGAGGAGGCGCTGCGGCGGCGCTACGCCGAGGCCGGGGCGGGGTTGCCGTGGAGGAGCCGGCCCGGCCGGCCCGCGAACCACCCGCGCCGGCGGCTGGAGGGCTGGGCGGCGCTCGTGCCGGAGTCGCCGGACCTGGCGGCGCTGGGGGCGGCGGACCTGGTCGCCCGCAGCCGGGGCCTCGTCGGGGCGGAGCGCGCGGAGGCGATCGAGCTGGAGATCCTGCTGCCGGCGCGGGGAGACCGGGAGGAATTCCGCCGGCGACCGGCGCCCGCGTCCAACTCCGCCGCTCGGGAGGCGGCGGCCGGGCTGGGCGTGGATCCCCGGGCCCTGGACACGGCGGCGCGCTTCGCGGGGGCCCTCGAGTGGGGCCGCCGGAACCCGGCGGGCCCACCCGGATTCCCGGACCGCCTTGCCGAGGGCGGAGGGGGGTGGTAAGCTTCGACCACGGGACGGGAAGAGGGGCCCCGACACATCGTGGGACGGGCTGGAGGTATATGGGCCTGAGCGTGGTCCGCTGTCCCCTGTGCGACCGGCGTTACAACGTCACCGGGATCCCCTCGGGGACGAAGGTCCTTTGCACCAGCTGCAAGGCGGTGCTCACCGTGCCGGCCAGCCGCTACGTCCCCGCGCCGCCCGGGTGGCGCCGCTTCCTGCCCGACTCGGGCGCCGGGCAGATCGCCGCCGCGCTCGCCGCGGGCCTCGTCCTCGCGCTCGGCGGGTACTTCGCCCTCCGGCCGGGCCCGGCCGCCACCGAGCCGTCCCCCGAGCCCTCCGTGGTCCGCCGCGACCCGAAGCCCGAGCCCTCGAAGCCCGAGCGCAGCGGCCCCTGGGCCACCCTGCCGCCGGACATGCAGGGCGAGTTCGACCCCGAGACCTACTTCATCCGCAAGGTGGACCCCTTCGTCCTGATCGGCGAGAAGCACCCGCAGGTCAACCTGCCGGTGATCTTCGAGTACTACGCCGAGCTCCTGCCCAAGCTCTACGAGACCTTCCACCGCGAGTTCGGCGAGCCCCTCGGCCTCAAGCCCCTGCGCGGCGAGCTCTACATGGTCCTCTACACGGAGCGCGCGAGCTTCGAGGGCTGGTGGAAGCGGGCCTACAGCGAGCCGCCCCCGGCCCAGGTCCCCGGCGCGTACAGCTACCTCGAGCGCCGCGTCGGCCTCTTCCACGACCGCGCCCGCCACGGCGGCTCCGTCACCTCGAAGGAGGTCCTGCTCCACGAGGCGATCCACCAGATCGTCCACCACTTCTACCTGCAGCGCGTGCACGGCGACCGGCCCCAGCCCTGGTGGTTCCAGGAGGGCCTCGCCGCCTACTTCGAGGGCTTCCGCCAGGACGCGCGCGGCGAGATCATCCCCGACCCCTCGAAGCCGACGAGCCGCCTGCCCGCGGTGAAGGAGCTCGTCTCGGGGGGCGGCGGCGAATTCATCCCCCTCCAGAAGCTGATGGGCTGGCACGTCGACGACATCTGGAAGGACTGGCTCTCGCAGGGCTCGGCGCGCGAGAAGGACTCGCAGGTCCAGAAGCTGCAGTACGCCTACGCGGAGAGCTGGGCGCTCGTGCACTTCCTGCGCCACGGCGAGGAGGGCCGCTACCGGCAGCTCTTCAACGACTACTTCCGCCTCGAGATGGAGGGCAAGGGCTCCCGCGACGCCTTCGCGGACCTGCTCCGCGCCCGCACCGGGCTGGAGATCGCCCAGCTCGAGGAGCGCTTCAAGGACTACGCGCGCGGGCTCGAGTAGCGTTGCTTTCCGGCCCCCCCGCGGTATCCTGAGCCCGACATGATGCTCCCCGCCCTCGTCCTCCTCGCGCTCGCCCAGGACCCCGGGCGCCTGGAGCTGCTCGACCGGCTGCGCACCGAGGATCCGGCCGCGCGCCACGAGGCGCTCGCCGGGCTCCGCCGCCTCGGCGCCGAGGCGGTCCCCGACGCCCTCAAGGTCCTCGGCCGCGAGGCCCCGGGCCTGCTGGAGCGCATCGACGCGCGCGCGGCGCTGGTCGGCCGGCGCGAGTGGGCGGAGCGCGACGAGGCGATGAAGTCGCTCGTGCGGCTCGGCCGCCGGGCGCTCGAGCGGATCGCCGAGCTCGCGGCGAAGTCGTCGGGCGAGGCGCGGCTGCGGCTCGAGGCCGCGGCGGCGGCGATCCGGGAGCGCGAGAAGTCGGAGCAGGCCACGGAGCTCTGGCGGGACGCGGCGCTCTGCGAGTTCCTGTCGGGGACGGGCGACGCCCGCGCGGTCGCGCCGCTGCTGAAGCTGCTCGTGGACGGGGTCGAGGGGCCCGCGGACCTGGTCTCGGAGGTGCGGGTGCAGGCCGGGCTCGGGCTGGGGCGGCTGCGCCCCGCCATGTCGGCCGAGCAGGCCGAGCAGGCCTCCGAGGGGATCCTCGGGCTGCTCGAGTCGCGGAAGGACCGCAGCTCGGCGGGGCGGCTGGTGCGCGCGCTGGGCGGGCTGAAGGCGCCCGGGGCGGCGCGGACGCTGGCCCGGCTCGTCGAGGACCCGGGCGGCAAGGACGTGCACCTGAAGCGCACGGCGCTGGCGGCGCTGGGCCAGATCGGCGACCCCTGGGGGCTGAAGGCCGTCGTGCGCGCGCTGCGCGCGCCGGACGCCTACCTCCGCGAGGGGGCCCGGCTGGGCCTCGCGGCGGCCGGGGCGCCGGAGGCGGCCTGGGATCCGGCGGAGGGCCCCGCGCCCGACGCCGTGTTCGACGCGGCCCGGTCCTGGTGGGAGAAGAAGTCGGGGAAGGGGTGGGACGCCGAGTAGGTCGATGATCATCGCCCCCATCCCCGGCCCGTCGCGCGAGGCCGCGCTCTCCCAGGTCGAGTCCGCCCGCCGCGCCGGGGCGGACGCCGTCGAGCTGCGGCTCGACCTGCACGACGACCCCGATCCCGCCCCCTTCCTCTCCTCGAAGTCCCTCCCCGTCGTGGTCACGGTGCGCCCGGCCTGGGAGGGGGGGCGCTGGAGCCGCTCGGAGGACGACCGCATCGCGCTGCTGCGGGACGCGGCCCGGGGCGGGGCGGACTGGGTGGACGTCGAGTTCAAGGCGTACAAGGACTTCGACCGCGGGGCGGCGCGGCTGATCGTCTCGTGGCACGAGCCGGCCGGGATGCCGGCGCGGCCCGCGGAGGCGCTGCGCAAGGTCGAGGCGCTGGGGCCGGACCTGGCGAAGCTCGCGTTCCTGGCCCGGGGCACGGAGGACGTGCTGGCGTGCCGGGAGCTGCAGCGCTCGGCGACGGGCGCGGCCGCCGTGGTGCCGATGGGGGACTGGGGCGAGCCGCTGCGGCTGCTGTACCGCCGCTACGGGGCCTTCGCGACCTGGGCGGCCGTCTCGCCGGAGCTCGCGACGGCGCCGGGCCAGCCGACGCTGGAGCAGCTCGTGAAGGAGTACCGCGCCAAGGCGGTGGACGAGGAGACGAAGGTCTACGCGGTCATCGGCGACCCGGTGGCGCACTCGCAGAGCCCCCGGCTCTTCAACCGGATCTTCCAGGAGCTGGGGATCAACGCGCGCTACGTGAAGGTGAGGCTGGACGACGCGGCGCGGCTGCGGCGGACGGTCGAGGGGCTGTCGCTCTCGGGGATGAGCGTGACGATCCCGCACAAGGAGGCGGCGGTCGCGCAACTGGACGCGCCGGACGAGGTCGTGAAGGAGATCGGCGCGGTGAACGCGGTCGTCGCGCGCGAGGGGCGGCTCGAGGGGCACAACACGGACGTGCAGGGCGCGATGGAGGCGCTGCGGGCCGCGGCGACGCGGAAGTGGTCGCACGGGGTCTACGGGATGCGGGCGCTCGTGCTCGGGGCCGGCGGGGTGGCGCGGGCGATCGCCTGGGGGCTCAAGGGCGACGGCGCGCGGGTGACGGTCGCGAACCGGAACTTCGACCGGGCGAAGGCGCTGGGCGAGTCGCTGGGCGTGGACTACCTCCCGTGGGAGCGCCGGACGGAGGCGAGGCCGCAGGTGCTGGCGAACGGGACGTCGGTCGGGATGGGCGCGGACGAGTCGCCGTATCCCGCGGAATTCCTGAAGCGCGACCAGGTGGTGCTCGACGCGGTGTACACGCCGCGGAACACGCGGCTGGTGCGGGAGGCGCGGGCGGCGGGGGCGGAGGTGGCGGACGGCGTGGAGATGTTCCTCAAGCAGGCCGTGCACCAGTTCCGCCACTACGCGGGGCGGGGGATCCCGACGGAGCTCCTCAAGGAGTTCGCGAGGATCCTCTAGCGGAGTTCGAAGCGGCGGGTCGCGGCGACCCAGCCGTAGGCGCGGCGCGCGGGGCCGGAGCCCGCGACGAATTCCCAGCGCCCGTCGCCGTCGAGGTCGGCCCAGGTCCAGTCCCCGTCGGGCCGGGGGATCCGGAGCAGCTCGCGCAGCGCGCCCCCGGTCCACTCGTGGAGGGAGAGCGAGGCGGCGTCGGCCGACTCGTAGATCGTGGCGGAGATCCAGGGCAGGGCGTAGGCGCGGAGCTCGGGGGCCGGGGCGGCCGACTCGGCGGTGCCGACGGCGACGACGCCGGCGGGCCGGGCGCGGAGGGCGGCGACGGCGGCGGGCTCGGGGCGGACGCCGATCGCGTCGACGGGGCCGCCGGTCTCGGGCCGGGGGCCGGGCGCGGAGCAGGCGGCGAGGGCCGCCGCGAGCAGCAGCGGGGCGGCTCGCATCGCTAGTCGGCCGTCACGACGGCCATCCCCTTCCAGGCGCAGAGGGCGAGCTCGACGACGTCGGGGTTGCGCATGCGGACGCAGCCCATGCTGGCGTTCTTCCCCATCGTGTCGGGCTCGTTGGTGCCGTGGATGCCGAAGCCGTTGTAGCCGGGCGCGCTGAGGCCGAGCCAGTACTCGCCGAGCGGGTTCTTGGCGTGGCCGTAGGGGATGGGGTTCTTGAGGTTCTCCTTCTCGAGCCAGTCGGGCGGGGCGGTCCAGGTGGGCTTGGGGTTCTTGACGTCGAGGGTCCAGGAGGCGGCGGGGGTCTTGCACTCGCCGTCCTCGATGCGCCCGACGCAGACGTCGTAGGCCTTGTAGGGGGCGCCCTCGTAGCAGAGCCAGAGCTTGAAGAGGGACTTGTCGACGAAGATCGACCAGGTGCCGCGGGTGGCGACGAGCTTGGCGCCGGCGCGGACGGGGGTCTTCGGGTGGATGCCGTTGAGGAGGAAGAGGAGGCCGGGCTCGCCGTGGAGCGAGCGCGAGCGGCGGGCGATGTGGGTGACGGTCTCGCCGGCGGCGACGGTGAGGATCTCGATGTCGGCGGCGTTGGTGGCGTCCTTGAGGAGCTTGCGGTTGAGGGCGATGGCCTGCTCGGCGAGGGCGGCGCGCGCGGCGTCGTCGCTGGCGGAGAGGAAGCCCTCGGCGACGAGGCGGCGGGCCTCGTGGAGCTTGCCGGACTCGATGAGGGCCCTGATCTTGGCGTCGTCGGCCCGGGGGGCCGGGGCCGGCGCGGGCGGCGGCGCGGGGCGGGCGGCGGGGGCGTCCTGCTTGATGACGCCGGAGACCGGGGCCGGCAGGGCGGAGCCCTGGACCTGGGCCGGAGCGGGCAGGGGGCTGTTGTCGCCCTCGGGGGCGGCGAGCGGCTCGGGGGCGGCGGCGACGGGGGCCTCCGGCGCGGCGGGCGCGGGCTCGGCGGGGCGGCGGACCCAGAGGTAGCCGCCGAGCGCGAGGCCGGCGAGCGCGACGAGGATCGCGGACAGGCGGGACGACTTGCCCTTGGACATGTTCCCCTCTCTCTCTTCTCTCTCCCGTGGACGGACGTTCCGGAAGTTGAGTATGAGGCCGGGGCGGGGCGGAGTCAAGAAAAATATAAATTACAGATCGTAATTTATGATATAGGCCCCCGGGCGGCCCCGGCGAATCCTTGAAGGGATCCCGACCCGGCGCTACAGTCCTGCCACCATGGGCGAAGCGCCGAGGACCCTGTACGGGAAGATCTGGGACGAGCACGTCGTCCTCCAGGAGCCCGACTGCCCGGCCCTCCTCTACATCGACCTCCACCTCATCCACGAGATGACCTCGCCCCAGGCCTTCGCGGGCCTGCGCGCCAAGGGCCTCAAGGTCCGCCGCCCCGAGCGCACCTTCGCCGTCATCGACCACATCATCCAGACCACCGACGCCCGCTTCCGCCCCCAGGCCGACCCCAAGGTCGCCGACCTGTTCGCCGCGATCCAGGAGAACACCCGCGCCGCGGGCATCCGCCTCTTCGGCCTCGGCGACGCCGACCAGGGCGTCGTCCACGTCGTCGGCCCCGAGCAGGGCCTCACGCTGCCCGGCATGACGATCGTCTGCGGCGACAGCCACACCTCGACGCACGGCGCCTTCGGCGCGCTCGCCCACGGCGTCGGCACCAGCGAGGTCGAGCACGTGCTCGCCACGCAGTGCCTGCTCCAGCAGAAGTCCAGGACCTTCGAGATCCGCGTCGACGGCCGCCTCCGGCCCGGCGTGTCCGCGAAGGACGTCATCCTCGCCGTCTGCGCCCGCCTCGGCATCGGCGGCGCCACCGGCCACGTCGCCGAGTTCACCGGCCCCGCGATCCGCGCCCTCTCGATGGAGGAGCGGATGACGGTCTGCAACATGTCCATCGAGTTCGGCGCCCGCGCCGGCATGGTCGCCCCCGACGACACGACCTTCCAGTGGCTCGCGGGCCGCCCCTACGCGCCGAAGTCCTTCGAGGGCTACCGCCGCCTGCGCACCGACGAGGGCGCGACCTACGACCAGTCCATCTCGCTCGACGCCTCGACCCTCGAGCCGATGATCACCTGGGGCACGAACCCCGGCATGGGCATGCCGATCACCGGGTCCATCCCGACCGACGCGCCCCGCAAGGCCCTCGACTACATGGGCCTCGAGGCCGGCCGGCCGCTGCTCGGCCGCGCCATCGACGTCGTCTTCATCGGCAGCTGCACGAACTCCCGCCTCTCCGACCTCCGCGACGCCGCCCGCGTCATGAAGGGCCGCCGCGTGAAGGCCCGCACCCTCGTCGTCCCGGGCTCCGGCCCCGTCAAGCGCGCCGCCGAGGCCGAGGGCCTCGACCGCGTCTTCAAGGAGGCGGGCGCCGACTGG
>CAYXGZ010000057.1:0-20799 GCA_964464755.1 uncultured Planctomycetales bacterium
CAAGGACCTGAAGTTCTCGCTCGTCGAGCCCCTCAAGCACCTGTTCAAGGACGAGGCCCGCGCCATCGGCCGCGAGCTCGGCCTGCCGCCCTCGCTGGTCGACCGCCAGCCCTTCCCCGGCCCGGGGCTCGGCGTCCGCTGCCTCGGCGAGCTGCGGCGGGAGCGCCTCGACACCCTTCGCGCCGCCGACGCCATCGTCCGCGAGGAGATCGAGAAGGCGGGCGCGAACCGGGGTCTCTGGCAGTACTTCGGGGTGCTCCTGCCCGTCTCCACGGTCGGCGTCATGGGCGACGAGCGCACCTACGAGGAGGTCCTCGCGGTCCGGGCCGTGGAGAGCGTCGACGGGATGACCGCCGACTGGGCCCGCCTCCCCAACGACGTCCTCGCCTCGATCAGCTCCCGCGTCATCAACGAGGTGAAGGGCGTCAACCGCGTCGTCTACGACGTCTCGTCCAAGCCGCCCGCCACGATCGAGTGGGAATAGAAAAACCCGCGGCCCGAAGGCCGCGGGTTTTCGAAACTCCGGATCGCGACTACTTCTTCTCGGTCCCGCCCGCCGGCAGCGTCGGCTCGTCGTCGTCGTCCGCCGCCTTGCCGGGGTAGAGGCTGAAGCCCGCCTCCTCGGCGGCCAGCACCAGGCCCGGGTCCTTCGTCGACTCGCGGATCAGCAGGACGCTGATCGTCTTCTCCTTGGGGTCCAGGTCCACGCGCAGCACGCCGGGCGTCTTGAGCAGGAGCTGCTTGAGGGCCTCGGGCGAGCTGTTCGCCTCCCAGGCGTCGTAGGACAGCGTCCGCAGGCGGTGCGAGCGGAGCGCGATCCAGCGGAAGCCCGAGTCCTTCACGACCTGCTGGAAGACGCGGGGGTCCGTGTCCGTCACGCGCGAGAAGATGAAGAGGCGGCCGGCCTCCATGAAGACCTTCTGGACGCCGGGGGTCTTCTCCAGGGCCTCGATCAGGCCCTTCGTGGAGGTCTGGCGCTCGGAAGCCACGTCGATCGCGTACATCGCCGGATCGACCAGCGCGGCCTTGCAGCGGATGGCCCACGAGGCGTACTCGATCGAGAAGATCTCGTCCCAGTCGCCCGTGAAATTCATCCGGACTTCCGTCTCGGAGACGACGATCGAGGAGACGCCGGTCACCTTCTGCAGCGCCTTGAGCAGGCAGTCGCAGGGCTTCGACTCGTGCGGGATGTACCGCAGGGTGACGGGGAAGTTCGTGAGCTCCGGCGGCTTCTTCTCGGCCCGCTTCTGCCGGATGCTGCGCTTGGTCGTGCCTCCGGAGGCGTCACCGGACTCGTAGCCGGGGGTCTTGTAGGAGCCGGCACCACCGGTGCCGGGGACGGGCGGCGCACCGCCGCTCGGGGCCCCGCCGCATCACTGCGCGGAGGCCGGGACGGCCGCGCCGGCCCAGACGGCCAGCGCCGCGACGAACGAGAGCATGATCTTCATGTCGAAGGCCTCCGTGGCTCGCCCTTGGGACATGGGTATTCTACCGCGCTCCCGCCCGGGTTCTTGCGGAATCCGGATTTTCTAGGGGGGTACCCGGTAATCCCGGCGCACCTTCGACCACCACCCGGCCCAGGCCGCGGCGGTCTCGTGCTTCTCCCGGGTGATCGCGCGCAGCGCCTCGAGCAGCGGGGGCCGCAGCACCTGGCGCTCCGTCTTGCGGGCGTCGGGCTCGCCCTCGGCCCGGCCCGACTCCTCGCCGTTCGCCCGACGCTTCGCGTCCCGGTTGCTGAAGTCCGAGGCGCCGGGAACGGGATCGGCCACCGGCGACCCGTCGGGGATCCGGCGGTCGCCCTCGGCCCCCTCGAGCCTCGCGAGGCGCTGGACCAGGGGATCGATCGACGATCGGTTGCGCAGCGCGCCCGTCGAGACGGCCGCCGCCCGCGCGATCCAGGGATCGGAATCCAGGAGCGCGAGGTTCAGGATGCCCACCTGGTCCTCGGCCTTCATCTCGCCGAAGGCCTGCAGGATCCGGATCCGCACCGCCTGCTGCTCCGGCCCGCGGTTCGCCGGCGCGGACCAGGCCGCGGCCAGCACCCGGGACGACCCGGGCACCGAGGTGAAGCCCGCGAGGACGGAGACGGCGCCGAGGCGCATCCCGACGCAGGACTTCGACAGCCAGGGCTGCACCGCCGCGAGGACCCGGGCGTGCGGGACGGAGGCGAGCCGGCGCAGGGCGAGGATCCGGTCCTCCTCCCGCGTCGCGGAGTCCTCGGCGACCTTCCGGAACGCCGCGACCGCCGCGTCGGCCTCCGCGTCCGTCGGCCCGTCCTGGGCGGACGCGGAGAGCGGCAGGGCGAGCAACAGCGCGGCCCAGCGGTACGCGACGGGCATCGGGACTCCCTTAGTCCAGCGAGCGGACGACGTCGACCGATCCGACCTCGAGCGTCCGGAGCGCCCCGCCATCCTGCACGACGCCGATCGCGAACTTCGCGAGCGGCTCGCCGGGGATCAGGTCGACCCGGTCCTTCTTGAGGTCCTGGAGGCCCCAGGTCTCGGCCAGGGGCGCGTCGAGGCGGGTCGCGCGCAGCTCGCGGCGGTAGCCTTCCGCGGAGAGCCAGAGCCGGGGCCCGCCCGCGACGTAGCGCACGCGGAGGGAGAGGCGCGTGCTGTGGGTCACGCCGCCGGGGATCTCGAAGCGGGTCCAGTGGATCGGGTCGGCGCACTCCGGCACCGAGGGGTCGCCCGCGACGGCGGGGCCGGCCTTGCCGGGCGTCGCGCGGGCCACGACCATCTCCCGGGGCCGCTGGGCGAGGTGGCGGTCGGAGAGCTTCCGGGCGGCGGCGGCGTCCCGGCCCGAGGCCGTGCCGGCCGCGGTCAGGATGACCTGCGAGCCGGGCTCGAGGGAGGCGCCGCGCTCGAGCTTGGCGGTGCCCGCGAGCAGGATGACGCGCAGCGACTCGTCGCCCGCCTCGAGGGCGATGCGGCCGTCGAGCTTCTCGAGGACGAGGGGCCGCTCGCCGTTCCAGAACTCCCAGCGCTGCTCGGAGCGGGCGGAGTCCACGACGCAGGCCCCCTGCACGAGCTGGAGGGCGAAGGCGGACGGACCGCCGCGGCCGAAGCCCGCCTCGGCGCCCGCGTCGAGCGTCACGAGGGCCCGGCCGGCGAGGTTGATCGTCGTCGTGCGGTCGGTCCGCACCGTGGACCCGAAGGCGAGCTCCGCGGGGGCCGTCTTGCCGTCGACCGGCGTGGAGGTCCACTCGAGGACCGGGACGGGGGCGAAGCGCGAGGCGATCTCGGCCCGGGTGCGGCCCGGCTCCTTCGGCGCGGGGGCCGGGGGCGGCGGCGGGACGACCGAGGGCTCGGGGGCCGGCGCGGGGGCCGGGACCTCGGGTGCGGGAGCCTCGGGGGCGGCCGTGGGGACCGGGGCCTCGCTCGGCGCGGGCGGCGCGGGGGTCGGGGACCCGGGCGACGGCGGCACGCGGGGCACGACGAACGCCGGGCCCGGGTCGCGGGGCTCCGGCGTCCTCGAGGGCGTCCCGGCCGCGACCGGCGCGGTCAGGCCGGCGTTCCACTGGACGGCGACGTAGGTCGTGGCCACGCCGACGAGGACGGCGGCGGCCGCCAGGCGGCCGGCGGTGAAGAACACGGTGCGGCGGACCTGGCGCAGGACGATCGCCAGCGCCGCCTGCTCCTGGGCGGGGACGAGGGCCGCGATCGGCGAGTCCTTCGCGAGCCGCGTCAGGGCGGCGGCGCGCCGGCACTCGTCGCAGGACGAGAGGTGCTCCGACACGGAGGTCCGCTCGGGGACGCCGAGCTCGTCGGCGAGCCAGGCGCCGAGCTGGTCCTCCGAGGGGCAGGTCGACGGCCGGCCCAGGGCCCGTTCCACGGCGGAGCGGGCCTGCTCCTCGAACGCGGGGGCCAGGGACGACGACGGGGCGTCGCCGGCGAGCACGGAGAGCGTGGCCGCCCGGCGGCAGGAGTCGCACGCGGCGAGGTGACGCGAAACGTCGCGCCGGGGCCCCTCCTCGAGCTTCCGCTCGATCCAGAGCGCCAGCGTCTCGTCGTCCGGACAGAACGCGGTCATGTCTGCACCACCTCGGGATCGGACGCCGGGGCGCCCCCGGCCGTGCGATTATTCGCGCTTCTCCGCCAGCAGGGCCTTGAGCTTCTCCCGGGCCCGGAAGAGGTACGAGGACACCGTGTTCGGGGCCACGCGGAGCGTGGAGGCGATCGTCCGGTAGCTGAGCCCGTCGAGGTAGTAGAGCTTCAGGATCAGCCGGTCCTCGGCGGGCAGGCGCTCGAGCGCGCCGTGGAGCTGGTCGAAGTCCTCGCGCGTGATCTCGTCGCTGGCGGCCGCGGGGTCCTTCAGCTCCTGCATCAGGTCCGCGTCCTCGGACTCGAGCTTCACGTGCTTGAGCGAGCCCTTGCGCATCTCGGTGCGGATGAAGTCGAGCGTGCGGCGCGTCGAGAGGACCGTGAGCCAGGTCGACAGCGCGCTCTGGCCCGCGAAGCTCTTGAGGCGCCGGCAGCCGTCCTCGCAGAGCGCGGCCCAGACGGACTGCGCGGCCTCGTCGACCTGGTTGCCGTCGACGGATTTCAGGACGCGCTGCAGCGTCGTCCGCGCCGCGTGCGCGACGAGCGCGCCGTACTGGCGGATCATGAAGCGCCAGGCCTCGGGGTCGCCGCGGGAGCAGCGCCGGACGAGGTCGCGCTCCGCGTCGGACTTGGCGGGGTCGCGGGTGGACATCCGCCCCAGTATAGCCCGTCGTCTGGTATCGTGGGGCGTCATGGACCGCCTGCGCCTCGGGTCGTGCCGGATCACCGTCGGCCGGGGCGCGGCGCGGGGGCTCCGCGTCGAGGGTCCCGCGTTCCTCCTCGTCGACCGGGGCGCCCTCCGCCACGCGGGCGCGTTCCGGGACCCCCGCCGCGAGTGGATCCTCCCCCCCGGCGAGCGCTCCAAGTCGCTGGCCGCCTACGCCCGGGCCGCGGGCCGCCTGGCCGCCGCGGGCCTGGAGCGGGGCCGGCCCATCGTGGGCGTGGGGGGCGGCGTCGTCGCCGACCTCGCGGGCTTCCTCGCCGCGACCTGGAAGCGCGGGGTCCCCCTGCACCTGGTGCCGACGACGCTGCTCGCGCAGGTGGACGCCGCGATCGGCGGCAAGAACGGGATCGACCTGCCCGCGGGCAAGAACCTGCTCGGGACGATCCGCCAGCCCGACTCCGTGGCGATCGACCCCTCGCTGCTCGCGACGCTTCCGGACCGGGAATTCCGCTCCGGCCTCGCGGAGGTGGTGAAGGCGGGGCTCGTCGCCGACGCCGCGCTGTTCCGGCTCTGCGAGGAGCGGATGGCCGCCCTGCTCCGCCGCGAGCCGCGGGCGGTGGACGAGGCGGTGCTCCGCGCCGTGCGGGCGAAGGTCCGGATCGTGGCGCGCGACGAGCGGGAGTCCGGGCTCCGCGAGGTGCTCAACTACGGGCACACGATCGGCCACGCGCTCGAGGCCGCGTCGGGCTGGCGCCTGCGGCACGGCGAGGCGGTGGCCGCGGGCATGGAGGCGGCGGCCTTCCTCGGCGTCGAGCTGGGGCTCACCCCGGCCGCCCTCGCGGGGCGCCAGCGCGCCGTGCTGCGGGCCGCGGGATTCGAGCTGCGGCTGCGGCTGCCCCGGGCCCGGGTCCTGGCGGCGCTCGCCCACGACAAGAAGCGGCGCGACGGCGCGGCGCGCGTCGTCGTCGTGGAGCGGCCCGGCCGCGCGCGGCGGGGCGTCGGGGTCCGCGAGCGCCTGCTCCGGGCGGCCGTCGACCGCGTCCTCCGCTGATCCTTCCCGCCGGGGCGTCCGGGCCCTACACTTGACGGCCATGGCCGTGGACCTCGAATCGCTCGTCGCGCTGAACCTCTCGCAGATGGTCGGCGCGGCGCTGCACAAGCGCCTCGTCGAGCGCTTCGGCTCCGCGAAGGCGGCGCTGCAGGCGCGGGAGTCGGACCTCCGCGAGGTCCAGGGCATCGGCGAGGTGACGGCCAAGGCGATCGTCGAGGCGGCGAAGCCCGGCCGCGCCAAGGCGGAGCTCGACGCGGCCTCCGCCGCGGGCCTCACGATCCTCGCGCACGGCGGCCCGGGCTACCCCGCCGCGCTGCTGCCGCTGCACGACCCGCCCCTCGTCCTCTACGTGAAGGGCAAGATCGTCGAGCAGGACCAGCTCGCGATCGGCATCGTCGGCTCGCGCCAGTGCACCCCGTACGGGGAGCGGCAGGCCTCCCGGTTCGCCTCGGAGCTCGCGGGCATGGGGGTCACGATCGTCAGCGGCCTGGCCCGGGGCACGGACACCCGGGCGCACCTCGGGGCGCTCAAGGCCGCGAAGGGCCGCACGATCGCCGTGCTGGGCTCGGGCCTGAAGAAGATCTACCCGGCCGAGAACGCCCCGCTCGCGGAGCAGATCGCCGCGCGCGGCGCCGTCGTCAGCGAGTTCCCGCTCGAGGCCGGCCCGGAGCCGCAGAACTTCCCCCGCCGCAACCGCATCGTCAGCGGGCTGTCGCTGGGCCTGCTCGTCATCGAGGCCTCGGAGAAGAGCGGTGCGCTGATCACGGCCGACTGGGCCATGGAGCAGGGCCGCGAGGTCTTCGCGCTGCCCGGCGCGGTGGACAACCCGCTCTCGCGCGGCTCGCACCTCCTCCTGAAGCAGGGGGCGACGCTCGTCGAGACGCCGTTCGAGGTGCTCGAGGAGCTGCCCGCGCTGCAGCCGCTGCTGCGCAAGGTGGACCTGGGGACCTTCCTCTCGCCGATCGAGAAGTCCGTGCTCTCCGGGCTCTCGGACCGGCCCAAGGAGGCCGACGGCGTCGCCGCGGCCACGAAGCTGCCCGAGGTGACCGTGGGGCAGCTGCTGGGGCGGCTCGAGGCGCGGGGGCTGGCGAGGAAGACCGAGGCGGGATGGACGAGGATCCCGCGGCCGCTCAAGTCGTGACGCCGACGCGGAGCCCCTGCAGCTCCTCGTCGCGGGCCTGGCCCACGTCGTAGACCTCCCGCCGCCCGCCCTTCCACTCGGCGACCACGGCCACGGAGGCCTGCTCCTCCGGCGCGTCGCTGTAGCGGGCCGTGATCTCCGCCGCGCGCCGCAGCACGGCGTCGTCGTGCGGGCCGCGGACGATCGTCGAGGGCCCCTGGTGGTCGCGGGCCTTGAGCACGGGGTCGGACTCCGCCGCGAAGGACTCGATCATCCGGTTCTCCGACTCGTCGCGGCCGACGATGATCTTGGTCGAGTCGGAGACGCGGAAGTGCCGGCCGACGCGGAGGAAGTTCAGGTCGCGCACGTCGCTGTCGGGCTGCTTCCCCCAGAGGTCGCGGAGGCGGGCGCTGTAGCCGGGGTCCGTCAGCAGGCAGCCGCCGGAGGGCTGGGGGATGTCGAGCACGCCGTAGGCCCGGGCGAGCTCGTACTGGCGGGTGCGGCCGCGGCCCTTGATGTCGAGGAGGCGGGAGCGGTCGACGAGGCCCTCCTCCTCCATGATCGTCGGGGGCAGGAGCTTCGCGGAGAGCGGCCGCAGGACGCGGCGGGTCAGGCCGAGCTCGCGGTCGATCTCGTGGAAGCGCGCGAGGGTCTGGGACATCGGCCGCTGGTTGAGGACCTCGCCGGTCACGAGGAAGCCGCCGTCGTGCTCCTCGAGCAGCGCGTTGCCGGAGCGGATCATGAACTCGCGGGCCCACCCGATCATCATGATCCGGCAGTCGACGCAGGGGTTCATGTTCTTGCCGTAGCCGTGCTTCGGCTTCTTGACCATCTCGACGTAGTCGTGGCCGAGGTGGGCCATCTTCACGGTGAAGCCGAGGTGGCCCCAGAGCTTCACGAGGGGCTCGACGTCCTTGCCGCACGATCCCTCGCTGACGGGGTCGCAGCCG
This sequence comes from uncultured Planctomycetales bacterium, assembly GCA_964464755.1. Classification (GTDB taxonomy): domain Bacteria; phylum Planctomycetota; class MHYJ01; order MHYJ01; family JACPRB01; genus CAYXGZ01. The sequence goes on from CAYXGZ010000057.1 coordinate 7,829, forward strand.
AAGTGGGTGATGAAGCGGATCGCGGTGACCGGGATGCCCTGGTCGAGGACGAGCCGGACGGCCAGGAGGCTGTCCAGGCCGCCGGAAAGCAGGGCGATGGCGCGACGTTGCATGGATCGGGGCCTCTCGGCCGTCAGGATTATAGGCGCGGGGGGCGCGGAATCCACCCCGGGGTTGAATTCGTTGACAGGGGGGGGGCCGTGTCTATAATTCCCATCTGGTCCGCACCGACGTCGGAGGCATGAGCATGCGCATCTGGTCCCGTTCGTTGGCGGCGATCCTGACGCTGGCGGTCCTTTCCGCCCCGGTCCACGCCGACGTGGCCCGCGCCCGCAAGTCCGCCGCCCCCGAGGCGGTCCGGACGCGGCTCGAGGCGCTCGGAGAGGCCAGGGCCTCGACGGACGCGACGCTCGCCCGCCTGACGCCCGCGGAGACCCGCTTCTTCGCGGCCGACCCCTCCCGCGTCCAGGTCGTCGGCGTGCAGCAGGACTTCTTCACCGGCGAGTCGGTCAACCTCTGGTACGAGACCCTGCTCGGCGGGTTCATGCTCGCCGCCGGGGTCGGCGGCCTCTATTTCATGACCCACAACCGCGAGTAGGAGACCGCCCGTGATCCGCTCCGGAATCGGGCTGTCGCTGGCCGCCCTCGTCCTCCTCGTCGCGGCCCCCTCCGTCTCGGCCGACGTGGCCCGGGCGCGCAAGCCCGCCGACGCCGCCAAGGTCGCTTCCCGCCTCGAGGCGGTCGGCCTGCCCGCGTCGACGGCCGCCGCGCAGGCCGCCTCCCTCACGGCCCCCGAGACCGCCTTCTTCGCCGCAGATCCCTCGCGCGTCCAGGTCGTCGGCGGCCTCACGACGGGCGAGTGGCTGGGCAGCCTCATCATCCTGGGCTTCGTGGCGTTCATTTACTTCGGGCACGTCAGCAACCAGACAGGCGAGTGATCCGATGAAGAAACCCGGGCTGCTGCTCGCCTTCGCCGTCGCCGCGCTCCTCGTCGGGCGCCCCGGCGTCGCGTCGGCCGACGTGGCCCCGGCCCGCAAGCCCTCCCCCGCCGCCGCCAAGGTGGACGCCCGGCTCCGGAAGGCCGGCGTGCCCGCGGCCCAAAGCGCCGAGCAGGTCGCCAAGCTCACCGCCGCCGAGACCGCGTTCTTCGCCGCGGACGAGTCCCGCGTGCAGGTCGTCGGCGGGCTCACCTGGTACCAGTGGCTCTCCGGCCTCGGCTGGCTGCTCGCCATCGCGGCCGCCGCCGCCCTCCTGGCGGACCACTCGAACCTGTAGCCGGTGGTCCTCCGAGCCGTTCCCCTCCTGCTGTCCACCCTCCTGCTCTGCTCCTGCGCCATCGGTCCGACCGTCGCGCGCACGGAGCTCGATCCCGCCGACGGCTGGAAGCTGCTCCCGCGCCCCTGCCCCCTGCTCCGCGGGACCCGCCAGATGGACTGCGGGCCGGAGTCCATCGCCGCGGTCTTCGGGTACTGGGGCAAGGCGGCCGACGTCGCCGCCCTCGAGCGCGAGCTTTACGACCCCGCCCTCGACGGCACGCTGCCCACGAAGATCCCGCCGGTCGTGCGGCTCCGGGGCCTCGTCATCGACCTCGAGGCCCGGCGCGGCTTCAACCCGGTCCGGGAGGCGATCGACCGGGAGCGGCCGCTTCTGATCCTCGTGACGCGCGACGGGCAGTACCACTACTTCGTGGTCGCGGGCTACAACGACCGCCTGCGGAAGGTGCTCTGCGAGGACTACCGGGACCGGCTGCTCGTGCTGTCCTACGAGACGCTCGACGCGCTCTGGAAGCCGCAGGAGTACTGGGCCGGGACGATCTACCCCCCGGACCTCGACCGCAAGCTCGACGACGCCGAGGGCTTCGAGGAGGCGGGCCGGCTCGACGAGGCGCTCGCGATCTTCCGCGAGGTGCTGGCGGCGGACGCGACGAACGCGCGGGCGCACCGGGGCGCGGGCCACTGCGTGCTCCAACTCGGCGGCGAGGGCTCGGACGCGAAGGCGCTCGACCACTTCTCGAGGGCGCTGAAGGGCTACCCCGACGACCCGCGGCTGCTCAACAACCTCTCGCACCTGCTCGTGGCCGGGAAGCGCGACCTCGTCCGCGCCCTCGAGCTGGCCGGCAAGGCGGTGGACCTGGCCCGCGCGGAGGTGAAGGAGCTCGAGGAGGCCTCGCGGAAGTCGCCGTCGAAGATGGCGGAGTTCCGGGAGCGCATCGACGCGGTGAACTACCAGCTCGCGTCCTACTACGGGACGCTGGGCCAGGCGCGGCGGGCCTGCGGCGACGCACCCGGGGCGATCCAGGCCTGGACGGCCTCCGTGGCCCTGATCCCGCTCGACGAGCCCGACCGGCGGGCCGGGCGGCGGCGGGACGTGGGGCTGGCCTACCGGGAACTGGGGCAGGCGGAGAGCGCGCGGGAGCAGCTCGTCGAGGCGCTGCGGGAAGCGCAGGACCCCGCGTTGCGCGCCGAGCTCGAGGGCCTGCTCAAGTAGGCGATCAGAACCGCAGGACGGCGGAGACGTAGGGGCCGAAGAGCCCGAAGTCGAAGCGGTTCTCCTCGTAGTTCTTCGAGTCCTCGAGGACCATCTCCACGGTCTGGGCGACGAGGCGGAGGCCGGCCTCGACCTCGAGGCGTCCCGCCCCGAAGCGGATTCCCGCGTTGGCCTCGACCAGCCCCGCGTCCCAGCTCTCGAACTCCACGTCGAAGAGGTCCGTGTCCTCGCCGCCGGAGTAGAAGAACATCGCCTGGGCGACGAAGGAGAAACGGGGGTTGATCACGGTCTCGACGCGCGCGCCGACGCCCGCCCAGAGGAGGCGGATCCGCTCGTCGGTGTCCTGCGTCGCGTCGGAGAGCGAGAACTCCAGGCTCGTGTAGCGGAGGCCGACGAGCACCGCGAAGGCGGTGGGCTCGTCCCAGGGGGACTCGTAGACGGCGCCGTCGATCCCCGCGGACCAGTAGTTCCAGTCGGACTCGACGCGGGAGCCGGCGCTGAAGACGCGGCCGTTGAAGTTCTGGTCCTCGCGGAGCGTGGAGTCCGCGTCGAAGCCCGCGGTGAAGAAGGTCGCGGTGACGCGCTCGAGGCGCCGGCGGCCTCGCTGCTCGACGAGGGCGACCTGGAGGATGGGGATGACGGAGTCGTCCTCGTAGCCGAGGTCGTCCTCGAGGTCGAGGCGGTTGCCGTCGAGGACGGGGCCGGGGGCGACGCCCTCGTCGGCCTCCATGCGGGCGCCGAGGTCGGCGCGCCAGAGCGTGAGGCGGGGGACGACGCCGAGCGCGTGGCGGCGCTCGGAGGCCTCGTCCTGCGCCGCGAGCGGCAGCGGGGCGGCGGCCAGGAGGAGGAGGACGGCGGCGGCGTGTTTCATGGCGTTCCTCGGGGGTCCTCCATCCAGCGTCCGGGGGGCCCGCGGGTTCGCCCTCCGGAAATGAAACCGGCCCCGGGGTCGCCGGGGCCGGAGGAGTTCGCAGTCGGCCGGCCGGCTACTTCTTCTTCTCGTCCTTCTTGGCGGGGGCGGCGGCCTTGGCGGCGGCCGCGGGGGCCTTGGCTCCGGCGGCGGGGGCGGCCGGGGCGGCGGCTCCGGCGGCGGGGGCGGCGCCCTCGGCGGCGGCCTCCTTCTTCTTCGCCTTCGCCTTCACCATGATGTTGCGGACCTTGGTCAGGCCGAAGATGGACTTCTCCTCGTCCCAGCGGCCCTCCTTCTTGAGGAGGTCGAGGCGCTCGGTGCGCGTGAGCACGTTGCGGTGGCGCCGGAGCTTGCTGGGCGGGACCAGGCTCTTGTGGATCGACATCGCGTCCTTCTCCCTGCTTGAGAGGGGGAAAGGATACCGTCCGGCCCGCGGGGTTTCAAGCCCTACTGGGGCGCCGCGACGAGCACCGCGGTGCGGGCGAAGTTGGGCTCGCGGACGTCGCGGCCGATCTTCACCGACTTGACCGCGGCGAGCGCGTCCTTGGCCTCCTTGGAGGCGGGATCCGCGAACTCGCCGACGAGCAGCGCGAAGCGCTGGTCGGGCTCGGAGCCGAGCGTCACGACGCGGACGTTCTTGTGGCCCATCCGGGCGAGGGCGTCCTTGTAGGTGCCGGTCTGGGCGACGGCCGCCGTGCGCTCCTGGGCGTTGCGGGCGCGGTACTCGATGGCCTGCACGGCGAACTTCCGGGCGGACGCCGGGGCCGGCGCGGCCGCGTTGGGGGCGGCGGGCTCGGCGGCCTGGCCGCGGCCCGAGTGGACGCCGGCGATGTAGCTGGCCGCGAGGAGGCCGAGGACGACGAGGCCCGCGAAGAGCGCGGTGTTGCGGCGGACGCGGATCACGCCCTCGCCGGGGTCGGCGCCCGCGAGGGGCGGCGGCGGCACGTAGCGGGGCGCGGGCGCGGGGGCCGGGGTCGACGGCTGGGGCGTCGCCAGGCGGCCGGAGGCGCCGGGCGCGGGCGGGGCGACGTGGACCCGGGCCGGGGCCGTCTCGGTCTGGATGCGGCTGTCGGGGCTGGCCGGCGCCGGCGCGGGGGCGGGCGGGGCCGTCGGGACGGCGATGCGCGGCCGGAGCTCGGCCTCGACCTCCGCCTCGACGGAGCTCGGGGCGGGCCCGGCGGGCGGCGTGGCGGGGATGGAGACGGGCGGGGGCGTCGCGACCGCGACGGAGTCGTCGGCGGGCTTGGGCGTGGACGACGCGTGCCGCAGGATCTCGTACAGGTTCGGACTGTTCTTGGACTTCATGCTCCCCCCTCTCCCTCCGGCCAAACTATGCCTTACAAATTGTAATTTATATTTCGGCCCTGTCAAGCCCCAATCCGGGGATTCCGTCGGGCGATTCGGGCTTGTACCGCGCGGGGGCCCGGACTATACTCCCGTTCCCCCGAGGGGGCTTGGAAGAAAGGAACCCGACGCCGTGATCCGCGTGAAAGCCCGCATGAACGAGGGCCTCGACCAGCTCCTCAAGCGCTTCAAGAAGGCGTGCGAGAAGGAAGGCCTCACCCGCGACATCAAGCGCACCTCCTACTACGAGAAGCCCAGCGAGGTCCGCCGCCGCAAGGCCCGCCAGATGGAGCGGAAGATCCAGAAGGAAGCCCGCTTCGGCCGCTAGTCCCGTCCTCCCTCCGGACCTCCCGCCGGCCTTCTGCTATACTCCCGTCGCATGACCGACGCCGTCATCGAGGCCCGCGGCCTGTCCAAGGTCTACACCGACTTCTGGGGCCGCCCCCGCCACACCGCCCTCCAGCCCCTCACCCTCGACGTCCAGCGCGGCGAGATCTTCGGCTTCATCGGCCCCAACGGCTCCGGCAAGACCACGACGATGAAGATCCTCCTCGGCCTCCTCTTCCCCAGCGCCGGCGAGGCCCGCGTCCTGGGCCAGAAGCCCACCGACGTCGCCACCAAGGCCCGCATCGGCTTCCTCCCCGAGGAGTCCTACCTCTACCGCTTCCTCAACGCCGACGAGACCCTCGACTTCTACGGCCGCCTCTTCCACCTCGACCGCGAGACCCGCCGCAAGCGCATCGACGAGCTCCTCGAGCGCTTCCACATGGGCCACGCCCGCAAGCGCCAGATCCGCGAGTACTCCAAGGGCATGGTCCGCCGCATCTCCTTCGCCCAGGCCCTCATCAACGACCCGGAGGTCGTCTTCCTCGACGAGCCCACCAGCGGCCTCGACCCCATCTCCTCCCGCGACATGAAGGACCTCATCCTCGACCTCAAGAAGCGCGGCAAGACCGTCTTCCTCTCCAGCCACCTCCTCGCCGACGTCCAGGCGATCTGCGACCGCATCGGCATCATCCACGACGGCGTCCTCAAGGAGTACGGCGCCGTCCGCGACATCCTCGTCCGCAAGGACGAGGTCTCCCTCACCTTCCGCAACCTCCCCGAGGACGCGCGCAAGCGCCTCGAGGAGGCCGCGGCCCGCGAGGGCGCCACCCTCGTCTCCTCCGAGAACCGGCTCGAGACCCTCGAGGACGTCTTCCTCCGCACGGTCCAGGGCGGAGACAAGACCCGCAACCTGTGAACTCCCCGGTCGGCGCGGCCGCGACGCTCGGGCGCCTCTCCGCGGTCGCCGGGCTCACCTTCAAGGAGGCCGTCCGCCGCCGCATCTTCCTCGTCGTCATCGTCGTCGGCGCCGCGATCATCAGCTCCGCCGCCTTCTTCCCCTCGATCGACGCCTCCGGCCGGCTCCGCCTCATCGAGATCTGGGCCGTCCGCACCGTCTCCTTCTTCGGCTGCCTCGGCGGCATCTTCTTCGCGGGCTGGTCCCTCCCCTCCGACTTCGAGCAGCGCCGCGTCTACACCCTGGTCACCAAGCCGATCCACAAGGGCACCCTCTTCCTCGGCAAGCTCCTCGGCTTCTCGCTGCTCCTCGGCGCCTTCCTCCTCGCGATGGCCGCGATCACGCTCGGCTACATCCGCGTCGTCGCCGCGACCACCCCGGGCTTCCCCGCCCTCGCCGCCCGCCCCCACCACCAGGCCGCGGGGTTCACGTCCGAGGGCGAGGCGCTGCGCAACCCCGAGAACGACGCCCGCGCCGTCCAGGGCCACAAGCAGGGCCACCTGGTCTGGACCTTCGCCGGGATCGTCCCCGACCGCGAGGTCACCGGCCGCGTCCAGCTCGACCTCGCCCGGCCCCCGGCCCGCTACGCCCTCGAGGGCATGGTCTACGTCCGCGTCGTCAACCCGGCCACCGGCCGCCACCGCGAGGTCCCCTACAACGTCCAGACCAACCGCCCGATGCCCTTCTCCTTCCCCGCCGAGTTCGTCTCCCCCTCCGGCGAGGTCCGCGTCCTCGTCCGCCCCGCCGACCTCGACCTCACGACCGCGGGCCGCACCGACTCCGTGGTCCTCGAGTCGCGCTCGAACTCCTTCGAGCTCAACTTCCTCAAGGGCCTCCTCCTGCTCTTCCTCCAGGCCTTCCTCGTCCTCCTCGCGACGCTCGCCGCCTCGACCTTCGTCTCCTCTCCGGTGAGCATCCTCCTCGGGATCTTCCTCTTCCTCGTGGGCACCGGCTGGGGCTTCGTCCAGGAGGCGACCACCGACGTGCGCACCGCCCTCGACGAGCTCCGCCAGAGGCCCGACGACCCGGCCGTCCGCGCCCAGGCCGAGGACGTGCCCCCGTGGATGCTGGAGATCTCGCAGGCCGTCTCGGGGGTCGTGCTCGCCGTCGTCCCGAACTTCGACCAGTACAACTTCGCGGACTGGCTGCTGCGCGACAAGGCGGTCGGCGCCGGCGACCTGCTCTCGGGCCTGCGCTCCGTCGCGCCCCTCGTCGCGGTCCTGCTCGCGGCGGGGCTCCTCGGCATGGCGTTCCGGGATTTCGCGACGTAGGATCACCCCATGAGCCGCCGCTCCCTCGTCGCCGCGGTCCTCCTCGCGGCCTCCGTCGCCGGCCTGCAGTACGGCGTCCTCCACCGCACGCGCGAGCAGGTCCTCGAGCGCCGCGCGAGCAACTTCGCCGAGCTGAAGGCCTCGTCCCTCCTGCCCACCTACATCGGCTCGCTCTTCCTCGGCTCCTTCCGGGCCATCGCGATCGACGTCCTGTGGATCCAGCTCACCCGGATGAAGCAGCAGGAGCACCGCTACTTCGAGACCGTCGAGATCATGGACCTCATCTCGAAGCTCCAGCCCCGCAACCCCGAGGTCTGGTCCATGCAGGCCTGGGACATGGCCTACAACATCGCGAACCAGTTCGTGACCGGCGAGGAGGCCTCCGGCATCCGGCGCCTCGAGGAGATGATCCGGACCGGCGAGGCCTCCGGCGAGCGCCGCGCCCTGGCCGAGGAGCGCATCGCCTACCTCCGGCGCCTCGTCAAGGAACGGGAGACCCAGCGGCTGACGTGGATCCGCTCCGGCCTGCTCAAGCTCGTCGAGGGGACGAAGCACCTCCCCGAGGACGCCTACCTCCAGTTCCAGATGGGGCTCGTGCTCCAGCAGAAGTCCTGCCCCAACGACGGCGTCTTCGACGAGGCCTTCCTCGCGATGGTGGAGGGCGACGCGGAGCTGCAGCGGATCCTCGGCGGCGACCCCGCGGCGCCGAAGGACGGGCTCGAGCTCGCGGAGGCCTGGTTCGAGCGCAGCCTGAGGACCCTCGAGATCCTCAAGCGCGAGCGCCGCTTCAAGTTCTACCAGGGCCTGCTCGACCGGCTCCAGCGCACGGACCGGAGCCAGGACGACGACTACTGGACCAGCCAGATGGGCCTCAACGTCCACCCGCTGAGCGTCGCGGGCTTCCGCTACCAGTCCCGGTGGCGCGAGGCGATGCTCGCGTGGCGGCGCTGGCAGGCCCGCGGCCGCGACCTGCCCGCCGGGGAGCAGATCCGGCAGCTCGAGGAGGTGCGGCGCCTGCTGCGCGTCGCCGCGGAGCGCTCCCGCGACGTCCTGGCCTACCCCTTCGCCTCGCAGCTCTTCGCGATCTACCCCAAGATGACCGCCGATCTCGAGCTCGTCCTCGACGCCCAGGTCGCCGCGCTGCGGGCGGGGACCCCGCTGGCGCCCGACGCCCTGCTCGCCCGCCTCGAGGCGGCGCGCCTGCCCTACGCGGACGGGGCCAAGGACGGGGACTACGTGACGAAGTTCCTCGGCGAGATCAAGCGGGGCCTCGGGGGCGACGACGCCGAGTGGAACGACGACCTCCTCGGCTCGACCGCCCTCTACCGGCCCGGCAAGGTCTTCGGGACCCTGGCCCCGCACGGCCGGGACGTGGACTGCTTCGAGCTCTCGGCCTTCGGGCCGGAGGTGCAGCTCCCCGACGGCCGCAGCCACCACCCTGGCCCCTACGCCGCGAAGTTCCGGATCCGCCGCCTGGCCGGCGGCCCGCTGAAGGTGACGGTGACCGCCCGCCGGGGAGAGAAGCTCGAGGACATCGACCGCTTCGACCTGGTCGACGACAAGGTCGTGGAGCGGGAGGGCGCGGGCGACCGCCCGGGCCTGCTCTTCGTCCGCGTGGAGGCCCCCGAGCCCGGGACCTCGTACGAGATCGAGCCGCTCCTCCGCCAGAACTAGCTTGACACCCCTCCGGGCCAGCCTCTAGCCTCATACCCCGGGCGAGCGGAGACATTGTCCATTGATGACGCTCCTCGCGACGTCGTCGTCCCTCGGGGCCCCGCCGGCCTGGACGATCCTCCCCTTCGCCCTCTACCTCCTCGCCATCGCGGTGCTCCCCCTCGTCGCGGCGCACTACTGGGAGCCCAACCGGAACAAGTTCGTCCTCGCCCTGCTCTTCAGCCTCCCGGTCGTCGGCTGGCTCTTCGCCGGCACGGACCACGGCGGCCACCTCCTCGGCGAGACGGCCAAGGAGTACGCCCTCTTCATGGCCCTGCTCGGCTCGCTCTACGTGATCACCGGCGGGATCTACATCCGGGGCACGCTGAGCGGGACCCCGCTCGGGAACACCGCGCTGCTGGGAATCGGGGCCTGCCTGGCGAGCTTCATCGGGACGACGGGCGCCTCGATGCTCCTGGTCCGGCCGCTGCTGCGCGCGAACCGCACTCGGCTCCGGAAGACGCACCTGATCGTCTTCTTCATCTTCATCGTGTCGAACGGCGGCGGGCTGCTCACCCCGCTGGGCGACCCCCCGCTCTTCCTCGGCTTCCTCCGGGGCGTGCCCTTCGCGTGGACGCTGCAGCTCTGGGGCGAATGGGCCCTCGTGAACGGAGCCCTGCTCGTGATCTTCAACGTCATGGACCAGGTGATCCTCGCGCGCGAGGAAAAGGAGCGCGCGGGCTCCCAGCTCGAGGACATCATCGCCGCCGCGCGGCCGATCACCCTGGAGGGGAGCGTCAACCTGCTCTTCCTCCTGGGCGTCGTCGGGATCAACTTCGCCTGCGGGGCCTACGGGAACCGCATCAGTTCCAACCCCGAGGTGGTCCAGGGCGTGCAGTTCGCCGGGATGATCGCGATGGCCGTCGGGGCGAGGCTGACGTCGACGCGCCTCCTCCGTCGCGCGAACAAGTTCACCTGGGGCCCGATGATCGAGGTGGCCGTCATCTTCGTCGGCATCTTCGTCACGATGGTCCCGGCGATGAAGCTGCTCGAGGCCCGGGGCGCGAGCCTCGGCCTGACCCAGCCCTGGCAGTTCTTCTGGGCCTCGGGGGCCCTGTCGAGCTTCCTCGACAACGCGCCGACCTACCTCTCGTTCTCGAGCCTCGCGGTCGGCGTGGTGAACCAGGCTGACCCGGCGGCCGGGCTCTCGGCGGGCAACCTGGCGGGGCTCCAGGCCCATCCCTACGGCGGCCTGCTGCTGAAGGCCATCTCCTGCGGGGCGGTCTTCATGGGCGCGAACACCTACATCGGCAACGGGCCGAACTTCATGGTCAAGGCCATCGCGGAACAGCAGAAGGTGAAGATGCCCAGTTTCTTCGGCTACATGGCCTGGTCCGGGGCCATCCTCATCCCCCTCTTCCTGGCCGTCACCCTCGTCTTCTTCCGGTAACTTGACGACCCCCCGGAGGCCTGCTAGAAATACCCCCTCGTCATTACCCTGATAACGCCGCGCCCGCTCCCCGACTGCGATTACAAGGAGACCGGATGTCGCCCCAGAGGATGAAGAAGTTCTTCTTCGCGCTGGCCGCCTTCGCCTTCGTGGCCGCCCTCGCGCTGCCCCTGATCGCCCAGGAAAGCGGCGACCTGGCCCGGCTCGAGTTCTCCGGGCCCAACGCCAAGGTCGCCCTGGCCTGGCTCATCGCGCCGATCGGCGCCCTCTTCCCGCTCGTCTTCGCCTACATCTTCCACCAGCAGATCAAGGCGAAGAACCCCGGCAACGAGAAGATGCAGAAGATCGCGGCCGCCGTCCGCAAGGGCGCGATGGCCTACCTCGTGCAGCAGTACAAGGTCGTCGCCATCGTCTTCGTCCTGCTCCTCGGCGTCCTGTCCTTCATGGCCTACGTCCTGCACATCCAGCACGGGCTGGTCCCCTGGGCCTTCCTGACCGGCGGCATCTTCTCCGGCATCTGCGGCTTCCTCGGGATGAACACCGCGACCCAGGCCTCCAACCGGACCGCCCAGGCGGCCTCGGAGAACCTGAACCGCGGCCTGCAGGTCGCCTTCCGCGCCGGCGCCGTCATGGGCTTCGTCGTCGTCGGCTTCGGCCTGCTCGACATCTGCATCTGGTTCTACGTCTGCAACAACGTCCTCCACATGCCGCTGAACGAGGTCGTCGTCACGATGCTCGCCTTCGGCATGGGCGCCTCCACGCAGGCCCTCTTCGCCCGCGTCGGCGGCGGCATCTACACGAAGGCCGCGGACGTCGGCAGCGACCTGGTCGGCAAGGTCGAGGCGGGCATCCCCGAGGACGATCCCCGCAACCCCGCGACGATCGCGGACAACGTCGGCGACAACGTCGGCGACGTGGCCGGCATGGGCGCCGACCTCTACGAGTCCTACTGCGGCTCCATCCTCTCGACCGCGGCCCTCGGCTTCGCGACCGCCCAGTCCATGAAGGCGGGCGTCGTCGGGGCGACCGACTCGCTCCCCTGGGTCGTCTACCCGATGATCGTCGCGGGCGTCGGCAACATCCTCTCCGCCCTCTCGACCTTCGCCGTCCGCACGGGCGAGGACACGAGCCTCAAGAACCTGATGGCGGCGCTCTTCCGCGGCATCAACCTGGCCACGGTCCTGACGGCCCTCGCCTGCCTCGGGGCGGGCTACTACCTCCTCAACGACTCCCCCCTGCTCCAGGGCGAGGGGCTTGGCTACAAGGTCGGCTTCCTCGGCATCAACACCTACGTCTGGGGCGTGTGGCTCGCCGTCGTCGTCGGCCTGGTCTCCGGCGTCATCGTCGCCAAGGCCGCCGAGTACTACACCTCGAACGACTTCTCCCCCGTGAAGGGCATCGCGCAGAACGCGCTCACCGGCCCGGCGACCGTCATCATCGACGGCGTCGCCGTCGGCATGATGTCCACCGGAATCCCGGTCATCACGATCGCCATCGGCATCTTCCTGTCGTTCTGGCTGGCCGACGGCTTCCACGACCCGATCCGCGGCCTCTACGGCATCTCGATCGCCTCCGCGGGCATGCTCGCCACCCTCGGCATCACCCTGGCGACCGACGCCTACGGCCCGATCGCCGACAACGCGGGCGGCAACGCCCAGATGGCGGGCCTCGACCCCGTCGTCCGAGAGCGCACGGACGCCCTCGACGCCCTCGGCAACACCACGGCCGCGACGGGCAAGGGCTTCGCCATCGCCTCCGCCGCCCTCACGGCCATGGCCCTCCTGGCCGCCTACATCGAGGAGGTCCGCATCGGCCTCGAGCGGATCGGGGTCCAGTCCAAGGAGAAGCCCAAGGTCGACCGGGTCGCCTATTCCGATCCCCGCGAGCTCTACGACTACTCCAAGCTCAGCTTCCGCGACGCGGGCAACGGGATCCTCTACGTCGAGGGCGACTCGATCAACAGCGTCACGAAGCAGCCGGTGAAGATCGGCGGCGCCTTCCTCGACCTGACCCCCGCCGAGCAGAAGAAGAAGGACCACCGGATCGCCATCCCCGTCCGCGAGGCGACCCTCGCCAACTTCATGGCCTTCTACAAGGTCGACCTGATGAACCCGAACGTCCTCATCGGCCTCTTCCTCGGGGCGATGATGGTCTTCGTGTTCTGCGCCATGACCATGAAGGCCGTCGGCCGCGCCGCCCAGAGCATGGTGCTCGAGGTGCGGCGCCAGTTCCGGGAGATCCCCGGCATCCTCGAGGGCAAGGCCGAGCCGGATTACGCGTCCTGCGTCGCCATCTCCACCAAGGGCGCCCAGCGCGAGATGGTCGTCCCCTCCGTCATCGCCATCGTCGTCCCGATCATCGTCGGCGTCCTCTTCGACGTCTCCGGCGTCATGGGCCTGCTCGCCGGCGGCCTTTCCACCGGGTTCGCCGTCGCCATCATGATGGCCGCCTCCGGCGGCGCCTGGGACAACGCCAAGAAGTACATCGAGGGCGGGCACCTGAAGAACGAGAAGGGCGAGGTCCAGGGCAAGGGCTCGAACGCCCACAAGGCCGCCGTCACCGGCGACACCGTCG
>CAYXGZ010000058.1:0-20296 GCA_964464755.1 uncultured Planctomycetales bacterium
GAGCACGTCGGCGATCGACTTCTCCTTGAAGGTGACGGCAAGCGTCTCGCGGTTGTAGCGCCGGCCCTTGCACTCCTCGCAGGTCACGTAGACGTCCGGCAGGAAGTGCATCTCGATGACCTTGGTCCCCTGCCCCTCGCAGGCCTCGCAGCGCCCGCCCTTCACGTTGAAGCTGAAGCGGCCGGGCGCGTAGCCCCGGGCCTTCGACTCCTTGGTCATCGCGTAGAGGCCGCGGATCTCGTCGAATGCCCCCGTGTAGGTCACGGGGTTCGAGCGCGAGGTCCGGCCGATCGGCGACTGGTCGATCAGCATCACCTTCTCGAGCCCGAGGTGGCCGCTGATCTTCTCGTGGGCCCCCGGCCGCTCCCGCGCGCCGCCCAGGGCCCGGGCCAGGCCCTTGTAGAGGATCTCCTGCACGAGCGTGCTCTTGCCCGAGCCCGACACGCCCGTCACGCAGAGGAAGCCCCCCAGCGGGAAGCGCACCGTCACGCCCTGGAGGTTATTCTCGCGCGCGCCGTGCACCGTGACCGCCCGCGCCGGGGTCACCTCGCGACGCTTCGGGGGCACCTCGATGCGCTCCGCCCCCGAGAGGTAACGGCCCGTCAGCGAGCGCGGCTCCGCCTCCAGCTCCTTCACCGTGCCCTGGGCCACGACCTCGCCCCCTCGGTGCCCGGCGCCCGGGCCGATGTCCACGACGTGGTCCGCCAACCGGATCGTCTCCTCGTCGTGCTCGACGACGAGCACCGAGTTGCCCAGGTCCCGGAGCTTCACGAGCGTGTCGAGCAGCCGGCGCGTGTCCCGCTCGTGCAGGCCGATCGTCGGCTCGTCGAGCACGTAGCAGACGCCGACCAGCCCGCTGCCGACCTGCGAGGCAAGGCGGATGCGCTGGGACTCGCCGCCCGCGAGCGTCGAGCTCCGCCGGTCCAGCGAGAGGTAGCCGAGGCCGACGTCCGAGAGGAAGCGCAGCCGGCTGCGGACCTCCTTGAGGATGAGGCGGGCGATCGCCGTCTCCTCCGCCGTGAGCGGCAGCGACTCGAAGAACTCGGCCGCCTCCGCGATCGTCATCCGCGTCGCGTCGTGGATGTTCCGGTCCCCGACCTTCACCGAGAGCGCCTCGGGTCGCAGGCGCCGGCCCTGGCAGTCCGGGCAGGGCAGCTCGCTCATGTAGGCGAGGATGCGGCGCTTGATGAAGTCGCTCTCCGTGTGCTCGAAGCGGTGCAGGAGGCTGGGGATGACGCCCTCGAACCACGAGCCGCGCTTCTTCTCGTCCTCCGGCGTCGTCCCGTGGAGCAGGATCCGCCGCAGGTCCTTGTCCATCTTGTCCAGCGGCGCCGCGTGCTTCGCCTTGAACATCTCGCAGAACTCGCGGAGCCGGCGGCCGTAGCGGATCGTCATCCGCCGCCCGAGCTTCCGCCAGGGCTCGATGGCGCCGTCCTTCAGCGACTTGGTCGCGTCGGGCACGACGAGGCCCTCGTCGATCTCGGGCCGCGTGCCGAGGCCGCCGCAGGTCGGGCAGGCCCCGTAGGGGCTGTTGAAGGAGAAGAGCCGGGGCTGGATCTCCCCGAAGCTGATCCCGCAATGCGCGCAGGCGAAGTGCTCGCTGAAGATCCGGTCCGTCGCGGGCTTTCCCGGCTGCTGGACGTGGAGGATCATCAGGCCCTCGCCCAGCTTCAGCGCCGTCTCGACGGAGTCCGTCAGGCGCCGACGCGTGAGCTCGGGCTCGCGGACCAGCCGGTCCACGACGGCCTCGATCTCGTGCTTGCGGTTCTTGTCGGGCGTGACGATGCCCTTGAGCTCCTCGACCTTCCCGTCCACGCGGACGCGGACGTAGCCCTCGCGCTTCACCCGCTCGAAGACCTCCTTGTGCGAGCCCTTCTTGCCCCGGACGAGCGGGGCGAGGAGCGTGAGCTTCGTGCCCGGCGGGTACGACTCGATCGCGTCGACGACCTGCTCGGGGCTCTGCTGGGCGATGGGTCGGCCGCAGCGGTAGCACTCGGGCTTCCCGACCCGCGCGTAGAGCAGGCGGAGGTAGTCGTAGATCTCGGTGCTCGTCGCGACCGTCGAGCGCGGCGTCGACGAGCCGCTGCGCTGCTCGATGGAGATCGTCGGCGGGAGGCCCTCGATGGAGTCCACGTCGGGCTTCTGGAGCTGCTCGAGGAACTGGCGGGCGTAGGCGGAGAGGGACTCGACGTAGCGCCGCTGCCCCTCCGCGTAGATCGTATCGAAGGCGAGCGAGGACTTCCCGGAGCCCGAGAGGCCGGTGATGACGACGAGGCGGTCCCGCGGGATGGACAGCGAGACGTCCTTCAAGTTGTGCTGCCGCGCACCGCGGACCACGATTTCGGGGGCCATGAGAACCGCGCATTTTAGCAGGCGGCCCACGGGCGTGCCATGAACCGCCGGCCGCGGGCTCCGTTTCATCCCCCGGAAACCTATAATGCCCGCCATGACGACCCTCCCGGCCCCGCCGGAGTCGGCCGCGCAGAAGGACGTGGCGCTGAAGAAGCGCCTCCTCTTCCGGTCGAGCTACGTCTTCTTCGTCGCGCTCGCCGGCGTCTTCCTCTTCCTCACGCTCAAGTACCGCGGCATGGTCGCCCCCGTGATCGGCGAGAAGACCCTGCAGCGCAAGTGGGCCTGGCGCATCGAGGGGGCCCGCCTCGCCCTCGAGCGCGCCGACCGCCTCGGCCGCCTCGCGGTGGACAAGGAGGGCATCGAGGCCGTGCACTCCCAGGCCGAGGCCGTCGCCGCCTCCCTCGAGGAGGTCCTCGAGGAGCTCCCCCGCGACGAGACCGTCCTCACCCTCTCGGGCCGGGCCCTCGAGCTGCAGGGCAACCTCCCCGCCGCCCGCGACCGCTACGCCGAGGCCTGCTCGCGCGTCGAGGCGATCTCGCGCTACCCCGACGGCGTGCCCGTGCACTTCTCGACCGCGTCGACTCACCGCGGGCTGCTCTCGGTCCGCGAGGTGCTGCGCCGCGGCCTGCTCGCGGCGGATCCCCGGAAGTCGGACCCCGAGCTGCGGCAGGAGGCGATGCGCGACCTCCGCCGCGCGATGAACGGGCTGATCCGGGACTACCACACCTCGAGCATCCTGCTCCTCGCGCTCCAGCTGCTCGACGACAAGCCCGCCGACGTCATCGACGGGGCCCAGCGCGAGATCGACCTCAACCGCCTCGACCCGCTGCCGGTGTTCTGGCGCGGCGTCGCGCGGGCCTGGCTGCTCGCCGACCGCGAGGCCCTCGAGGACTTCTGGGGCGCGATCCAGGTCCACCCGCTGGCCCCCGAGCCCCACGCCTGGCGGGGCCGCGTGCTGGAGCGCCTCGGCCGCCGCTCCGCGGCCATCGACGCGCTCGGCGACGCGCTCGCCCGCGACACGACGTTCTTCGAGGCCTGGATGATCCGCGCGCGCCTGCTGGTGGCCGAGGGCCGCCCCGCCGAGGCCGCGGCCCACTACGCCTCGGCGGCGACGCTGCATCCCGACCACCCCGAGGCCGCCCGGCGCCACGCCGAGGCGGCGCTCGACGCCTGGATCCGCGGCGGCCGCCGCGAGTCGGAGCTCCTCGACCGCGCCGTGACCTCCTTGACCGCCCTCCTGGGCGCGAAGCCCGAGCTCGCGGACGCCTGGGCGGACCGGGCCCGGATCCACCTCGCCCGCAAGTCCTGGGACGCGGCGGAGTCGGACGCCTCGACCGCGCTGCGGCTGGCGGCGGCGAACCGCGGGGCGCGGCGGGTCCGCGCGGAGGCCCGGCTGGGCCGGGGGGACGCCAAGGGCGCCGTCACCGATCTCGAGGAGGCCATCAAGGCCTGCGACGTCGCGGCCGAGCTGCGCGATCTGCGCCGGCTCCGGGCCGGGGCGCTCGTCGCGGCGGGCGACCCCGCGCGGGCCGCCACGGAGCTCGAGGCCCTGCTCGCGGCCGATCCCGGCGACGTCACGCTCGCCCTCGACCGCCTCGACGCGCTCGCGAGGGCGGGCCAGGCCGACCGCGCGCTGGCCGAGTCCGAGCCGCTGCTCGGCGGGAGCTCGGCGCCCCGCGTCCGGCATTTCCGCGCGGGGCTCCACTTCGCGAGGAAGGACCTCAAGGCGGCGGTCGAGGAGGCCACGGCCGCGTGGGAGGCCGACCGCTCGTTCATCGATCCCCTCATGCTGAGGGCGCGCTGCCTCGCCGCCTCGGGCGACAAGCCGAACGCGCTGCGCGACCTGGACAAGGCCCTCGAGCTCGCGCCGGGCCGCAAGGACGAGATCGAGGCGGTGCGGAAGGGGTTGTAGTGGCCGACGCCGCCGCCCCGACCGCGATCTCCAGGCTCCGCGACATCCCCGCGACGCTCTTCGTGCTCGGCCTCTGCCTCGCGTGGTGGATCCGCTGCGAGTGGGCCGGGGACACGACGAAGGTCGACGATCTCGTCGCGTTCGGGGCGCTGGAGCGCTCCCGCGCCTGGTCGGGCGAGCCCTGGCGCCTGGTCTCCGCGATGTTCCTGCACATCGGGGCCCTGCACCTGGTGTGGAACGTCTGGGGCATGTACAGCCTCTGCGGCGCCGTCGAGCGCTGGATCGGCTCGTGGCGATTCCTCGTCGCCTACTTCCTCTCGGGCCTCCTCGGCTCCGCGTCCAGCCTCGCGATGCACGACGTGGTCGGCGCGGGCGCCTCGGGCGCGGCCTTCGGGATGATCGGCGTCGTCCTCGTCGCCCACTACCACGTGCAGGGGAGCTGGAGGGCCTTCTTCGCGTCGAGCGCCGTGAAGGGGATCCTGGTCAACATCGCGATCTGGACCGCGCTGGGCATGACGGCCCTCCGCATGGACAACTGGGCGCACGGCGGCGGCCTGCTCGGCGGCATCCTGGCCGGCATCCCGCTCCTCGCCTGGAGGCAGCGGCGGCCGCGGGTCCAGGCGGCGGGCGTCGCCGTCGTCGCGCTCCTCGTCGCCGCGGCGTGCTTCGTGGCGGTCCGGCCGGCGCCGGGCGCGACGGCCCTCTACGGCGCCCACCGCGCCTTCCAGGACGGCGTCGCGAAGTTCGAGAGCGACCCCGCCGGCGCGCTGCGCGACTTCGAGCGGGCCGAGGCCCTCGGGGACTCGACGCCGGAGAACCCGTTCAACCGGGGCCTGCTCCGCGGGGTCCTCGGCGACGAGGCGGGCGCCCGCCGGGAATTCGAGCGCGCCCGCGACCGCTCCGCGCCGGGCTCCGAGCTCCGCGCGAAGGCCGAGGAGCGCCTCCGCGGACCCTGAGTCCTTGCAATCGCGGGGGGCACCGGTAGAATCCAGCCGACATGCCGTCCTCCACGCCCCCCCGGGCCGACCTCTTCCAGAAGTGCCGGAATTTCACCCGCCACAAGGAGGCCGAGGCCGCGGGCCTCTACCCCTACTTCAAGGCGATCCAGTCCGGAGCGGACGCCGAGGTGATCGTCGGCGGCCGGAAGATGATCATGGTCGGGTCGAACAACTACCTCGGCCTGACCACCCACCCGAAGGTCAAGGAGGCCGCGATCAAGGCCGTCGAGAAGTACGGCAGCGGCTGCACCGGCTCGCGCTTCCTCAACGGCACGCTCGACATCCACGAGGAGCTGGAGCACCGCCTCGCCCGATTCATGCGCAAGGAGAAGGCCCTCCTCTTCTCCACCGGCTTCCAGGTCAACCTCGGCGTCCTCTCCACCGTCGTCGGCAAGGACGACGTCATCCTCTGCGACCGCATGAACCACGCGAGCATCATCGACGGGACGCGCCTCGCCTTCGGCCGCACGCTCAAGTTCAAGCACAACGACGCCGGCGACCTCGAGCGCATCCTCGAGTCCGTCGAGATGCAGGAGTCCACCGGGTCCGCCCTCGTCGTCACCGAGGGCGTCTTCAGCATGGAGGGCGACCTCGGCGCCCTGCCCGACATCGTCCGCCTGAAGCGCCGCTTCGGCTTCCGCCTCTTCCTCGACGACGCCCACGGCATCGGCTACATGGGCGCCAACGGCCACGGCGTCGCGGAGCACTTCGGCGTCGAGCGCGACGTCGACCTGATCATGGGCACCTTCTCGAAGTCCTTCGCCTCCCTCGGCGGCTTCGTCGCCGGCGAGGGCGCCGTGATCGACTACGTGAAGCACCACGCGCGCTCGCTGATCTTCTCCGCGTCGATGCCGCCCTCCGCGGTCGCGACCGTGCTCGCCGCGCTCGACATCATCGAGAAGGAGCCAGAGCACCGCGAGCGCCTCTGGAAGAACACCCGCAAGATGCACGCCGCCTTCCGGGACCTCGGCTTCGACATCGGGACCACCCAGACGCCCGTCGTCCCGATCATCGTCGGCGACTTCGAGAAGACCCTCGTGTTCTGGCGAGAGCTCTTCGAGGCCGGCGTCTTCGTGAACCCCGTCGTCCCCCCCGCCGTCCCGCCCGACATGGCCCTGCTCCGGACGAGCTACATGGCGACCCACCAGGACGCCGAGCTCGACCGGGTCGTCGAGATCATGGGCCGGATCGGCAAGAAACTGGGAGTGATCTAGATGCCCCGCAACTGCCCGACCTGCGGCGGCGCGGTCCCCGAGACCACGAACCGCTGCCCCAACTGCCGGCAGGCCGTGCGCCAGACCGAGGTCCAGCACAGCCTCGCGCCCCTGCCCCACACGACGGGCCGGCGCGACAAGAAGGACGTGGAGCTCAACCTCCCGCGTTTCCTGCCCGACGCCCGGTACTGCTTCGGAAAGACCTGGACGAGCGGCGCGCTCTACCTGCTGCCCGAGGGCATCTTCTTCCTGTCCGAGAAGGACGGCTACACCACGCCGGAGTCGTGCAAGGACCTCAAGCCGCTCCAGGGCGTCGCCAAGGTCGGCACGCTCGGCTTCTGGGCCTCCGAGAAGGACATCGAGAAGGTCTACCGCGTCATCCTCGTCAACGCGGCCGTCACGATCACGGGCCGCAAGGTCCCGCTCCGCCTGGACTCCGAGGGCTGGGACGTCCTGGCCGCCTACTGCGCCCTCGCGGGCATCCCCGTCGAATGACCCTCGACGTCTCGCCGGTCTCCTCCCCCCGGGACCTCGAGGCCTTCCTCCGCCTGCCCTGGTCGATCTACAAGGACGAGAAGACCTTCGTCCCGCCCCTGCTCTCGGCCGACCGCAAGCTGCTCGACCGCGACCGCAACCCGTTCTGGAAGTTCGCCTCCGCCGAGCACTACCTCGCGCGCCGCGACGGCCGCGTCGTCGGGCGGATCTCCGCGATCCACAACCCGCGTCACCTCGAGTACCACGGCGAGCGCTGCGGCTTCTTCGGCTTCCTCGAGACCGAGGAGAACCCCGAGACGGCCCGGGCCCTGCTCGGCGCGGCCGAGTCGTGGACGCGGGCCCGCGGCAACGCGACCATCCGCGGCCCCGTGAACCCCTCGACCAACGACCCCTGCGGGATGCTCGTCGAGGGCTTCAAGTGGCCGCCCTTCGTGATGATGACGATGAACCCGCCCTGGTACCCGTCCCTCGTCGAGGCCGCGGGCTACGCGAAGGCCATGGACCTGCTCGCGTACATCATCCCGACCTCCGACGTGGTCCGGGACAAGATCGAGCGCGTCGCCGCCACGGTCCGTGAGCGCGGCCGCGTGAAGATCCGCCCCGTCCGCCTCGACCGCTTCGAGGAGGAGCTCTCGACCGTCATCGACCTCTACAACGACGCCTGGAGCCGGAACTGGGGCTTCATCCCGCTGACCCCCGAGGAGATCCGCTTCCTCGCGTCGGACCTCAAGTCGATCCTGCTGCCGGAGCTCGTCGTGATCGCGGAGCTGGACGGGGAGCCCGCGGGCTTCGCGCTCGCGCTGCCGGACGTCAACCACGTCCTGAAGCGCTGCAACGGGTCGCTGTTCCCCCTCGGCTGGCTGGGCTTCCTGCGCTTCAACCTGCGCCGCATCCCGACGATCCGCCTCGTCGCCCTCGGGGTGCGCAAGGCCCTGCAGAACTCGGGCATCGGGACGCTGTTCTACGACTACTACGTGCGGCTCGGGACCGAGCGGGGCTACAAGGCGGCGGAACTCTCGTGGATCCTGGAGACGAACGACCTGATGAACCGCCCGCTCGTGCAGATGGGAGCGAAGGTCTACAAGCGCTACCGGATCTACGACAAGGCGCTCTGAGCCGCTACTCCCAGACCTCGACTCCGCCCTTCACGGACAGCAGGAAGCGGCCCGGCCGCCGCAGGACGGCCGGCAGGGCCTGGCCCTTCGCGTCCGCCCTCGGGACGAGGTCCGTCGCCACCCGCTCCACGTAGCCCCCGCCCTGGCGGGACAGCACGACCGCGGCGGATACCTCGGCGACGGCGCCCGGGGCCAGCGCGTGCGGGTTCGCGACGAGCCAGCCGTCGCGCAGCGGGTGGATCTCCATCAGCGGCCCCCGGTCGAGCAGCGTCTTCACGGTCGGGACCACGGCGTCCCAGGCGACCTGGAACTTGCCGTCGACCGGCTTCAGCGCCGTCAGGAACGCGCGGCGCTCCGGGGGCGGCAGGACGCCCTTCGACCGGGGCTCGTTGTAGAGCAGCACGAGCCCGTCGGGCCCGACGTGCACCAGGCCCCGGGCGTGGCGGAACTCCGAGCGCTGCACCGGCGGCACGGCGCGGTCCTTCGCGAACTCGTCGGCGGCGAGGAGCGTCACGACCTGCGCGGAGTCGCGGGTCGAGAACAGGGCGAGCCGCATCGGGTTCTGCGGCTGGTTGGGGTCCGTCGCGGCCGCGACCACGACGTGGTCCGGCGTCGCGTCGAGCAGCAGGCAGGACGGCCCCGCCTCGAGCAGCTTCGGGTCGAGCCGGGCCTCGAAGGCCTTGTAGGTCGCCGGCGCGTCGGGCACGAGGAGCAGGTTCCTCAGCACCTTCGACTGGCTGCCGGAGGCGTCCACGAACCAGAGCACGCCCGACGCCTCCTCGACGTGGAGCGCGGCCACCTGGGCTCCGAGGAAGACGCGCTTGCGGACGTCGCCGCCGTCGGCGAGCGAGAAGAGCCAGAGCTCCGAGGACTTCGTGCCGGACTGGAAGGCCGTCGAGACGACGGCCACCGCGCGGCCGTGGTACGGCGCGTGGAAGATCACCTGGTGCAACTCGCGCGAGTTCGCGCCGTCGATCGGGAACTGCCGCGCCCACGCGAGCTCGCCCGAGGCGTCGTCGAGGCAGAGCACCCGGCCGAAGCAGTCCGTCGCCGGGAGGGTGGCGCGGGCCGCCTCGTCGAGCACCCGGCCCAGGCCGCGCCCGCGGTCGGCCGGCGCGTTCTCGTGCAGCAGCAGGCGCCCGTCGGCGGCGTGGAAGCGGTGGACCGTGAAGCGGTCCCGCAGGCCCGAGTAGGTCCAGGAAACCGCGCCGGTGGCGGGGTCGAGCGACGCGACGACGTCCTCCCAGGCGACGGCGAGGCGGTAGTCGCGGGTCCAGGCCGCGCCGACGACGGCGCCCCGGGCCGCGGCGGGCCAGGCGGCCGGCTCCACCGAACCCTCGAGGGGGTCGCCCTGGCGGCGGCCGGTGAACGAGAACTTGCCGCCCTTCATCGCGAGCAGGTCGAAGGACGCGGCGGACACCAGGGTGCCGTTGATCGTGAGGACGAGGTCGTCCTTGGCGAGCCCGCCCTTCGCGGCCGGCGACTCCGGCTGGACCTCGAGGATGCGGACTCCCGGGCCCTCCTTGGGCTCGGTCCACGTGGCCCCGATCCAGCCGCCCGGGTGCCGGGCGGCCCAGATCCGCCGGTTCTCGCGGACGTTCCAGAGCTCGACCTGCGAGCCGCGCGCGAAGACCTCGACGTCGGGCCCCAGCTCGGCCGGGGCGGACCCGAACGCGTCCACGGGGGCGAGGTCCGTCGGGATCGCGCCGGCCACGGGCTTCGGGCCCAGGTCGCCGGGCTCGCCCTCGATCCGGGCGCCGACCTTCGGCGGGACGGAGGGGCCGGGCGGCGCGGCGGGCCTCGAGCCCTCGGCGGCCGCGGTCGCCTTGGCGACGAGGTCCTCCCAGGCGAGTTCCCGGCCCTCCCAGGGGGCGCGCTTCCCCGCGAAGAGCCCGGACGTCCGCTGGAGCTCGGCGAGGAGCCGCTCGGGGTCGCGGCGGCGCAGGAGGGCCTCGTAGACCGCGGCCTGGAGGGCCGGGGTCCAGGTCGACGGGAAGCGGTCGCGCTGCTCGCGCAGCACGGAGAGGACGCGGTCCCAGCGCTGCTCCGCCGCGTGGTGGGCGGCGAGCCGCGACACGGCCTCGGAGGCCGCGCGGCTGTCCGGGTAGCGGTCGATCACGCCGCGGAACGCCGCCGGGTCGGCGGCCTTCGCCAGCTCCGCGCCGGCCCGACGCTCGATGGCCGCGTAGACGCCGGGCCCGTGGGTCCGCACGAGCGCCTCGATGCGCGACGACGCGTACTTCCAGGTCTTCCGCACGACCTCGCTGCCCTCGGGCTTGAAGGCCCCGTCGGGCGAGCGGAGGATCAGCGCCTGGTACTCCTCGACGGCGCGCCGGGCGTACTCCGCCTTCTCCGCGGCGCCCTCCTCCTTCTCGGAGAGCCGCTCGAGGGACTCCGCGAGCCGCCGGGCGGCCTCGCCGAAGGTGTCGTCGTTCCACGAGAAGCCGCGGGCCAGCGTGAAGAACTCGACGGCCTCGCCCAGCCGGCGGCCCTCGGAGAAGGCCGCGGCCTCGCGGCCCCGCGCGATGAAGTTCGCGTGCAGCCGCGTCTTCACGTCGCGGACCCTCGGCTCGAACGCGGGGTCGTTCTCGGCCGCGTTGACGAAGGTCAGGTAGCTCTCGGCGGCCTCGACGAGGCGGCCGTTCTTGTTCATGAGGTCGCCGTGCTCCAGCCAGGCCTGCGGGCTGGGCGGGTCCTGGCCGAGGCGCCGCGCGAACTCGGAGCGGATCGTGTCGACGTCCGTGTAGATCATGAGCTTCGACGCGGCCACGACGAGGTAGTCGCCCGCGACGAGCAGGTTGCCGGACTCGCCGGGCTCCTTCCAGCCGGAGGCGTCGACGAGCTTCCACGACCCGACGCCGCCGAAGATCGCGAGCTTGCCGAAGGGCGAGCTCTCGACCTGGGCGTCGGCGCTGGCCGGCCCGGTGGGCAGGTAGATCGTCTCGCCGTCCACGGCGCCCTTGCCGCAGTTGGCGCCCTGGGTGCGCGGCAGCTTGAAGGCCCGGATGCCCTTGCCGGCCCGGCCGCCCTCGAACTGGAGGATGAGGCTCTCGGCCTCGGAGCCCAGGACCATCCAGCCCTGGATGATGCCGACGAGGAAGCGGACCTTGCGCCACTCCTGGCCGTCGAGCCCCTTGATCGCCGGCAGCGGGCGCAGCGTCCCGGTGGCCAGATCGAACGAGATCATCTCGTTGGCGTCCGAGGGCAGCACCCAGAGGCGCCGGTCCCAGAGCAGCGGCGAGTTGCCCGGGCGCACGAGCCCCCCGGAGGCGCCGTCCCCGCGGTTGTTCGAGGGCAGGCGCGGGTAGCGCGTCAGCCAGCCGACCTGGCCCGTCATCGCGTCCAGCGAGGCGACGACCCCGAGGTTCGTCTGCACGTAGAGCAGGCCCCGGTCCTCGGAGATCGCCGTGAGGGCGGGCGTGGTCCGCATCGTGCCGCCGAACATCATCCGGTTCGGCGTGGAGACCGAGCAGATGAAGCGGTCCCAGAGCGGCCGGCCCGTGCGGCGGTCCACGCAGAGGACGCGGCTCTCCATCTCGCCCATGGGCGAGGTGCAGATGCCCAGGTACAGGCGGTCGCCGCGCACGAGCGGCGGACCCGAGAAGGAGAAGTTCTTCTCCCAGAACTCCAGCTTGCGGTAGAGGGCGAGCAGCTCCTCGGCGTCGGTCGTCCAGAGGACGCGGCCGGTGCGGACGTGCAGGCAGGCGAGCTGGGCCGTGCCGACGAAGATGTCGGGCAGGTTCGGGTTGACCTGGGCCGGCGGGCGCTTCTCGGAGAACAGCGTCGCGTAGGCCCACTCGCCGTCGATGGCCACGCCGATCTGCGGGAGGCCGCCGCCGATCTGGTTGCCCCAGGGGTTCGCCGGGAGGTTGACCTTGATCGGGTCGCCGTCCGGGTAGCGCCAGTACATGCCCTCGCGCTCGCGGGACGGGTTCGTGCCCACCTTCGAGGGGTCGATCGAGACGACGCGCGCCCCGTTGGTGAAGACGACGTAGGGCCGGCCGTTGAGCCGCGTGAACGCCGGCACGAACGGGAACTCGCCCGCCGGGAAGAGCTCCCGGGCCGCCCCGCCGCGCCCGGGCCCGGCCGTGACCTTCACGTCCTTGGCCAGGTCGTAGGACCAGCGCTTGACGTCGTTGCGCACGGCCGAGACGCGCCGCTTGTGGCGCTCCGACGGATCGGGCACCGAGGGCGGCCGGATGAGCGGCGCGGGCTCCGGCGGCGGCTCGACCTTGACCGAGGCCAGCCAGTCCGCCAGCGGCGTCCGCACGCCGCCGGCGAGGAGGTCGCCCGCGATGGACTTGCGCTTCACGAGCTCGCGGACGGCGTCGAGCAGGATCGGGTTGCCCCAGGCCTCCGCGGCGGCCGCGAGGCGCGCGGCGGTCAGCGCCGCGGGCACCTCGGAGTCCGGGTAGTTCTCCAGCAGGCGCCGCCAGTGGTAGACGGCCTCCGGGAACCGGCCCTCCTCGAAGTAGGAGTTGCCGAGCCAGTCGAGGGCCTCGTCGGTGACGGAGGAGTAGAACCAGGTGTCGACGACCTTCTCCGCGCCGGCGCGGTCGCGGGCCTCGCGGGCCTTCGCGTACTCGAGCTTGGCCAGGCCGTCGTACTGCCCGCGGTAGTAGGCCAGCGCGTCGGGCGGCAGGGCCGCGAACTCGCGGTTCAGCCAGTCCACCAGCGAGGTCCACGACGGCGTCTTCGGGTCGGGCTGGACGAGCTTCTGGGACTTCTTGGCGAGGGCGCTGGCGTAGGCGTCGAAGAGGGCCTTCCAGTCGCCGGCCGCGCGGAAGCGCGCGAAGCGGTCGAGGAACTCCTTCTTCTCGACGTCGAGGAAGACGCTGTCGTCCTCCTGCGGGGGCGCGCCGACCGCGGGGAACGCGGCCCCGGCGACGGCGAGGACGACGATCGCGGCGACGCGGAACGACGGCATCCGGGGTTCTCCGGAAACGGAAACCCTCCCCCGACGGGGGGAGGGCAGCATCCTAGCAGTATGGACGTCCGGGAGTCCCCGGCGTTCGAGCTATTTGAAGCGACGGAGCAGATCGAGCAGCCGGCCCACCTCCTGGTGGACCTTGCGGGACTGCGTGACGATCAGCAGGCCGTTGGCCAGCGAGATCGACGCGCCCGCCTCCTCCCAGCTCCGCTCGCCGGTGGTGGTCTTGAGCAGCTCGACGATGAAATCCTCGGTGATGGCGGAGGGCTGCTCCTCCTCGACGGTGAAGCTGGCGCCGAGGCCCGAGCCCCCCTTCGAGGGGTCCATGAGCTCGACCTTCGGCCCCGGGAAGTCCTGGATCTTGAAGAGGAGGTCGCGCACGTCGTAGACGCGGGTCACCGTGGCCGCGGCGACGCGGTCCTTGGTCGTGACGAGGAGCACGCCCTCCTTGAAGGTCGCCGCGAGCTCCTTGCCGGAGAGCACGAGCTTCAGGGCGCTCTTGAGGAGCAGGTCCTTGACCTTGATGGAGACGCGGAGCTGGTCCTCGGAGTACTTCTGGCGGACCTCGTTGTCGACGTGGATGTTCAGCCCGCTGAAGTCGCGGAGGTAGGAGATCACGTCGTCGAGCGGGGCGGCGTTGAAGTCCAGGGTGACCCGCATCGTGTTGAGCTTGTCGACCAGCCGCTTGCGGGCCTCGTCCTCGCCGGACTGGGCGGCCGCGGGGGACGCCAAGGCAAGGACCAGGAGCAGGACCGGGACCGCGCGACGCATCGGGACCTCCGCCACCTACTATACGACGGGGGCCCGGCGGCGGGGTAAAACGAAATCCCCGCCGCTTCCGCGGCGGGGATCCTTAGATGGACGCGGCGGTCTATTTGAACTGGCGGAGCATGTCGAGGAGGCGTCCGACCTCGCCGTGCACCCGCTTGTTCTGGCTGACGACCATCAGGCCGTTGGCGAGGGTGATCGAGGCCCCGCCCTCCTCCCAGCTCTTGTCGCCGGTGTTGGACTTCACGATCTCCGTGATGAAGTCCTCGGTGATCGGGCTCACGGACTCCTCGTCGATCGTGAAGCTCGCGCCGAGGTTGCCCGCGCCGCCCGAGGGGTTGGCCAGCTCGACGCGGGGGCCCGGGAAGTCCTGGATCTTGAAGAGCAGGTCCCGCACGTCGTAGACCCGGGTGACCAGGGCGGACTGGGCGTTCTCCTTGGTCGTGATCTGGACGACGCCCTCCTTGTAGACGGCGCCGAGGTCGCGGCCCGCGAGCACCAGCTTCAGGGCGCTCTTCAGGGGGAGGTCCTTCACCTTGATGGTGACCCGGAGCTGCTCCTCCGAGAACTTCCCGCGGACCTCGTCGGTCACGTGGATGTTGATCCCGCTGAAGTCCCGCAGGTAGGCGATCACGTCGTCGAGCGGGGCGCTGGCGAAGTCCAGGCTCACCCGCATCGAGTTCAGCTTCTCGACCACCCGCTGCTTGGCCTCGCCGCCCTCGTCCTGGGCGCCGGCCGGGGCCGCCAGGGCCGCCGCCGCCGCCAGCGCGATCCACGTCGTCTTCATGGCTCCTCCTCGGTGTCCGCGGGATCCGACGCCGCCCGGCCCGCGAGGTAAAAGGATCCTAGCGGATTCCCCGCAGCCGGTTCAGCAGGGACGCGATCTCCCGGTGCGCCGCCTCGGTCTGCGTCACCACGAGCAGGCCGCCCGCCGGGTTCATCGAGGCGCCCGCCTCCTCCCAGGCCGCGGCTCCCGAGCCCGCGCGGACCATCTCGACGAGGAAGTCCTCGCTCATCCGGGGCTTCGGCTCGGGCATCCAGTCCACGATGGGGCCCGGGGCGTCCTTCTTGAGGTCCATGGACGGGCCCGGGAAGTCCTGGAGGTTCACGGCGAGGTCGCGGACGTCGTAGATCCGCGTCGACATCGCGGCCGCGGTCTTCGGGCCGACGAGGAGGACGCCGTCCTTCCACCCGCACTGCAGGCCCCGGGCCGCGAGCGCGAGCTTCAGCACGCTGCGCACGGGGAGGTCCTTCACCTTCAGCGTGACCCGGGCGTCCGAGCCGGAGACCGCCGGGTCGAGGTGGAAGTTCAGGCCCGTCGCGTCGCGCAGGTAGTCGATCGCGTCCGCGAGCGGCGTCTCCCGGAAATCCACCGTGATCCGCTGCGTCGCCAGCTTGTCCAGCGCCGCGCGGCGCGCGTCCCCGTCCTGGCCCCACGCCGACCCCGCCACGACCAGCACCGCCAGCATCGTCGCGATCTTCATGGCCGCCTCCTGGTTGGGTTCCGCGGAGACGACGCGCGGAGGAGCGGCCCGGTAAAAGCGGAATCTACGTCGCGGCGTAGAAACTCGCCGTCGTGCCGCCGTAGACGCGGCGGTCGGCGAGCGGGCGGCCCGCCCAGGATTCCGGGAAGACCTGCTCGCTCCGGTGCTCGACGAGCACGAGGGCCGAGGGCGAGAGCGGGAGCCCCGCCGCCGACTTCTCGAGCGCGGCCAGCTTCGCCGCGTCGCCGTACAGGGCGTACGGCGCGTCGACGAAGACGAGGTCGAAGGTCCTCCCGAGGCCGGCCAGCGCGCCCGGGGCGTCGAGCGCGTCGCCGCGGACCACGCGCACCCGGTCGCCGAAGCGGAGCTTGGCCGCGTTGCGCTCCAGCACGTCGATGCAGCGGTCGTCCCGGTCGAGGAAGACGGCGAAGTCCGCGCCGCGGCTCAGGGCCTCGAAGCCCATGCTGCCCGTGCCCGCGAAGAGGTCCGCGACGACGGCGCCTTGGACGCGCTCGCGCAGGATCTCGAACACGGAGATGCGCATCCGGGCGAGCGCGGGGCGGACGTCGAGGCCGGGGATCCCGAAGAGCTTCGCGCCGCGCGCCGTGCCGCCGGTGAGGTAGACCGCCGCGGGCTTCGGCATGCTCACCTCGGCCCGACGAGCTCCGGGCGGCGGCCGCGGAGCTCGGCGAGGATCTCCTTCGCGGCGGCGAGGTCGATCCGCGACGGCTCGCGATCCGGCGTCTTCCCGTCGAGGACGAGCAGGGTCCAGGCCGCGACCCCGGCCTCGGCGGCGTGGGGCCCCTCGATCACCGCGGCGAGCCGCGGCCCCATCGCGGGGACCGCGTGCCGCTTCAGGTGCCCGTGCAGCGCGTCGCGGGCCTCCGGCGAGAGCTTGAGCAGGGTGCCCTCCTCCAGCGGCCGCAACAGCCAGGTCCGCAGGGTCTCCGAGGGCGCGTCGCCCCAGTCGCGGCGCAGGAGCGCTTCGAGGACCTGGACCGGCTCGAGGGGCGGCGGATCCCCCGGCCCGATGTCCGGGTCGTCCGAGTAGACCTGGACGCCGCCGCGGGTGAGGCGGTCGAAGAACTCGCGCTGGAAGCCGGGGTCGGGGCTCGTCGACGCGAGGAGGCGCGCGGCCTCGCCCGCCTCGCCGTCGCGGGCGAGCCGGACGACGATCTTGAGCAGGACCTCGCGCACGGGGCGCTGGGCGTCGGGCCGGGCCGCGAGGCGGTCGACGAAGATCCCGGCCGCCACGCCGTCGTTCAGGACCGACTCGATGGCGGCGTCGGACCAGACGAGGTCGTCGGGCGACGAGAGCCGCTCGGGCCGGGGGCGTCGCGGCGGCTCCGAGAGCGGGGCGAGGAACGAGGGCAGCGGGCCGTCGGTCACGTTGCGCAGCCCCCCGCCCTGCGGCCGGAAGATCACCTTCTCCCCCGCCGCGGGGTCGCGGTGCACGAACGCGAGCTCGCGCCCGTCCCGGCTCACGGCCAGGAGCTGGTCCGGCGGGCTCGAGTAGCCGAACGTCGCGAGGAGGTCGCGCAGGATCTCGTCGCGCCGCGGGTGCACCTTCGCGGGCGCGGCGCCGGTCTTGCGGCCCGTGGGATGGTCCATCTCGAGCTCGCGGCGCCGCGAGGACGAGCCGCCCTCGGCGGGCCCGGCCCAGAGCTCGGCGCGGCGCCAGCGCAGGCGGGAGTCGTCGGGGTCGAAGCGGAGGTCGAAGTACGTGGTCGAGAGGCGCTGGAAGCCGATGCGGGGACGGCGCTCGGGGGCCCGCTCGCGGTTGCGCTCCCGGATGTCCGGCAGCCACCACGCCACGGCGACCAGGGCGACGACGAAGACGACGAGCCCGGCGAGCACGACCACGCCGACGACGTCGAAGATCCGGCGCTTGAGGGGGCGGGGCTCGCTCATGGGCGTTCGAGGACGGCCTTCCTCCGCAACAGGTGGTGGTAGTGCTGGGCGAACCGGTGCGCTTCGTCGCGAACATACATCATGAGCCGGAGCGCGGGCGCGGATTTTTGGAGCGGGACCTCGCGGGCGGCGCCGCCGTCCCAGCGGAACAGGGTCTCTTCGCGCTTGGCCAGCGAGAGGAGGATCCCCGGGCCGGTCCCCGCCTCCGCGATCCCCGCCGCGGCCGCCGAGAGCTGGCCGGGGCCGCCGTCCACGAGCAGCAGGTCCGCGGGGACGCCGCCCTCCTTCCCCACCCGGGCGAAGCGCCGGCGCACCACCTCGCGGATCGACGCGAAGTCGTCCACGCCGGTCACGCCCTTGATCTTGAAGCGCCGGTAGTCGTCCTTCGACGGCGCCCCGTCGGCGAAGCTGACGAGCGACCCGACCGTCTGGCCGCCCTGCAGGTGGGCGATGTCGATCCCCTCGATGCGGCGGCAGGACCGGCCGAAGAGGCGCTGCAGCTCGTCGAGGCACTCGCCGGGCTCGATCGGCGTGATGTCGCCCTCGACGTAGTCGAACTCGGGCGAGCGGCGGTCGAGCGCCGCCAGGGCGCGGAGGCGGTCGCGCAGCTCCCCGGCCCGCTCGAACTCGAGCCGCTTCGACGCCTCCTTCATCTCCTTCTCGATCTCGGCGCGCAGCGCGCCCCGGTCCCCGTTGAGGAAGCGCCGGAGCAGGCCGATGTCCGCCGCGTACTCCTCCTTCGAGATCCGGTCGGCGCAGGGCGCGGTGCAGCGGCGGATGCTGTGGAGCAGGCAGGGGCGGAAATGCCGGCGCTTCGCGTCGTCGGCGCGCATCTCGATCCGGCAAGTCGCGAACTTGAAGATCTTCTGGAGCACCTTGACCGCGTCGCGCAGGTCCGCGGCGCTCGTGAAGGGCCCGAGGAGCTCGCCCTGGACGCCGTCGGTCTCGCGGACGACCCAGACCTTCGGGAAGTCGTCGAAGGCCGTGAGGGCGAGCATCGTGAACGACTTGTCGTCCTTGAGCTTCACGTTGTACTTGGGGCGGACGTCCTTCACGAGGCGGGCCTCGGCGACGAGGGCGTCCACCTCGGTGGCGGTCGGGAGCACCTCGAGGTCGCGGACCTGGGAGATCATCGAGGCGAGGCGGGGCTCGACGTCGGGCCGGGCCTGGAAGTAGGTGGAGACGCGGTCGCGGAGGCTGCGGGCCTTGCCGATGTAGAGGACCCGGCCCCGGCCGTCCTTGAGGAAGTAGACTCCGGGGGTCTCCGGGAGGGCGGCCGCGCGGGCGCGCAGCTCGTCGGTCGTCACGGCGGGGATTGTAGCGCGCCGGGGACTGGACTTCGCCCCCCGGCCTCCCTAGAATGCGCGCCCCTTCCGAGGAGAAACCATGGCCGCCCACGCCCACGCCCACGGGACCGACGAGAAGCGCAAGCTCCACCCCAAGGCGGAGCTCAAGGAGGTCGGTCCCTGCCGCGTGCAGGTCACCGTCGAGCTCGACGCGAAGACCGTGTCGGGCGAGATCGAGGAGAAGTTCCGCGAGCTCGCCGAGCAGGCCGAGCTGCCCGGCTTCCGCAAGGGCCACGCCCCGCGGCCGGTCCTCGAGCGGAAGTTCGGGAAGGCGATCCTCGACGACCTGAAGTTCGAGCTCCTCAACTCGACCTTCGAGGAGGTCCGGGAGGAGAAGGCGATCGAGCCGCTCGGCGAGCCCGAGGTGGACGCCGAGAAGATCGAGGTCAAGGCCGGCGCCCCGTTCACCTACGTCGTCACCGTCGAGGTCCGGCCGAAGGTGGAGATCAAGACCTACACGGGCCTCGCCGTGAAGAAGGCCGAGCCCAAGGTCGAGGAGTCGGAGATCGAGGAGGAGCTCAAGGGCATCCGCGAGTCGCGGGCGGAGCTGGCGCCGACGGACGGCCCGGCGGCCGCGGGCGACCAGATCACCTACGACTACGAGCTGCTCGCCGGCGGGAAGTCCCGCGAGAAGGGCCAGAACCAGGCGCTCTTCCTCACCGAGACGATCTCCTTCTACGGCGTGCCGATGAAGGACTTCCACAAGTCGTTCGCCGGGAAGAAGGCGGGCGACCAGGTCGACGTCGAGATCACCCTGCCCGCCGACCACCCGGAGGCGGAGCTGCGCGGCGCGAAGGCCGTGCTGCGCGTGGCCGTGAAGTCCGTCAAGCAGCGCAAGCTGCCGGCGCTGGACGACGCGTTCGCCAAGGCGCTCGACATGGACTCGCTGGCCGACCTCCGCGCGGACCTCTCGAAGCAGATCCTGCGCGCGAAGGAGCGCGAGGCGAAGGCGGAGCAGGCGAAGGAGATCCTCGACCAGATCCTCAAGGCGAACCCCTTCCCGCTGCCCGAGGGCCTCATCGCGGCCAACGAGCAGGAGCACCTGGACCGGATGCGCACGCGGCTGCTCTCCGACGGGGCCGACGAGAAGACGGTCGAGGCGGAGCTCGCGAAGCACGGGAAGGAGTCGCGGCCCGAGGTCGAGCGGCACCTGCGCGAGCGCTTCGTGCTGGAGCACGTCGCCGCGAAGGAGAAGATCTTCGTCACCGAGGACCAGCTCGACGAGCGGATCACGCAGATGGCGGCCCGTTCGGGCCACCACCCGGCCGAGATGCGGACCTTCCTGGAGAACCAGGGCCTGGTCCCGCAGCTCCGCCGCTCGATGCGCGAGGAGGCGGTGCTCGAGTTCCTCGTGTCGAAGGCGAAGGTCGGGTAGTCCCGAACGTTTCGTTGCGCGCTCCGGCCGGCGCGGCTATCTTGGCGGGTCAACGAACGAGGACTCCGCACTCATGGGCTACCTGACCCCGATCGTCATCGAGAAGACCGGCCGCGGGGAGCGCGCGTACGACATCTGGTCGCGGCTCCTCAAGGACCGGATCATCTTCATCGGGACGCCGATCGACGACTACATCTCGAACCTGGTCATCGCGCAGATGCTCTTCCTCCAGATGGAGAACAAGAGCCAGGACATCCACGTCTACATCAACACGCCCGGCGGCAGCGTGATGGCCGGGCTGGCGATCTACGACACGATGCAGTTCGTGTCGTGCGACGTGTCGACGTACTGCATCGGCCAGGCGGCCAGCATGGGGGCGATCCTCCTCTCGGCCGG
>CAYXGZ010000059.1:0-19298 GCA_964464755.1 uncultured Planctomycetales bacterium
GAAGATCGGCGTGATGTTCGGCAACCCCGAGACGACCCCCGGCGGCCGCGCGCTGAAGTTCTACTCGAGCGTGCGCATCGACGTCCGCCGCATCGCCCACCTGAAGGACGGCGAGGTCGAGGTCGGCACCCGCGTGCGGGCCTCGGTGGTGAAGAACAAGATCGCCCCGCCCTTCAAGAAGGCGGAGTTCGACATGCTCTTCGCCAGCGGGATCTCCTACGAGGGCGACCTGCTCGACATGGGCGAGGAGCAGGGCGTCATCGAGCGCAGCGGCTCGTGGATCTCGTACAAGGGCGAGAAGATCGGCCAGGGCCGCGAGCGCGGCCGCGAGTTCCTCAAGGAGCACCCCGAGATCGCGATCAAGGTCGAGAACGAGATCCGCATCAAGATGGGCCTCGAGCCCCGCACGATCCCCGGCAAGGCCGCCTCCGCCCCCGCGAAGGCCCCCGCCGCCGAGGAGAAGGTCGACGAGAAGAAGGTCGTGAAGGCCGGCAAGTAGCCGCCCAGCCCGCCCCCTCCGCGGGACGGCCGGAAGCCCCGGCCGTCCCGCCTTTTTTTGGAACGCGCGCCGGGCCGCGCCGGTCATAATCCGGCTTCCCGATGAGCATCACCTTCCGCTGCGACTGCGGCTCGCCGCTGGAATTCCCGGACAACCTGGCCGGGCAGACCGTCCGCTGCATCGCCTGCGGCCGGGACGTGCGGGTGCCGGTCTCGCCGCTCGACCGCCCCTGCCCCTACTGCGCCGCGCCCATCCCGTCGTCCGCGTCCACCTGCCCGGCCTGCCGCCAGCCCCTGGGCGCCGCGAAAGCCCCGGCCGCCCCCGAGCCCCCGAGGATCCGGACCGCGCCGGCGGCGGAGTCCGGCCGCTACATCCCCTGGGAGGACTCCTCCGCCGGGCTCTTCGGCGGCTACTGGAAGACCTGGGCCGGGTCCCAGTTCGGCATGGACGCCTTCTGGAGCCGGGTGCCCTGGGAGGGCGGGTTCGGGGCGCCGCTGAAGTACGTCCTGTTCACGATGGCCCACTTCCTCGTGCTCGGGATGTTCTGCATCGTCCCGTTCGTCCTCTTCATGCTCGTCGGGGTCGCGTCGAGCCCCGGGGACCGGGCCCCCGAGGCGGGCGCCGTCCTCGCGATGATCGTCGTCGGGATCCCGGTCTTCGTGGGCTTCGCCCTGCTCGGGACCTTCCTCGCGGCCGCGATCTACCACCTGGTGCTCCGGTTGCTCGGGGGCGTCGGGACCTACGAGGCGACGTACCGCGCCGTGGCCTACTCCTACGGCACCCAGTTCTGGGCGGTCATCCCCTACCTGGGCGGCCTCGTGCAGACCGTGTTCCTGCTCATCGCCCTCATCCACGGCTTCTCGCATGCCCACCAGGTGTCGAAGGGGAAGGCGGCGCTCGCGTTCCTCCTCCCCGCCGCCTTTTGCTGCTGCCTTGCCGCCGGCGGGATCTTCCTGCTCTTCTTCAGCGTCGCCCGGCACGCCCATTGAGATGATCCGCGTCGACGGCCCGGTCCCGCTCCTCCGCTCGGAGCGTCTCGCCGCGCTGCAGGGCATCGGCCACGCCGTCACCACCCGCGCGGGCGGAGTCAGCACCGGGTTCCGCGCCTCGCTCAACCTCGGAGATCGGCCCGGGGAGACCGACGCCAACCTCGGCGTGAACCGGCAGCGCGCGGTCGCGGCCGCGGGCGCGCCGCCGGACCTCGTCCTGCTCCGCCAGGTCTGCGGCTCCGAGGTCCTCCGCGCCGGCCGCTCCGGCGAGACCGGCGACGCGCTCTGGACCGGCCACCCCGGCCGGACGCTGCTCACGCTCTCCGCGGACTGCTGCCTCGTCCTGCTCGCGGACCCGGTGCGGCGGCGCGTCGCCAGCGTCCACGCCTCCCGCGCCGGGGCCCGGGGCAACATCGCGGGCCGCGCCGTCGCCGCCCTCGGCTCGGACCCGGCGAACCTCGTCGCCCTCGTCGGCCCCTCGATCGGGCCCTGCTGCCACGAGCTCCACGGGCCCGTGCTCGAGGACTGGCGCGCCCACGCCCCGTCGCGGATGGACGGGACCCGGCTCGACCTCAAGGGCGTCGTGCGCGACCAGCTCGCCGCGGCGGGCGTCCGCGCCGTGGATTCCTGGGACCTCTGCACGAAATGCCGGGCCGACCTCTTCTTCAGCCACCGGCGCGACGGCGAGGGGGCGGGCCGCTTCGGGGCGCTAATCTGGCTTGAGTGATCCGGCGGGACGCCGGATAATCTCCGCCCCATGCGCACCGACGAGATCCGCCAGGCCTACCTCGAGTTCTACAAGTCCAAGGGCCACGCCATCTACCCCTCGGACTCCCTGGTGCCCGCCAACGACCCGTCCATCCTCTTCACCACCGCGGGCATGGCGCAGTTCAAGGACATGTTCCTCGGCATCGGCAAGCTCCCGCACAAGCGCATCACGACGGCCCAGAAGTGCCTGCGCGTCGGCGACCTCGAGAACGTCGGCCGCACCAAGCGCCACCACACCTTCTTCGAGATGCTCGGGAACTTCTCCTTCGGCGACTACTTCAAGGAGCAGGCGATCCCCTGGGCCTGGGAGTTCTACACGAAGGTGCTCGGCCTCCCGCCCGCCCTGCTCTGGCCCTCGATCTGGGAGAAGGACGAGGAGTCCGCCGAGTCCTGGAAGCGCCTCGTGGACCCGCCGAACCCGATCACCCGCCTCGGCGAGGGCGACAACTTCTGGCCGGCCTACGCGCCCAGCCGCGGGCCCAACGGCCCCTGCGGCCCCTGCAGCGAGCTCTACTACGACTTCGGCAAGGGCCCGTGGTGGTGCGGGAAGTGCGAGCGGCCGGGCTGCGACTGCGACCGCTTCGTCGAGATCGGCAACATCGTCTTCACGCAGTACGACCGGCAGGAGGGCGGCGTCCTCGCGCCCCTGCCCCGCAAGAACATCGACTTCGGCGGCGGCCTCGAGCGCGTCTCGGCGGCCGTCCAGGGCGTGAAGTCCAGCTTCGAGTCCGACGTCTTCAGGGCGATCATCGCGGCCGAGGAGGCCGCGCTGGGCGCGAAGTACGTCGCGGACCACGAGCTCGGGCGGCGCTTCCGCCGCATCGCCGACCACGTCCGCGCCCTCGCGTTCTGCATCGCCGACGGCGCGCGCCCCTCGAACGAGGGCCGCGGCTACGTCGTCCGCCGCATCCTGCGCACGGCGTTCCGCGACGGCTGGAAGATCGGCGCCCGCGACACGTTCATGCACCGGGTCGTGCCCTCCGTGGTCGAGGTCATGGGCCGGGCCTACCCGGAGCTCGCCGACCGGCGCGCGGCGATCGAGCAGGCGATCAAGGTCGAGGAGGAGCAGTTCCTCAAGACCATCGAGCGCGGGCTCTCCGTCATCGACGAGCTCGTCGCGAAGCTCCGCAAGTCCGGGGGCGCGGCGCTCTCCGGCAAGGACGCGCTGCTCCTCTACGAGAGCCACGGCTTCCCCATCGAGCTGACCGTCGACGTGCTGGCGGACCAGGGGCTCTCCGTGGACCGCGAGGGCTTCCAGCGGGAGCTCGAGGCCGTGCGCAAGTCCGAGAAGCACGACGTCTTCGACCCCAACTCGACGCTCACGAAGATCAAGGAGCGGAAGTTCCCGCTCACCGAGTTCGTCGGGTACGGGATCCCGGTCGCGGAGCTCGCGAAGCCCGTCGGGGTCTCCGTGCTCCGCGCCGTGAAGCTGGACCCCGAGGGCTGGACGCGCTTCCAGGAATCCAAGAAGGACATGGCCCGGGTCTCCCAGCTCATCGGCAAGGGCTCGATCGAGAACGAGATCCCCGCGGGCTCGCTCGTGGCCGTGCTGCTCGACCGGACGCCCTTCTACGCGGAGGGCGGCGGGCAGGTGGGCGACGCGGGCTGGATCCGCGGCGAGGGCTTCGAGGTCGCCGTCGAGGACTGCCGCAAGCCCGACGGCTACTACTTCCACCTCGGGAAGGTGACGAAGGGGACGCTGCGCGCCGGCGCGAAGGCCGAGGCGGCGATCGACGCCCCCCGGCGGCTCGACATCATGCGCAACCACACCGGCACGCACCTGCTCCACGCGGCGCTGCGCGCGGTGCTCGGGGACCACGTCACGCAGGCGGGCTCGGTCGTCGAGCCGCAGCGCCTGCGCTTCGACTTCACGCACCCGAAGGGCCTCTCGCGCGAGGAGCTGAGGGCGATCGAGGACTGGGTCAACCGCGTCGTCTTCTCGGAGGCCGCGGTGACCAAGGTGGAGCTGGGCCTCGAGGAGGCGAAGAAGACCGGCGCGCTGATGTTCTTCGGCGAGAAGTACGGCGACCGCGTGCGCGTCGTCACGGTCGGCGACAGGGCGTCCGTCGAGTTCTGCGGCGGCACGCACCTCGAGCACGCCTCGACGATCGGCGGCTTCCGCATCACGAGCGAGAGCGCGATCGGCAGCGGCACGCGGCGCCTCGAGGCCGTGACCGGGCCGGGCGCGATCGAGCACGCGCGTCAGCAGGAGGAGCTCCTCGGCGAGCTGGCCCGCGAGCTGGGCTGCCCGGTGGCGGACCTGCCCCGCCGGATGAAGCACCAGGCGAAGGAGATCCACGAGCTGAAGACCGAGATCGGGAAGCTCAAGAAGGGCGGCCAGGGCGCGGGCTCCGACGACCTGCTGAAGCAGGCGAAGGAGGTCGGCGCCGAGAAGTTCCTGGCCGCGAAGCTCGGCGACGGCAAGGTGGACGACGCCCGGGCCCTCATGGATGTCCTGATCCAGCAGAAGAAGCTGGCGGCGGCGATCCTCGCCGTCCCCGGCGAGCGCCCCGCCTTCGTCATCGGCGTCCGCGAGGACGTCGTGAAGTCGAAGGGCCTCAAGGCGGGCGACCTGGCGAAGGAGATCGGCAAGGCCTGCGGCGGGGGCGGCGGCGGACGCGAGTTCCAGGCCCAGGCCGGCGCGTCGGACGCGTCGAAGATCCCCCTCGGCTTCGAGACCTTCGAGGCCGCCGTGCGGGCCAAGCTGGCGTAGCTCAGGAAAGTCCCGCGGCCCGTCGCAATCCTCCTCGCTCCCGGACCGTCCGGCCCCCTCATCCCCCCTCGGCCCGCCGCTTGCTGCCTTTCCCTCCATGGACGACCCCCTCCTCGGGACGGTGCTGCTCAAGGCCGGGGCGGTCACCCGCGACCAGCTCCAGCGGGCCCTGTCGGTCCAGCGCGAGGCGCCCTCGCGGCGCCTGCTCGGCGAGATCCTCCTCGAGCAGAAGCTCGTGGACGAGGGCCGCCTCGAGGCGATCCTCTCGCACACGCGCCGCATCCAGGAGATCACCCGCGTCCAGCACAAGTTCTCGATGGCCGAGCTCGAGAAGCGCCTCGCGGGCGCGACGGGCGTCGCCCTCCTGAAGCTCGTGCGGGACCTCGAGGCCTCGGACCTCCACTACGGCACCGGCGAGAAGCCGGTCGTCCGCATCCACGGCAACCTGGTGGACCTCCCCGCCGCGGCGCCGACGCCGGAGGCCTGGGACCGGATGATCGCCTCCGTGCTGCCCGAAGACCCGCTGGGCCGGCTCCGCGCGAACGGCAGCCTCGACGCGGCCCTCGAGATCCCGGGCGCCGGCCGCTTCCGCGTCAACCTCTTCCGCCACCACCGCGGCGCGGGCGCCGTGTTCCGCGTCATCCCCGAGCTGGCCTGGGCCTTCGAGCGGACCGGCCTCCCGCCCATCGTGAAGACCTTCGCGGAGTTCCCGCACGGCCTCGTGCTCGTCACCGGCCCGATCGGCAGCGGCAAGACGACGACGCTGGCCTCCCTGCTCCACGAGATCAACCGCACGCAGCGGGTCCACGTGGTCACCCTCGAGGACCCCATCGAGTACGTCCTCCGGAGCGACAAGGCGTTCATCTCGCAGCGCGAGATCGGGCGCCACTCCGAGAGCTTCGCCTCGGGCCTGCGGGCCGCGCTGCGCGAGGACCCCGACGTCCTCGTCGTCGGCGAGCTCCGGGACACGGAGAGCGTGCAGACCGCCGTCACGGCCGCCGAGACCGGCCACCTCGTCTTCGCGACGCTGCACACGCCGACGGCGCACCGGACCGTCCTGCGCCTCGTGGACCAGTTCCCGCTGCACAAGCGGGCCCACCTCCGCGCGATGCTCGCCTCCTCGCTGCGGGCCGTGGTCTGCCAGCAGCTCGTGCCGAACGTCGACGGGAAGGGCCGCAGCCTCGCCGTGGAGATCCTCGTCGTCACGCCCGCGGTCGCGAACCTCATCCGCGAGGAGCGGACCTGGCAGATCCCGGTGATGATCCAGACCGGCGGCGCCGAGGGGATGCGGCGGATGGACGACTCGCTGCGCGACCTCGTGCGCGCGAAGCGGATCTCCGTGGCCGACGCGCTCTCCCGCGCGACGGACCGCGAGCGGATCCTGGAGTGACGCCATGGCCCAGATCGACGCGCTGCTGGAGCGGATGGGGGCGCTGGACGCCTCCGACCTGCACCTGAAGTCGGGCGAGGCCCCCCGCTTCCGCATCCGGGGCGACCTGGAGCGCTACGACGCCCGCGGGGTCGTCGCCCCGGCCGAGGTCGACGCCTACGTCCGCGAGATCCTCCGCCCCGAGCAGGCGCGCCGCCTCGACGCGACCGGCGAGCTGGACTTCGGCTACGGCGACGTGCGCCGCGGCCGCTACCGCGTCAACGCGTTCCGCGACCTCTCCGGCCCGGCCGCCGCCTTCCGCCGGATCCCGGGCGTCGTGCCCTCGATCCGCGACCTCGCGCTCCCCGACTCCGTGGAGCACTTCGCCCACCTGCGCAGCGGCCTCGTGCTCTTCACGGGCGCCACGGGCTCGGGCAAGACCTCGACGATGGCCTCCCTCCTGGACGTCATCAACTCGCAGCACCGTCGCCACATCGTGACGCTCGAGGATCCGATCGAGTTCCTCCACGAGCCCAAGAAGTCCCTGGTCCGCCAGCGCGGCGTGCACGAGGACGTGCCGGACTTCGCCACCGGGATCCGCAACGCGCTCCGCGAGGACGTCGAGGTCCTCCTCCTCGGCGAGATGCGCGACCTCGAGTCGATCCGCCTCGCGCTGACGGCGGGCGAGGTCGGCGTGCTCGTCTTCGCGACGTTGCACACGAACGGCGCGGCCGCGTCCTGCGACCGCATCGTCGACGTCTTCTCCGCCGAGGAACAGCCGCAGATCCGCGCGATGCTCTCCCAATCCCTGGCGGGCATCGTCTCCCAGGTCCTGCTGCGCCGGATCGACGGGCGGGGGCGCATCCCCGCGGTCGAGGTGCTGCACGCGACGCCCGCGGTGGGCTCGATGATCCGCGAGAACAAGGTCCAGGAGATCGCCAACGTCATCCAGACCGGCAAGGCGGCGGGGATGCAGACGATGGACGACGCCCTGGAGGCGCTGGTCGCCGCGAAGCGGGTCGACCCGAGGGAGGCCTGGGCCTACGCGACGAACCGGGTCCGCTTCGAGAAGTACCTCTAGCGCCGGCGGACGTAGAGCTTGAGCGCGCCCATCACCAGGGCGATGACGGCCGCGATCGGGATGAGCACGGCCAGCACGGAGGTGCGCCAGTCCGACTTCGGCGGGGCCCGCCTCGGGGGCAGGTTGCGGTAGATCCTCCCCGGCGGGCGGGGCGCGGTCGACGCGGCGACCTCGACCCGGCCCCGGAGCTCGGCCTCGATCGCGCGGGCGGCCCCGTTGGACGGATCCGCGGCGGCGGCCTTCGCGGCCAGCTCCAGCGCCGCGGGCAGCCGGTTGTAGCCGAGCTCGGTCACGGCGCGCTCGACGGCTCCGGCGGCCCACCACTTCCGGGGATTCGCGTCCTCGTCGGGGCGCAGCTCGCCGTCCACGATGGTCATGATCCAGGGCCTCCCCTCCCATTCCGCCTCGAGGGTCCAGACCTCGACGGGGACCACTTCCAGCCTTTGGCGGAGCACGCGGTCCGCCGGCGACCGGGACCGCGCCTCCTCGAGGAGGTCCGTCATGCGCCTCCGCAGCACGTCGGAGGGCAGCGCGCCGAGCGCCACGCCGAGCGCGCCCCCCTC
The DNA here is from genome assembly GCA_964464755.1 of uncultured Planctomycetales bacterium. GTDB lineage: Bacteria > Planctomycetota > MHYJ01 > MHYJ01 > JACPRB01 > CAYXGZ01. The sequence continues at coordinate 7,983 of CAYXGZ010000059.1, forward strand.
GGAGCGCCAGGTCTCCCGTCCCCGCGGCGGCAGCAGGACCAGGGGCCCCTCGCCGCGGCCGAACTCGTGCCGGAACGGAACCACGACGAAGCGGATCACGATCTCCGAGGTGACGAGGACGCGGCCGCGACCCGCGCAGGCGGCGCACTCGATCGTCCCGTCGCCGGCGCACGCGGCGCAGGCGATCTTCCCGGTGGCCCCGCACGAGCGGCAGCCGGAGACCCCGGACCCGTCGCACGAGGGACAGGTCTTGCGCGCCCGGCACTCGCAGTCCTGCCTCTTCCCGTCCACCATCCTCCAGCCCCGGCCCGCGCAGCCGGTGCAGGTCCAGCGGCCGGTGCCGCCGCAATCGGAGCAGCGCCCCTTCCCCCGCGCGTCGCAGGGTCCGCAGGGCGTCGACCCCGCGGCCCGGCAGGCCGGGCAGCCCGTCCGCCCCGGTCCCGCGCAGCTCGGGCAGGAACCGCCGCGGGCGGATCCCGCGACCGGGACGGCGAACTCGCGGGTCGTCCATCCCGAGTACTCCGGCCGGGCGACGGCCCAGGCGTCGAGGTTGCCGGGCGCGACCCCCGCGGGCTCCGGGCCGGTGAGCGGGGCGACCGCGTTGCGGAGCTCGCGGTGCTCCTCGACCGTCAGGACCTCGACGCGGTAGACGGGCCGCAGCGCCGCGTGGCGGATCCGCACCCGGGCGGCCAGGTCCTGGAGCTCGGGGACCCCGGGCCGCGCGGCCCACTCCACGATCGTCCTCCGCAGCTCCTCGTGGTCCTCCGGCCCGGCCTCCCGCGGCACGGGCATCTGCGACCAGGCGGGATCCTGGAGCAGGAGGAGCGCGGCGAGCAGCGGGATCATGAAGGTCCGACGATTTTACTCCGCGGGCGTTCCCTTGGAACGGGAACCGGGTAAACTGGCGGCGGCATGTCCAAGCCCCGGATGATCCCGCCCGACCGGCTGATGCTGATCTTCCTGCTCGCCCTCTTCGGCGTGCTGGTCCCGTTCGTGATCGTGAGCGGCGACCTCGGGATCGGCCTCGTGGTCCGGCTCACGGCGCTCTACGCGATGCTCGTCGCGGGCGCCGTCTTCCTCGGCAACCTGCTCAAGCGCGTCGGCTTCCTGGAGCTGAAGACGAAGTTCCTCGAGGTCGAGGTGAAGCGCCGGTCCCGGGGCCCTCGCGGCGCTGACTCCACCGGCAACAAGCGCCGCCCCAACTCCTCGACGAACCCCTCCGAGCAGCGGACGAAGAACTAGGCCCCGCCCCGCTCGGGCGCGAGCCGCTCCGGGGGCAGGATCATCGGGATCTCCGAGAACGCGACGAGCCCCCGGTTCACCAGCTCGAGGAAGTTGTCCCGCATCGTCGAGAGCCCCGCGTCGAGCGCCAGGTCCCTCAGCTCGTCCACGGCGGGCCGGCGCGCGATCGCCTTGCGGATCCTGGCGTTGGCCCGGAGGAACTCGATCACCGCGATGCGGCCCTTGGTGCCATACCCGTGGCAGCGGGGGCAGCCCGAGCCGCGCATCGGCTTGAAGTCCTTGGGCGGACCCTTCGGGAAGACCTCGGCCAGGAGCTCGGGGTCCGGGGAGTCCGGGACGCGGCAGGCGTCGCAGAGGCGCTTCGCCAGCCGCTGGGCGATGACGGCCAGCAGCTCGCTGGAGATGGAGTTCGCGTGCATCCCCAGGTCGAAAAGGCGCTGGACGGCGTCGATGGCGTCGTTGCAGTGCAGCGTCGAGAACACCAGGTGGCCGGTCTGCGAGGCGCGGATCGCCTCGAGCGCGGTCTCCGCGTCGCGGATCTCGCCGACGAGGATGACGTCGGGGTCCTGGCGGACGAAGGAGCGCATCGCGTCGGCGAAGGCGAAGCCGATCTCGGGCCGCACCTGGGTCTGCTGGATGTCGTCGATGGAGTACTCGATCGGGTCCTCGGCCGTGATGACCTTGCGGGTCGCGTCGCGGGCGAGGATCTGCAGGCCCGCGTAGAGCGTGGTCGTCTTGCCGGAGCCCGTCGGGCCGACGACGAGGACGAGGCCGTTGGGGGCGTCGAGGAGGCGGCGGTACTCCTTGGCGACGGAGGCGCGGAAGCCGAGGTCCTCGACGGAGAGGAGCTTGACGTCCTGGGGGAGCAGGCGGATGACGACGTGCTCGCCGTGCAGGGTCGGCTGGGTCTGGACGCGGAGGTCGAAGGCGTGCGCGCCGGCGTTGAGGCGGATGCGGCCGCCCTGGGGGAGGCGGTGCTCGGCGATGTCGATGTCGGCCCGGATCTTGATCACGTTGACGACGCCGGCCAGCTCGCGGACGGTCAGCGCGTAGCGGTCGAGGTTGTGGAGGTCGCCGTCGACGCGGAGCCGCACGCGGACGCGGTCGTCGTAGCGCTCGAGGTGGACGTCGCTGGCCCGGGCGGAGATCGCGTCGATGAGGATCGAGTCGAAGAGGGAGACGAAGCGGGCGTCGAGGTCCTCGGCGCGGCGGGCGAGGACGTCCTCGACGGGCTTGGCCTTCTCGGCGACGTACTCGACCTGCTGGCCGCCCGCCTTGAGGTCGGCCGCCTTGAGGAGGCGGGTGAAGTCCGCGGGGGTGACGAGGACGAGCTCCGGCCGGGCCGGGTGGAACATCTTCGAGAGCTCGCCGACCTCGGCGGAGGGGTTGGCGACGCCGAGGACGAGGCGGTCGCCCTTGCGCGCCAGCGGGAGGATTCGGTTGTGCTCGGCGAAGGCGCGCGTGACGGAGCGGACGCACTCGAGGTCGAGGTCCTTCACGAGCGCCTCGAAGGTCCCGAAGCGGATGCCCCGCTGGAGGGCGAGGGCGCGGAAGACCTCGGCCTCGCCCACGTCGGCGCGGTCGTGCAGGGTCTCGCCGATCTTGCGGCCGCCGGACTCGCGGGCGAACTCCTCGACGGCGGGACGCGGCAGGGCCCCGAGGTCGACGAGGATGTCGCCGAGCCGGCGGATGAAGCGGACCTCGCCGAGCCGCTCCTCGCGGAACTCGGAGCCGTGGCGGGTGATGCGGACCAGGGTCTGGCGCTCGCGGTGCGGGCCGACGGGCAGGACGAGGCGCCCGCCGTCGCGGAGCTGCTCGCGGAGGCGCTTGGGCGCGCCGGTGCCGGAGCCGGAGACGAGGATGGCGTCGAAGGGCGCGGCCTCGGCCCAGCCGTCGACGCCGTCGGCCTGGCGGACCTGGACGTTGGAGCAGCCGAGGGCCTGGAGGCGGATGGAGGCGAGCGCGGCGACGGGGGCGATGCGCTCCAGGGTGAACACGTCGCCGGCGAGCCGGCCGAGAACGGCGGCGACGTAGCCGGAGCCGGTGCCGATCTCGAGGACCCGGTCGCCGGGGTGAAGCTGGAGGGCGCTGACCATGGCGGCGATGACCTCGACCGGCGGGAGGCTGTGCGCCTCGGCGAGCTCGACCTGGGGGTCGCCGTAGTCGAGGCCGGAGAGCTCGGCGCTCTTGAACTCGTCGCGGGGGAGCGCGTCGAGGGCCGTCCGGACCGCGGGATCGACCGGGGGCGCTTCCATGGAGGATCAGGATACAAATCGCGTGCCACGGGGGCCACGGGGCGCCCCGCGCGCGATTCGGAGCCCCGCCGCGGATTATTCAGGGCCGCCGCGGGTCCGGACTTTCCTCTTGATTTCCCCCCCTCCTTGGCCTACATTCACTCCCCTTCGGGAGAGCTCCATGCCGAATCCCAAACGCAAGCTGGCCAATTCGTGGCGGAAGCACCGCCGCTCGCACGACCACGTCCACGTTCCGAACCTGTCCGTCTGCCCCCGCTGCAACCAGCCGAAGATGTCCCACAGCGTCTGCGGCACCTGCGGGCACTACAAGGGGGCGATGGTCGTGGACATGAAGAAGCTCTAGGCGGAACCCGGCCGCCCCCGCGCCTCCCTCCCCGACCTGCGCCGGACCGACGGCCCTGCTTCCAACGACTTCATCATGAAGATCGCCATCGACGCCATGGGCGGGGACCACGCTCCCGACGAGGTCGTCCGGGGCGTGGTGGAGGCCGCCGCCCTCGTCCCCAAGGCGACGCTCGTCCTCGTCGGCGACCAGGCCCGCCTCGACCCCCTGCTCAAGGCCGCCGGGCGGCCCGCCAACCTCGAGGTCCGCCACGCCACCCAGGTCATCGAGATGCACGAGGACCCCGCCAAGGGGCTCCGCGGCAAGCCGGACTCCTCGCTGCGGGTCGGCCTCGAGATGGTCAAGAAGGGCCTCGCGGACGGCATCATCTCCGCGGGCAACACGGGCGCGCTCGTCGGCGGCGCCACCGTCCCCGTGCTCGGCCTCGGGACCCTCGAGGGCGTGAAGCGCCCGGGGATCTGCGTGCCGATGCCGACGGAGAAGGGCTACGCCGCGCTCATCGACGCCGGCGCCAACAAGAACGCGAAGCCCGAGCACCTGCTGCAGTACGGCATCATGGGCTCGGTCTACATCAAGTACCTCCGCCCCGACCTGGCGAACCCGAAGGTCGGGCTGCTCAACATCGGCGAGGAGCGCAACAAGGGCACGGACCTGCACCGCCAGGCCTACGAGCTGCTCGAGAAGTCCCACCTGGACTTCGTGGGCAACATCGAGCCGCACAAGCTCTTCGCCGGCAAGGCGGACGTCATCGTCAGCGACGGCTTCACGGGCAACATCGCCCTGAAGGCCGCCGAGGGCATGTCGAACTTCCTCATGGGCAAGATCCGCTCCAACGGCCTCGCCGACAGCCCGGACATCCAGAAGGGCATCGCGCGGGCCGAGCAGGGGACGGACTACTCCTCGGTGGGCGGCGCGCCGGTGCTCGGCTGCCGGGGCCTCGTCCTCAAGTGCCACGGGCGCTCGTCGGCGAAGGCGTTCATGAACGCGGTCCGGGTCGCCGCCGGGTTCATCGAGGGGAAGCTGAACGACCGCATCGTCGCGGAGCTGCGGCAGGTCTCGAGCCGCAGCTGGTTCACGAGCTGGTTCTCCAAGTCCGCGAAAGAGGAGCCCGAGGAGGCATGAGCGCCGCGTCCAAGGTCCGGGTCGCCGGGACGGGGTCGTACGCGCCGGACCGGGTCGTCACCAACGAGGACTTCGCGAAGATCGTCGACACGAACGACGCGTGGATCCTGGAGCGCACGGGCATCCGCCAGCGGCGAAAGGTCGCCGACGGGCAGATCACCAGCGACATGGCCGCGGAGGCCGGGCGCCGGGCCCTGCAGGCCGCGGGCCGGAAGCCCGAGGACGTCGAGCTCCTCATCGTCGCCACCTCCTCGCCGGACCGGACGGTCCCGGCGACGGCCGTCTACGTGCAGAAGAAGATCGGCTGCTTCAACGCGGGGGCGATGGACAACATCGCCGCGTGCAGCGGCTTCGTCTACGCGCTCTCCTCGGGCTGGCACTACGTGGCCCACGGCCAGGTGAGGAACTGCCTCGTGATCGGCGCGGAGCAGCTGACGGCGATCACGAACTACTCGGACCGCGGCACCTGCATCCTCTTCGGCGACGCGGCGGGCGCGATGCTCCTGGAGCCCTCGACCGACGGGAGCGACATCCTGTACTCGAAGCTCGGGGCCGACGGCCGGCAGGACGGCCTGATCATCGTCCCCGCGGGCGGGACCGCGATGCCGATGACGCCCGGGCACCTCGACAACAAGCTCGACAAGATCGCCATGCAGGGCCGCGAGGTCTACAAGTTCGCCATCACGAAGTTCGTCGAGCTCATCGAGGACGCGGCGGCGAAGGTCGGGGCGAAGGTCTCCGACATCGACCTCATCATCCCCCACCAGGTCAACCTGCGGATCATCGAGAGCGCCGCCAAGCGGCTCGACTACCCGATGGACCGCGTGTTCGTGAACATCGACCGCTACGGGAACACGTCGGCCGCGAGCGTCCCGCTCGCCTTCGACGAGGCCGTGAAGTCCGGCCGGCTGAAGCGCGGCCAGCTCGTCGTCACCGTCGCCTTCGGCGCGGGCCTCACCTGGGGCTCGGTCGCGATCCGCTGGTAGCCCACCCCTTCCCCGGAGCCCCCATGAGCCTCGCCTTCCTCTTCGCCGGCCAGGGCGACCAGGTCGTCGGCATGGGCCGGGCCCTCTGCGAGGAGCTCCCCGCGGCCCGCGCGCTCTTCGACCGGGCCTCGACGCTGCTCGGCTTCGACCTCGCCTCGGTGTGCTTCGAGGGGCCCGTCGAGCGGCTCACGCGGACCGACGTCTGCCAGCCCGCCCTGCTCGTCCACGCGTACGCGGCGACGCTGCGGCGGCCCGACGCGCGGCCGGTCGCGGCGGCCGGCCTCTCGCTGGGCGAGTACACGGCCAACGTCTACGCGGGCTCGCTGCCCTTCGAGGAGGGCGTCCGGCTCGTCATGCTCCGGGGCCGCTACATGCAGGAGGCCTGCGAGGCCGTCGCCTCCGGGATGATCGCGCCGATCGGCCTCGACCGCGCGAAGGTCGAGGCGGCCGCCGAGCATGGGCGGGCCTTCGGCCGGGTCAACGTCGCCAACTACAACGCGCCGGGCCAGTACATCCTCAGCGGGGAGAACGCGGCGCTCTCGAAGGCCGCGGAGAAGGCCCAGGAGCTCGGGGCCCGGAAGTGCATCCCGCTCAAGGTCGCCGGCGCCTACCACTCCGAGGTGATGCGCCCCGCGCAGGAGAAGCTGAGGGCGGAGCTCGAGAAGGCGCCCTTCTCCGCGCCCCGGATCCCCGTCGTCTGCAACGTCACGGGCCAGCCCACCACGGACCCGGGCGAACTCCGGGCCAACCTCGCCGCGCAGGTCGTCTCCAGCGTCCGCTGGGAGGACGGCGTCCTCGCCCTCAAGGGCCTCGGCGTCACCGACTACGTCGAGTTCGGGCCGAAGACGACCCTCGCGGGCCTCGTGGGCAAGATCCACGAGGGGGCGAAGGTCGAAAGCGTCGGGTAATTCTTCCGAGCCCCCCGCGGGCCCGCTATACTCCGCCGCCATGGGCATCTCCATCGACCTCAAGGGCCGCCGCGCCCTCGTGACCGGCGCGTCCCGCGGCATCGGCCGCGAGATCGCCATGACCCTCGCCCGGGCCGGGGCCGACGTCGCCTGCGTGGCGACGAACGCCCAGTTGCTCGACGAGGTCTGCGCCATCGTGCGCAACCACGGCGTGCGCTCCGTGGCGATCCCCTGCGACCTGGGCGTCGCGGCCCAGATCGACGCGGCCGTCGCCAAGGCGGTCGAGGAGTTCGGCGGGCTCGACATCCTCGTCAACAACGCGGGCGTGACGCGCGACAACCTCCTCCTGCGGATGAAGGAGGAGGACTGGGACAAGGTCCTCGACGTCAACCTCAAGGGCTCGTTCCTGTTCATGAAGGCCGCCGCGCGGCACCTGATGCGCTCGGACCACGGCCGCATCGTGAACATCTCCAGCGTCGCGGGCCTGGTGGGCAACGCGGGCCAGGCGAACTACACGGCCTCGAAGGCCGGCCTCATCGCGCTGACGAAGACGGCGGCGCGCGAGTTCGCGGGCCGGGCCCTCTGCATCAACGCCGTCGCCCCCGGGTTCATCAAGACCGACATGGCCCACGCGGTGGACCCCAAGGTCCTCGAGGCGGCCGTCGGGGCCATCCCCATGAAGCGCATGGGCGAGGCCTCCGAGATCGCGGACGCCGTCCTCTTCCTCGCCAGCGACCTCGCGAAATACGTCACCGGCCAGGTCCTCGTCGTCGACGGCGGCATGGCCATGTAGCCTCCAAGGAGGGCGCGATGTTCGAAACCGCCGAGATCGGGAGCAAGGTCGAGAAGTCGGCGTACCAGCGCGAGGCCCCCAAGGTCCGCGCCGCCCTCCTGGACGTGCAGAAGGAGCTCGCCCGCTCCAACCAGGCCCTCGTCGTCCTCATCGGCGGGGTCGAGGGGGGCGGCAAGTCCGAGACCGTCAACCTCCTTCTCGAGTGGATGGACGCGCGCGGCATCGCCGTGCACGCCCTCTGGAACGCCTCCGACGAGGAGCGCGAGCGGCCAGAGTACTGGCGCTACTGGCGGACCCTCCCCCCCACCGGCCGCGCGGCGATCTACATCGGCTCGTGGTACACGGCCCCGATCATCGAGCACGCCTTCGGCCGCTCCTCGGACCTCGAGTTCGACGAGTCCATGGACCGCATCGTCGAGTTCGAGCGGATGCTCTCGAAGGAGAACGTCCTCGTCGTGAAGTTCTGGATGCACCTCACGGAGAAGGACCAGTACAAGCGGCTCAAGAAGCTCTACAAGGACCCCAACGAGCGCTGGCGCGTCACCAAGCTCGACTGGAAGTTCCACAAGAACTACGAGACCTTCCGCGAGGTCTCCGGCGAGGCGCTGAGGAAGACGAGCACGGGGCACGCGGCCTGGCACATCGTCGAGGCGACCGACAAGCGGCACCGGAACCTCACGGTCGCGCGGACCCTGGTGCAGTCGATCCGCGACCGGCTCGACGCGATCCGCAAGGCGCCGCCGAAGCCCAAGGGCCCGCCCGCCCTGCCCGTGCCCAAGAAGCAGAACCTCATCTCGGCGCTCGACCTGTCCCTCGAGGTCTCCGACAAGGAGTACGAGGAGAAGGTCGAGAAGCTCCAGGGCCGGCTCGGCGCGCTCTCGCGCCGCCTGCACGACGCGCGACGCTCCGCGATCCTCGTCTTCGAGGGCGCCGACGCCGCGGGCAAGGGCGGGACGATCCGCACGCTGACCCGCTCCATGGACGCGCGGAACTGGCAGGTCATGCCGGTCGCCGCGCCGACGGAGGAGGAGCGCTCGCACCCCTACCTCTGGCGCTTCTGGCGGCAGATCCCCCGCGCGGGCCGGGTCACGATCTACGACCGCTCCTGGTACGGCCGCGTCCTCGTCGAGCGCATCGAGGGCTTCTGCTCCGTCGACGCGTGGAAGCGCGCCTACAACGAGATCAACGAGTTCGAGGAGCAGCTCGTCCAGGGCGGCACGGTCCTCCTCAAGTTCTGGCTGCAGATCTCCCCCGAGGAGCAGCTCAAGCGCTTCAAGAGCCGGGAGGTCACGCCCTACAAGCAGTACAAGATCACCGAGGAGGACTGGCGCAACCGGAAGAAGTTCGACGCCTACACCGCGGCCGCCTGCGACATGGTCGAGCAGACGAGCACGGGGCACGCGCCGTGGACGCTCGTCGAGGCGAACGACAAGCAGTACGCGCGGCTCAAGGTGCTGAAGACGGTCGTGAAGCGCCTGGAGAAGGAGCTCGACTAGGGCCTAGCGCAGGGTCTTGGCCGGGTCGCCCGTCGGGATCGCGGCGCGCCCGAGGCCGCCGCAGAACGGGCAGGCCAGGGCCACGTTGGGGACGCCCGTGCCGCGGCCCGAGCAGTGGGTGCAGGTCTTCAGCGTGTAGATCTCGGCCAGGTCCGGCGTGCCGAGCTTCGGGTACCAGGTCTTCCCCTTGCAGTTCGTGCAGTCGGTCTTGTTGCCCGTCTTCCCGCAGCCGCACTCCACGTCCTTGTAGACGCCCTTGCCGCGGCAGTCGTTGCACATCACGCGGCCGCCGCCCTTCTCGTAGAACCCCGTGCCGTCGCACTTCTTGCACTTCACGTCGAGCTTGCCGTCGCCGGCGCACTTCGGGCACTTCACCTTGCCGTTCTCGCACTGCGTGCAGCGGGCGAGGGCCTGGATGCGGTCCGCGAGGGCGCCCAGGTGGGCCGCGGCGGACGGGCCGGCCTCGGCGGCGGCGGCCCGGACCTGCTTGACGCAGGCCTCGAAGCCGCCCGAGTTGCGGTCGAAGACCTCCGCGACGACGAGGAGGAGGCCGAGGTAGCGGACGGCGAAGTCGGGATGGGACTTCCACGTCGCGGTGTACCGCGACTGCGCGTTCTGGGGCTTGCCGCCCGCGACCTCGCGCGCGAGGTCGACGACGAGGATGGCCGCCTCCTCGCCGAAGCAGCGGCCGTCGCCGCTGCGGCGCAGGCCCGCGGCCTGCGCGGCCTTGGCCACCGTCGCCTCGGGGGCGCCGGTCAGCAGGGCGTCCGCCGCGTGGGCGGCGGCGTAGAGCAGCGGGAGGTGGGCCGCGGCGGGGTCGGCCGCCTTCAGCGGGGCCGCGTCCTTGCCCAGGGCCTCGAGCATCGCCAGGTGGCGGGCCCCGTCGTACTTCTCGGACTCCGCCGGCTTGGCCCGCAGGAAATGCGCGTCGAGGACGGCGGCCGCGGCGGGCGGGAGCTTCCACGCGGCGTCCTCCTGCGCGAGGAAGACGGCGGAGAGCCCGACGAGGTTCGGGCTCCGGGAGGTCTTGACGAGCGAGGCCAGCTTGGCGGACGCGCGGGACCGGTCCGCGAGGATGGCGCGCTTGGCGGGATCCACGAGCACGCCCCAGGCGTCGAACTCGGGCTCGACGGGCGGAGCGGGCTTGGTCGGGTCCAGCGCCGGGCCCTCGGTGGCCGCGCCGGGGACGATGCCGGCGACCTGGTAGATCGCGAAGAGCTCCTTGGGCCGGCTGTGGTAGCGGATGTCGAATTCCATGAAGTCGGAGCCGCGGGTCACGATGATCCGGGCCCGGGAGCCCGGCTTGATCCCCGCGACGAAGGCGACGAGGGCGCGCTCGGCGGCCGGCGCCTCCATCTTCCCGAAATTGAACGCGTCGAGGTGCGTCAGCTTGTCGTCGGGCTTGATGTAGTCCGGGACGTAGAGGTCGCGGCCCTGGCCCTTGATCTTCGAGGCCAGGTCGCCGAGGTCCTTGTCCATCTTCCGCATCGAGTCGCGCAGGGAGCGCGCCTCGACCTCCCGGCCGCGGAGCTCGAGGACCTTCGTGACGAGGCCCGACGTGTTCAGGCGGTAGACCAGGAGGTCGACCTGCTGCTGGAGGTCCTTGGAATTGACCGACGGGTCCTGGTCCTGGGCGGCGGCAGGCAGGACGAGGACGGCGGCGACGGCGAGGACTCGGAACATCGGGGACACGCGTTTTCTCCGGGGACTCGTTGAACTCTAGCACGTTAGGACGACCCGGGGGGCGCTCCGTTAGCGATTCCTTGTCGATTCCGACCCCCCGGCTACAATGACCCTCCATGTCGACCGCCGACCGCCTCAACCACCTCGAGAAACTCCGCCACAAGGCCCTCGAGGGGGGCGGCCGGGACAAGGTCGACAAGCAGCACGCCGCGGGCAAGATGACCGCCCGCGAACGCATCGACATGCTGCTCGACGAGGGCTCCTTCGAGGAGCTCGACATGTTCGTCACCCACGGGGCGACCGGCTTCGGCCTCGACAAGAAGAAGGTCCTGGGCGACGGCGTGGTGACCGGCTTCGGCCGGATCGACGGCCGCCCCGTCGCCGTGTTCAGCCAGGACTTCACCGTCTTCGGCGGCTCGCTCGGCAGCGGCCACGCGCGGAAGATCTGCAAGGTCCTCGACCACGCCACCCGCCTCGGCATCCCCGTG
>CAYXGZ010000059.1:19308-19940 GCA_964464755.1 uncultured Planctomycetales bacterium
TCGGGCGGCGCGCGCATCCAGGAGGGCGTCGAGTCCCTCGGCGGCTACGCCGACCTCTTCCTGCGCAACACGATGGCCAGCGGCGTCATCCCGCAGATCAGCGTGATCCTCGGCCCCTGCGCGGGCGGCGCCGTCTACTCCCCCGCCATCACCGACTTCGTCTTCATGGTCCACGGGTCGAGCTACATGTTCGTGACCGGCCCCAACGTCATCAAGGAGGTCACCCACGAGAAGGTGACCTTCGAGGACCTCGGCGGCGCGAGCGTGCACAACGAGACGAGCGGCGTCGCCCACTTCGGCGCCAAGAACGAGCCGGACTGCCTCCGCCAGGTCCGCAAGCTCCTCTCCTTCATCCCCCAGAACAACCTCGAGGAGCCGCCGCAGGTCCCCGCGGGCGACGACCCGAACCGCCGCGACGAGGCCCTCGACCGGATCATCCCCGACAGCCCCTCGAAGCCCTACGACATGCGCCAGGTCCTGCACTCGGTGCTCGACCACCACGAGTTCTTCGAGGTGCAGGCCGACTTCGCCAAGAACATCCTCATCGGCTTCGGCCGGCTCAACGGCCGCAGCGTCGGCCTCGTCGCCCAGCAGCCCTCGGTGCTCGCCGGCTGCCTCGACATCAACAGCTC
>CAYXGZ010000060.1:0-19892 GCA_964464755.1 uncultured Planctomycetales bacterium
CCAGGTGACCGCGTACTGGTTGAGGTCGGCGCGGATCGCCCGGCAGGCGGCGTCCTTGAGCTCGCGCGGCGCCGGGAAGTCGGGGAAGCCCTGGGCGAGGTTGATGGCGCCGTGGCGGGTGGCGAGCCGCGTCATCTCGCGGATGACGCTCTCGGTGAAGCGGGCGGCCTTGCGGGAGACGAAGGTCCGCATCAGGCCCCGGGCCGCACCGCCAGGTTCTCGAAGCGCGTGTACTCCTTGATGAACGCGAGGGTCACCGTGTTCGTCGGGCCCGTGCGGTTCTTCGCCACGACGATGTCGCAGGTGTTGCGGCGCGGCGAGTTGGGGTCGTAGTAGTCGTCGCGGTAGAGGAGCATGACGACGTCGGCGTCCTGCTCGATGGCGCCCGACTCCCGGAGGTCGGAGAGGTTGGGCACCTTGGACTCGCGGCCCTCCGGCTGCCGGTTGAGCTGGGCGAGGCAGAGGACGGGGACGGCGAGCTCCTTGGCGAGCTGCTTGAGCTGGCCGGAAATCAGGGCGACCTCGCGCTCGCGGCTGTCGGCCTTCGCGTGCATGATCTGCAGGTAGTCGACGACGACGAGGCCGAGGTCCGGGTTCTCCGCCTTGAAGCGCCGGGCGCGGGCGCGGGCCTCGAGGACGGACAGGCCGGCGGAGTCGTCGACCCAGACGCGGCTGGAGGCGAGCTTGCCGGCGCCGAGGTTGAGCTTCTGGTACTCCTCCTCGCTGAGCATGCCGGTGCGGAGCCGGTGGCTGTCGATGCGGCAGTGGGAGCAGAGCATCTGCTGGCCGATCTGCTGGGCGGACATCTCGAGGCTGAAGAAGAGGACGGGCTTCTCGAGGTCCACGCCGACGTTCTCGGCCATCTTCATCGCGAGGCTCGTCTTCCCCATGGAGGGGCGGGCCGCGACGATGTAGAGCTGGGACGGCTGGAGGCCGGAGAGCAGGTCGTCGAGCTCGTAGAACCCGGTCGACAGGCCGAGGAGGCGCTGCTTGCGGTCGTGGATGTCCTGGATCTGCAGGAAGGTGCGCTTGAGGATGGACTCCAGGCTCTCGATGCTCCGGGCGCCGCGCTTGGCGGCGATCTGGAAGATGACCTGCTGGGCCTTGTCGAGGAGCTTGGCCGGATCGTCGCCCTCCTCGTAGGCGGAGCGGACGATGCCCGTGGCGGCCGTGATGAGCTGCCGGCTGATGGCCTTCTCGCGGACGATGCCGGCGTACTCGAGGGCGTGGGCGGAGGTGGGGACCTGCTCGACGAGCGAGACGAGGTACTCGGCGCCGCCGGCCTCGTCGAGGGCGCCGCGGCGCTCCAGCTCGGCCTTGAGGACGACGAGGTCGCACTTCCGCTGGGTCATGAAGAGGTCGACGAGGGCGGAGTACGTGACCTGGTGGGAGCGCTTGTAGAAGGAGTCGGCCTCGACGAGCTCGAGGACCTCGCCGACGCAGCCGGCGTCGAGCATCATCGAGCCCAGGAGCGACATCTCCGCCTCCAGGCTGTGGGGCGGGACGCGCCCCAGGAGGACGTCCCCGGGCGAGATCGGGCTGTTCACGGCCATGCGTCACCCCTCTCCCGGGGCCCGGAATCCGGGCCCCGGCGCAACATCGGACGACCGAACTACTTGGACTCGGGGGCCGCCGCGGGCTTCTCGGCCCCGGCGGGCGCGGGCGTCGTGGACACGACCTTGACCTTGAGCTTGGGCCGCACCTCGCGGTGCAGGGCGACGACGACCACGTAGTCGCCGGTGCTCTTGATCGGCTCGGCGATCTCGATCGTCTTGGGCTCCACCTTGAGGCCCTTGTCCCGGAGGGACTCGGCGATCATCGTGGGCGTCACGGAGCCGTAGAGCGCGCCGGTCTCGTTCGTGTTGACCTCGATCGTGATGGAGGCCAGCTCGGTGACCTTGGCGGCGACCTCGCCGGCCTCGGAGATGAGCTTCGCATCCACCTTCGCCTGCCGCCGCTTCTCGATCTCCAGCTCCTTGTACATCGTGGGCGTGGGCTTGGAGGCCATGCGGCGCGGGAAGAGGTAGTTCCGGGCGTAGCCGGCGCGCACGTCGACGATCTCGCCGCGCTTGCCGAGCTTCTCGATGTCCAGCCAGAGCAGAATCTTCATCGGGATCTCCTTGCTTCCGTTCCCGGGCCTAGAGGGCGCCGGTGCCGACGTACGGGACGAGGGCGAGGTACCGGGCGCGCCGCAGCGCGCGCGTCGCCGAGCGCTGGTGGAACGCGCAGTTCCCCGAGCGCTTGCGGCCGTAGAGCTTGCCCTGTCCGGTGCACAGCTTGAAGAGGGTCATGATGTCCTTGTAGTCCACCACGGCGATCCGGTCGCGGCAGAACCGGCAGCGGTTGTCCTTGCGGAACTTCGTGTATTTCTTCCGCTTGTCGTCCGCGTCCGAATTCGCCTGGGACCGGCTGTCGGGCTTCACCATGTCGCGTTCTCCTTGGTCCTGCTTCTCTATCTACGGTTAGAAAGGGACGTTCTCGTCGGGCGGGGCCAGGTCGGAGGCCTCCGGGCCGGGCTCGGGCGGCGCCTCGGCGCCCCGGGGCCCTCCCCCTCCGCCGCCGCCCCCGCCGCCCCCCGGCCCGCCCAGGAACTGGACGCGGTCGGCGGTGACGCGGATGCGGCTGCGCTTCTGGCCGTCCTGCTCCCAGCGGTCCTGGGTGAGGCGGCCCTCGACGAAGACCGGCCGGCCCTTCTTGAGGTACTCGGCGCAGATTTCCGCCTGGCGGGCCCAGGCGACGATGTCGAGGTAGGTCACCTCGTCCTTCTTCTCGCCCGTCTTGGAGGTGTAGCTCCGGTTGATGGCGATGGAGAACTCGCAGACCGCGGCCCCGCCCGGCGTGTACCGGAGCTCGGGATCGCGGGTGAGGTTGCCCATCAACAGCACCCGGTTCAGGCTGGCCATTTACCGGCCCCCCCTCGGCCCGTCCATGTTCCGGGGCGGACCGCCGCCGAACTCGCGCTTGGGCGGGATCGGGCCGGCGATCTCGAAGTCGCGCGGGGGCTCCGACATCATCGGGCCCTCGTGCTGCACGACGAGGTGCCGCAGCACGATCTCCGAGAGGGTCAGGTCGGCCCGCAGCTTGACCACGGACTCCTCGGGGATCGAGAAGTAGCTCAGGACGTAGGTCC
This sequence comes from uncultured Planctomycetales bacterium, assembly GCA_964464755.1. Classification (GTDB taxonomy): domain Bacteria; phylum Planctomycetota; class MHYJ01; order MHYJ01; family JACPRB01; genus CAYXGZ01. The sequence goes on from CAYXGZ010000060.1 coordinate 3,131, forward strand.
CGCGCGCCGCCTTCTTGACCGGGAACGCGAGCTTCCGCTCGCCCAGCTTGGCCGTCTGGATGACCGTCGCGCCGTTCTTCTTCGCGACGCGGTCGATCTCCTCGAGGACCTTGGGCCACTCCCGCGAGGCCGTGGTCGGCTCCACGAGGAACAAGCCTTCGTACACTCTCACGCTCAGCCTCCTGCTTTTTCGTCCATCGTCCGGTTGAACCGGGTCATCGTCTTCTCGATGCCTTCCGCGGCCCACGCCGCGACCGCCGCGACCGCGACCTTCACGGTCTCCTCGACGATCGGCACCTCGTCCTTCCCGAAACGGCCCAGCACGTAGTCCGGGTTCGCGGCCGCCCCGGGCCCCCCCACCCCCAGCCTCATCCTCGCGTAGTCCCCGGTCCCCAGCGCCGCCTCCAGCGACTTCAGCCCGTTGTGGCCGCCGCTCGATCCGCGCGCCCGGATCCGGATGCTGCCGAGGGGCAGCGCGATGTCGTCCGTCACCACGAGGAACCCGTCGGGATCGAACTCGGTCCCGCGGGCCCGCAGCTCCGGCACCACGCGCCCCGTCGCGTTCACGTACGTCCAGGCCTTCACCACCCGCACCGTCGCGCGCCCGAGCCGTCCGGACGCCGACCAGTACTCGAAGCCGTCCTTCCGGAACCGCGCCCCCAGCTCCTCGGCCAGCGCGTCGGCCACCCGCCAGCCGATGTTGTGGCGCGTCGCCGCGTACTTCTCGTCGGGGTTGCCGATCCCCAGGACGGTCTTCATGGCCCAGGCGGCTACTTCTTCTCCTCCTTCTTGGCGGGCTCCTTCTTCTCGCCGCCCTTCTCCGCCTTCTCGCCCTCGGCGCCCTCGGCGGCCGCCTTCTCCTTCTTGATGACCTCGGGCTCCGCCGGGCCGGGGGTGACCGCCGCCGGCGCGATCTCCTCGAGCTTGTGCTCGGTGACCGCCGCCACGACGACCTCCGGGTCCTGGAGGAGCTTCACGCCCTCCGGGGCCTTGATGTCCTTGATCTGCAGGTGCTGGTCCTTCTTCAGGGCCGTCACGTCCACCTCGATCAGGTCCGGAATCGCGGTCGGCAGGCACTGGATCTTCAGCACCTTGACGTACTGGTCCAGCACGCCGCCCTCCTCGACCACGCCCGCGGGCTTGCCCTTGAGGACCAGGGAGACCTCGAGGGTCAGCACCTCGTCCATCGCGATGCGCGCGAAGTCGACGTGGTAGACCTTGTCCCCGAAGTGGTCGTACTGGACCTCCTTCACGAAGACGCGGTCCTTCCCGCCGGGGTGCGCCAGGTCGACGATGCGCGCGCCCTTCTTCAGGAGCTTCTCCAGGTCCTTCACCGGCACCAGCAGGTTCACCGGCGCCTCGGACTTGCGGAGCATCACGGCGGGCACGAGGCCCCCGTCCCGGAACTTCCGGGCGCGGCGGGTGCCCAGGTCCTTGCGGCCCTCCGCCTTCAGGCTGAACGTTTCGGCCATGTCGGTCCCCTTCCTATGTGGACTACACGAAGAGCGAACTCACGGACTCGGCCTGGTGGATGCGCCGGATCGCCTCGCCGAGCAGGTCGGCGATCGAGAGCACCCGCAGGTTCCCCGGGTCCTTCCCGTCCATCGGGATGGTGTCGGTCACGACGACTTCCTTGATGTCGGCCTTGCGGACCTTCTCGACGGCCTGGCCGGAGAAGACCGGGTGCGTCGCGCAGAGGTAGACGTCCTTCGCCCCGTGCGCCCGGCAGGTCCGCGCCGCCTCGGTGATCGAGGTCCCCGTGGAGATCATGTCGTCCACGAGCACCACGTTGCGGTCCTTCACCTCGCCGATGACGTGCATGATCTCCGTCTCGGTCGGCCCGCTGCGGCGCTTGTCGCAGATCGCCAGGCCCGCGGACAGCCGCTTCGCGTAGGCCCGCGCCATCTTGATGCCGCCGACGTCCGGGCTGACGACCACCAGGTCTGGGATCTGCATCGACCGGAAGTGGTTGATCATCACCGGCGCCGCGTAGAGGTGGTCCATCGGGATGTCGAAGAAGCCCTGGATCTGCGCCGCGTGCAGGTCGACGGACAGCGCCCGGTGCGCGCCCGCCGCCGTGATCAGGTTCGCCACGAGCTTGGCCGTGATGGGCACCCGGCCCTCGGCCTTGCGGTCCTGCCGCGCGTAGCCGAAGTACGGCAGCACGGCCGTGATCCGGTCCGCGCTGGAGCGGCGCAGGCAGTCGATCAGGATCAGCAGCTCCATCAGGTTCTCGTTCACCGGCGGGCAGGTCGGCTGCACGATGAAGACGTCCGAGCCGCGCACGTCCTGGTGCAGCCGGATGTCGATCTCGCCGTCCGGGAACCGCTTCATCTCGAGGTTGCCCGGGACCACCCCGAGGTAGTCGCAGACCTTCTTCGCGAGCACGCGGTTCGCGCCGCCCGAGAACACCACGAGCCGGTTCTTCACGCCTTCCCCCCCGCCTTGGCCCGCTTCCCCGCGGGCGCCGGCTTCGACCCCAGGACCCTCGCCGGCACGCCGACCGCCACGCCCCCCGCGGGGACGTCCTGGCCCGCCAGCACCACCGCCCCGGCGCCCGTCACCGCGCCCTTCCCCAGCTTCACCGGCGCCACGAGCACCGTGTTCGAGCCCGTCCGCGCGCCGTCGCCGATCTCCGTGGGGTGCTTCGAGCGGCCGTCGTAGTTCGCCGTGATCGTCCCCGCCCCGATGTTCACCTTCTCCCCGAGCGTCGCGTCGCCCAGGTACGCCAGGTGCTTCGCCTTCGAGCCGCGGCCGAGCCGCGACTTCTTCACCTCGACGAAGTTCCCCACCTCCGCGCCGTCCTCCAGCACCGTGCCGGTCCGCAGCCGCGCGAAGGGCCCGACGTCGCAGCCCGACCCGATGCGCACCCCGTGCTCGATCACGCTGTAGGGGCGCACCACCGTGTCCGGCCCGATCTCCACGTCGTCCTCGATGAACGTCGTCGACGGATCCACGATCGTCACCCCGCCGTCGAGGTGCCGCTCGAGGACCCGCCAGCGCAGGAAGTTGCTCGCCGCGACGAGGTCCCGCCGCGTGTTGATCCCGTAGACCTCGGACTGCTCGGCCGCCTTCTGCGCCGTGACCGTCCCGCCCTGGGCCAGGATCGCCGCCAGCGCGTCCGTCAGGTAGAGCTCGCCCTTCACGGGGCTCGGCTTGACCTTCGCCAGGGCCTTCCACAGCGCGGGCGCGTGGAAGACGTAGATCCCGGAGTTCACCTCCTGGATCCCCTTCTCCTTGTCCGAGGCCTCCGCCTCCTCCACGATCTTCAGGAAGTTCCCCGCGGCGTCCCGCACGACGCGGCCGTAGCCCCGGGGGTCGTCGATGCAGCTCGTGAGCACCGTGCAGGCCGAGCGGCTGCGCCGCCGCTCCACGATCATCGCGGAGATCGTCGCCGGGGACACCAGGGGCGCGTCCCCCGCCAGGACCAGGAGGTCGCCCTCGAAGCCGTCCAGCGCCTTGCGCGCGCAGAGCACGGCGTGGCCCGTCCCCTTCTGCTCGTCCTGCCGGACGAAGACCGCGTCCTCCCCGACCACCTTCCGGACCGCCTCCTCCTGGTGCCCGACCACGACCAGGACGTCCTTCACGCCGCCCGCGCGGACGGCCTGCAGGACGTGCCGGACGAGGGGCCTCCCCAGGAGCTCGTGGAGCACCTTGGCCTTCCCGGACTTCATGCGGACGCCCTGCCCCGCGGCGAGGACGATCGCCTTGACGTTGTCGATCGACACGATGTCTCCAGACGGACCTAGACCTAGAGGTGCGTAGCCAGCGGCGCCCGCGACCTGGTCCTCCCGCTACCACACGTTCGGACCCGCCCCTCGGGCAGGAAACTCCCCCACCGGATGAGGGAGGGACGGGAATGATAGGAAGGCCCGCCTCCGGGGTCAAGCATGAAGCGCCCGGATTCCGGGCCCCCCGGGCCGGTCGCCGGACGGGCGGGGGACGCGGCCCCGGGCCTCTGCTGACGCGGGGTGCGCGCCCTCCCGCCCGGGAGCCGGCGGGGCCGCCGACCCGGGTCGGGTTCCTCCCCCCGGTCGACAGTCCCGCCGGCACCCGTTCCGTCCGGCGCCTCCGTCTACCCGGCCGCGGCCGCCTCCTCGGGCTCCGCCCCCTCCGCCTCCACCGGCTCCGCCGGGCCGCCGCCCGACTCCCGGCTCCCGAGGAACTGCACCCGGTCCGCCACCAGCTCCAGCTTCGACCGGGCCTGGCCGTCCTTGCCCGTCCAGCGCGACTGGCGCAGCGAGCCCACCACCATCACCGCGCGCCCCTTCTTCAGGAACTGCGCGCAGAGCTCCGCCAGCCGCCGCCACACGCTGATCTCCACGAAGCTCACCGTCTTCTTCACCGTCGCGTCGTCCTGCTTCTGCTCCCGGTTCACCGCCACCGACATCCGCACGTACGGGATGCCGCCGGAGGCCGTGTACTTGAGCTCCGGATCCCGCGTCAGCCGCCCCACCACGATCGCCAGGCTGTAGTCGTTCATCGCCGTCCTCCTTGTGCCAGGTCCGACGGCGGATGCAGCGCACGTCCCGTGCCAGCGCGGCCCCGAGGGGGGACCCGGGCGCGCCTCCCGCGGCGCGTTTCCCGGGGAAACCCGGCGGGAAATCGCGCCACGCCCGGAGTTCACAATTCTTCGTCCGGCGGATTCGCGCCCGATTTTGTTTGCGGGCCCGATCCGCCGGACTATAATTCCAAACGAACCGGCCGTCCTCGACGGTCGGACGCCCCCCGCAACCTTTCGGCGCCGTCCGCCTCGGCCTGGCCCTGGAGAGAGGTCCGGAGCCCCGCGGTTCGGCCCGCGCGACCCGCCCTTTTCGGGAAATCCAGAAATGACAGGGGGGTCCGCGCGTACCCCCCGCGATGCTGCTTACCATGGACGCCCGCCCGGCCACCGAACTCGACCTCGTCCGCGCCGCCATCGGCGGCGACCCCGCCGCCCGCGAGGCCCTCGTCGACCGGTACTACGGACCGGTCGTCGCCCTCGCCTCGCGCCTCCTCGGCGACCGCGCCGAGGCCCGCGACGCCGCGCAGGAGACCTTCCTCCGCGCGTTCCGGCGGCTCGACTCCTACCGCCCGGACCAGGCCTTCGCGCCCTGGCTGCTCTCGATCGCCGCGAACTACTCCCGCGACCGCCTGCGCCGCCGCGCCTCGCACCGCGAGGTCCCGCCCCTCGAGGAGGCCGACGCCCGGCTCGACCTGCCGCCGGAGCTGCCCCTCGAGACCGAGGAGGACCTCGCCCGGGTCCGCCGCGCCGTCGACGGGCTGCCCACCGACCTCCGGATCGCCGTCGTCCTCCTCTACCAGCAGGGGCTCGCCCCCGCCGCCGCGGCCCAGGCCCTCGGCGTCAGCGTCAACGCGTTCCGCCTCCGCCTCTACCGCGCGCTCGGACAGCTCCGGGCCGCCCTCCGGGAGACCACGTCATGAGCGCCCATCCCCGCACCGCCGACCTGCACGACCTCGTGCTCGGATTCCTCGCCGCCCCGCGCCGCGGCGAGATCCGCCGCCACGTCGAGGCCTGCCCGGCCTGCCGCGGCGGCGTGCGTCGCATCGAGTCGGAGCGCCACGCGATCTCCGGCGCCCTGGCCGCGGATCCCGACGAGGAGGGACTCGCGGCGCTGAAGCGCCGGCTCCGGACCGCCGTTCCCTCCGGCCGTCCCTCCACCGTCGCGTGGAGCCGCCGGATCTCCATCGCGGCCGCCGCCGCCCTGCTCCTGTCGCTGGGCTGGTGGACCTGGCCCGACGCCGCGCCCACGACGCCGCTGGCCCCCGGCCCGCAGGAGGCGGCCGGCGAGGCCCCGCTGCCGCGCGACCCGATGCTCCGCTTCCTGACCGAGCGCCTCCGCGGCCCCGCCGGCCTGAAGCGCGAGGTCGCCGCGCTCGCCCTCTGGGCCGGCGGCCCCGAGGGGCGCCAGGTCCTCGGCGAGGTCCTGGAGAAGGAGCCCGCCCTCCGCTCCGCGATCCCCACCGGCGTCCCGAAGGCCGCGACGGCCGAGGACCAGGCCGTGCTCAAGCGGCTCGACACGGTCGTCATGGAGTTCGGCTTCGAGGAGACGAAGCTGTCCGACATCCTCTCGTTCCTCGGCGACTTCACGATGATCCCCTGCAAGGCCGACGAGGAGGTCGAGGGCGCCCTCGTCACCGTGAAGGGCAAGATGACCCTGCGCGAGGCCCTCGACGCGATCATCAAGGCCGCGGGCTACGAGTGGCGCGTCGAGAACGGCACCGTCCGCGTCGGCGAGCGCGACGTGAACCTCGCCGGCTCCTGCCTCCTCCGCACGCCGACCTACCCGGCCCGGCGCAAGGCGGCCGCGACCCTCGTCCCCCGGCTCGGGTCCGACGAGCCCGGCGAGCGGCAGAAGTCCGCCGAGGGCCTCGCCGCCCTCGGGACCGCCGCGGAGCTCGAGCTCTGGAAGGGGCTCGACGACTCCGACCCGGAGATCCGCCAGCAGTGCGCCTCGATCCTGGGCCGGCTCTACGTCCCGGAGCCCGGCGCCGCGCCCGCGCCCCGCCCCTCGCCCGCCCTCGCGAAGGTCCTGGGCCTCCACGTGGACTTCGACGTGGCGAACCTCCCCGGCCGGGACTTCCTGGCCATGCTCCACGGGGATCACCAGCTCGACCTCGTCGTGGTCGACCCGCTCGACCGGGAGATCTCGATCAAGGTCCGGGACATCCCGATCGAGGCGCTCGCCAGGATCGTCGGCGGCTTCAACGACCGGGTCCTCGTCGGCCACGGCTCGGTCGCGGTGTACATCCGCAAGGACCGCCTCGCCTCCGCCCTGCCGCCGCCCCGCGGCGCGCTGCGCGTCGACGCGTCCATCGTCGAGGACCTGGAGAAGGCGCTGGACCTCTTCGCCGCCGGCAAGGACGCCCGCCTCGACGAGTTCCTGCCCTCCGCGATCCCCGCGCTGCGGATGCTCGGCACGAAGCGCGCCGCCGCCGAGGCGGACCGCCTCGAGGCGATGGTCGACGGCCGCTACTGGTTCGTCGACCGCCCCGCGCCGGGCGCCGGGACCCCGCTGGCGAAGCGCGTCCGGATCGAGGCCCGGGCGGACTGGAAGCTCAACGAGCTGGCGGCGAAGGTCTCCGCGGCCGTCGGCATGCCGGTCGAGGTCGAGGGCGAACTCCGGCCCGCGGACGCCGGCCTCGACCTCCTCGTCGGCGAGGCGCCCGCGAACGAGATCCTCAAGGCCGCCGGCCTCGCGGCCGGGCGACCCCTGGTCGTGAAGAACGGCAAGGCGGTCTTCGGACCCCCTGCCCGGTAACCGGGTAGAATCGTCCAATGCGCTGACACACCTCCGCCCCCGATCCGTAGGGGGGGAGTGATGGTCAGCGCCGCGATGACCCTGGGTACCCTGTCCGACGAGGAACTCGCCCGGCGGGCCGTGGCCGGCGACCGCGCCGCCGCGTCCGACCTGGTGGCGCGCACGTACCCGGCCGTCTACGGGCTCGCCCGGCGGATGACCGGGGCGGACGACGCCGCCCGCGACGCGGCCCAGGAGACCTTCCTCCGCGCCTTCCGCCACCTCGCGACGTACTCCGCCGAGTTCCGCTTCACGGCCTGGATCTTCCGGATCCTGGCGAACCACCTCCGCGACCTGGCCCGGCGCCCGGCGCGGCAGGTCGAGGCGGAGCCCGAGGCGCTCGCCTCGGACGGGGTCGGCCCGCTCGACCTCGTGCTGAGGGCCGAGGACCTCGGCCGCGCGGCGGCCGCCGTCGACCGCCTCGGCGCCGAGGACCGGCTGGCCCTGCTGCTGACCTACGGCCAGGGGCTCAACGCCCGCGAGGCCGCCCACGTGCTGGGCTGTTCCCACGCCGCGATGCGCCTGCGCATCTCGCGGGCCGTCCGCCGGCTGCGGGAGGAGGTGGCGGGACGATGAACCACCTGGATCCCGACGAACTGTTCCGCTACGCCCACGGGCTCCTGGACGACCCCGAGGACGCCCTGGCCCAGGCCCACGTCGAAGCCTGCGTTTCCTGCCGGGCCGCCGCCGACCGCCTCCGCGCCGAGCGCGGGGTGCTGAAGGAGGCGTGCGCCGGTCCCCGGCCCCCCCAAGAGGAGGTGACGAAGATGAGCGCCCTCGTGATCACGCTGCCCGTCCGCCCGGCCCCCGCGCTCCCGTCGCCGCGGCCCGGGCTCTATTCCGCCCCGATGGGCCTCACGCTCGCCGCCTCCGTCCTCGGCGCGCTGCTGGCCGGCGCGCTCTTCCTCAGCCCGGGCGCCCCGCCCCCGCTCCAGGAGGCGGCCCGCGAGAGCGACGCCGCCCGGCTCCGCCGAACCGTGCGCACCTACCTCTCCTCGACCGGCGAGGCCAAGCGCGAGGCCAAGGCCGAGATCCTCCGCACCGGCCGGCCCGCGATCCGCCTCGTGCTCGAGGAGCGCGCGCGCCTCGACAAGGCGAAGTTCCTCGAGGCCTCCGACCTCCTGCTCACCCTGAAGTTCCAGGGCGACACGTCCCGGGCCGCGATGAACCTCAAGCGCAGCCTCGGGCGCTGCTACGAGGGGTACGACTCCCTCGACCGGCCCAAGGAGGGCCCCCGGCAGTGGCACCCCGCCGAGCTCCTCGACGGCTACCACATGCTCTCCGACCTGGGTTCCGGCGATATGCCGGTGCTCCAGATCCCCCTGCCCCTGGACCTGGGCCGCAACCCCTTCTACTACGAGCTCGCCGACTTCGGCTTCTCCGCCAAGGGCCTCGACTACGCCATCCGCCTCGGCCGCATCATCGTCTCCACGCCCGACCGGCTCTGGCCGTACCCGGACACCCGCAACGGCGCGGGCGACCCCCGCACGCTCGACACGCTCCTCGCGGGCCTCGACGCGGACAAGCCCGAGGAGCGCGACGCGGCCGAGCTGAAGCTGCTCGACCTCGACGCCTGGGCCATCGACCCCCTGAAGAAGGCCGCGGCCTCGGGCTCCGCGGAGCGCAAGGCGCGCCTGGCCCGCGTGCTCGCCGTGCTCGAGAAGCGACTCGTGCCCCCGGTCTGGGGCGCCGAGCCCCGGTTCGCCTCGCAGAAGCTCTCCGCCGCCGGGGCGGATCTCCGGGAGACCATCGCCAACCTCCGCCGCGAGCGCGGCTTCCCCGGCGAGGGCCACGGCGGCCTGCGGGTCGACCTCGTGCTCCTCCAGCTCGCCGAGTCCATCGAGTCCATCCGGATGACGGGCCCGGACCTCGCCGTGCAGGAGCTCCCCAGCCGCTTCGCCTGCGCCGACATGGTCGCGGACACCCGGCTCGGGGTCTTCGGCTACCACATCGGGAACGCGCTGGACGACGTCTCGATCCTGGAGTCGCTCGTCGCCATCGCGCGCTTCGCGGGCCTCGACGTCTGCATCAAGGACGGCCCGAAGCCGCTCATCTGGTTCGACACGGCCGAGAACATCGCGAAGCTCGTCGCCGAGCAGGACAAGGCCGCGAAGTAACCGGCTAGTCGTGGTCGCAGTGGGCGTGCGGCGGGTGGTCGCCGTAGAAGGCGTTCAGCTCGACGAAGAGGGACTCCAGCCCGTCCTCGTCCGGTAGGTCGCTCGTCGTGCGCTCGCCCACGAGGCGGATCCGCAGGGTCCGCGAGAAGTGCAGTCCCGCCCAGGCGGACACGCGGGTGCGGACGGAGCGGTCGTCGACGAGCTCCTCCACCCGGTCGGCCCGCAGGCCCAGCGCCCAGCGCGAGGAGATCTTCGCCTGGACCCAGGCCGCCCAGGCCGTGGACGAGGCGCTCCCGGCCCGGAAGTAGTCCGTCACGCCGTCGAGATCCACGTCCTCCCCGACCAGGAAGGAGCGGGTCGTCGAATACCAGGTGGCGCCGCCGCTGAAGTCGACCTCGCCCGCCCCTCCCTCCAGCTGCAGGTCGATCCACGCCGTCCGCGCGTGACGCTGGTGGTTCCCGCCCTCGACGCCGCCGGAATGGATCCCGAGGGCCAGGTTGAAGCCGCGACCCTCGGCGAGCTCGAGCAGGCCCAGCAGCACCGGCACGTCGGGGTCGTCGGCGACGTTCGACGCGCCCCCGCTGAGGGCGTGGAGGCGGCTCGTCAGGGTCCAGGTCCCGAGCCGGGCCAGCCGCGACTCGACCTGGAGCCCCTCGGCCTTGTAGCCCTCGTCGCCCAGGAACTCCTCCACGGCCAGGCCGTAGAAGCCGTTCGGCAGGTCGTGGAGGTGCAGCGCGTTCAGGTGGCCCATCGGGATCCGGAAGCGGCCGACGCGGAGCCGCGACTCGAGCGGGAACGCCGCCCAGCCCTCGAGCGGCAGGCCGCGGATGTCGAGGTAGATCTCCTCGGGGTCGAGCTCGTACTCGCCGGGCCGCTCGCTCTCGAGGCCGATGATCGCGACGCCGTCGATCCCCTCGTGGACCGGCCCGCGGAGGTCGGCCTCGACCTTGCGGACGTGGAAACGGTCGTCGACCCGGGTCGCGGGGTCCCCGTCGAGGAACACCGCCTTCGAGTCCATGCGGAACAGGGCGTTCGCCACGAGGGCGATCGAGAGCGGCTTGGGTTCGGGCTCCGTCTTGGGCTCGGCCTGCGCGAGGGCGGCCGACGGCACGGAGAGGAGGAGCGAGAGCGCGAGGAAGCGGGACATGGGATCTCCCCTGGAAGCTGGAAATCGGGCGACGCGGACGCCGGGGGGATCAGGCGCGCGGCGGGCCGCGGGTCGGCGACCCGGGGTCGGAGGACCTCGCGGGGGCCGGGGCGGCCTTCGCATGGGTGCGGTGGACGACCTCGAGAGCGATCCGGGCGGGGACGCCGTCGACGACCACGGCCAGCGGGGTCGCGTGCAGGGCGGGATCGCAATCGACCGGCTCGTGGGACGACCCGGCCCCGCACCAGTGGGCCGAGGCTTCCCCGTGGGGGCAGCCCTCCTCGTGGGCCGGGTGGGCGTGCTCGCCGAGCAGGTGCAGGGACGGCGCCGCGGGCGCAAGGAGCGCGACGAGGGCGACCCAGGGGGCGGCGGCGCGGAGCACGGGGACATGCTACCGGGCGGAAACTCCAGTTGCAATCCGTTTGCATCAACGACCGGCGCCTTGACGCCGTATCAGGGAAAGGTGGAGAATCCCGCGCCGTGAACGTCCTCGAGATCCGCAACCTCCGGAAGTCCTTCCGCCTCCCCGACGGCGGCGTCCTGCCGATCCTCGACCTCCCCGCGTTCGACCTCGAGGCCGGCTCGGAGGCCGCCCTGCGCGGGGCCAGCGGCTCCGGCAAGACCACGCTCCTCAACTGCATCGCGGGCCTGCTCTCGCCGGACGAGGGCACGGTCGTCGTCGACGGGATCGACGTCGGCGCGCTGTCCGAGCCGGGCCGCGACCGCTTCCGCGCGCGCCGCGTCTCGACGATCTTCCAGAGCTTCCACCTCCTGCAGGGCTACACGGCCTACGAGAACGTCCTGCTCGGGATGATGTTCGGCCCGGGGCCCGACCCGGCCCGCGCCCGGGCCCTCCTCGAGCGCGTCGGCCTGCGCGACCGGATGGACCACAAGCCCCGACAGCTCAGCGTCGGCCAGCAGCAGCGGGTCGCCGTCGCCCGCGCCCTGGCGAACCGGCCGAAGCTCGTCCTCGCCGACGAGCCCACGGGCAACCTCGACGCGCGCCACGCCGGCGAGGCGCTCGCGCTGATCCGGGAGGCCTGCCGGGAGTCGGGCGCCGCGCTGCTCCTCGTCACCCACGACCGCGAGATCATCTCGAAGTTCGCGCGGGTCGCGGACCTCGCGGAGCTCAACCGCGCCGCGGCGGGGGCCGCGCCGTGAGGGGCCTCGCGCTGATGATCCGGCGGAGCCTGGCGCAGCACGCGCTGTCCACGCTCGTCACCGTCGGTTCGGTGGCCCTGGCCAGCGGCCTCGTCATGGCCGTCTTCGCGGTCGACCGCCAGGCCCGGCTCGCCTTCACGCAGGGCGAGCTCGGCGTCGACGCCGTGCTCGGCGCCCGGGGCAGCCAGCTCCAGCTCGTCCTCAACACCGTGTTCCACCTCGAGACCTCGCCGGGCAACATCCCCTGGTCGATGTACGAGCAGATCCGCAAGGACCCGCGGGTCGAGCTCGCCCTCCCCTACGCCGTCGGCGACAACTTCCGCGGCTTCCGCATCGTCGGGACCACGGGGGAGCTCTTCTCGCGCTTCGAGCCCTCGAAGGGCTCGCCGCTGGTCTTCCACCCCGGGGGCCGGCCCTTCGACTCCGGCCGCCGGGAGGCCGTGCTCGGCAGCGTCGCGGCGCAGCGGACCGGGCTGCGCGTGGGCTCGACCTTCAACCCCTACCACGGCGTCGCCTGGGACGAGAACGCGCGGCACGACGACGAGTACGTGGTCGTGGGCGTGCTGCGCTCGACGAACACGCCGTCCGACCGCGTCATCTGGATCCCGATCGAGGGGATCTTCCGGATGGGCGGGCACAAGCTGCGCGGGTCGGGCAAGGAGGTCGAGGCGCAGCCCGGCCAGGAGATCGCCGACGCGGACAAGGAGGTCAGCGCCGTGCTCCTGAAGTTCAAGGAGGGCGCGAAGGTCTTCGACCTCGAGCAGACGGTGAACAAGCAGGGCAAGGTCGCGACGCTGGCCTGGCCGGTCGGGCGCGTGATGGCCGAGCTCTTCGACAAGATGGGCTGGGTGAACCGCATCCTCGAGCTCGTCGCGTACCTCGTGTGCCTCGTGGCCGCGGGCTCGATCCTCGCGAGCCTCTACAACACGATGAACGAGCGGCGGCGGGAGATCGCGATCCTGCGGGCGCTGGGCGCGGGCCGCCGCGTCGTCTTCGGGGCGATCGTCCTCGAGGCGGGCGTGATCGCGGCGCTCGGCGCGATCGGCGGCTACGCGGTGTACTTCGCCGTGCTCGCCGGCGCGCGGGGCGTCGTCCGCGCCGAGACGGGCGTCGAGCTGGCCCTCTTCGAGTTCCATCCCGCGCTCGTGCTGACTTTCGCCGGCATGGCGCTGCTCGGCATGCTCGCGGGGCTGGTCCCCGCGTGGAAGGCGTACCGGACGGACGTGGTCGACAACCTGGCCCCCCTCGGATGACCCGGAGGAACCCGATGCGCGCGCTGCCCCTGCTGGTCCTGCTGCCGCTGCTCGCGGCCTGCGACGACGGTCACGACCACGACGGCCACGACCACGACAAGGGAGGCGGCCACGTCCACAAGGCCCCGCACGGCGGGACGCTCGTCCCGCTGAAGGACGAGGTCGTCAACGCCGAGGTCCTGCTCGACCCGGCCGAGGGCCGGCTGACGGCCTGGCTGCTCGACGGGCACGCGGAGAACGCGAAGCGGATCCGGACCGAGAAGATCCAGGTGGCCGTCTCGGGCCCGGCGGGGGCCGCGGAGGTCGTCGTGGACCTCCTGCCCGTGTCGAACTCGCTGACCGGCGAGGACGCGGCCTCGACGTCGCAGTACTCGGCGGTGCACGCGTCGCTGAAGGGGCTGAAGGCCTTCCAGGGCCGCTTCGTGCTCGTGAAGGACGCGAATTCCGCCCTCGAGTTCAAGGACGTCGCCTTCGCGTACCCGGGGAAGTAGAGTGAAGCCGATGCGAATCGCCGCCGTGGCGCTGCTGGCCGCCGCCCTCCTGGGCTGCGACCGGGAGCCGGTCGTCGAGAAGCCCGTCGTCCCGGTGCAGGGCTCGCGCTTCGACGAGAAGCCGGTGGCGAAGTCCACGCCGACGCCGCAGGCGACTCCCGCGGCGGCCGAGGGGGACTACGCGCCCGCGGGCTTCGACCTGCTGGCGTCGTACAGCTTCGAGCTGCCGGAGCTCGGCGAGGAGCCCGCGGCGGCCGTGGTGAAGGTCGCGGCGCAGATCCCGGAGGCGGTGAAGGCCCTGAGCGGGAGGCGGCTCGCGGTGAAGGGCTTCATGATGCCGACGAAGGGGAACGACGGGAAGATCTCCGAATTCTACCTGATGCGCTTCATGCCCGCGTGCTGCTTCGGCGACACGATCAAGATGAACGAGTGGGTCGAGGTGCGGATGAAGGCGGGGCGCTTCGCGAGCTACAACGTCTACACGCCGATCACGGTGCACGGCGTCTTCGAGGTGAACCCCTCGGTCTCCGCGGACGGGTTCGTGAGCGGGATTTACCGGATGGAGGGGGAGGACGCCCCGTGAGCGCGAAGCCGCGCGCGGAGTTCACGGCGGCCCAGGCGCTGGCCTTCCGGGAGGAGATCCGGTCGCGGGAGCTGAGGGCGACGACGTCGCGCGTGGCGGTGCTCTGGGCGCTGCGGGCCTCGCGGGCGCCGAAGAGCCACGGCGACGTGGCGGCGACGCTGTCGGGCTTCGGGCTGGACCGGGCGACGGTCTACCGGAACCTGCTCGACCTGACGGGGGCGGGGCTGGCGCGGCGGACGGACCTGGGCGACCACGTGTGGCGCTTCGAGGCCGTGCGGCCGGGCCGGGGCGGCAAGGAGCACCCGCACTTCCTCTGCGACGCCTGCGGGACGGTGACCTGCCTCGACGACCTGAAGCTCGTGTTCAAGTCGCGGCCGCCGGGCCTGAAGACCCTGCCCCGGCGCGACGTGGCGATCCTCGTCAAGGGCAAGTGCGACGACTGCGCGTAGGCTACTTCGCCTTCCTCGCGTCCAGCGTCGCCTCGGCCTTCCTCAGCGTGTCGAGCTGGCGCACCAGCTCGCGCCAGCGGCCCTCGAGGATGGGCAGCTCGTCGTCCACGCGCCGCCGCTCCAGGGCCAGCGCCGCCGCGTCGAGCCGCTTCAGCTCCGCCGCCAGCCGCTTCACGTGCGCCGCCTCGGGCGTCGGCACGGGCGCGGGGCCCGACGAGCCCAGCTGCCGCAGCACCGCGACCGCCCTCTGCTCCGCCTCGGTCGGCGCCGCGCCGTCGCGCAGGTAGTCCAGGACCAGCGACTCCGACGCCAGCTTCAGGAAGGTCCCCTCCTGCCGCGCCGTCACCGGCCCCCAGACCGCCTCCTCGAGGTACATCACCGGCCGCGGCCGCGCGGGGGCGCGCTGGCGCAGGCCCGCGACGCTGAAGTCGCCGTCCACGCCGACGATCGCGAGCTGGCCGGCGAGCTTCGGGTGCTGGGCCCGGAACTCCGCGATGCTGCGCGCCTCGAGCGCCTGCGTCTCGCCGCCCGACCGGTGCAGCAGCTTCACGCGGCCGTCGCCGAACTGCAGCACCTGGACCTCGATCTCGTCCACCGACACCGTCACGTCGATCGCGGGGCGGTCCTCGGGCTCGATCGACTGCAGGACGAGCTCCGCGAAGGCCCGCGGCGCGCCCTCCATCCCGGCGACGGCCTCGCGAAGCGCCGGCGCGTGCGGACGGCCGAGCTGCTGGAAGCCCCAGACCGCGCGGCCGCGGACGCCGAGGTCGCGGTCCGAGAGCTGCCGCGAGAGCGCGCCCACCCGGGCGCGGGGGTCCTCGGGGACGGCCTCGGGCCCGGCCGCGGCGAGGCGGGCCGCCGTGGAGGCGAGCCAGATCGAGGCGGCGTCGCGGACGGCCCCCGCGGGGGCCGCGTCCACCTTCGCGTCGAGTCGCGTGGCGGCGCCGCGGACCTCGTCGGCGCAGCGGACGACCTCCGCGGCGAGCCGGTCACGGCGCGCGCGGCGCTCCGCGAGCTCACGGGCCTCGGCGGAGGGCGCGGACTCGAGGAAGCCGCCGGCGAAGAGCACGACGAGCACGCCCGCGGCCAGCGCGGCGGCCCCGGCGAAGGGCTTCCAGGGCAGGCGCAGCGTCCGCCGGGGCGGCGCGGCCTGGTCGTCGAGCGCGCGGAGGCAGTCCTGCTTGAGGCCCGGCATCGGCACGACGGCGCGCAGCGAGTGGTAGATCGAGCGGCCGACCTGGTCGGCGAAGGCGCGGCGCTCGTCGAGCTCGCGCCGGCAGGCCGGGCACTCGGCGAGGTGGCCCTCGAGGTCCCGGCGCTCCGCCTCCTCGGCGGCCCCGTCGAGGCGGGCCTCGATCGTCCGGACGGCGTCGCGGCAGTTCACCGGTTCGCCCCTTCCATCATCCGCTTGAGCCGCTCGCGGGCCTCGAAGAGCCTCGAGCGGACCGTCCCGATCGGGCACTCCATGGCCTCGGCGATCTCCTGGTACTTCATGCCCTCGAGGTAGAAGAGGACCATCGCCGTGCGCAGGTCCTCGGGGAGCTTGCGGAGGCGCTCGAGGACGGCGGTCACGCCCGGGTTCAGCGCCGGGGCGGGGCCCGGGTCGGCCGCGTCCACGGCGTCGAGCGGCGCGTGGCGCCACTTGCGCTCGCCCCGCAGCTGCAGCGTGTACTGGTTGCGCAGGATCGCGATGAGCCAGGTCGACAGGCGGCTCTCGCCCCGGAACCCCGGCAGGCCCTTGAGGGCCGCGAGGAAGGTCTCCTGGACGAGGTCGCGCGAGTCCTCCGCCACGCCGGTCATCGAGTAGGCGAGGCGGTAGAGGCGGTCGTAGTAGGCGTGGACGAGCTGTTCCCGCGCCTCGGGCCGGCCCGCGCGCAGGTCGTGGACCAGCCGGGTTTCGTCGGCCGTCGAGGGGGCGGGCGGACCCATGGTGCCGGGGAGGATCTCCTGTACCGAGGTCATTCTACACCGCTTGGTATCGCGGGGGCGGTCCGGGTTCGGCGAAATCGGGCGGGCCATCTTGATTCCGGGCCTCCCTCCACCGATCCTGTCCCCATGTCCCTCCCGGTCCTCGCGGGGCTCGTGATCGTCGTCCTCACCCTGGCCTACTTCCTCTACGGCCGCTACGTCGCCTCGCTCTTCCGCCTCGACGACGCCGCGCGCACCCCCGCGGTCGAGGTCGACGACGGCGAGGACTTCGTCCCCACCAAGCCCTTCTACCTGCTCGGCCAGCACTTCAGCGCGATCGCCGCCGCGGGGC
>CAYXGZ010000061.1:0-14692 GCA_964464755.1 uncultured Planctomycetales bacterium
AGAACATTGTGTGGTTGTAATGGCCGCCGCCGTTGTTGATGACGGCCTGGCGAATGCCCTCGGGCACCTTGCTGATGCCCTTGAGCAAGTTGTCGATGGTCATGCTGCTGAGGTCGGGGTTGTTCTCGAGCGTGGAGTACTTCCGCAGCTCGGCCATGGTCATGTCCTGGAGCTTGCTGAGGTAGACCTCCTCGCGCTTCACCTGCTCGTAGCGCTCGTTCTCCGGGCGGCCGCCGACGACGGGGCGGGGCTGGCCGGTGGCGGGCGTGGCGGGCCCGGCGAGGGCGGGGGCGGCCACCGGCGGAGTGGCCGGGGCCGGCGGAGGCGGGGCGGCGGGGGCCTCGACGCGCGGCGCGGGCAGCGGCGTCGCGGTGGCCTCGGCCTTGGAATCCCGGTCCTCTTCACGAGTGGGTTTACGACCCGCCATGGATTTCTCCTTCACCTCGCGGCACCCCGCAGGGTCCGCCACACCGTCCGAACCTGGTCCACCGTGGCGGCCCTCGGGCCGCCGTTGTCGATCACGAAGTCCGCGCCCGCCCGCTTCCGGCGCAGGGGCCACTGGGCCCGGGTCCTCCGGGCCAGCTCCGCCGCCGTCCAGCTCCTCGACCGGCGCACGCGCTCCTCGCGGGCGGCCCGGGGCGCGTGGACGAAGACGACCGCGTCGCACCACCGGTCCAGGCCGGTCTCCTGGAGCAGCGGGACCTCCATCACCAGCACGCCGCCGCGGCGCCGGGCCTCGTCGACCTCGCGCCGCAGTTCCCGGCGCACCCTCGGGTGCACCAGGCGGTTGAGCCGGCCCAGCTGGGCCGGATCCCGGAAGACGATGTTCGCGACGGCGACCCGGTCCAGGCGCCCCCGCTTCGCGACGCCCGGACCCCACCAGCGGGCCAGCGTCTCGAGGACGTCGGGGTGCTGCGCGGCCCGTCGGGCCACCTCGTCGGCCCGGATCACCCGGGCCCCCAGTCGCCGAAAGATCGAGGCCACCTCGCTCTTGCCGCTGCCGACGCCGCCCACGAGCCCGACCACGCGGGACGTCCGGATCATCGGAGGCCCGGGGACGCGGAAAGTTGGGAAATTCGGGGCATCGCCGCGGTCGGTTGAGGAGGAACGAATCTGCGGGGTGGAACCCTGAAACCAATCCGACCATACCACCGGGGTGGGGGGCTGTCAATGCCGGCCGGCGGGGATTTTTCGAACCTCCGGGGGTTCGGGCCCCCGGCTCCGTCTAGAAGGAAGCGGGGGCGCACAAAGCTTGACGCCCCCCCGGGGGGGCTTACAATGGGCCCCGATTCCGACGGCCCCGGGGCCGTGCTTTGGGGGATACGACATGACGAAGTCCGGTCTCCGCCGTCGTGACCGCGGCATCTCGATGATCGTCGTGGTCATCCTGGTGCTCGTCACCGTGGTCCTCGTCTTCGGCAGCATCGTCCTCTACACCCGCCTCGGCGACCTGGCCCACAAGCAGCGCCAGATCGAGGCGGAGCTGAAGTACGAGGAGATGGAGCGCGAGGGCGTCCTCCTCCAGAAGATCGAGAAGGACCTCTGGCCCACCGCCCTGATCGCCGACAAGGCCGAGATCGGCACCCTGGACGCCGCCAAGGTCGCCGCCGAGGTGGACAAGCGCCGCGGCGCCATCCTGGCCGAGGTCGAGACCGATCCCAAGCTCAAGGACGTCAACGAGAAGGTCGCGAAGGCCCGCGAGGAGTCCGGCCGCTACGGGACCCTCGAGAGCCTCCTGCTCCTGCAGGCCTCCAAGCTCGTCACCCTCCAGGACCTGCACGACCAGGCCAAGCTGGAGCTCGACCTGGCCAAGAGCCACGTCGACGCCCGCACGGCGGCCCGGCCCGAGATCCTCAAGTCGAAGGAGCAGTACAAGGCCCGCCTCCAGCAGATGATCGCGGAGCTCCAGCAGAAGATCCAGGCGGAGGACGGCGCCTACAACACCCGCAAGACCGAGCTGACGACCAAGCGGGACGAGGCGGACGCGGCCATCACCGAGGAGCAGGCCGGGTTCATCCAGTGGGAGATCAAGGAGAACAACAAGATCAAGGACCTCCGGCGCCGCCTCGACGAGATGCGCGTCAAGGAGGTCATCAAGCACACGGTCACCGCGAGCCACGGCCGCCTCCTGCGGCCCGACGCCCAGCGGAAGACCGCCTTCATCGACATCGGCAGCCGCGACCGGGTCGTCGCCGGCCTGCGCTTCAAGGTCGCCCGCGTCGGCCGCGAGGGCCGCTTCGAGTTCAAGGGCGACGTCGAGGTCAAGAAGGTCTGGGTGGACACCGCCGAGGTGGCCGTCCTGAAGATCGTGGACGGCGCGGCCCCGATGATCGACGGGGACGTCCTGGTGAACCCCTTCTTCAGCACGAAGCGGCCCGTCGTCGTCGCCTTCGTCGGCATGACGGACAAGCCGACCGTGCGCCTGAAGATGTCGGCCCGCGAGGCCGGCAACCGCATCCGCGAGATCGGCAGCGAGCCCCGCTACGAGGTCGGCCTGGACACGGACTTCGTGCTCTTCACGGAGTCGACGGCCGAGCGCTCGGGCGAGGAGCAGTGGCCGGACTGGGTGAAGGCGCGCTCCCTCGAGCTGCCGATCGCCCAGGCGACCGAGTACTACGACTTCCTCGGCAACTAGGACCGGACCGGGGACGGACGCCCGACCCCGGACGGAATCCAGGAGGACCCGATGGCCGAATTCGTGACGAAGAAGGAGAGCCAGAGGCGGCTCTTCATCCTCATCTTCTGCGTGATCGCCGACACCTTCGCCCTCCTGGCCGGCATCTACGCCATCAAGGGCTCCAACGACCTCGAGGAGAAGGGCCCCAAGTCGCTCAAGGCGCTCAACGAGAAGCTCCGCGAGAAGCGGACCTCCAACGACAACCTCGAGGCCTCCTACAAGAACTTCTCCCGCCAGGTCGGCTGGAACTACGTCTCCGGCGGCACCGCGGACCGCATGGCCACCGCCGGCGTCAACGGCGACCAGCTCCGCGGCACCCTGGACTCCTGGGTCCGGGACCAGTTCCCCAAGCTCGGCATCACCGGCTTCAGCCCCTGGGACCAGCAGGCCGAGGGCGAGAAGCTGACGCTCCTGAAGCTCCTGGACAAGCTGAACGAGAAGGAGCAGGAGCTGCGCAACAAGATCGCCCAGCTCGAGGGCGAGCGGACCGCCGCGGCCGCCAACGACGCGACGCTCCGGACGGAGATCGACAACTCGGACAAGGCCCTGACGGACGACCTGGACCGCGCCCCCGGCGGCCTCCGGGAGCAGTACAAGCAGCTCCTCAAGCAGCTCACGTCGAAGGAGAAGGCCAACGCCCTCGAGCTCGACGGCGACGGCTCCTCCGCCAACCGCGGCCTCGCCGGCGAGGTCTACGACAAGCAGGCCGCCCTCACCGAGCTCCGCAACAACATCGTCCGCGTGAAGGCCCAGGTCGCCCTCGTGAAGCGGGACCTCGAGAACCGCATCAACTGGATCGTGCACCGCCAGGAGGAGGCCAAGGAGCGCAAGGAGCCGGACGGCGAGATCCTGGCGGTCTACCCCCAGGAGATGATCGCCTACATCGACCTCGTGCACGCCGACCGCATCCACCGCGGGAGCATCTTCAAGGTCTACACGCTCGAGAAGGGCGGCGTGAAGGTCGACAAGGGCCGCGTCGAGGTCCTGGAGGTCGGGCGCGAGGGCTACAGCCGCGTCGCCATGTACCCGGCCAACGCGGACGACCCGATCAAGCGCGGCGACCGCATCTACGACGAGTACTACGAGCGCGGCAAGTCGCGCAGCATCGCCATCGCGGGCCGCCTCACGGGCAAGCTCTCCAACGAGGAGGCCGTGAAGCAGATCAAGGCCTTCGGCGACTCGTACCAGGAGAAGGTCGACGAGAAGACGAACTACGTCATCGTCGGCGAGGGCTACGAGGACCACCCGAACTTCAAGGCCGCCCAGGAGTGGGGCGTGAAGGTCCTCCTCGAGCGCGCCTTCTACCAGTACGTGGGCATCCCCTAGCGGGATCCGGCCGGTTCATCACCGGGCCGGCGGGGTGACCCGCCGGCCCGTTTTCGTCTACAATCCACGCCGCGCATGGCCGATCCCCGCCGCTCCGACGATCCCGACCAGGTCCGCATGAGCTTCGGCGAGCACCTCGAGGAGCTCCGGGGCCGGCTCTTCAAGTCGGTCGTCGCCCTCGGCGTCGCCTTCGCGGCCGCCGTCGTCTGGTACCAGGACCTGCTCCTCGTCCTCGTCCAGCCGCACTACGACGCGATGCGCCTGCTCGGCGTGCCCGCGGAGCGCGGCCACCTCATCCAGGGCAGCTACACCCAGCCGATCTGGGCCGTGATGAAGCTCGCGTTCATCGTCGCGGTCTTCGTCGCCTCCCCGGTCGTCGCCTACCAGGCCTGGCGCTTCATCGGCGCGGGCCTCTACCCCCGCGAGCGCAAGTACGTCCTGAGCTACGCGCCGCTCTCCTTCCTCCTCTTCGTCGGCGGCTGCGTCTTCGGCTACTTCATCCTCATCCCCTACGGCCTCTACGCGATGACCCAGATGTTCCAGATGGACATCGTGGACCCGACCTTCACGCTCTCGGACTACCTCGGCCTCGTCATGACCCTCACGATCGTCACGGGCGTGATCTTCGAGCTCCCGCTCGTCATGGTCTTCCTCACCGCCATCGGCCTGACGACCGCGAAGACCTGGTGGAGCTGGATCCGCTTCGCGATCGTCGCGATCTTCGTGGCCGCGGCGATCCTGACGCCCTCGCCGGACATCTTCACGCAATGCCTGATGGCCGTGCCGCTGATGGGCCTCTACTTCCTCGGCATCCTCATGTCCGCGTTCGTCGGCGGGAAGTCGGGCGGCGGCCCGATGGGCGCCCTCGTCTGCCTGCTCTTCGTCGTCGCCCTCGGCGGCGGCGGCGCCTGGGGCTGGTGGACCTACAAGAAGCCCCCGGATCCCGCGGTCGCCCTGCTGGCGGACCTGGCCGGGCCCAAGGCGGCCGAGGCGGAGTCCCGGGTGCTCGCCGGCGGCCCCAAGTCCCTCCCGGCGCTGCGGAAGGCCCTGGAACTTGCGCCCGCCGACCGGAAGGCCCGCGTGCAGGGGCTGATCGACCGGATCGACGCCGCGGCCCTGCTGGAGGCCTCGGCGGACCGCTGGTTCGTCGTCCGAAAGGACGGCGCTCCGGCCGGCTGGATGCACCTCGTCTCGCGGCCCGACGGCCGCCTCGAGGACGAGGTCCGCGTCGGGACGTCGATCTACCGCTGCACGACCGTGGTCACGCTCCCCGCGCTCGAGGTCGCCTCGATCGAGGTGGAGACCGGGACCCGGGACGAGCTCAAGCGCTGGTCCGCGAAGGTGGAGGGCGGGAAGCTCGTCTTCGCGGACGGGCGGCCCCCGGTCCCCTGGGAGCCCGGCACGGCGACCTGGGAGCTGCTCCTGCGGCTGGCTCGCAAGCCGACGGGCCCCGTGCTCCTCGCCGACCTCCGCGCGGCGGGGAGGCTGGAGTCGGGCCTCGCGCTGCACGAGAAGGACCGCGACGGCTCGTCGCGGCGCCTCGAGCTGGTCCGGGGCGACGTCTTCCTCGCCGAGTTCCACGTCGACGACAAGGGCCGGCTGCTCAAGGCGCGCTTCCCGGCCGACGACCTCGTCGCGGCGACCGAGGCCGAGGCCCGGGCCGCCCTGAAATAAGGCGTTGACGCCCCGGCGCGCGCCGCCTATCCTCTCGCCCCATGGCCGACAAAGGTCCCGCCGCCCAGGTCGCGCTCATCGGCGTCCAGGGCTGCGGCAAGACCACCCTCTTCGCGGGCCTGACGGGCATCGAGTACGCCAAGGCCGTCGCGAACACCGGCAAGCTCTCCGCCATGCCGGTCCGCATCCTCGACCCGCGGCTCGTCGAGGCCCACGAGAAGAACGGCGCCTCGAAGAAGCTCGTCTGCCCCTCGCTGGAGTTCCTCGACACGCCCGCGATCGCGGTGACGGACCCCGGCAAGCAGGACAACCCGGGCGTCTTCGCCCAGGTCCGCGAGGCGGACGGCTTCGTCGCCGTCCTCAAGGCCTACGACGCGGACGGCGACCGGAAGAAGGCCGCCGCGGCCGAGCTCGAGGCCATCCGCTCCGAGCTCTACCTCACCGACGTCGACATCATGCAGAAGCGGATCGAGAAGCTCCGCGGCGAGACCAAGAAGCCGCTGCCGAACGTCGAGGACCTGAAGAAGGAACTCGCCGTGCTCGAGCGGCTCATCGACGCCGTCGCGGGCGGCGACACGGCCCCGATCCGCAACCTCGGCGAGGAGGACGCGAAGAAGCTCCGCGGCTTCCAGCTCTTCTCCCGCAAGCCGCTCATCCCGCTGGTCAACATCGGCGAGCAGGACCTCGCGGACCCGCCGCGGCCGACCCCGGACTCGATCCCCGTGTGCCTGAAGCTGGAGCAGGAGCTCCTGGGCATGGAGGAGGCGGACCGCGCCTCGTTCATGAAGGACTACGGGATGACCTCGCTCGTGCTCCCGGGCCTGGCCGTCGCGATCTACGACCGGATGGGCTACCAGACCTTCCTGACCCTCGGCGAGAAGGACACGACGGCCTGGGCGCTGCGGAAGGAGTCCACGGCCTGGGACGCCGCGGGGAAGATCCACACGGACATCCAGAAGGGCATGCTGAACTGCGAGGTGGTCTCCTTCGCGGACTTCCGCGCCCACAAGTCGGTGAAGGACGCGGTCTCGGCCGGCAAGCAGCGCGCCGAGGGCAAGCAGCACAAGCTCGCCGATTTCGACATCATCAACATCAAGACCACCGCGCGGTAGCTGGACCGCGTCCCCCGGCCGCCCTACAATCGGTCCCTCGATGAAAGTCGCCCTGGCCTACTCCGGGGGCCTCGACACCCGGATCTGCGTCCGCTACCTCCGCGCCGTGAAGGGCATGAAGGTCTACACCTTCTCGGCCAACGTCGGGCAGCCAGAGTACCTCGAGCCCCTCGCCGAGCAGGCCGTCGAGATGGGCGCCGCCGCCGCGAACCTGGCCGACCTCCGCGAGCGCTTCGTCCGCGACTACATCTTCCCGAGCCTCCGCGCCTCCGCGGTCTACGAGCAGGGCTACCACCTCTTCTCGGCCCTCTCGCGGCCGCTGATCATGGAGGAGCTCGTCGCCATCGCCCGCGAGGAGGGCTGCGACGCCATCGCGCACGGCTCCCGGGGCCTGGGCAACGACCGGATCCGCCTCGCCAACCTGAGCCGGGCCCTCGCGCCGGACCTGGAGGTCCTCGCGCCGCTCGAGGAGCTCGGGCTGCGGACCCCCTCGGACGACATCGCCTACGCGAAGGAGCACGGTCTCCTCGTCGACGGCGTCCGCGAGACCCTCTGGAACGTCGAGCAGAACCTCTGGGGCAACAACATCCAGCCCCGCGGCGGCCGGGACGCCTGGGAGGAGGCCCCGCGCGACACGCACATCCTCACCGTCCCGCCCGACACCGCGCCCGCCAAGCCCGTCTACGTCGAGATCGCCTTCGCGAAGGGCCTGCCCACGGCGATCAACGGCGAGGAGCTCCCGCCCGTCCGGCTCGTCGAGAACCTCAACAAGATCGCGGGCCGCTGCGGCGTCGGCCGCTTCGACGTCATCGAGAACCGGATCACCGGGGTGAAGACCCGCGAGCTCTACGAGGCCCCGGCCGCCGCGGTCCTCCACGCGGCCCACCGCGCCCTCGAGTCGATCACGCTCGAGAAGAGCGTCGTGCACTTCAAGGAGGGCCTGTCCCGGAAATACGCCGACCTGGTGTACGAGGGGAACTGGTTCGCCCCGGTGCGCGTCGGCCTCGAGACCTTCTTCCAGAAGATCAGCGAGCAGGTCACCGGCGACGTCCGCGTCCGGCTCTACAAGGGCGCGCTCGCCGTGACGGGCCTCCGCTCGCCGCACTCGCTGTACACGCCCCGGGCCGGGGACCCCGCGCCCGCCGACGCGCCGCCATGAGCCCGGCCGTCGCCGTCCTCTCGACCGGCAGCGAGCTCCTGCGCGGTCGCGGCCTCGACACGAACCTCGGCACCTTCGCCCGCGCCCTCGAGGGCCTCGGCCTCGAGGTCTCCTTCCACGCCACCTGCGGCGACGACTTCGGGCGGATCGTCGACGAGCTCAAGCTCGCCGCCTCCCGCGCCGACCTCGTCCTGGTGTCCGGCGGCCTGGGCCCGACCGACGACGACCACACCCGGCCCGCGGTCGAGGAGGCCTTCCACCGGCCGCTCGTCCTGCGCCCGGCCCTGCTGAAGGCGATCCGGGCCCGCTTCCGGCGGATCGGCGTGGCGATGTCCGCGAACAACCGACGGCAGGCCTTCCTGCCGGAGGGCGCGACGGCGCTGCCGAACCCCCACGGGACCGCCCCCGGCTTCGAGCTCGTGGCCGATGGCGTCCGCCTCTTCGCGCTGCCGGGTCCGCCCGGCGAGCTCGTCCCCATGCTCCGCGACCACGTGCTGCCCCGGCTCCGGCGGGCCTACGGATCCGCGCGGCGCTTCGAGCTCTGGGACGCGCGGGTCTACGGCCTGCCCGAGGGGACCGTGGACGAGCGCGTCGCCCGGGCCGTGAAGGGACTCCGGGGGATCACGTACGGGACCCAGGTCGGCGGAGGCCTCGTCACCGTCCGCGTCCGCGCCGAGGGCCGGTCCCTGGCCCCGGCCCGGCGGGCCCTGGCCCGCGTGCTCGGCTCTCACCTGCTCGCGGGCGGATCGCTCGAGGAGGACGTCGCGGCCCTCCTGGTCCGGCGGCGCTGCAGCCTCGCGGTGGCCGAGTCCTGCACGGGCGGCCTGGTCGCCCACCGGCTCACGAACATCCCCGGCGTCTCCGCGGTGCTCCGCGAGGCCGTCGTCGCGTACGCCAACGAGGCGAAGATCGCCCGGCTCGGGGTCCCCGCGGAGCTGCTGCGCCGGCACGGCGCGGTGTCCGCGGAGGTCGCCGCCGCGATGGCGGAGGGCGTCGCCCGGACCTCGGGCGCCCGGCTCGGCCTCGCGACGACGGGCATCGCGGGCCCGGGCGGGGGGACGGCCTCGAAGCCGGTCGGCCTCGTCTTCCATGCCGTCGCCTACCGGGGCCGCACCCGGGTCGAGCGCCGGGAGTTCCCGGGCGGACGGACGCAGGTGAAGGAACGGGCCGCGAACCTCGCGCTGGACCTCGCGCGGCGGGCGCTGGAGGCATGATGGGCCCCAGGACCACGGGGACGGTGGCCCGGAAGTGGGTCTTCGCGCCGGCCGACCGGCCGGCGGCCGAGGAGCTCGCCCGGGCGCTGCGCATCTCCCCCGTCACGGCGCTCCTGCTCGTCAACCGGGGCGTGCGCGACCCCCTCGAGGCCCGCGCGTTCCTCCAGCCCGAGCTCGTCCACCTCGTCGACCCGATGAAGTTCAGCCAGATGCCCCTCGCGGTCGAGCGCCTCGAGCGGGCGGTCCGCGACGGCGAGCGCATCGCGATCTTCGGCGACTACGACGTCGACGGGACCACGGGAACGGCGATCCTCGCCAAGTTTCTCCGGCTGCTGGGCGCCGACCCGCTGCTCCGGGTGCCGCACCGCGTCACCGACGGCTACGGCCTCTCGATGGCCGCCGTGGAGGAGCTGGCGGCCGCGGGCGCGAAGGTCCTCGTCACGATCGACTGCGGGACCAACGACCACGAGGAGATCGAGCGGGCCAGGGAGCTCGGCATCGACACGATCATCCTCGACCACCACGAGATGCCGACGCGGACCTCGCCGGCCGTCGCCCTCGTGAACCCCAAGGCGGACGCGACCTACCCCTTCAAGGGGATCTGCTCGGCGGGCATCGCCTTCAAGATGGCCTGGGCGCTCTCGCAGGGCTCGTTCAAGGGCCGCCGCGGCGAGCGGGGCTTCCAGGAGTTCCTGCTCGACGCCATGGGCTACGTCGCCCTCGGGACCGTCGCCGACGTCGTGCCGGTCCTCGGCGAGAACCGCGTCTTCGTGAGCTACGGCCTGCGGGCGCTGGGCAACTGCCGCAGCCCCGGGCTGCGCGCGCTGGCCGAGAAGGTCGGGCTCGGCGACAAGAAGGTCGACACCTTCGACATCAGCTTCAAGCTGGCCCCGCGGCTCAACGCGCTGGGCCGCGTCGGCTCGGCCGGGCACACGGTCGAGCTCCTGACCTCCGAGGACGCGCCGCGCATCGTCGAGGTCCTCGCGATGCTCGAGGCGGCGAACCGGAACCGCAAGGAGATCGAGCAGGGGATCCTCGAGCAGGCGATGGAGCAGCTGGCCGCGCGGCCGGAGCTGGCCGAGGACCGCGTCCTGGTGCTCGCCGACCCGCGCTGGCACGTCGGCGTCGTCGGGATCGTCGCGGCGCGGCTCGTGGACCGCTTCGCCCGTCCGGCCTTCGTCCTCGCCGTCGAGGGCGGCGTCGCGAAGGGCTCGGGCCGCTCGGTCGAGGGCTTCGGCCTGCACCTGGCGCTCGAGGAGGTCCGGGACCTGCTCGTCAGCGGGGGCGGCCACGCGATGGCGGCCGGCGCGGGCGTGAAGGCGGACCGGCTCGAGGAGTTCCGGGTGCGCGTCAACGCCCACGCGGAGCGCGTCCTCGCGGCGGGCCTGCCGGGGCCGACGCTCGCGATCGACGACGAGGTGAAGCTCTCCGACCTGACGCGCGGGATGGTCCGGGAGGTCCTGCGCCTGGAGCCCTTCGGCGAGGGCAACCCCGCGCCGCGGCTCGTCGCCTCGCACCTGAAGGTCGCGGGGGAGCCGCGCCTCATGGGGAAGAAGAACGACCACCTCTCCTTCCACGTGACCGACGGCACCGGGCCGGGCCTGCGCGCCGTGGCGTTCGGGCGGGCGGACTGGATCGACCCGCTGCGCTCCGCGCGGACCGTGTCCCTCGCGTTCCGGCCGGTGATCAACGAGTGGCGGGGGAATGAATCCGTTGAACTTCACGTGGAGGACGCCCGGTTCGAGTAGGGGGCGTTCCGCCGGATAAGTTTGACGGGCCCCCGGTGCCTTCCTAAGATCATGCTTTCCAACCGACTCCAGAAACCCCGATGAGCATGTACGACTACCGCGGCGCGATCCACTGCCACACGACGTACTCCGACGGCACCGGCACCGTCGAGGAGGTCATGAAGGCGGCGAACGACGCCGGCCTCGACTTCGTCATGATGACCGACCATGACACGATGAAGCCGAGGGAGGACGGCCACGAGAAGTGGCACGGCAGCACGCTGCTCATCGTCGGGACCGAGATCACCCCGCCCAAGAACCACTTCATCACGTTCGGCGACGCGGCCCTCAAGGGCGTCGAGAAGCTCAAGGGCCTCAAGCCCCAGGAAGTCATCGACGAGGTCGCCCGCCAGGGCTGGTTCGGCTTCATCGCCCACCCCGACCACGCGGGCACGCAGCGCTTCGGCATCCCCTCCTACAAGTGGGAGGACTGGAACGTCAGCGGCTACGCGGGCTTCGGCCTCTGGGACCTCATGAGCGACTGGCAGTCCCAGCTGGACCGCGAGAACGTCGGCTTCGAGGTCTACGACGACTTCGCCACGGCCCTCACCGGCCCGCGCGCCGAGACGATCGCCCGCTGGGACGAGCTCTGCCGCACCCACAAGGTCGTCGGCATCGGCGAGATCGACAACCACGCCTACAAGAAAACCCACGAGGGGCGCGACCTGGTCGTGTTCCCCTACGAGACCGCCTTCAAGACCATCACGAACCACGTCCTCCTGCGGGACTCGCTGGCCAAGGACGCCAAGGCCGCGAAGAAGCAGGTCCTCGAGGCCGTCCGCAACGGCAACCTCTACGTCTCGTTCGACTACTGGGACGATCCGACCGAGTTCTCCCTCGAGGTCGACAACGGGGAGAAGACCGCGATCATGGGCGAGGAGATCGTCCTCGTGGAGGGGAAGACGGAGCTCGCCGTCACCCTGCCCGAGGAGGCGCTCATCAACGTCTTCCTCAACGGGCAGTCGATCCACGAGGAGGAGAACAACGAGGTGATGCTCGACCTCGCGGAGCCGGGCGTCTACCGCGTCGAGGCGATGCGGGACAACCTGACCTGGATCCTGTCCAACCCGGTCTGGGTCAAGAAGTAGCCCGCGCTACTTCAGCCCCTCCACCCACGCCCTCCAGCCGGGCTCGAACTCCTCCAGCGTCGCGCCCACCGTCCGCTCCAGCGCCGCGCGCCCCGCGGGATCCGCCGCCGCGGAGTCGCGGAACTCCCGGTAGTACGCGCGGAGCTTCCCGTGGTCCTGCAGCCAGAGCAGCAGGTAGCGCGCCGTCGCGTAGTTCACGCCCCGCGCGTCGCCGTAGAACGCGGACGTCGAGGTCGCGAGCAGGTCCGGAAGGGAGATCGCCCGCTTCTCGGCCATCGCCGCCTTGAGCCCCTTCAGGCGCCAGTTCGACTTCGCGACCACCGTGCCGTCCTCGAGGGTGGCGGACTGCTCGAAGAGCGACGCGAAGCCCTCGTTGAACCAGGCGGGGACCGACGGGAAGTCCTCCGCGAGGAGCGGGTGGACGATCTCGTGGGCCAGCGTGCCGGACCCCGTGCCCAGGTTCAGGTACATCGTCCGCTCGCCGGGGAGGTAGAACCCGTACGGCGTGCTCGGCTCCCGGCCGAGGGACTTCCGCACGTGCTCCACGTAGGCGGTCCGGTCGGGCAGGCAGTACACGCGGATCGCCGCGGCGGGGCGGACGCGGAAGTAGTCGCGCCAGAGGAAGCGCGAGACGCGGTCGATCGTCTCCCTCGCGAGGTCGAGCTGGCGGACGCCCTTCGCCGCGAGGAAGAAGAGGCCGCCGACGCGGACGACGGTGTAATCGGGGCCGAGGCCGGCGCGGATCTCGAGGATCGCCCGCTTCGCCTCCTCCTCGCCCCCCGCGGCGTCCCGCATGTAGGCGGGCGGAGCGGGGGAGGCGCAGGACGCGAGGAGCAGGAGGGCCGCGAGCGCGGCGCGGTGCATGGGGGGATTCTACGATCCGGCGCGGGTCGTTTCGAGGACGTCCTTCCAGCGCGGGTAGAGCGCCTTCAGCGAGTAGATGTCCTCGCAGCGCTTCCGGGCCTGGACGCCCATGAGGTGGCGCAGCTCGGCGTCGCCCACGAGGCGCCCGAGGGAGTCGCACCACTCCTCGTGGTCCTGGGCCGGCAGCCCGCAGACGCCCGCGTCCGTGACGTCGGGGATGACGCCGTACGGCGCGCTGACCGTCGCGAGCCCGCAGGCCATGTACTGCAGGACCTTGTAGCCCGCCTTGCCCTTGGTCCACTCGTCGTCGACGAGCGGCATGATCCCGATGTCGGCGCCGCGGATCGCCTCGACCTCGGTCGCCGGGCTCCAGGGCACGTGCTCGACGGGGACGCCGCAGTCGAAGTCGGGCGCGCGGTCGCAGACGACGCGGAGCGACAGGCCGGGGTGGCGGCGGGCGGTCTCCTCGAGCGCCCGGCGGATCGGCTTCAGCTCGTGGAGGTGGCGGGACTGGCCCGCCCACACGAGGAGCTTGCCGTCGCCCGGGGCGGAGCGCGGGCGGAAGTGGTCGCAGTCCACCGGGCTGGACAGCACCCAGACGTTCTCGTTGTGCTTCAGGGCCCACTCGCCGAGGTACTCGTTGCCCGTGATCACCATGCGGGCGAGGGCGGCCACCGTGGCGACCGGGTTCACGGTCCGGTCCGCGTAGGGAAGGAAGATCGAGTCGTCGAAGTCGAAGATCACGTTGCGGTTGAGCATGCCCACGAGCTGCTCGGCCAGCGGCGTGAAGCGCGGGACGAGCTCGCGCTCGATGTAGACGACGTCGTAGCAGCCCGCGGTGATGGCGGCGTAGAAGCGCTGGTGGAACTGCGCGAGGACGGCGGCCCCGTCCCACCAGGGGCGGCGCTCGGCGGCGTCGCTGGCGCCGGCGCCGAGGCAGGCGCGGACCGTCGTGGTCCAGCCGTCGCGCCGGAGCTGCGGGAGGTACTGCAGCACCCGGACCCTCGTGGAGGGATGGTGCAGGCCCTGCACGAGGAACAGCGCGGACGGTGAGCGCATCGAATCTCTCCGCGCCTATCTTAGCATCGGGATCCGGGCTTCAGGCCCGGAGCCGGAGGTGGACGCCGAGGAGGCGCACGTCGGCGGGCGTCACGCCCGCGATCCGGGAGGCCTGGCCCAGCGAGGCCGGCCGCACCCGGGCGAGCTTCTCCCTCGCCTCGGTGCGCAGGTGGGGGACTCGGGCGTAGTCCACGCGCTCCGGGATCCGGCAGCCCTCGAGGCGGCGGAAGCGCTCGACGTCGACGCCCTGGCGCCGGATGTAGCCCTCGTACTTGACCTCGATCTCGACCTGCTCGAGGACCTCCCGGGGCGCGTCGAGGCCGAGCTCGCCGATCGAGACCTCCGGGCGGCGGAGCCGGGCCTCGAGGGTCGATCCGGAGCCCGGCGAGCCGCGCTTCAGGCGGCGGCGCAGCTCGGCGATCGCGAGCTCCTTCGCCTCGTGGCGCCCCCAGGCCGCGTCGCCCACGAGGCCGGCGCGGCGGCCGTGGGCCCGGAGCCGACGGTCCGCGTTGTCCGCGCGCAGGAGCAGGCGGTACTCGGCGCGCGACGTGAACATCCGGTACGGCTCGCGGTGCTCGAGGCGGATGAGGTCGTCGACGAGGACGCCGAGGTAGGCCTCGTCACGCCGCAGGACGAGCGGGTCCCGGCCCTGGAGCTGCAGCGCCGCGTTGATCCCCGCGACGATCCCCTGGCCCGCCGCCTCCTCGTAGCCCGAGGTCCCGTTGATCTGCC
>CAYXGZ010000061.1:14702-19490 GCA_964464755.1 uncultured Planctomycetales bacterium
TCCGTCTCGAGCGTCGGGTGCAGCTGGTGGGGCGGCGCGTAGTCGTACTCCACCGCGTAGCCGTGCTGGAGGAACTCGGCGCGCTCGAGGCCGTGGATGGTCCGGATGAACTCCTCCTGGACCTCGGGGGGCGTGCTCGTCGAGACGCCGTTGACGTAGATCTCGGGGACGTCCGGCCCCTCGGGCTCGAGGAAGACCTGGTGCCGGTCGCGCTCCGCGAAGCGCACGACCTTGTCCTCGATGGACGGGCAGTAGCGGGGGCCCGCCGCGCGGATCTGGCCGCTGTACATCGGGGCGCGGTGGAGGTTGCGGCGCAGGATCGCGTGGGTCCGCTCGTTGGTGTACGTCGTCCAGCAGACGACCTGGGGCCGCGTGATGCGCTCCGTGTCGTGAGAGAAGGGCGCGGGCTCGGGGTCGCCGGGCTGGACCTGGAGCCGGGAGTAGTCGATCGAGTCCCGGTGGAGGCGGGGCGGGGTGCCCGTCTTGAGGCGGCCGATCTCGAAGCCGAGGGCGCGGAGGCGGTCGCTGAGCCGGTCGGCCGAGGGCTCGTGGATGCGCCCGCCGGTGCGCTTCAGCTCGCCGCAGTGCTGCACGGCCTTGAGGAAGGTGCCGGTCGCCAGGACGACGGCGTCGGCCTCGTGCCGCGAGCCGCCGCGGCCGATCACGGCGCGGATCCGGCCGCCCTCGACGGCGAAGTCCTCGGCGGTGTCGGCGACGACGCGGAGCCGGGGCGTCGAGAGCAGGAGCTCCCGCATGTAGGCCGCGTAGGCCTTCTTGTCGGCCTGGGCGCGGGGCGAGCGGACCGCGGGGCCCTTGCGGGTGTTCAGCATGCGGAACTGGATGCCGGTCGCGTCGATCGCCCGGCCCATCTCGCCGCCGAGGGCGTCGATCTCGCGGACCATCTGCCCCTTGGCGAGGCCGCCGATGGCGGGATTGCACGACATGCGGCCGATGGAGTCGGGCGAGAGGGTGAGGACGGTCGTGTCGAGGCCCATCCGGGCGCAGGCGAGGGCCGCCTCGATGCCCGCGTGGCCCGCCCCGACGACGACGACGCCCATGCGGCCGATCTTAGCAGACCCGGATGCGGTTGGTATGATCGCCGGATGCCCGCCGTGACCGTCGTGGTCCCCACCCTGAACGAGGCGGGCAACCTCGAGCCCCTCGTCACCCGCCTCGCGGCCGCGTTCGGCCCGCGCGCGGACTGGGAGGTGCTGCTCGTCGACGACGATTCCAAGGACGACACGCCCGCGGTCGCGGAGCGCCTCGCGAGGTCGCACCCGGTCCGCCTCGTCGTCCGCAAGGGGGAGCGGGGCCTCGCGACGGCCGTCATGAAGGGCATCGCGGAGAGCGCGTCGCCGGTCGTCGTCGTGATGGACGCCGACCTGAGCCATCCGCCGGAGGTCGCGCCCCGGCTCGCCGCGGCGGTGGAGGGCGGGGCGGATCTCGCGATCGGCAGCCGCTACGTCGAGGGCGGGGGCACCGAGGGCTGGTCGAAGGTGCGGCTCCTGATGTCCCGCACCGCGACGCTGCTGGCCCGGGGCCTGACCTCGGCGTCGGACCCGATGGCGGGGTACTTCTGCCTTCGGCGCTCGCTGCTCGACGGCGTCGCGATGCGCGTCCGGGGCTTCAAGATCCTGCTCGAGATCCTCGCGCGGGCCCGGCCCGCGAAGGTCGTCGAGATCCCGATCCACTTCGGCAACCGGCTGGCGGGGGAGAGCAAGCTCGGCGCGGGGGTGACGGTCGACTACCTGCGGCAGCTGGCGCAGCTCTACGCCGCCCGCCCCGCGGTCCAGGTGCTGGCGATGATCTTCGCGGTGACCGGCCTGCGCGGCGTCGCCTCGGCCCTGCTGGAGCCCACGTCGATCGAGGCCTACCACTGGCTGTACGGGAAGCACCCGGCGGCGGGCTACTACGACCATCCCGGGATGATCGGCTGGCTGTCCTGGCTCTCGACGTCGCTGTTCGGGGATTCGCCGCTCGGCCTGCGGATGCTCACCCTGCTTGGCGGGGGTCTCGGGGCCTGGTGGATCTTCCTCGCGGGGCGGCGCTGGGCCGGGGAGCGCGAGGGACGGCTCGCCGCGATGCTCTTCCTGCTCCTGCCGATGACGTTCGCCTTCGGGGCGGCGGCGACGCCCGACGCGCCGGTGCTGCTCTTTTCGGCGGGAACGATCTGGGCCCTGGCGCACGCGGTGAAGGGCGGCCGCGGGGCGTGGTGGCTGCTCGCGGGGCTGGCGTTGGGGCTCGCGCTCGACTCGAAGTACCACGCGGCGTTCCTCGGGGTCGGCGCGTTCGCCTGGCTCGCCGCCACGGTGGAAGGCCGGCGGCACCTGGCCACGCCGTGGCCCTGGCTGGGTGCGCTCGCGGCCCTTGCGGCGTTCTCGCCGACCCTGGCCTGGAACGCGCAGAACGGCTGGCAATCCCTGGCCTACCAGGGCGTGGAGCGCTTCCGCGAGGCGAAGGGGTTCCGCCCGATGGAGCCCGTGGATTTCTGGAAGGACCAATTGCTGCTCGGGACCCCGGTCGTGGCCCTCCTGATGTGGGGCGCGGGGCTGAAGGCGCTCTGGAAGCGGGATCATCCCGACCGCCTCCTCGCGGCGCTCTGCGTCCCGCTGCTTGTCTTCTTCTTCGGCCTGGCGTTCTTCCGCTCGGTGCGCGGCCACTGGACGGCTCCGGCCTACGCCGCGGGCGTGCTCCTCGTCGCGTGCTCGGCGCTGCGCTCGACCTGGGGTCGGCGGCTCGTCGTGGGCACGGTGGGAATCCTGGGGATTGGGTACCTCGTCGCGGTCCCGGTCATCGTGTCGAAGGCCCCGCCGGGCTGGTTGACCCTCGCTTCGTGGGTGGACTCCGGGAAGCCGTCCTTCGTCCTGGCCCGCGACTACCACGACGCGGCGCAGCTGGCCTACCACCTGCGGCCGCTACCGGTGTGCGACTTCACGGCGGTCGGCAACCCGGCGAAGTCGTTCCGGAACTGGTGGGACGGGCGGGCCCTGGCGGGGAAGGACGCGATCGTCGTCTACGAGAAGAAGGACTGGCCTTCGCGCTCGGAGCTCCTGAAGGCCTGCTTCGCCCAGCTGGACGACCCGATCGAGGTCCGCGTCCCGCGCTTCGGCGGCCGGGAGGAGGTCTACCTCCTCGTGCGCGCCCGGAAGTACCAGCCTATTCCTTCCACCAGGTAGCGGGGGGCGACTTCTTCCGGCAGGCCAGGCACGCGGTCTCGGCCTGCACCTTCGCGCACTTCGGGCACTCGCCGCGGGCCTCGAAGGGGTCGAACGCCGAGCCGCAGCCCTCGCACTTCCACAGCCCCTGGCCGCAGGGGATCCAGCCGCAGGACGGGCAGGCGGCCCGGTCGAGGTACGGCGAGGCGAGCAGCTCCGCGGCCCTCCGCGTCGCCTCCTTCGCCCGGGCGGCGTCGCCCTCGCGCGTGAGCAGGATCCCGAGCCAGAACCAGGCCTGGCCCTCCTCGGGGAGCAGCCCCACGATGCCCTCGAAGGCCTCGCGGGCCGCCGCGGGGTCGCCGGCCTGGACGAGCTTCATCGCCGGCGAGAGCAGCCCCCGGGTCCCGTAGCGCAGCAGGTAAGCGCGGGTCAGCTCGTTGCACTTCTTCACGGCGGGCTCGCCGCGCAGGCGCAGCGAGGTGTCCTGGTCCTGGAGGCGGAAGCTGAACTGCGCGCCCTGGAGGTTCGCCTGCACCTGGAAGTGCAGGAGGCGCTGGACGACGACGAGCCCGAGCTCGCCCTTCGTCGCGTAGGGGCGGGACCACGGGACGGCCTGGCCCCAGGAGTCCGGCTCGAGGCGGTTCTCGTGGAACCAGTCGACGCCCGCGGCGAGGAGGATCTCGACCTTCGCGGGGTCGAACTTCTGGAAGGGCCCCTGCATGGCCTTGCGGAGCTCGGGGTGCAGGTTGAGGTCCGTCTCCGAGCCGTCGTCGAAGCCGAGGATCATGCCGACATTGAACCATCCGCCGGTCGGCGGGGACAACTATCCGGCGGCGGGCGCGGAGGCGGGGTAGGACGGGGCGACCTCGGCCCACTTCCCGTCGAGGAGCCGCGCCATGACGGCGGGGAGCTCGGCGATCGGGACCCGGATCTGCTGCATCGAGTCGCGGTCGCGGACGGTGACCTTGCGGTCCGCGGCCTCGCCCTTCTCGGCGTCGCCCACGGTCTGGACGTCGACCGTGACGCAGAACGGGGTGCCGATCTCGTCCTGGCGGCGGTAGAGCTTGCCGATGGCGGCCGTGTCGTCGTAGACGGCGTACCAGGTCTTCCGGAGCTCGTCGCAGATCCCGCGGGCCGTCGCGACGATGTCGTCGCGCTTCTTGAGCAGGGGGAGCACGGCGACCTTCACGGGGGCGATCTCGGGGTGGAAGCGGAGGACGACGCGCTTCTCGCCCTTGACCTCCTCCTCGTGGTAGGCGTCGACGAGGAAGGCGAGGGTCGCGCGGTCCGCGCCCGCGGCGGGCTCGACGACGAACGGCGTGACGTGCTCCTTGGTCTCCTCGTCGAAGTACGTCAGCTGCTTGCCGCTGAACTGGGAGTGCTGCTTGAGGTCGTAGTCGGTGCGGCTCGCGATGCCCTCGAGCTCGCTCCAGCCCATGGGGAAGAGGTACTCGATGTCCGTGCAGGCCTTGGCGTAATGGGCCAGCTCGTCCTTGGCGTGCTCGCGGAGCCGGAGGTTCTCCTTCCGGATCCCGAACTGCTGGTACCAGCCGAAGCGGGCGTCGATCCACTTCTTGTAGTGCTCGTCCTCGGTGCCCGGCTTGCAGAAGTACTCGATCTCCATCTGCTCGAA
>CAYXGZ010000062.1:0-19364 GCA_964464755.1 uncultured Planctomycetales bacterium
GAGCGGGGCGCGACGTAGGCCTCCATGCCGAGGATCGGCTTGAGGCCGCGGGCGAGGGCGGCGGAGTAGAACTCGATCGCGCCGAAGAGGTTGCCGTGGTCGGTGAGCGCGACGGCCTTCATGCCCTGGTCGTGGACCATGCGGACGAGCCCGTCGACGCGGCAGGCGCCGTCGAGCAGCGAGAAGTCGCTGTGCAGGTGGAGGTGGACGAACTCGTTCATCGCGCGACCAGTTTATCCGGCCCCCCGAGGAGTCGTACAGCGATCGGGATTGTCGCGGGGGGCGGGCCGGAATATAGTGGGCCCCCATGCTCAGCACCCAGACCCTCGGGCAGTTCTCCGACGCCGTCGCCGCGAAAATCCCGGCGCCGGGTGGAGGGAGCGTCTCCGCGTACGCGTCCACGTTGGGGGCGGCGCTCGGGCTCATGGCGGCCCGGTACACGGAGTCCCCGGAGGCCGCCGCGGCCGCGGCCGCGCTGGACAAGCTGCGCGGGGAGCTGCTGTCCTACGTCGACCGGGACTCGGAGGCGTACGGGAAGGTGTCGGCGGCGTTCACGCTGCCGAAGAAGACGGACGAGGAGAAGGCGGCCCGGAAGTCGGCCGTCCAGGCGGCGCTGCACGGGGCGGGGCTCGTCCCGCTCGAGGCGATGCGGCTCGCCGTGGCGGCGCTGCGGGAGCTGGACCGCTACGCGTCGGGCTGCAACAAGAACCTGGTGTCGGACCTGTCGGGCGGGGCGCTGCTCCTGGCGGCGGGCCTGGAGGGCTGCTCGCACAACGTCGAGGTGAACGCCGCGTCGATCGTCGACGCCGCGAAATCGGGGGGGCTGAGGAAGGAATGCGCCACGCTGCTCGCCGAGGGGAAGGGACTCGCGGCCTCCGTCCAGGCGAAGGCGGCCCGCGTCCTGCATCCCGCGTGACCGGCCGCGCCTGGCTGGCCGTGCCGCTCCTGCTCGCCGCCTGCGCGGCGCCGGGCGGGCCGGCCCCGTCCGACGACGGCCGGATGGTCACGCCCGCGTCCTTCAAGCCGCTCACGGACACCTACCGCGAGTACGTCGCCTGCCTCGTGCGCCTGAAGGCGCCGCTGCCCGAGGACCGGCGCGACGCGCTCAACCGCCTCGAGGCGATCAACTACTCCTTCTTCGAGGACGACCGCGCCCTGATCGCCAAGGCGCGCGGGGGCGACGAGCCCGCGCGGGTCGAGCTCGTCCGGCGGGGCGAGACGCTCGACGCGCTCTTCGTGTTCTGGGGCAAGGTCAACCTGAAGACCTGGAACGAGGCGCGGGTCCGCATCTGCGCCCTCGGCGAGGACGCGAGGATCCTCCTCGTGACGACGCTGCTGCGGATGCTCATCAACGGGCAGTTCCGCGAGGACTGGATGGCGATCCGCTACCAGCTCGTGAAGGTCGGCGACGACGCCTTCGCGACGGCGCTGGAGCTGCTGCGGCGGAAGGCCGCCGACACGCCCGACACTCCGATCTTCAAGCAGGACGACCTGGTCCAGCTGCTCATCCTCGTCCTCGAGTTCAAGGAGAAGGGGCGCGACCCCTTCCTCGAGATGGCGGGCCACCCGAAGTACAACGTGCGCAAGTCCGTGGTCCGCGCGGTGGGGGAGGCGCAGGCCTCGGAGTACGTCGACGTGGCCGTGCGGCTCCTGGCGGCGGACGCGAACTGGGAGGTCCGCGCGGCGGCGGCCCAGGCGCTGGGCCACCTGAGGACGGCGCGCGCGGCGGCCGGGAAGGCCCTGCTCGACCGGCTGTCCGTCGAGCGCGACCCGCTGGTCCGCGGCTACATCGTCACCGGCCTCGGCGACCTCGGCGTGGACGACGCGGTGCCCGTGCTGATCAGCGTGCTCGACGTCCCGGACGTCGAGCTCCAGGACAAGGCCGTCCTGGCGCACGTGGAGATCACGGGCGTGCGGCTCGGGAACGCCGGGTCCTGGAGGGCCTGGTTCGCCAAGGACTACCCCGCGTGGAGGCGGAAGCGCCGCCCTTGAGGCACGTCACCCGCCTCGAGATCGCGGAGATCGACCGCCGCGCCGAGGAGGAGTACGGGGTGCCGCCCGGGGCCCTGATGGAGCGGGCGGGCGCCGCCGTGGCGGACGAGATCCGCCGTCGCTGGCCCGGCCGGCCCGTGCTCGTCCTGGCGGGCCCCGGCAGGAACGGCGGGGACGGGCGCGTCGTGGCGAGGCTCCTCGGCGGAACCGTCGCCGGCCCCGCGGACCCCCTCCGGCCCGCCCCCCGCGCCGTCGTCGTCGACGCGCTCTTCGGCACGGGCCTCAACCGCGAGGTGACGGGGCCGGCCCGCGCGGCCATCGAGGCGGTCAACGCGCTGGACCGCGCCGAGCATCCCGTCGTGTCCGTCGACCTGCCCTCCGGCCTGGACGCCGACTCGGGCCGGCCGCTCGGGGTCGCCGTGCGGGCCGACCTGACCGTCACCATGGGCCTCCCGAAGACCGGCTTCCAGGCGCCCGGCGCCGCGGCCTTCCTCGGCGAGCTCGTCGTCGCCGACATCGGCCACCCGCGCCCGCTGCTCGACGGAAAATAATTTCCCGGGTTTTCGTTGACAAGAACCCCTCCGACCATTACAAATTTACAAGTTCACGAATTCACGGGGATGTGAATTCGTGGGCCGCGGAGAGGGGGAGGATCGCCCGTGATCGTCAAGCGCAACCGGACGTCGCCCTACGGTTGGTTCCGGCTGCACCCCGACGACGTGCGGGAGCATTTCGTCTTCCTCGTCCGCGCCGCGCGGTTCCTGGCCCGTGGAGAGGGGAACGCGTCCGCGGAGGCGGCCCGACGGGGCCGGCCGGGACGCGGGGGAGTCGGTTCGAGGAGACCTTAGCCGCCGGGGCACGGGCCGGCGGCGGACGAGGACCCCCGCCGCCGGCCTCCCTACGCGCCGTCCGGTTCCGGTCCGCGGCCCGGCCCTGGAGAGAGGGGGGGAACTTCGGGAAAGGCCGCGGTCCGGAAGCCGGATCCTGCCGATATAGCTCGCAGATGATCGCCACCGAACAGGCCAAGAGCCACAGCCACGTGCTGAAGATCCTGGGCAACCCGCTCGCCTACCGGATCATCGCCGCGATCGGGCGCGGCCGCCGCCGCCCCATGGAGCTCTCCCGGGACCTCGACGCGTCGGCCTCCTCGATCGTCAACCAGCTCCGCGTCATGAAGCTCGCCGGCCTCGTCCGCTACCACTCGACCGGCGTCCGCCGCCAGGGCCGCAAGGTCGTCTACTGGCTCGCCGACCCCTCGCTGCTCGACGCCTGCCGCGCCCTCGAGGGCGTCACCGGCCGCCTCCGCCGCCTCGCCGGCCGCGCCTGAGCCCGACGATCCTTGCCCCCCGCGCCCGCTCCCGCCTAGACTCCCCCGATGGCCCGACTCCTCGTCCTCTCCGCCGGCGCGGGCGCCGGCCACAACCGCGCCGCCGAGGCCGTCTCCGCCGCCGCCCGCGAGCTCGGCCACGAGTCCGAGTGGCTCGACGCGCTGAAGTACACCTCCCGCGTCTTCAACGCGCTCTACGCCGACAGCTACGTGTGGATGGTCAACCACTCGCCCGGCGTCTGGGGCTACTTCTACAAGCTCATGGGCAAGCCCCGCCGCAGCCCGCTCCTCGACCAGGCCGTCCGCGCCTACGACGCGAGCCACTACAAGTCCTTCGTCAAGGCTGTCACCGACTACCGCCCCGACGCGATCGTCGCGACCCACTTCCTCCCGCCCAACGTCGTCCGCGCCCACCTCGGAACCGGCGCCCCGCCCATCCACACCGTGATCACCGACTTCGACGTGCACGCCTTCTGGGTCCAGCCCGCCACCGACGGGTACTTCGTCGGCAACGACCAGGTCCGCTGGCTGCTCCGGGGGCACGGCTACCCCGAGGCTCGCATCCGCGTCACCGGCATCCCCGTGCACCCCGTCTTCGGCCGCTCCCGCGGCCGCGCCGTCGTCCGCCGCGAGCTCGGCCTCGACGCCCGCCGCCCCGTCGTCCTCTTCATGAGCGGCGGCTTCGGCATGGGCGACATGGAGTCGGCCGTCGAGCGCCTCCTCGCCCTCGGCGGGGACTTCCAGCTCCTCGTCGTCGCGGGGAAGAACGAGAAGCTGCGGGCGAGGCTCGCGAAGCGCGCGGGCCGGAAGGCGAGGGTCTTCGGCTTCGTCACCAACGTCCAGGACTACATGGAGGCCAGCGACGTCCTCATCACGAAGTCCGGCGGCCTCACGTCCTGCGAGGCCCTGGCCCGCGGCCTGCCCATGATCGTCTTCTCCCCGATCCCCGGGCAGGAGGAGCGCAACGCCGACTACCTCGTCGAGAACGGCGCCGCCGTGAAGGCACCCACCCTCGAGGTCCTCGATTACAAGGTCTCCGAACTGCTGGCGACCCCCGGCCGGCTTGATAAGATGAAGTCCGCGGCCGCCGCCCTGGCGCGACCCGGCGCCGCCTCCGACATCGTGCGCGCCGTCCTGGAGCGCCCGTGAAGGTCCTGCTGGCCGACGACGAGAAGACGATCGCCGTGACCCTCGGCGACGCCCTCCGGGCCGCCGGCCACGCCGTCACCGTCGTCACCGACGGGGAGGCCGCCCTCCGCGAGGCCCGCGCGACCGCCTTCGACTGCGTCCTCACCGACCTCCGCATGCCCAAGGTCGACGGGCTCGCCCTCATGAAGGCCGTCCACGAGCTGCACCCCGGCACCGCCGTCATCCTCATCACCGCGTTCGGCAGCGGCGAGATCGGCTTCCAGGCCGCCAAGGACGGCGCGTTCGACTTCATCCAGAAGCCGTTCTACAACGAGGACGTCGTCGTCCGCCTCGACCGCCTCGACAAGTTCCTCCGGCTCCAGGCCGAGAACCGCCGGCTCCGCGAGGAACTCGCCACGGGCTCCCGCTTCGGCCCGCTCGTCGGCCGCAGCCCCGCCATGCTGGCCCTCTTCGACCAGATCCAGTCCGTCGCCAAGGCGGACTGCACCGTGCTCGTCGAGGGCGAGAGCGGCACCGGCAAGGAGCTCGTCGCCCAGCAGATCCACCACCGCAGCCTCCGCGCCCGCGGGCCCTTCGAGGTCGTCTCCAGCGGCCTCTACGAGGGCCTCATCGAGGACGACCTCTTCGGCCACGTGAAGGGCGCCTTCACGGACGCCCGCAGCGACCGCGCGGGGCGCTTCGAGCGCGCGAACCAGGGCACGATCTTCATCGACGACGTCGACGACATGCCCCCGCAGACCCAGGTGAAGCTGCTCCGCGTCCTCCAGGAGCGCCTCGTCGAGCGCATCGGCGACTCGAAGCCCATCGCCGTGGACGTGCGCGTGCTGTCGGCGACGAAGGTCTCGCCCTACGACCTCGTGAAGAAGAAGAAGTTCCGGGAGGACCTCTTCTACCGGCTGAACGTCGCGACGCTGCGGATCCCGCCGCTGCGCGAGCGGGCCGAGGACGTGCCGGTGCTCTGCGAGGCCTTCATCGACCGCTACGGCCAGGGCCGCCCCTACGAGATCCGCCCCGAGGTCCTCGACGCGATGAAGGCGTACTCCTGGCCGGGGAACGTCCGCGAGCTGGAGCACGCCGTCGAGCGCGCGATCGCGTTCGCGGGCGAGGATCCCGTGCTGAAGCGCGAGCACCTGCTCAAGCCCCTGGCCGCGCCGGGGGAGGAGAAGGCGGCGGAAGGCGCGCTGCCGGCGCTGCGCTCGGTCGTCGAGCTGGCCGAGGCGGCCCACATCCGCAAGGTGCTGGCCTTCACGGGGAACCACAAGGGGGAGGCGGCCCGCGTCCTGGGCATCACCCGCAAGAACCTCTGGGAAAAGATGCGGCAGTACGGGATGGGGTCGGACCCCTCGGCCTGAGGCCGGGTCCCCCGAAAAGTCGCAACCTTTTTGGCGCCCCGGAGTGTAATCTGGCAAGAGAGGTCCGGAGGAAACCCATGAGAATCCTGCTGCTGTCGGCCGTGGTCCTGGCGGGCGCCCTCGGCGCCGAGGCCCAGGACAAGCCCAAGAAGAAGCTCTTCCTCGCCAACGAGAAGGAGGGCGTCTCCATCCAGGTCCCGGCCACCGGCAAGGACCAGCTCTGGGAGTGCAAGGAGCCCGGCGAGGGCCAGAACTTCGCCGTGATGGCCACGCACATCATCGACACCTTCCAGATCTACGTCTTCGTCCAGCGGCTGGCCGAAAACCAGAAGTGGCCCGACGGCGGCGTGAAGGAGATCGCCAAGAACTCCCTCGACAACATGAAGAAGCCCCAGGAGGGCGAGAAGGAAGCCCGGTACAAGGAGGTCAAGGTCAAGGAGTCCGATCCCAAGTACCGGCACCCCGGCCTGGGCCCCAGCTACTTCCACAAGCTGGAGCTCGTCAACCAGGCGGACCAGAAGAGCCAGCTCGCGGTGATCTTCACGGTGAAGGGCAACGCGCTCTACCAGACCCAGATCTCCTTCGGCGGCGACGAGATGTGGACGAAGTACTGGCCCAAGGACGCGCAGGCCATCCTGGCCAGCATCAAGACCTTCAATCCGAAGAAGGACAAGGACAGCAAGTAGGCCGAGAGCTCCCGGCGCCCCGGAGGAAGCCCCTCCGGGGCGCTTCCGTTTTCGGATATACTGGCCCACCCATGCCCATCGGGAAGAAGCCCCTCTGGCCGCTCGCCGCCATGGGCGTGCTGATCGGACTCCTCGCCACCTTCGTCGGCGTCGTCCTCGCGCGCCGGAACGACGGCGGGGTGACCCCGACGGCCACGCCGCTCGCCGTCGTCGTCCCCTCGAAGACCCCGACGCCCACCGCGTCGCCCACGGCCGCCCCGACCGGCGCGCCGACCCCCGTCCCCAGCGCCCCCGATTCCCGCGAGGCCGCCGCGGCCAAGATCCTCGGCCAGGCCCGCGAGGCCCTCAAGACCGGCAACCTCGGCGACGCGGCCCAGCTCGTCCAGGAGGCCCGCCGCACCAAGGACTCGCCCGCCGCCCAGGCCCTCGAGGAGGAGATCGTCGAGGCCCTCAAGCAGCGCGCCCGCGCCGACGAGATCGCCCGCAAGGAGCGCGAGGAGCGCGAGCGGCGGGAGCGCGAGGCGGCCGCCCTCAAGGAGAAGGAGGAGCGGGAGAAGCGCGAGCGCGAGGAGCGCGAGCGGCGCGAACGCGAGGCCGCCGCGCAGGCCGCCGAGCTGGAGCAGCGCAAGAAGGCCGAGGAGGCCTTCGCGGCCCTGCGCCCGGAGCTGGAACGCCTCGACCGCGAGTCCCGCTACGAGACCGAGGTCCGCCTCCTCGAGAAGACCGAGAAGGAGCACCCCGTCCTCGCCAAGGTGGCGGAGTTCACGACGCTCAAGGCGAAGCTCTCCGGGCTCGCCGAGGAGTCCCGCAAGGTCGCCGCCGCCGACTTCGCCAAGGCGCGCACCGAGCTGGCCGCCCGCCGCTACCTCTCGGCGACCAAGCTCGTCCTCCGCGGCCGCCAGTACCACCCCGAGTCGCCGGAGGCCGATCCGCTGCTCAAGCAGATCGCCGAGGCGATGCTCGGCGACGGCCTCGTCGAGGTCCCCGCCGCGACCTCGGTGAAGCTCGGCAACCCCGCCGACGGCGAGGAGGGCGCCCGCCGGTACTCGACGCCCGGGTTCCTCATGGACCGCACCGAGGTCACCAACGAGCAGTACGCGATGTTCGTCCGCGCGACCGGGCACAAGCCGCCCGCGAACCGCTTCTGGGCCGCCGGCGAGCCCGTGCGGGGCGCCGAGACGCTCCCCGTGACCGGCGTCACGGTCGAGGACGCCGAGGCCTTCGCGAAGTGGGCCGGCAAGCGCCTCCCGACCGAGGACGAGTGGGAGTACGCCGCCCGCGGCGTCGACGGCCGCACCTACCCCTGGGGCACCGCGTGGCCCCCGGGCGACCAGGCCGCGCCCGCCTACACGCTGGAGGCCTCCCGCGAGCTCAAGTTCGAGCCCAAGCCCGTCGGCACCTTCCCGGGCGGCGCCAGCCCCTTCGGCATCCTCGACATGGCCGGCGGCGTCTGGGAGTGGACGGCCACCTCGGACGAGAAGGGCCTGCGCGTGATGCGCGGCGGCTCGTACATCTCGCCCAAGGAGACCGCGCGGACCTGGCACCGGCACTCCAACGACCCCGGCCTCGGCCATCCCGACGTCGGGTTCCGCTGCGTCCGGGACCTCAAGGGGAAGTAGCGCCCGTGCCCGACCCGCTGGAGTCGGAACCCGATCCGGACCTGGTCTCCCGGGCCCGATCCGGACACGCCGACGCCTTCCGCATCCTCGTCGAGCGCCACCAGGACAAGCTGTACTCCGCCGTGCTCCGCTTCTGCGGCGACGCCACCGACGCCGAGGACATCCTGCAGCGCGCCTTCGTCAACGCCTGGCGCAAGCTGCCGGACTTCCAGGGCGACTCGGCCTTCTCGACCTGGATGTTCCGCATCGCGTTCAACCAGGCCGTGAGCTTCCGCCGCGAGGGCGCCCGGCACCGCCGGCCCTCGCTGGACGCGACGGACGGCGAGGGGCGGGGGATCGAACCCGCGGTGCACTCCGACCCCTCGGACGGCCCCGTCGCCGACGACGAGCGGCGCCGCGTCCTCCGCGCCCTCGACGCGCTCGACCCGGGGGACCGCGGGATCCTGGTGCTCAAGGACCTCGAGGACAAGCCCTACGCCGAGATCGCGGAGATCCTCGGCATC
Source organism: uncultured Planctomycetales bacterium (assembly GCA_964464755.1). Classification (GTDB taxonomy): domain Bacteria; phylum Planctomycetota; class MHYJ01; order MHYJ01; family JACPRB01; genus CAYXGZ01. Next base: position 8,629 of record CAYXGZ010000062.1, read on the forward strand.
CCCGTCGGAACCGTCCGGTCCCGGCTGTTCCGGGCCCGGCAGGCGCTCAAGGAGATCCTGAAATCAGCGTGACGAATCCCGGGAACTCCGCGCGGCCGGACCGCGTCGGAGCAACGGAGGTCGGATCCATGGCGTGCCCCTTCGATCGAGGACTGCTGACGGCCCATGTCGACGGCGAGGTCACCCCCGCCGAGCGGGCCGAGGCGGAGCGCCATCTCGCGTCCTGCGCGGAGTGCCGCGCGGAATTCGAGGCGATCGGCGCCGCCGTCGCCCGGGTCCGGAAGCTCCCCCGCGTGGCCGCGCCCCCGGCCCTGGTGGGGCGGGTGCTCGCCGACATCGGCCCCCGCTTCGGCGCGGCCCGGCTGATCTCCGGCCTCGGCCTCGTGGCGGCCGCGATCCTCGTCACCGTCGTCACCTGGGTCTACTGGCCGCACCCGGGAGCCCCGAAGGAACCCGAGCTCGCGAAGGTGGACCGGGCCCCGGAGCCCCCGGGTCGGCAGGCTGCCGACCCCGCGAAGGGGATCCTGAAGGACGCCCCGGCTCCGGCGGTTCCCGCCGACGAACGGGCCGATTCCACGGAAAAGGCCGAGGGCCTGAAGAAGGCCGGGCCCGAGATGGGCCTCGCGGCCGCCGAGGAAGCGGTGTTGTCCCTCCCGGGCGCGACGGGGAGGGCCGTCGTCGAGAAGTACCTCAAGTCGCTGAAACCCACCGCCCGCGCCAAGGCGCCGGAGCAGGCCGCCCGGGAACTCGTGCTCGACCTGAGCGAGGAGGAGCTGGCCGGGCTGCTCGCCGCGCTCCGCGAGGCCAAGGTGGAGCCGCGCCGTCCGGCCGACGACGCCGCGAAGGGGGAGAAGGAGAAGGCCGCGGAGGCGAGGGGCGCGAGGATGGGCAAGCCCGCTCCGGCCGCGGCCCCGGCGGTCTCCCCCGGGGCGCCGGCCGCTCCGCGCGCCGAGGACGCCGATACGAAGGCGCCGGTTCGCCGGCGGATCCGCATCGTCTTCGAGGATCCGGTCCCGGCCGCGAAGTAGTCAGGGCACCGGGTCGGGCCCGGACCCGCCGAACGGCTGGCAGCGCGCGAGCCGTTTCACCATCAGCCACCCGCCGCGGAAGAAGCCGTAGCGCGAGATCGCCTCGTAGGAGTAGCGCGAGCACGTCGGCTCGAAGCGGCAGACCGGCGGCATGATCCGCGACAGCGTCAGCTGGTAGAGCCGGATCGGGGCGAGCAGGATCCACTTCACGTCGCGGCCCTCATCCGGCGGGCCAGCTCGAGGAGCGCCGCCTCGACGTCCTGGCGCAGCAGCCCCGCGGGGGGCTTGGTCGGGACGACGACGATGTCGATCCGGGGGCCGAAGTCCTCCTTGTGGAGGCGGAACGCCTCGCGGATCAGGCGCTTCCAGCGGTTGCGCCGGACGGAGTCGCAGAGCCGGCCCGGCACGCTGATCGCGAGGCGGGGGTGGGGCAGCTCGCTGGCCTTCGCGTGGATGCGCAGCAGCCGCCCGGCGTAGCGCCGGCCCTGGCGGTAGCACGCGTCGATCTCGGCCTGGCGCGTGATCCGCTCGCCCCTCGTGAGCCGCTGGTCCACGCGGCCATTGTAGCCCGTGGTCCGGTCTGGATGCTCCCCCCGCCCTGTGCTACATTCCTTCCCCATGTCGGAACAGGAAGACCGCCTCAAGCACCTCGCGGAGCTGAAGCAGCTCGGGATCCCGCCGTTCGGGGACCGCTTCGACGGCGCCGCGCCCATCCGCCCCGTCGTCGAGGGCTACGCGGCGGGCGAGGGGAAGGTCTTCACGGTGGCGGGCCGCATCGCCGGCATGCGCCACTTCGGCAAGGCCGCCTTCCTCGACGTCCGCGACTGGACCGGCAAGATCCAGGTCTACGTCAAGAAGGACGCGGTGGGGGAGGAGACGCACCGCTGGTTCCAGCACGTCTCGATCGGCGACCTGCTCGCCGCCGAGGGCACGCTCGGGAAGACGAAGACCGGCGAGGTCTCGCTCTTCGCGACGAAGCTGACCTTCCTGTCCAAGGCGCTGCGCCCGCTGCCCGAGAAGTGGCACGGGCTCACGAACGCCGAGATCCGCTACCGGAAGCGCTACCTCGACCTCATCGCGAACCCCGAGGTGCTGGCGAAGTTCCTGAAGCGCGCCCGGGCGATCAACCTCCTGCGCCGCTTCCTGGACGACCGGGGCTACGTCGAGGTCGAGACGCCGATGATGCACGCGATCCCGGGCGGCGCGGCCGCCCGGCCGTTCGTGACGCACCACAACGCCCTCGACCGGGACCTCTTCCTGCGCATCGCGCTGGAGATCCCCCTCAAGAAGCTCATGGTCGGCGGGATCGAGAAGGTCTACGAGATCGGCCGGGTGTTCCGCAACGAGGGCATCGACACCAACCACAACCCGGAGTTCACGCTCCTCGAGCTCTACCACGCCTACGGCGACCTCCGCACGATGATGGAGCTCGTGGAGTCCGTCGTCTCCCGCCTCGCCGAGCAGGTCGCGGGCACGACGAAGCTCCCCTTCGGCGGGAAGGTGATCGACGTGACGCCGCCCTGGCCGAGGCTCGACTACCTCGAGCTGCTCCGGCAGCACGCGGGCGTCGACGACTCCAGCGACGACGCGCTGCGGGGAAAGCTCCGCGAGAAGCACGTGGACACGGCGGGGCTGGGCCACGTGGACCTCGTGGACAAGGTCTTCGGCGAGTACGTGGAGCCGCACCTCGAGCGGGCGTCGTTCATCTGCAACCAGCCGATCGAGATGACGCCGCTCTGCCGCGAGCGCGCGGACCGGCCCGGGATCGCGGACCGCTTCGAGGCCTTCGCGGCGGGCATGGAGCTCGCCAACGCCTACACGGAGCTCAACGACCCGCTCGTCCAGCGCGAGCGCCTGCAGAAGCAGGCGGCCGCCGGCGGCGACGCCGTCATGAAGGCGGCCGGGAAGGTCGACGAGGACTTCCTCTGCGCGATGGAGCACGGCATGCCGCCCGCGGGCGGGCTGGGCATCGGCATCGACCGCCTGGTGATGCTGCTGACGGACTCGCCGAGCATCCGCGAGGTCATCCTCTTCCCGCTGATGCGGGAGTCCGAGGACCCCGCGTAGCGCCGCATGTACAAGCTGTTCATGGCGCTCCGGTACCTCCGGGCGCACAAGATCATCTACTTCTCGATCGTCGGCGTGGCGGTCGGGATCATGGTGATGATCATCGTCACCAGCGTCATGGGCGGCTTCTCGCGCGACATCAAGTCGCGCATCCGCGGCCTGCACAGCCACCTCGTCGTCCAGACGCTCTACGTCCCCGACTACGGGAAGATCGCCGACGGGATCGCCGCGATCCCGCACGTGACGGGCTGCGCCCCGCGCCTCGAGTACATGGCCTGGCTGGGCAGCGGCGCGAAGAAGCACGCCGTGATGCTCGTGGGCATCGACCCCGCCCGCGAGCGGACGGCCAGCGAGCTGTCCCGCTTCTTCGCGAGGGGCAGCGTCCCGGTGCTCGGGCCGGGGATCTTCGCGGACCGGCCCGCGGGCGAGCCGGTGGACGCCGTGACGGGGTACGGCATCTCGGACTGGAAGGGCCAGGAGCTCTCGGTCACCACGGCGATCGAGCGCGACTTCCCGGAGCTGCGCAACGGCAAGTTCAAGGTCGTCGGGCACTTCAAGTCGGGGATGAACGAGTACGACGCGGCCTACATCTTCGTGTCGCTGAAGGCGATGCAGGAGTTCCTGAGGGCGCGCGGGGACGGCCTCCCGTACTGCAACCAGTTCGCGATCGGCGTGGACGACTACGAGAAGAACGGCGAGGAGGTCCGACGGGCCGTCCTCGAGCACCTGCACCGCTACTCGCCGAACTGCAACGTCTCCAACCACGCCGCCCTCGGGCGCTGCGGCAAGTTCTGGGTCAAGACCTGGGAGGACGAGAAGGCGAACCTGCTCGCGGCCGTGGAGATCGAGAAGGGCGTGCAGTTCATCGTGATGTTCTTCATCGTGATCGTCGCGGGCTTCAACATCATCGCGATCTACACCCTGATGGTCCGGTCCAAGACCCGCGACATCGGCATCCTCCGGGCCCTGGGCGGGACCAAGGGCGGCGTGATCTCGATCTTCCTGACCTCGGGCGCCGCGTGCGGGCTGGTGGGCTCCCTCGTCGGGATCGGCTCGGGCCTCCTGCTCGCGCACAACCTGAACTCGATCCTGGACTTCCTGCGCATCGGCTCGCGGGAGCTCAACTCGGGCTCCTTCGCCAAGGTGGCTGGCACCTGGACGGAGGACCGGGGCGGGGTGCAACTCGCCTGGGTGCTGGCGGCGGCGGCCCTGGCCTGGCTGATCGCCTCCTGGGTCCGCCTCTACAAGCCCTGGAAACGCGCCGACCTGGCGCTGGCGGTCGTGACGGGGGCGTTCCTCGCGGCCTCGGCGTGGGTGTACTTCGCCTGGGTGCCGGACTACGAGCCCCGGCGCGACTACGACTGGAACATCCCGAAGGGGCTGCGGCTCGCCGCGACGCTGGTCGCGGGCCTGCTGCCCGTCGCGTGGTGCGGCCTCCGGCGGGCGACGGAGCGCTGGACCGAGACCTTCGCCGGCGGGACGTTCCGGACGGCCGGGACGATCCTGTACTTCCTGCTGGTGCTCTGGGCCCTCACGCTGGCCGCCGTGCCCGCGGCGCTCGCGTTCACCCGTCCCGAGCCCCGGTTCTCGGGCTACGACCTCTTCCCGCGCGACATCTACTACCTGGACCGCGTGCCGGTCTTCGTGGACTCGCGGTCCATCCTCGTGATCGTCGTGCTGACGCTCGTCGTCAGCCTCGTGTGCAGCATCTACCCCGCGCTGCGGGCCGCCCGGACGGACCCCATCGAGGCGATCCGCGATGAGTGAATTCCTCGTCGTGGACGGCGTGGCGAAGTCCTACCTCGCCGGAGGCCGGGTGCTCCCGATCCTCCGCGGCGTCTCGCTCTCCGTGAAGGAAGGCGAGATCCTCGCGATCGTGGGGCCCAGCGGCGCGGGGAAGAGCACCCTGCTGCACCTGATGGGCTTCCTGGACCGCCCGACCGCGGGGGACGTGCGCTTCCGCGGGCAGTCGCTCTCCGGCCTGGGGGGCGCGGCGCAGGACCGGGTCCGCAACGAGCGCTTCGGCTTCGTCTTCCAGATGCACCACCTGCTGCCGGAGCTCTCCGCGCTGGAGAACGCCGTGCTGCCGCTCATGATCCGCCACGGGATCGGGGCCTGGCTCGGCGGGGGGCTCGCGGCCCGGCGGAAGGCCCGGGACCTGCTCGAGAAGCTCGGCCTCCGCGAGCGGGTGCACCACCGGCCCTCCCAGCTCTCGGGCGGCGAGCGGCAGCGCGTGGCCCTGGCGCGCGCCCTGGTGGGGGATCCCGAGGTCGTCTTCTGCGACGAGCCCACGGGCAGCCTCGACGCGGCCACGGCGGCCGAGATCCGCGACCTGATCGTCGCGCTGTCCCGCGAGACGCGGAAGACGTTCGTCCTGGTCACCCACGACCCCAAGGTCGCCGGGCTGGCCGAGCGGACCGTGCGGATCGAGGACGGGCTCCTCGTGCAAAGCCCCTAGAACCCTCGGGCACCCCCCGGGGGGCCGGCGGGCGATTCGCTTGACCGGCGGCCTCCGGGGTGTGTTAACTGAACCGGCACTCCATGTCATTCCTGCGCATCCGGACCGGGCCCAACAAGGGCAAGACCTTCGAGGTCAAGGACGCGGTCATCACGATCGGGCGCGACGAGAGCCAGACCATCCAGATCCTCGACCAGGGCGTCAGCCGCATGCACGCGGAGATCTTCCAGCTCGGCGGCATGTGCTTCGTCCGCGATTTGAACTCCACGAACGGGACCTTCGTCAACAGCGTCCGCGTCACCGAGGAGGCCCTCAAGGCCCACGACGAGCTCCTCATCGGGACCACCGTCCTCGTCTTCGAGGACACCCTGCACCAGAGCCGGGAGGGCGGCGAGTTCGGCGAAAAGACCTCGGGCGACTCCTCGACCTCGATCGGCATCGTCAAGGAGCAGAAGGCCGAGGAGCGCAAGGCCCAGGCGGCGGGCGCGGTCGACACGCGCACGGTGGACCTGACCCAGTCGCTCGGCCGCGTCCTCAGCTCGACCCACGACTTCTTCGAGGGGGCCCGGAAGGCCCTGCTCGAGATCGCCCGCGTCATCCAGGCCGAGGACGCGTACTTCTTCCTGACCGAGCGGGGGACGGGGCGCATCATCCCGGCCGCCTCGCTCGAGAAGGGGACGGACCCCTCCGAGCGCAAGGTCAGCCGGACCATCGCGCGCCGCATCCTGCAGACCGGACACCCGCTCATGACGACCGACGCGGCCGTCGACGAGCGCTTCAGCCTCTCCGAGAGCGTCGTGCTGCGCCGCATCAAGTCGGTCATCGCGGCCCCGCTCCTGGTCCGGGACCGCACCGAGGGCGTCCTGTACTTCCACACGAACCGCGCGGTCGGCCCGTTCTCGAGCGCCGACCTCGACCTGGTCACGGCCGCCTCCCTGCAGCTCTCGGTCGCCCTGACAAGCCACCTCGTGACCGAGCGGCTGCGCGCCGCGATGTTCAGCGTGGTCCGGGCCCTCGTGGGCGCGATCGAGGCCCGCTTCCCGGGCAAGCAGGGCCACTCGGAGCGCGTCGCGCAGTACGCCGTCGCGATGGCCGAGCAGCTCGGGCTCACGCCCGACGAGCTTCACCGGCTGCGGCTGGCCGCGCTGCTCCACGACGCGGGGAAGATCCTCACGCTCGGGAAGGCCGACGCCGCGCCCGCCGACCACGTCGTCGCCGCCGAGAAGGTCCTCGCCGGCATCGAGGGGGCGGACGACCTCCTGCCCGCGATCAAGTACCACCACGAGCTGGCGGACGGCTCGGGCTTCCCGTTCGGCATCAAGAACGACGAGACGCCGCTCATGGCCCGGATCCTCGTCGTCGCCAACGCCTTCGACAACCTCGGCCTGACCAAGGCGGGCCCGGGCGGCGTGCCCGGCGACCCGCTCACCGCGATGTCCCAGGAGTCCGGCAAGCTCTACGACGCGGACGTCGTGCGGGCCCTGCTCATCTGCCACCGCACCGGCACGCTGTACGGCAAGGCGGGCGACGCGTGAGCGGGCCGGACCGGTTCGACTCGCCCCGCCACCTCGTCCCGTTCGACCTCCGGAAGCTCCGGGTCCAGGAGACCGACGTCGTCGTCGTGGGCAGCGGGCTCGCCGCGCTCCGGGCCGCGATCGAGGCGGGCGACTCGGCCCGGGTGCTCGTCGTCACCAAGCGCGAGGCGATGGAGTCCAACTCCCGCTACGCGCAGGGCGGCATCGCGGCCGCCATCCACGAGCAGGACACGCTCGAGTCGCACATCGCGGACACGCTGGCGACCGGCCACGGGATCGCCGACGAGCGCGTCGTCCGCACGGTGATCACCGAGGGCGCCGACGCGGTGCGCGAGGTGATCTCGTGGGGCGCGCGCTTCGACCGCGTGGGTCGCTCGCTCAGCTTCGCCCTGGAGGGCGGCCACAGCCGCGCGCGGGTCCTGCACCGCGGCGACGAGACCGGCCTCGAGCTGGAGCGGACCCTGCTGGCGACGGCGCGGTCGCGCCGCCGCATCTCCTTCCTCGAGAACGCGTTCGCGGTCGACGTGCTGACGCGCGACGGCGAGGCCGCGGGCGTGCTCGTCCACGACGGCCGCCAGCTCCGCGCGGTGCTCGCCCGCTCGGTGGTCCTCGCGACGGGCGGGGCGGGCCAGCTCTTCCGCGAGACGACGAACCCCGCGGTCGCGACGGGCGACGGCGTCGCCATGGCCTACCGCGCGGGCGCCCACCTCATGGACCTCGAGTTCATCCAGTTCCACCCGACGACGCTCTACCTCGCCGGCGCCAGCCGCGCGCTCGTCAGCGAGGCGGTCCGCGGGGCGAGCGGGACGCTGCGCGACCGGCACGGCCGCGCCTTCATGAAGGACTACCACCCGCGGGGCGACCTGGCCCCGCGCGACGTCGTGTCCCGCTCGATGCTCCAGCAGATGCTGAAGACGGGCGACACGCAGGTCTACCTCGACATCACGCACATCCCGCCCAAGGACGTGAAGCGGCAGTTCCCCGGCCTCGTGGGGGTCTGCGCGCGCTTCGGGCTCGACTTCGCCCGCCACCCGATCCCGGTGCGGCCCGCCGCGCACTACCTGATCGGCGGCGTGAAGGTGGATCCCGAGGGGCGGAGCTCGCTGCCCGGCCTCTTCGCGGCGGGGGAGTGCGCCGCCGCGGCCTTCCACGGCGCCAACCGGCTCGCGTCGAACTCGCTGCTCGAGTGCCTCGTGTTCGGCCGGCGCGCGGGACGGTCCGCCGCGGAGCACCGGGGGCGGAAGCCCCGGCGCGACCTCGCGTTCCCGGGCCGCTTCCAGCCCGCGCAGGGCATCGACCTCGACGACCTGCGCAACTCGCTGCGCTCGCTCATGTGGCGGCAGGTCGGCATCGAGCGCACGGGCCCGGGGCTGGCCGACGCCGACGAGCGGATGACGTTCTGGTCGAGCTACGTGATGCGCATGGGCTTCCAGTCGCCCGCGGGCTGGGAGCTGCAGAACCTGCTGACGATCGGCACGCTCGTGGCGCGCTGCGCCGGGCTGCGGACGGAGAGCCGGGGCGTGCACTTCCGGGCCGACCGGCCGCGGCGGGACGACCGCCGCTGGAAGCGCCACATCTCGCTGCACCGCCCGAGGTCGCGCGCGTGAGGGAGCTGACGCCGGCGCTGCTCGCGGAGCTCTGGCGCGCCTCGGGGGCCGGCACCGCGCCCGACGAGCCCTTCCTCGCGGCGGTCCAGAAGTTCATGCGCCTGCACGAGGACCTGCACGAGCACTGGGACCGCCTCGCCGCCGACCCGGCCACGCCGGTGGTCGTCGGGGACCGCAACCTGCTCGTCCACGTCGCGATGGACGCCTCGACGGAGACGGCGCTCGCGGAGAACCAGCCCGCGGGGATCACGGAGGCGTACGCGCACCTCACGGCGGCGGGGATGGACGAGGGCGAGGCCTTCCACGTCATCTCGCAGGCGATGGAGACGGAGTACCTGGTCGCGGCCTCGAAGGGACGGGAGATGGAGCTCGAGGCCTTCCTGGCCCGGGCGCGCGACTACGTCGTCGCCGCGCTGCGGGCCCGGCGCGCGTAGCGGCGGCCGAGGATCCAGAGCAGCAGCAGGGCCCCGACGTCGCCGGGCAGGAACACGAGCACGTCCTCGCTCCGGTAGCAGCCGCCCTCCCACGCGTGCAGCCAGAACGGGTGCGCCGGGATCACGGCCCCTCGCCCGAGGTAGTCCTTGAGGGCGTCGAGGGCGACGTGCAGCAGCGAGCCCGCGTAGAGCAGGGCGAACGCGCGGCGGCGGGCCCCCTCCTCGAAGAGCAGCGCGAGGCCCCAGCACGCGAAGACCAGGCCGGCGACCGTGTGGCTCGGCGTCGAGACGAGGTCCGGCGCGAAGGGCGGCAGTCCGAGCGGCTTGCCGACCAGGTCGGGGACGAGGGCCCCGAGCCCGAGCAACAGCGCCGAGCGCGGATCGCGGAGCCAGGCGCCCGCCAGCCGCCCCGAGACGTAGTGCGTCAGGAGATCGGCCACGGTTCCCTCCCGCGCAGCGCGCCGTCCCGCCACGCGAAGTGGCGGTGCAGCAGCCACGCGACGAGCGCGAGCGCGGCGATCGAGATCGCGTAGACCGCGGCCCGGCGCAGCGGGTACGCGGAGTCGAGGTCGGTGCCCAGGGCCCGGACCTCGCGGCCGCCCACGTAGAGCCCCTTGACCATCACCCAGGCCCCGGGTGCCGGGTGGAGCGTCGAGTGGATCCGCACCGGCCCGACGCGCGACGCGTCCACGACGAAGTGCTCGGGGCCGGACTCGAGGACGGGCGCGTGCGAGATCCAGATCATCCGGCCGACGTAGCGGGCCGGGTCGGCCACGCAACGCCGCAGCGGCGGGTACTTGTCGGGGAGGCGACGCGCGGCGTCGGCGCAGAGCAGGGCGAAGCCGCCGATCGCGACGACGGCCTGGAGCCAGCGGGGGACCTTCATGACCCGGGGATTATCGACGTTCCGCCTGCCTTCCGCGAGTCCCGTTCTGCCACATGGGCAGTCCCCGCGGGCCGGACGGGAAATCCACGTAAGCGACTGGAGTCCAGCAGGATGGGCGCAGGGATCCGGTCGCGGATTGGCACAGCCCTTGCGTAATCAGCAATGGGCACCTGTCCCCGGAGGACTTTATGGGCAAGATCGTGGGCATCGACCTCGGCACGACGAACAGCGTCGTCGCGGTCATGGAAGGCGGCGAGGTCAAGGTCATCCCGAACAAGCACGGGTCGAACCTGACGCCGTCGGTCGTGGGCTTCACCGAGTCGGGCGAGCGCCTGGTCGGCCAGCTCGCGAAGCGGCAGGCCATCATCAACCCGTCCAACACCGTCTACTCGATCAAGCGCTTCATGGGCCGCCGCCGCAGCGAGGTGGCCCGCGAGGAGAAGATGTTCCCGTACCAGGTGACGGGGAACCCGGACGAGCCCGCCCGCGTCCGCATCCGCGAGAAGGTCTACTCGCCCCAGGAGATCTCCGCGATGGTCCTCGCGGACCTCAAGGAGACGGCCGAGACCTACCTCGGCGAGAAGGTCACCGAGGCCGTGATCACGTGCCCGGCCTACTTCAACGACTCCCAGCGCCAGGCCACCAAGGAGGCGGGCCGCATCGCCGGCTTCGAGGTGAAGCGCATCTTCAACGAGCCCACGGCCGCGGCCCTCGCGTACGG
>CAYXGZ010000063.1:0-19271 GCA_964464755.1 uncultured Planctomycetales bacterium
GACCCGCACGGCCCGGGCCGCGCGCGAGCCGACGCGGCGCACCTCGCCGTCCTGGAGCACGCGCAGCAGCTTCTCCTGCAGCGAGGGCGACATCGCCTCGGCCTCGTCGAGGAAGAGCGTGCCGCCGTCGGCCAGCTCGAAGAACCCGGCCTGGTCGCGGTCGGCGCCGGTGAAGGCGCCGCGGACGTGCCCGAAGCAGGCGCTCTCCGCGAGGGTGTCGGGGATCGCGCCGCAGTTCACCGGGACGAAGGGGCCGCCCGCGTGCAGCGAGCGGGCCACGAGCTCCTTGCCCGTCCCGCTCTCGCCGCAGAGGTGCACGGGGTAGGGGACGCCGCGGACGCGCGCGACGAGGTCGAGCACGGCGCGGATCGCCCGGCCCCGGCCGGCGATCGAGGGCGCCTCGACGGCGGCGGGCGCGCGGGGCGTGGCGGCCCGGTCGAGCTCCGCCTCGAGACCGGCGCCGCGCACGAGCAGCGCGGCCATCGAGGCGACCGCCTCGAGCGCCTGGAGCTCGGCGGGGCCGAAGACGCCGGGGTGCTCCGCGTGGTCGACGACGAGCACGCCCACCGTCTCCTCCCCGCGGCGCAGCGGCACGGCGGCGACGGCGCGGACGCGCTGGCCCGCGACGCTCTCCGCCCGGGCGAGCACGGGGTCGCCGAGCGCGTCGGCGAGGACGACCGGGTGGCCCGCCGAGGCCGCGACGTCGAGGATCGAGCGGCTCGGCCGGAGGGCGGGGTCGGGGTGCGCGTAGGTCCGGGGGCCCACGGCGACGTACCCGCGCTGGGCCCCGGAGAGGTCCAGCGCCGCGGCGAGGAGCTTCGGGAGGAGCTGCTCGAGGTCGCCGGCCTCCGCGAGGGCCCGGGCCGCCTCGGCGAGCCGGAGCCCCGAGGTCACGGGCCCATCCTCCGGACGACGTCGAGCACGAGCCGCTCCCCCTCGGCCGCCAGCGCGTCGGCGCGCGCGGCGTCGGGCGCGTCGGCGAAGATGCGGAGGACCGGCTCGGTCCCCGAGGCGCGCAGGAGCAGCCAGGAGTCGTCGTCGTAGATGCGCTTGAAGCCGTCGAGCGTCACGTCGCGGAGCCGGCCGGCCGTGAGCTCCGTCGAGAGGACCCGCGAGAGCCGCTCGAGGGCGTCGCTGCGCCGGGGCTCGTCGAGGGGGATCGAGCGCTTGCGCGGGTGGAAGGCGGGCTGGGCGGCCGCGAGCTCGGCGAGCGGCTTGCCCTCGCGCAGCATCGTCTCGAGCATCCGCAGGCCCGTGAAGAGCCCGTCGCTCCAGACGCCGCGCCGCGGGAAGTAGTACTTGCCGGACTCCTCGCAGGCGTAGGCGGCGCCGAGTCGGCGGATCGCCTCGCAGGTCGCGGGCAGGCCCACCTCGCAGTACTCGAGCCGGGCGCCGAGGTCCCGCGCGGCCCGCTCGAGGAGCCCGCTCGAGGTGACGGGCGTGACCCAGGTGTCGCCGGGCTTGAGCTCGCCCCGGGCGAGGATCGCGCCGACCACGTCCTCGACGACGGGCCGGCCCTCGGCGTCGATGAAGAGCGCGCGGTCCGCGTCGACGTCGAGGCAGAGCCCGAAGTCGGCCCGGTGCTTCAGGACGGCCTCGCGGGCGCCGCCGACGGTGTGGGCGCGGGGCTCGCTGGGGCGGCCCGGGATCGGCGACGGGTCGAAGTTCAGCATCTCGACCTCGCAGCCGAACCACTGGAAGAGCTCCATGGCGACGTACGAGGCGGGGCCGTTGGCGGGGTCGATGACGACGCGGAACTTGCGGTCGCGCAGGGCGCGGGCGTCGGCCCGCTTCACGTACTCGGCGACGTAGTGCTCGTAGGGGTGGAAGACCTCGTCGATGCGGCCCAGGTCCTCGGGGCGGACGACGCGGTCCCGCGCGGGCCAGGCGTCGAGGCGGGCCTCGACCTCGTCGGTCTCCGCGACGGGGCAGTAGGATCCGTCGGGGCGCACGAGGATGAGGCCGGTGCGGTCGGGGGGCAGGTGGCTGCCCGTGACGAGGATCCCCGCGTCGAGGCCGTCGAGCACGAGGTTGAGGGCGAGGACGCCCGTGGGGACGCAGCCGAAGAACTGCACGTCGGCGCCCGCCCCCGCGAGGCCGCTGGCGGCGGCCCGGGCGAGGAGCTCCGCGCCGTAGCGCGTGTCGTGGGCGACGGCGACGTTCGGCCGGGACTTCTTGCGGGCCGCGACCCAGTCGCCGACGACGGTTCCCAGGCGGAGGGCCAGCTCGGGGGTGATGTCCCGGTTGGTGACCCCGCGGATCCCGGCGGTCCCGAAGCGTCTCGGCATCAGCGCGGTCCAGTGTAGCAGGCGGCGCATCGACCGGAGTGCCGCGGGATGGCGGAAAGCCGCAGGGTTCTGATAAGGTGGGACCCGATGACCGATTCCCCCGCCTACTTCCAGAAGGGCTTCGGCCTCAAGGGCCAGGTCCAGGAACCCATCGAGCAGGACTACCGCAGCGCGGTCGTGGACCGCATCCGCGAGGCGGGGTACCGGCTCGAGGCGGGGGGGCTGACCATCCGGCTCGCCCGGGAATTCGGCTTCTGCTACGGCGTGGACCGCACCGTGGACTACGCCTACCAGACCCTGCTGAAGTTCCCGGGTCGGCGCATCTACATCACCGACGAGATCATCCACAACCCGTTCGTGAACGAGCGCCTGATCCAGCGCGGCGTGCGCTTCCTCTTCGGGCGCTACGCCTGCGGCGATTCCCTCGACGGTCTGAAGCCCGACGACATCGTGATCCTCCCCGCGTTCGGCGTGACGAACGACCTCATGGAGAAGCTCCGCGGCCTCGGGCCGGTGCTCGTCGACACGACCTGCGGCTCCGTGCTCAACGTGTGGAAGAACGTCGAGCGCTACGCGCGGGACGGCTTCACCGCCGTCGTCCACGGGAAGTACGACCACGAGGAGACGCGCGCGACGATCAGCCAGTCCCTCAAGTACCCCGGCGGCCGGACGATCGTCGTCCGCGACCTCGCCGAGGCGGAGATCGTCTGCGACTACCTCGTGCGGGGCGGGGACCGGGAGGCCTTCCTTCGGCGCTTCGCGCGGGCCGTGAGCCCCGGATTCGACCCGGACCGGGACCTCTCGCGGGTCGCGCTGGCCAACCAGACCACGATGCTGATGAGCGAGTCCCTGGAGATCGAGCGCCGGCTGAGGGCGGCCGTCGTCGCCCGCTGGGGCGAGGCGGCCGCGGGCGAGCACATCCGCTCCTTCGACACGATCTGCAGCGCGACGCAGGACCGGCAGGACGCCGTCGCGGCGCTGCTCGGGGAGCCGCTCGACCTGATGATCGTGATCGGCGGCTACAACAGCTCGAACACGGGACACCTCGCCGAGATGACCGTCAAGCGCATGCCGACCTACCACATCCAGGGCGTCGAGGACCTGCTCAGCCCGGAGCGGATCCGGCACCGCGACCCGCACGACGGGCGCGTGGTCGAGAGCTCCGGCTGGCTGCCGCCGGGGCCGAGGGTCGTCGGCATGACGGCCGGCGCGTCGACCCCGAATTCCAAGGTGGGCGAGGTGATCGCCCGCGTGCTCGAGTACCGGGGCGTCAGCGTCCCCGCCTAGCGAGCAGCTCCCGCGCCGCCCGCCGGCCGCTGCGCACGGCCGCCTCCATCGTCGACGGCCAGTCGCCCTCGGTCCACTCGCCCGCGAGGTAGAGCCCCGACCTCGGCGTGACGCAGGGCAGTCGCTCGATCCGGCCGCCCGGCCGGGCCACGAACGTCGCGTCGCGCTCGCGAACCACCAGGCAGCGCACCGGGGCCCGGCCTGCGATCGAGGGCAGGGCTTTCCGCAGCTCCGGCAGGAACCGGGCCTCGAGCTCCGCGCTCGGGACGTCGAGCAGCTCCCGCGCCGCGCTCTGGGACAGCGTGACCCGGCGCCCCGCGACGAAGACGTACTGCAGGCCGCCGCCGACCGAGGCGAAGAAGCGCGGGCCCTCGACGGGCGCGTCGAAGAAGTAATGCAGGTTGACGATCGGGGCCGTCCGCTGCGTCGCGGCCCGCGAGAAGAAGTCGCCCGCGACGTCGGCGTCGGGCAGGAGGTCGAGGAGGACCCGGGCCGGCACGGCCGAGATCACGTCGCCCTCCGGGAGCTTGTCGATCTTCCGGTTGAACTCGACGGTGCCGCCGAGCGAGCGGATCTTCTCGACGGCGCGCGCGGCGATCTCGCCGAGCGGCGCCCTCGCGATGCCGACGCGCGAGGCCTCGCGCCCTGAGAAGAAGCCCTCGCGGAACACGTAGATCCCCTGGCGGGCGGAGACGGCGTCGAGGTGGTCGTTGAGCAGCGCGATGGAGAACGGGTTCCAGAACAGCGAGAGGGCGTCGTCCGACTGCCCGTGGCGGCGCAGCCAGGCGCCGAAGGACTCGGCGTCGTCGCCCGGGTCGCGGCGGATCGCGCGGGCGGCGCGGAAGAGGCCCCGGCGGTCGCGGCCTGAAAGCGGGCGGTACGCGAGGATCGACGGGAGGAAGTGCAGGGGGGCGGGGAGCCAGGACTCGCGGAGCCGGCTCCACTCGCCGCTCCGGGCGTCGAAGACGGGGACGTCGGTCCGGGGCTGGAGCTCGACGAGGTCCCCGGCGCCGACCTCCTCGACGAAGCGCCGGTACTCGGTGCAGCAGGCGAGGAAGAGGTGCTGGCCGTTGTCGACGGTCTCGCCGGAGGGGTCGGCGAAGGAGTAGGCGCGGCCGCCCGGGAAGGCGCGCCGCTCGACGAGGGTGACCGGGGCGCCGGCCCGGGCGAGGTCGAGCGCCGCGGCGAGGCCGGAGAGGCCCGCGCCGACGACCAGGACGCCGGTCACCGCCGGGCCTTGCGACCGTACGACCGGCCCGCGAGGACCGTCCGCAGGCCCGTGGCGGCGAGGACCAGGGCGCGCTGGCGGCCGGTGAGGCGGATCCGGCGGGTGAAGACGTCGTAGCCCTGGCGCTCGATCGTGTCGAGGATGGTCCGGTACGCCGCGGCCATCGCGATGGGGCAGGGGCGGATCCAGCGCGACAGGCAGGCGAAGAGGCGCTCGCCGCGCTCGAAGTACTCGCGGGCCCGGGCGACCTCGAAGCGCATCAGCTCGATGAACCCGGGCGTCAGCCGCCCGCGGAGCAGGTCGTCCTCGGAGACGCCGAAGCGCCGCAGGTCCTCGGCGGGCAGGTAGATCCGGCCCAGCTCCGCGTCCTCGCGCAGGTCGCGGAGGATGTTCGTGAGCTGCAGGGCGATCCCGAGGTCCACGGCCGCCTCGAGGGCGGCCTTGTCGCGGAACCCGAAGACGTGGACGCAGGCGAGGCCGACGGCGCTGGCGACGCGCCGGCAGTAGCCGAGCAGGGAGTCGAAGGTCTCATAGCGGCGGCGGTCGAGGTCCATCGCGACGCCGTCGAGGATCTCGTCGAAGCGCAGGCGCGGGATGCCGAAGCGCCGGGAGGCGTCGCGCAGGGCGACGAAGAGCGGGTCCTCGGCGCGGCCCTCGAAGGCGTCCGCGAGCTTGCGGCGGAGCTGGTCGACCGCGGTCATGGCGTCGCGCGCGGCGCCCGGGAGGTCGACGGCGTCGTCGGCCTTCCGGCAGAACGCGTAGATCGCGTAGAGCGCCTGCCGCTTGGGCCGCATGACGAGCGAGAGGGCGAGGCCGAAGTTGGAGCCCGAGGCCGTGGTGACGTCCTCGCACCACGCGTAGGCGTCGCGCAGGGCGGCGGTCATGCGCCGATCCCCAGCAGCGTGCGGACGGCGATCCAGGCCTTCCCGGCCTTCGAGATCGTCGGCCGGCGGCGGAAGACGTCGTAGTCCGCCTTCTCGACCAGGTCGAGGATGCGCATCCCGCCGCGCGAGAAGAGGCGAACGTCGAAGCGGGCGGCCCCCGTGAGCCGGTCGGCGAGCTTGAGGCCGCGGACGAAGAGCCCGCGGGCGCGCTCGACCTCGAAGTCCATCAGGGCCCTCCAGCGGTCGGTCACCTCGCCGCGGGCGATCTCCTCCTCGGTCACGCGGAAGCGGCGGAGGTCCTCCTGCGGGAGGTAGACCCGGCCCTTGGCCCAGTCGATGGCGACGTCCTGCCAGAAGTTGGCGAGCTGCAGCGCGGTGCAGGTGCAGTCCGAGAGCTTCCGCGCGTCGGCGTCGGTGACGCCGAAGACGTGGAGGACGAGGCGGCCGCAGGGGTTCGCCGAGTGGTCGCAGTAGCGCAAAAGGTCGTCCCAGGTCTCCCAGCGGGTCGTCCGCTGGTCCATGCGGTTCGCCTCGATGAGCTTGAGGAAGGGCTCGTCGGGGATCCCGTACCGGCGGACCGTGGCCGCGACGGCCTTCAGCACGGGGTGGCGGGGCTCGCCGCCGCGGATCCGGCGGAAGTCCTCCTCCCAGGCGTCGAGGTTGGCCAGGCGGTCGCCCTCGCTCTCGTCGCCGATGTCGTCCGTGGTCCGGGCGAAGGCGTAGAGGGCGCGGATGTGGGTGCGGGTGCCGCGGGGGAGCAGGAACGACCCCACCGTGAAGTTCTCGTAGTGGGACGTCGCCAGCTTCTCGCAGTTGCGGAAGGCCTGCTCGGTCGTGGCCGCCATGGGGCCCAGTCTACCGTCCCGGCGGCGCGGCTAGAACAGCTCCTTGATGGGCTTGCCGCCGTAGGAGTACTTCACCTTCCGGGTGTTGATGACGTAGGTCTTGTTCTCCTCGATGCCGAGCAGCCGGTACACGGAGGCGAAGAGCTCGGGGACGGTGACGGCGCGGTCCGCGATCTCCATCCCGGCCTTGTCCGTCGCGCCGATCACGCGCCCGCCCACGCCGCAGCCCGCGAGGGCGACGGAGAAGTTGCGGCACCAGTGGTCGCGGCCGTTGCCGCCGTTGATCTCGGGCGTGCGGCCGAACTCGCCGACGCAGAGCACGAGCGTGTCCTTGAGCAGGCCCCGCTGGTCGAGGTCCTTCACCAGGGTGCCCATGCCGGGGTCCAGGCTGTTGCGGACGAGCTTCTCGACCTTCGTGAAGTTGTCGTCGTGCGTGTCCCAGCCGCCGAGGCCGACCTCGACGACCTTGACGCCGGACTCGACGAGGCGGCGCGCGAGCAGGCAGTTCTGGCCGAAGCCGTCGCCGTACTCCTTGCGGAGCGACTCGGGCTCGGTCTTGAGGTCGAAGGCCTTGAGCAGCGGCGTGGTCATCAGGTCCTCGGCCTTCGCCGTCGCGGCGCGGACCTTCTCGACCGTGCGCCCGCCGCGGCGCTCCTCGAACTCGGCGTTCTGCTCGTCGAGCAGCTTCTCGCGCTCGGCCTGCTGGGCCTCGGAGACCTCGTGGGGCCGCTTCGAGTTGGGCACCGGCCGGTTCACGTCGTTGACGACGAAGGGCAGGAACTCCTCGTCGAAGGCGTCGGTCATCGGGATGCCCGGCGGCTGGACGGCGACGAAGTTGGGCAGGGGGAACTTCTTCGGGGAGAGCTCCGCGGCCACGACGGTGCCCATCGCGGCGAACTCCTGGCCGGGGATCGGCGCGAAGCACGTGTGCAGCAGCGCGTGGCCCCGCTCGTGGGCGGCTTCCTTGGTCGTCAGGGTGCGGATGACGGCGAGGTGCTTCGCCTGCGCGGCGAGGCGCTCCATCGGCTCGGCGAACTGGAGGCCGCGGACCGCGGTGTCGATCGCCTTGAAGGGCCCGTTGGTCTTCGGGTTCAGGGGCTTGGGGTCCCAGGTGTCCATCTGCGAGGGCCCGCCGCCCATCCAGAGGACGATGAGGGACTTCCCGGCGCGGCTGGAGGCGACGGTCTCCTGGGCCAGCAGCGACGGGGCCTTCACGCCGGCCGCGACGGCCGCGGAGGCGGAGAGCCCGAAGCGCAGGAAGCTCCGGCGGGAGGGCAGGCCGGGGGCGGTGCGGCAGCAGGGGTTCATCAGTGCCTCGTGACGAATTCGGTGGAGTTCAGCAACGTCCACAGGAAGTCGGACAGTCCGTCGGGGCGCGGGTGCTTCTGCAGCCAGGCCCCCCAGCGGGCCGCCTCGGCGGCGGAGGGCATCCGGCCGAGCACCGAGAGGAAGGCGGTCCGCACCTTCACGTCGGCCGGCTGCTGGCTCTCGGCGAGCTTCGCGGGCAGCGTGTCGAACTCTCGGAACCAGTCCTGGAACTTCTCGCCGTTGCGCAGGAGCAGCATCTGCCGCGGGTTGCCGGGCAGGGGCGTGACCTCGGTCCAGGGCGAGGCGCCGTAGACGAGCGCCATCTGGCCGGCGTACCAGTTCCAGCCGTCGCGGTTGGGGCCGCCCTCGCGGTCGAGGATCCCCTCGGTCCCGCGGAGCGCCACGGCGACCGAGTTGTAGAGCTGGCTGGCCGTGAGCTGGCGGATCGAGCCGCGCGCGAAGTCCTTCACGTCGCCGGCCTCGCTGCGCGCCGAGGCGAGCTGGTAGGCCCGCGAGTTGCAGATGCCGCGCGCGAGGTGCTTCAGCGAGAAGCGGTGCGCCGCGAACTCCCGCGTCAGCGCCTCGAGGAGGTCGACGTGGCTCGGGCGGTTCTTCTGGTTGAAGTCGTCCACGGGGTGCACGAGGCCCCGCCCCATGAACCAGGCCCAGGAGCGGTTCGCGAAGTTGCGGGCGAGCTGGTTGTGCTCGCGCGAGGCGAGCATCGCGACGAGCGGCGGCATCCGCGCGTCGCGCAGCTGGACCGTGCCGCCGTAGAGGAACTTGGGCTTCAGGACGCCGCCGCCCTCCGGGTTCTGCAGGTCGGCGGCCTTCGGGTCCTCGTAGAGCTCGAACTCGTCCGCGTTGTCCTTCGCCCCGCCGTGGCCCTTCACCTTGTGCTTCGTGAAGAAGCCCGCGAGCCCGTAGTAGTCCTCCTGGGTCCAGCGGTCGAAGGGGTGCTCGTGGCAGCGCGCGCAGCCGACGCGCACGCCGAGCCAGGACTTCGAGAGGCGCTCCGCGAACTCCAGGTGCGGGGGCTCGTTCGTGAACATCGAGAGCTTGTAGAGGACGGCCGGGTTCTCGTTCGTCTTGCCCTGGGCCTCGAGCAGCTCCTTGAGGACCTGGACCACGGGGACGTCCTTGGCGACCTGCTCCCGCAGCCAGGCCTGGAACGCGCCGGCGACGCGGGCCCGCGTCTTCCCGTTGAGGTTGGCGACGTAGACGTTGCGGTAGTTGTCGAGCAGGACCTGGGCGAACCACTGCGAGGTCTGCACGGCCCAGGCGTCGGAGGCGAGGTACTCGTCGATCTTCGCGGAGCGCTTGGCGGGCGACGAGTCCTGGAGGAAGGCGATGACCTCCTCCATCGGGGCCGGGTGGCCGCGGAGGTCCAGCGAGACGCGGCGGAGGAACTCGGCGTCGTCCGCCGGGGCCGCCGGGCCGTCCTTGAGGGAGCTCCAGCGGGACTCGAGGAGGCGGTCGATCGAGGCGGCCAGCTCGTTGCGCGGCGCCTTGTCCTGCGCCGGGGCGGAGCCCGCGGCGAGCAGCAACAGCACGACCCCGGTCCTCATCCTCATGCCGACCCCCTGCTAACCCTACACGTCGATCTGCGCAAAAGTTCGACGCTTGTGGAGAATTACTCGGCGCGGACCCCGGCGAGCAGGATCTTGGTCGCGGCGGCCTCGTCGAGGCCCTCGCCGCCGACGCGGACCTTCGTCTTGCCGGCGGCCAGGAGCTTCGCGAGCTCGGCCTCCAGGTCCTCGACCACGTCGCGCTCGTCGCGCTTGGGGCGGTTGGCGAGCTTCAGCTTCTGGCCCGAGCCGTTGGCCGCGAGCCACCAGCCCTGGTCGTCCTTGGACAGCGTGCCGGCGATCTCCACCTCGGCCCAGGCCAGCGTGTAGCGGCCGAGGGCCTTGCGGACGGCGGCCACCTTGAAGGGGGCCTTCTCCTTCACGCTGACGGCGAAGCCGTAGGTGTTCTCGCGCATGGGGACGTCGAGTCGGGCGATCCGGACGGAGCCTTCCAGGCTCCGGAGGTTCCTCATGATGGAACCGCCTCAGCTGTGCGGTCAGCTCAGGCCGCGGGCGTTGATCGTCACGACGTAGGTCGGCTCGTCCTGCGGGGCCGCCTCGGCGCTCCACGCCGCCGCGAGCAGGAAGGCCGCGACCAGGGCTCGGTTCATTCTCGCCTCCACGTTCACTTCAGGGTCGTCTTCCAATGCTCCAACGCCGCGCGCCGGGACTTCAACGCGATCTTGTCGCCGTGGACGACGGGCACCCAGCCCGGCTCGAGGAGCGCGGCCGCCATCTCGGCGGGCGAGGCCTCGACCCCCGCCGCCGACGCGCGGACGAGGAAGGCGCCGGACGGATCCAGGGGCAGGCCGGCCTTCGCGAACTCCGCGGCCAGCTCGGCGGACGTCGTGATCGGGCCCCAGGTCCGGGGCGACCTCCACGCGGCGCGGTGCGCGCCCAGCAGGCCCTCGGCGAGCGCGGGGCCCACGCGGATCCACGTGGCGCCGCCGCGGGCGGCCAGCGCCCGGAGCAGCTCGCGGGTCTCGGCGGTCGTCGACGCGCCCAGCATCACCCGGCCCGCGCGGCCCGCGAGCCGGACGTCGTCGTCCGGGTCCATCGTCAGGCCCTCGACGGTCTCGAGGATCGTCGCGCGGCGGGCGTCGTCGACCAGCCGGGCCAGCTCGAAGCAGGCCGTGATCCGCACGAAGGTCCTCGCGTCGTCGGCCATGTGGAGGAGGCGCTCGACGCCGTCCCGCCCCTTCACCCGCGCCAGCGCCGCCGTGGCGGCCTCGCGGACCTCGCCCGACTCGTCCTCGAGCGCCTCGAGCAGCGGGGCGTCGATCGCTGCGCCCGCCCAGAGGCCCTCGAGGCCGGCGAGGCGGACCAGCGGGTCGGGATCGACGAGGCGCCGTTCCAGGACCGGCAGGTGCGCGGCGTCCCGGTACGCCCCGAGGGCCCGCGCCGAGCGCGCCCGGACGTTGGGCTCGTCGTCGACGTGGATCCGGGCCACGACCGCGGGCTCGACCCGCATCCGGCCGAACGCGGCCGCGACGGCGCCGCGGATCATCGCGTGGTCGCTGCCCGCGAAGGCCTTCAGGCGCGACACGCAGCGCAGGTCGCCGAGGTCCGCGAGGGCGTCGATCGCCGTGGCGACGACGGAGGCGTCGGGATCGTGGAGCCGGGCCCCGCACTGCGCCAGCGAGCCGGGCGCCCGCAGCCGGGCGGCCAGCGGCAGCGCCGTGCGCCGGAGCAGCGGGTCGCCGTGCGTGAGCAGCGGCGCCAGCGCCTCGAGCAGCGCCGCGCCGCCCGCGGGATCGGCCAGCGGCAGGGCCCGCATGCGGACCTCGGCGTTGGCGTGGCCCAGCCAGGGCGCGAGCGATTTGGCGTCGAGCCTCGTCCCGGTCCAGGCCAGCGAGTCGAGCAGGATCTCCGCCTCCGCCTGGGCCGGGCCCGCGGCGAGCAGGGCGGCGAGGCGCTCGGACGCGCCGATGAGGCCCAGCGAGCGCAGCGCCTGGTCGCGCACGTGCGGCGCGGGGTCGTGGCTGGCCCGCACCAGCTCGGGCTCGGTCGTCGAGTCGCCGTTGAGGCCGAGGCCCTCGACCGCCTTGACGCGGACCCACCACACGAGGTCGCGGGCGCCCTTGGCCAGCGCGGAGGGCGGGGCGCCGGCCCGCGAGAGCGCGAAGGCCGCCTGGGTGCGGATCCAGGGGTCGGGGTCGTCGAGCAGCGGGACGAGCTCGGGGATCGCCGAGCCCGCCTCCATGCGGGCGAGCGAGTACGCCGCGGCCTCGCGCATCGAGGCCTCGGGGGACTTCAGGTGGGGGATGACGGCGCCCGCGCGGGCCGGGTCGCCCGCCTTGCCGAGCTGCTCGACGGCGAGCCGGGCCAGGCGCCGGTCGCCCGAGGCCGCGAACTCCGACACCTTCGCGCCGACCGAGCGCGCGCTGATCGACACGAGGGCCTCGAGGGCCGCGAGGCGGGTCTCGGGCGAGTCGGACTCGAGCTGCGGCGCGAGCTTGGAGGCGTAGCGCCAGCCGTTGTGGGAGACGCGGAGGATCCAGAGGCCGCGGCCCCGGCGGCCGCCCTTGAGGTCCTCGATCAGCTTGCCCAGCTCCTCGCGGGGCTGCCAGGCCGCGATCATGTAGATCAGCGCCTCGCCGAGCGCGGGCTTCAGGCCGCCCTGCATGACCTGGAGGATCTCGTCGAGCTTGTCCCGGGCGTCCATCCGGATCAGCGCGGCCATCGCGGAGTGCTGGATGTTCGGGTTGCCGTCGCGGGCCAGCGGGAGCAGCGCGTCGGAGTGCTCCTTCGCCTTGAGGACGCCGAGCGTCGTGGCCGCGATCTTCCGCGTCGTGTCGGCCTTGGCCTTGAGGAAGGGGAGGAGGTGGACGGCCAGGGCCTTGTCGCCGAGGACCCCGATCGACTCGATGGCGGCCTCGCGCACCGGCTCGGAGGGGTCGCCGAGCAGCTTGACGACGTCGTCGCGCAGCCCGGGGGCGCCGACCTGGGCGACGAGGCGCAGCACGATCGCGCGCGTCGCGGGGTCGGCGTGCGCGAAGTGGGCCTTGGCGGCTTCGCAGACCTCCTTCGCGGGGAGGCGGGACGCGGCGCGGCTCGCGGCGAGCTGTAGCGTCATGTTGCGCAGCGGCACGCACGCGATCACCGGGGGAACCAGCTCGGCCCGGGCGATCCGGCCCGCGGCCTCGAGCGCGCGCAGGAGCGGTTCCTGCGGCGGCGGGTCCTGGGCGCGCAGGCGGTCGATGAGCTTCGCGAGGCCCGCGGCGGCGGGCTCGTGCGCGAAGCGGCCCAGGGCGTCGGCGGCGGCGCCGGCGACCTCCGCGTCCGCGTCCTCGAGCAGCGGCAGCAGGTCCGCGGCGTGCTCGTCGGCGTAGACGCGGCGCAGCGCGTCCGCGGCGTCGCGGCGCAGGCCCGCGTCGGGGTCCTTCAGGATCGGCAGCAGCAGGGCCGCGGCGGGGCGCAGGGCGCCCGACTGCAGGACCTCGAGCGTCGCGCGCGCGTCGAGCGGCGCCTTCGCGAGGTCGCCGGCCAGCTCGCGCAGCGCCTCGTCGCCCAGCTCGCAGCGGATCCAGGCCGCCCCGGCCTGTTCGAGCACGGCGCGGCGGGCGGCGGGATCGGCGGCCCCGCGCAGGGCCTCGCGGTAGTCCTTCGGAGCGTCCTGGGGGGCGAGGAGCAGGACGAGGAGCAGTCCGGGAAGAATTCGCATAGAGAGGGAATATAGCGCATCGGGGGGCGCGAGAGTATCGTGGCGACGTGAGTTCGCTCGAAACCGGGTTCGCGCGTCCGGACTACGCGGCGCACGGCCTGGCCCAGGTCGCCCCGACGATCGAGTCCCTCTTCGGCCTCCGCCCCCCGACGGCCCTGCGCGCGCTGCTGCCGCCGGATCCTCCCCCCGTCGTCGCGCTGGTCCTGCTCGACGGCTTCGGGTGGAACCACTGGCTCGAGCACGGCCTGAAGCACGAGTTCTTCCGGCGCGTCCACGAGCGCGGAATCGCGCGGCCGATCAGCTCCGTGTTCCCCTCGAGCACGCTTCCGGCGCTCACGACGCTGCACACGGGGCTCGCGCCCGCGGCCCACGGCCTGGCGGAGTGGTTCCTGCACCTGCCCGAGCTCGGCGGGGTCTGCGAGCTGCTCCCGTTCCGCCGCCGTTTCCGGCGCGCGGGGGACCTCGAGCGCCTCGGCCACGGGCCCGGGGTCATCTACCGGGGGGAGACGCTGTACCAGCGCCTCGCGGCCGGCGGCGTGCCGTCGCGCATCCTCTCCGCGTACGCCGAGTCCCCGTTCTCGCGGGCGACGGGGAAGGGCGCGATCCTTGCGACGACGCCGGACTTCGGCGAGCGCTTCCGGCAATTGCGGGCCGCGGCGGCGGAGGGACGGCGCGAGTACCTCTGGATCTACCACGAGGCGATCGACTCCGTCGCGCACGCCGACGGGCCCGGCAGCCCGGCGCACCTCGCGGCGATCGAGTCGACCGCGCAACGCCTCCAGCAGGAGCTCGTGGAGAAGGGCGGGGCGGGCGACGCGCTCGTGATCTTCACCGCGGACCACGGGCACGTGGCCCACGACGTCGCGGGGATGATCCGCCTGAACGACCGGCCGCCGCTCGCGGCCCTGGCGACGGCCGCGCCCTGGGGCGGACCGCGCGACGTCCTGCTGCCGGTGAAGGAGGGGCGGGAGGTCGAGGCGCGCGACGAGATCGCGGCATCGCTGGGCGACGCGGCCCGGGTCCTCACGGTGGACGAGGCGATCGCGGAAGGGCTCTTCGGGGGGACGCCGTCGGCGGAGCACCGGCCGCGCTTCGGGTCCGTGCTGATCCTGCCGCGGGCGGGCCGCTCGGCGTGGTGGCGCCACGAGCAGGCCCGCGAGTGGGAGATGCCCGGCATCCACGGCGGGCTCTCGCCGGAGGAGATGACCGTGCCGTTCGCGGCCGTGCGGCTGTCTCAGCTCCGCTAGCGGGAGATCCGGACCGCGTCGCCCTCGAGCCAGGCGACCACGCGCCCGTCCCCCGAGACCGCGATCGAGGCCGGGGTCCGGCCCGCCTGGATCTCGCGGCGCTGCTCCAGCGAGTCGAAGTCGTGGACGCGGAGCCGCCCGTCGACGTGGCCCACGACCAGCGTGGAGCCGTCGGCGCTGGCGACGATCTGCTCGATCGCGGGGACCGTCGCGCGGAGGGTGAACTCGGGGGCGGACCGGGCCAGCGACCAGAGCTGGCGCCCGCCGTGCTCCGCGAGGTACACGGTCTCGAGTTCGCGGCCCGGCGCGGCCAGCGCGAACGGGTGGGGCGCGGGCCGCCGCTGCTTCAGCTTCCACGATCCCTGCACCTCGTAGGTCCAGAGCTCCCGGCCCTGCTCGCCGTTGACCAGCGAGAGGACGAGGCTCCCGTCGGGCCGCATCGCGGACCACACGCTCCGCCCGGGGAGCGGGTAGCACCGGCCCGCCTTCTTGACGTGCAGCCCGGCCTCCACGCGGTGCTGGAGCAGCAGGTCGCCCTGCGCGTCCGCGCCCTGGACGGCGAGGGCGTCCTTCACCTCCCGGCCCTGGCGGAGGAGCGGCACGCTCTCGAGGATCCGGCCGTCGGCGGCGTCGAAGCGGGCCAGGACGGCGGGCGAGGTCGCGGCCCAGAGTCCTCCGCCGGTCCAGAGGGGGCGGATCGACGAGCAGGCCGGCGCGCTCCAGATCGCGGATCCGTCGGCCGCGGAGACGACGGCGAGGCGGTCCGGTTCGGGGAAGAGCGCGACGCGGAGCCCGTCCGGCGAGAGGGTGAAGTGGCCGTGCGTCCGGAGGACGGGCGGCGCGGGCTCCGGCGCCGGCGACGCGCAGCCGGCGAGCACCAGGAGGGCGATGGCGGTCCTCATGCCGGTTTGTACGCGCGAGGGGCGCGGGGTTCGACGGAATCCTGTATTTTCCCGGCGCAGGTGTTTAACATGGTCAACAACGTTCCGAAGAGGGTGCCTCATGGGAACCCCGTCGCCGAGCTCCGGGCCTCGCCCCGAAGGAACGTCGTGGCCCGCCCCCCTCGTCGAGATCCGCCTCCACGGCCGCGGCGGCCAGGGCGGCGTCACCTGCGCCAAGATCATCGCCGCGATCTACGCCGGCCTCGGGCAGGACGTCCAGACCTTCGGCGACTACGCCGGCGAGCGCTCCGGCGCCCCCGTCCGGGCCTACACGCGCGTGGCGGGCGGCGCGATCACCAACCGCAACAAGGTCTACCGGCCCGACCACGTCCTCATCCTCGACCCCAGCCTGCTCGGCGACGACTCGACCGCGGGCCTCGCCCCGGGCGGCACGCTCCTCGTCAACTCGCCGCTCGCCCCGGCGGAGCTCGGCCCGGCCTACGCCGCCTGGCGCGTGGCCACCGTCGACGCGACCGGGATCGCCCGCCGCCACAAGATCGGCACCCGCTCGGTCGTCATCGTCAACACGACGATCGTCGGCGCGTTCGTCCGCGCGCTCGGGCTCCCGCTCGAGGCCCTCGAGTCGACGTACCGCCGCCTCGGCTTCGCGAGCAACCTCCCGTCGGCGCGGGAGGCCTACGAGTCCGTGCGCGTCCAGGAGCCCTCCGGCGGGGCCGTCCCGGCGCCCGCCGCCCCGGCCCCGCGACCCGCCGTCCTGCCGCTCGTGGACCACGTCGAGAGCGCCGCGCCCGGGCTGAAGACCGGGAACTGGCGCTCGCAGACGCCGCGCTACGCGACGCACCTCGCGCCCTGCAGCGCGTTCTGCCCCGCGGGCAACGACGTCGTCGGCTTCGTCCAGGCCCTCGTCCGCTCGGGGGTCGGCGCCGCCTCCTCGATCCTGGGCCGCACGACGCCGCTCGCCGCCGTCTGCGGCCGCGTGTGCCCGGCCCCCTGCATGGAGGGCTGCAACCGCCGCGAGTCCGACGGCTCCGTGAACATCCGCGGGCTCGAGCGCTGGGTGGCCGACCACGTCCCGGTCGCCGACCGCCCCGGCCCCGCCCGGTACGACGGGCGCCGCATCGCCGTCGTCGGCGGCGGCCCCGCGGGCCTCTCGGCGGCCTACGAGCTCGCGCGCGCGGGCCACCAGGTCACGATCCTCGAGGGCGAGCCCGCCCTCGGCGGCGTCCTCCGCACGGGCATCCCCTCGTACCGCCTGCCGAGCGAGGTGCTCGACCGCGAGATCGCGGCGATCCTCGCCCTGGGCGTCGAGGCCCGCTGCGGCACCTTCCTCGACCGGGCGGCGCTCGCGAGGCTGCCCAAGAAGTGGGACGGGGTGATCTTCGCGACGGGCCTGCAGCGCCTGCGCGGCGTCGAGGTCCCCGGCGCCGACCTGCCGGGCGTCGAGCAGGGGATCCGCTTCCTGCACCGCGTCAACCTCGAGGCCGGCGTCCGGATGGACGGGCACGTCGTCGTCCTCGGCGGCGGCAACACGGCGATGGACTGCGCCCGCAGCGCGCTGCGCACGGGCGCGTCGCGCGTCACGATCGCCTACCGCCGCACGCTGGAGGAGATGCCGGCCATCCGCGAGGAGATCGAGGAGGCCCGCGAGGAGGGCGTCGAGTTCCTCTTCCTCCGGGCGCCCGTCGGGTTCGCGGGACGCGACCGCGTGGAGGCCGTCGAGCTCGCCGAGGTGGAACTGGGCCCGCCCGACGCGACGGGCCGGCGCTCGCCCGTGACGACGTCGCGCCGCGGGTCGCTGGCGGCCGACCACGTGCTGCTCGCGCTGGGCCAGTCGGCGGACCTCTCGCTGCTGCCGGAAGGCTGGGAGCTCCGCGAGGGCCGGATCTTCGACCGCGGGCGCGCGCTCAACGTCGTCGCGGCCGGCGACGTGGCCACGGGGGACGGGACCGTCACGCACGCGATCGGCGACGGCCGGAGGGCCGCGGGCCGGCTGCTGCGGATGCTCGGCCTGGAGGCGGAGGTCTTCGAGCGGCCCGACCGCGCTTCTGCGGTCCCCGCGACGGACATCCGCGTCGACCACTTCGCCCGCTCCGCGCCCGCCCGGGAGCGCGTCGCGCCGCCGGCCCGGCGGCGGGGGAGCTTCGACGAGGTCAGCCGGGGCCTGGCGGACCCGCTGGAGGCGCACCGCTGCTACTCGTGCGGCGACTGCACGAAGTGCGACACCTGCCTCGTGTACTGCCCGGAGGGGATCATCCACCGGGAGGGCGACGGCTACGCGATCGACTACGCCTACTGCAAGGGCTGCGGACTCTGCGTCGCGGAGTGCCCGCGCAAGGCCATGGAAATGAGCTCCTCATGACCCGGGAACTCGTCAGCGCGAACCACGCCGCCGCGATGGCGGCCACGCGGGCCGCCCGCGCGAACCGCGGCGCCCGCGGCTTCGGGGCGGGCGTCTACCCGATCACGCCGCAGACCGAGTGCATCGAGCTGCTCTGCCAGCAGGAGATCGAGAAGGGCCACGTCGTGCGCGTCGAGAGCGAGCACAGCGCGATGGCGGTCTGCATGGGCTTCTCGCTCTCCGGCGCGCGGACCTTCACGGCGTCGAGCTCGAACGGCCTGGCCTACATGGCGGAGAACGTCTTCGCGGCGGGGTTCTACCGGCTGCCGGTGGTGATGATGGCGGTGAACCGGACGCTCGGGCCGCCCTGGAACATCTGGGTGGATCACGGGGACACGCTGATGCTCCGCGACGCGGGCTGGGTGCAGCTCTACTGCGAGGACAACCAGGAGGTGCACGACTCGGTGCTCGCGGCCTACCGGCTGGCCGAGGACCGGCGCGTGCTGCTGCCCGTGATGGTCTGCGCGGACGCGTTCATCCTCTCGCACACGATGATGCAGACGGACATCCCGGGGCAGGAGGAGGTCGACGCGTTCCTGCCGCCGCTGGACCTGCCGCACCGGGTGGCCGCGCGGCCGCTGGTCGTCGGCGGGCTGGATTTCCCGCACGAGACCGAGGTGCACCGGCTCCAGCACCAGCGGGCGATGGAGGCCGTGCCGGGGGTGTACGCCGAGGTGCAGCGGGAGTTCCGGAAGGCCTTCGGGCGGGAGCTGGCGGACGCGGTCGTGCCGTACCGGATGGAGGACGCGGAGGTCGTGCTGGTCTCGATGGGCACGACGGCGAGCACGGTGCGGGTGGCGGTCGACGAGGCGCGGCGGCGCGGGGTCCGGGCGGGCGCCTTGAGGCTGCGGATGTTCCGGCCGCTGCCGGAGGAGGCGCTGCGGGCGGCGCTGGCGGGCCGGGCGCGGATCGGGATCCTGGACCGCGACATCTGCCCGGGGCTCGGCGGCGTGGTCTGGGCGGAGCTGCGGGGCCTGGCGCCCGCGGGCTCGATCGTGCAGGGCTACATGCTGGGGCTGGGCGGGGGCGACATCCGGCCGAAGCACGTGGGGGACGTGATCGAGGATCTCTGCTCGCGGGACCGGGCCGGGGCGCCGGTGTTCCAGGAGGTGGGGTGATGAGCGAGCCCCTGCTGGGCGGCGGCGTGCAGACGGCGGCGGACCGTCCGGAGCCGATGCTCCGCGCGGGCAACACGAACTGCGGCGGCTGCGGGATGTCGATCGGCCTGCTGATGCTGGGGCGGGCGGTGGCGCAGCGGCCGGTGCAGCTGGTGATCCCGGCGTGCTGCGGGATCGTGACGGCGGGGCCGTACCCGGTGTCGGCGTACGGGGCGCCGGTGGTGGCGGCGACGTTCGCGTCGGCGGCGGCGGTGGCGACGGGGATGGCGCACGCGGCGCGGCTCAACGGCGAGTCGACGCGGGTGATCTGCTGGGCGGGGGACGGCGGGACCTACGACATCGGGATGGCGACGCTGTCGGCGGCCGCGGAGCGGAACGAGGACCTCCTCTACATCTGCTACGACAACGAGATCTACGGCAACACGGGCGGGCAGCGGTCCAGCGCGACGCCGTACGGGGCGGCGACGTCGACGACGCCGGGCCGGAAGACGCACGAGAAGAAGGACGCGATCGGGATCCTGGCGGCGCACCGGGTGC
>CAYXGZ010000064.1:0-18162 GCA_964464755.1 uncultured Planctomycetales bacterium
CACTTCTCGACGGACCGCCGCATCGCGATCGTCCACACCGGCATCATCGAGAACTACGCCGAGCTCAAGCGGAAGCTGCGCGGCGCGAAGTTCCGCAGCGAGACCGACACCGAGATCGTCGTCCACCTCGTCGCGAAGCACTACCGGGGCGATCCCCTGAAGGCCGTGCTCGCGGCGGCCCGCGAGCTGAGGGGGACGTACGCGATCGTCGCGGCCTTCGCCGACCATCCGGACCTGCTGGTCGGCGCGCGGCTCAACGCGCCGCTCGTCGTGGGCCTGCACCCGGACGAGGTCCTCGTCGCCAGCGACATCGCCGCGCTGCTGCCCCACACGCGGCGCGTCGCGCCCGTGGGGGAGGGCCAGGTCGTGCGGCTGCGGCGGACCGAGACGGGCCTGGCGAACGAGGCGTGGACGCTCGACGGGAAGCCCGCGGAGCTGGTGCCGCTCGAGGTCACGTGGGCCGCGGACGACGCGGACAAGCACGGGCACGACCACTTCTACCACAAGGAGATCTTCGAGCAGCCCGCCGCGATCGACGCGGAGCTCCAGGGCCGGCTCGACGCCGCGCGCGGGACCGTGCACTTCGACGGGCTGTCCGACGCCCCGGCGAAGGCCTCGCGCCTCGTCATCACGGCCTGCGGGTCCTCGTGGCACGCGGGGCAGGTGACGAAGTACGCGATCGAGGAGCTCGCGCGGATCCCCGCGGACATCGCGCTGGCCAGCGAGCTGAGGTACGGCGACTACCCCTACGACCGGGACACGCTCGTCGTCGCGTTCTCGCAGTCCGGCGAGACGGCGGACACGCTGGCGGCGCTGCGCCAGGCGCGGGATGCCGGGGCGAAGACGCTCGCGATCACCAACGTGAAGGGCAGCTCGATCTCGCGCGACGCGCGGGACGTCGTCTACATGCGGGCCGGGCTCGAGATCGGCGTCGCGGCGACGAAGACCTACACGTCGCAGGTCCTGCTCGGGATCCTGCTGGCGATCCACCTCGGGCGGAAGCGCGGGGCGCTGCCGCTGGCGCGCGGGCGCGCGCTGCTCAAGGCGGCCCGGGCCGTCCCGGGGGCGCTCCGGCGGGTGCTGGACGACGCGGCGGCGACGCGGGCGGTCGCGGACTCGCTGGCGAGCTGCCGGGACTACATGTACATCGGGCGGCGCTACAACCTGGCGACGGCCTACGAGGGCGCCCTGAAGATGAAGGAGCTCTCGTACGTGCACGCCGAGGGCTACGGGGCGGGGGAGATGAAGCACGGGCCGCTCGCCATCGTCGACGAGCGCCTGACGACGGTGGCCGTCGCGCCCCGGGACCGGGTCTACGACAAGATGGTCTCGAACATCCAGCAGATCCGCAGCCGCGGGGGCCGGGTCGTGACGCTCGCCACGGCGGGCGACCGCGAGGCCCGGAATTTCAGCGACCGGACGATCGCGATCCCGCGCGTGGACGAGATCTTCTCGCCGGTCGTGACGGTCGTGCCCCTGCAGCTCCTGGCGTACCACCAGGCCGTCGCGCTGGGTCGCGACGTGGACAAGCCGAGGAACCTGGCCAAGAGCGTCACCGTGGAGTGATCGGGGCGTCCCGCGACGTCCAGTAGCCATGAGAACCGCCTGCCTGCTCGTCCTGGCCGCCGCCGCGGCGCTCGCCCAGGATCCCCCGGCCGAGGGCCGCGAGGAGCGGCTCCGCCGCGCCGTGGAGTGGATCCAGGACCCGGACCCCGAGATCCGGGCCCACGCGCGCAAGGAGCTGCTGGACCTCGGGCCGGACGTGGTCCCGAAGCTCGAGGAGATCCTGAAGGCCAAGGGCGTGCAGGAGGTCGTGCAGGTGCTCCGCGAGTTCGACCTCGCGAAGGGGGCCGTGCGGGCCGCGCCCGTCGAGCCGCCGTCGGAGGCGGAGCTCCTCAAGCTGGCGCCGAAGCCGGACGCGGCCGCGACGGACAAGTACGTCTACGCGAAGCTGATCGAGGCGCACCGGCAGGCGAAGGCCGCGCAGTACCAGAAGGCCTACGACATGGCGCAGGCGCTGCTCGTCCTCGAGCCGCGCACGCGCTACGCGGACCAGGTCCAGCAGCTGCGGAAGTTCGCGGACAACATGATCACGCAGACCTCGCTGGTGCGGACGCGCGTCGCCGGGCCCGCGGGCGCCGTCGCCGCGGGGGCGAAGCTCGAGCTGAAGCTCCGGATGGACAACTCCTGGAAGGGCGGGATCGAGGTCTCGGTGGACAAGGGGACGACGGAGCGGCCGTCGCGGGCCATCGTGATCGTCGAGATCCTCTGCGAGCGCTGGGAGGCCAACGGGACGGTGACGCGGACGAACCGGAACGCCGAGGTGGCGATCCCGCACGACATCCCGATCGCGATGGGCGCGCAGTGGGAGCAGTCCTTCGAGGTCGAGACGGCGGGGGACTTCCCGGAGGACCTGGACTCGATCCGCGTCTACACGATCGGCGCGTTCCTGCCGCTGGCGAAGATCGACTGGAGCCTGGCGGTGAGCCAGAAGCGGCTCTGGTTCGAGCCCTCCGTGGTGAAGGTGGTGCCCGGGAAGCACGTGCACCTGGCGGAGGACCCGCCGGCCAAGCTCGCCAAGGCGATCGAGGCGGGGACGATCAACGAGGTCTTCATCTGCGCGATGCTGCTCGAGGGGCCCGGGCGGGCCGACGGGCTGCTGAAGCTCGTGGACCTGATGGACCGCTTCCTCGAGAAGCACCGGGCCGCGACCGACCCGACGGAGAAGGGCGAGGCGATGAAGGGCCTCGCGTACGCGGCGAACATCCTGAGCGCGGTGACGGGGTTGAAGCACGGCAGCGACCCCCGCCGCTGGCGCGAGGCGGTCCGCCAGCTGAAGGACGCGGCGCCCAAGAACCCCTGATGCGGGCGATCTTCCTCCCGGGCGTGGGCGTCGACGCCCGGCTCTTCGCGCCCCAGCGCGCCCTCCCGTTCCGCTTCAGGGTCCCGGCCTGGCTCCCGATCCGCCCGGGGGAGGAGCTGCCCGGGTACGCGGACCGGATGGCGGTCCGGCTCGGCCGGGCGGACGTGCTCGTGGGGATCTCGTTCGGCGGGATCCTGGCGCAGGAACTGGCGGCGCGGGTGGGGGCGCGGCTCGTGATCGGGATCGCGACGGCGAGGCACCGCCGGGACGTGCCGCGCCTCGTCCGCTTCTCGGAGGTCGTCTCCCGGAAGATCCCGCAGCTGCGGCGCCCCGGGGCGGCGGTGGAGCTGGGGAGGGCCTTCTTCGGCGACCTGCCCGCGCCGACGCGGCGGCGGATGGTCGCGATGCTGGCAGAGGCGGATCCCCGCTTCGTCCGGGGGGCGGCGCGGATGGTGGGGGGCTGGGAGGGTTGCGAGGTCCCGTGCCGGGCGCTGTTCCTTCACGGGCGGGAGGACCTGGTGATCCGCCCGAGGTCGTTCGAGCCGGATGTCTGGGTGGAGGGGGCGGGGCACCTGGTGAACGTGACGCATGCGGACCGGGTCAACCGGTTCATCTCCCGGGGGTGCACAAGAGTTTGACTCCCCGGGCATTTCCACCATAATGGGCGCTTCGCCGCCCATGGTGGGGCGGCGCCGGCCCCATCCGGAGAGGTGGACGAGGTGCGACTCCCTGCGATCGCCGCATTCACTATTGCTCTCGCCGGGTTGCCGGCGGTCACCCTGGCCCAGGACCAGAGCGGGCAGGTCGAGCAGTCGACGCGCAAGCCCCCGGTCCCGCCCCCGCTCGAGCCCGAGGTCCCGCAGATCAACGTCAAGAACAAGCCGGAACTGGCCACCGGCGGGTCGTCGGTTCGGGTGAAGGTCCGGAAGTTCGTCATCACGGGCAGCCGCGCGTACACCGCGGAGTCGCTGCACTCGCTGGTCGCCGAGGGCGAGGGCCACGAGCTGACGCTCGCGGAGATCAAGGCCTACGCGGACCAGATCACCAAGTACTACCGCGCGAACAACTACGGCGCCGCCTGGGCCTACGTCCCGGCGCAGTCGATCCAGGACGGCGACGTCGAGATCGCCGTGGTCGAGGCGCGCGTCGGCAAGGTGCTCGTCGGCGGCAACGAGGTCTACTCGTCCGCGTTCCTCCTGCGCCACATCCAGGGCCTGGAGGAGGACGACGTGCTCTCGCTGAGCGCGCTCGAGAAGCAGCTCTACGTGATCAACGGGTACCCGGGGATCCGGGTGAAGGCGCAGCTTCGGCCCGGCGACGGGCCCGGCCTGACGGACATCTACCTGCAGGCCGAGGACAAGGGGCCGATCCTGGCCACGATGGACTTCGACAACTTCGGGACGAAGTCGGTCGGCTACTACCGGGTCGGCGCGACGATCGACTACGTGAATGTCATGGACTGGGGTCACTACGCCTCGCTGCGCTATGTCGAGGGTATGGGCCTCGGCGAGATGTCCTACCTGCGGCTGTCGTACACGATGCCGCTGCCCCCGGGCCCGGTCGTGTCGTTCAGCGCGACCAAGTACGACTTCGAGGCGGGCGGCGACATCACGCTGCTCGAGCCGCTGGGTGCGGGCGAGGTGGCGACGCTGCTGGTGACGTACCCGATCTACCAGACGAAGGCCCTCAAGCTCGTGCCGGAGATCGGCTTCGAGTACAAGGATCTGAGCCAGGACCTCCTGGGCGCCACGGTGTCCGAGGACAAGCTGCGGGTGCTGGTCGCCGGCCTGCAGTTCGAGTGGAACGACGGGTTCGCGGGCCGCTGGACGGGCGCCGTGCAGTACCGCAAGGGGATGCCCGGCACTCTCGGCGGGATGGAGGACGTGGACCCGGACGCGAGCCGCTTCGGCGGCGGCGGCGAGTTCGAGCGCATCACGGCGATGCTGTTCCGGCTGCAGAAGATCACCTCGTGGGCCTTCCTCGTGGGCCGGGTCAACTACCAGAAGAGCGACGACCTGCTCGTCGTCTCGGAGCAGTACTCGGTGGGCGGGGCGGACTCGGTCCGGGGCTACCCGGCCTTCGAGATCATGGGCGACGCGGGCCTGGGCTGGAGCGTGGAGCTGAGGCTGAAGCTGGACCCGATCCTGGGCCCGTCGATCGATCCGCAGGGCCGCGCCGAATTCTGGAACGGCTTCCAGCTCGTGTTCTTCTACGAGTCGGCGAAGATGGAGCGGAACGACACCTTCCTGGGCGCCCTGGCCGAGGACGAGCGGGCGGGGGCGGGGTTCGGGTTCCGCTACGAGGTCGAGGGGTGGGGGAGCCTCCGGTTCGACGTCGGCTTCCCGCAATCCGATGAAGATCCCTCCACGGGCGATTCTCGTATATATTATGTAAGCTTGGTCTCGACCCTGAAATAACCGAGGGTGACCCCATGAAGTATTCGAGCGCGATCGTCCTGGCCCTGGCGGCGTTCCTGCAGGCCGGCCTCGCCCACGCGCAGACGGGCGGAACCGTGACCGCGGGCGGCGCGACGATCACGAATCCGGACGCGACCACCACGGTCATCACGCAGACGACCGACAAGGCGATCATCCAGTGGACGAACTTCTCCATCGACGCGGGGAGCCTCGTCCAGTTCCTGCAGCCCGGGTCGGGCTCGGTCGTGCTGAACCGGGTCGTCGGCGCGGATCCCTCGGTGATCCTCGGCTCGCTGCAGGCGAACGGCAACGTGTTCCTGCTGAACGGCAACGGCATCGTGTTCGGGGCCGGATCGCAGGTGAACGTCGGCGGCCTGGTCGCGAGCACGCTGTCCCTCGAGGATTCGAAGTTCCTGAACGGGCAGTACGAGTTCAAGCAGGATCCGGGCCTGCCCCTGTCCTACGTCATCAACCAGGGCTCGATCTCGGCGACGGGCTTCGTCGCGCTGGCGGCGCCGCTGGTCGAGAACGGCGGCGCCATCTCGGCGCCGGGCGGCAGCATCTACCTGCTGGGCGCGAGCGAGGTCCTCCTCGACATCTCGGGGGACCGGCTGATCTCGTACTCGATCGGGACCCAGGCGGGCGGGACGGTCGTGATCCCGACCCAGTACCTCTCCGATCCGGTGAAGGCCGTCGTGAATTTCGCCGGCGTCGTCGAGGCCGGCTCGGTGGTCGAGAACGGCGGGACGACCCACCTGGTGGGCGCCGAGGGCCTCGTGGTGAACACGGGCGCGGTGACCACGAGCGGCGGCACGATCGGCCAGCTGGGAGCCTCGATCCTGGATTCGTCGATGGGCACGGCGACGTTCCTGAGCTCGGAGGTCCGCTCCGACGGGACGGCCGCCAATCCCTCCGCGGGGACCGTGAAGATCCTGTCCGACCGGAACACGTACTTCCGCGGCTATGCCTCGGCGGAGGGCTACGGCGGCGGCACCGGCGGCTTCGTCGAGGTCAGCGCCGGCCAGACGCTCTATTACTTCGGGTGGGCCTCGGCCTCCTCCCAGTCCGGGACGGGCGGCACCATCCTGATCGATCCCACGTACCTGAACATCACGAACGGGGCGACGCCGGGCAGCCAGGACGCGGCGATCTCGGACTTCACGATCCTCACCGGCGACCCGAACAACGGGGCCAACACGCTCAGCGAGGCGGCGCTCGAGGCGCTCGCGGGGACGAGCAACTTGACGATCCAGGCGACGGACTACATCGTCCTGAGCAGCCTGACGACGGACGGGACGCTGGCGCTCAAGGCGGGGGCCGGGTACACGGTCAGCTTCCTGACCACGAACACCGCGAGCTCGGGCATCTATTTCTCGACGAACACGAACACCATCACGACCGGCGGCGGCAATCTCTCCTTCACCTCGGCCAACTACCTCTCGCTGGGCAACCTGAACTCGGCCGGCGGGTCGATCACGCTCCTGGCGAACAACTACGTGACGGTCGGCACGATCACGGCGACGGGCAACCTGCTGAACATCCGGGCGGACAACGACAGCAATGCCACGGGGTACATCACCCAGATCGCCGGCCGGACCTGGACGGCGTTGAGCATTGCGCTGCGGGCCGCCCAGGGCATCTCACAGTCCTACGGCGGGAACAGCTCGGTCTACGTGTACACGACGAACCTCCAGATCGCCAACGGGGTGTCCCCGTACACGACCCAGGGAAGCACGCTCTATTACGTGAACGTCTACAACTACCAGCCGACGGTCATCACCGACCTGCTGGGGCTCGGGTTCGGGGTCCGCAACCACTCCCAGGGCGGGTATTCCACGTACCTGTACGCGACGGGGAACATGACCCTGAACGCCAGCATCTTCACCCCGTACCCCACCCACTACCTCTACATCTACGCCCTGAGCAGCGGATCCCTGATCGACGACGGCAACCAGGCGACGTTCATCCAGAATCCGTCCTATACCTACCTCTACGCCCAGACCGGCAGCATCGGCTCCGTGGGCGCCGGGGCGGCCTACTTCAACCCCTTCATCGACGTCTCCTACACCTCGGGGTACACCTCCTACGTCTACTGCTACAGCCTGAACAACATCGCCGTCTCCTTCGTCAACTACGCCCCGACGGTCTACACGAGCTACTTCGGCGGGACGTGGAACCCCACCGCCACGGGGGCGCAGGTCCATTGCGCCAACCTGGTGGGCGACCTCCAGCAGAACACGACGCTCTGGACGAGCTCGAACGACAACGTCTCCCTCTACGCCACGGGCAACCTCTACAACTCCAGCAACATCGGGTCGTCCGGCCTGCTGCCGAACATCCAGTACCACGCCGACGGCTTCGTCTACATGACGGGCGGCACGGTCTACTCGACGAGCACGACGCAGATCTACGCCGACAGCAACGCGGCGATGTTCGCCGGCAATCCCTACATCGTCTCCGACGGGTCCGGCTCGTTCTCCATGTCGGGCGGCTCCCTCGCGGGCACGGGCAGCCTGTACATCTCGTCCGTCGGCGGCCTGACGGTGACGGCGGGGACCGTGACGGCCCCGAACGTCAAGCTCGACAACCGGACGAGCGGGAACATCGCCTGGAGCGACACCGGGGCGTCGGTCATGACGCTGACCAACCTCGGCGTCGGCAACGCGGTCAACAACCCCGTCGGCTCGGTCTCGATCACGCACAGCGGCGGGATCACCGTGGCGGCGAACATCTCCAGCTTTGCGGGCACGACGACCACGCTGTGGAGCACGGGCGGGGCCCTCACGCGGACCGGCGGCACCGTCACCGCGACGAGCCTCGTCCTGCGGGCCGCGACCGGCATCACCTTCAGCGGGTTCGTCGCGACGAACCTCCAGCTCCAGGTCTCCGGATCGGGCGCCATCGCCGTCACCGGGACGGGGGCCCTCAACCTCACGGACATCGCCGGCCTGGGCTACGCGGTCAGCGACACGGGCGGCGCGACCACGATCACCACGACCGGGAACATCACCGTCGCCGGCAGCGTCACGTGCACCGGCCAGACCTGCACCCTGACCACGACCGGCGGCAGCATCACCCAGAGCGCGGGGACGATCACGGCCACGACGCTCAACCTGAACGCGGCCACCGGGATCAGCGCCCCGACCGTCACGATCACCAACCTCTCCGCGGTCAATTCCACGTCCGGCAACGTGACGGTGACCAGCGCCGGCGCCATGACGCTCGTCAACGTCTCGGCGGCGGGCGGCGGGACGATCACCCTGACCGGCACGTCGCTGGGCGACGACGGCAGCCAGGCGACCATGATCACGACGACGGGCACGATCAGCCTGACCGCCACGACCGGCAGCATCGGGTCCTACGGCGGGACGAACTTCAACGGGTTCGTCGACGTGGCCTCCGGGTTCGGCACCCTGAACGCCAGCGCGGCCCAGGACCTCTACATCTCCCAGACCGGGGGCGCGGCCTCCCTGTCCACCTCGCAGGTCGGCAACTTCGACGCGACCGGCGCCGGTCGGACCCAGGGCCTCGTGAACCTCGTCGGCGACCTGGTGGTCAACGACGCCGAGTTCGCGGGCCTGGACGACTCCATCCTGCTCGGCGCGTCCGGCAACCTGACCGTCAACGGCGGCATGTCGGTGACCTCCACCGCCGCCAACGTCGGCCTCTACGCGGCCGGCAACCTCACGACCGGCGGGACCCTCTCGGCCGGGACCACGCTGACGCTCTCCGCGGACGCCACCCAGATGGGCTCCGACGGGGCGGGGGCGCTCACGCAGACCGGCGGCACGATCACGGCGACGAACCTGGTCGCCCTGGGGGCCACGGGCATCAACCTCACGAGCACGACGGTCTCGACCCTCCAGGCCGCGAACTCGACCTCGGGCGCCCTGTCCGTCACGAACACGGCCTCCCTCACGATCCTGGACGTGAGCGCCGGCGGCGGCGGGACGATCAGCCTCTCCGCGCCGAGCCTGCTCGACGACTCCCTCCAGACGACGATGATCACGACGACGGGCGTCATCAACTTGACCGCCTCGGCCGGCAGCATCGGGACCTTCAACGGGACGGTCTACGACACGCTCGTGGACGTCGCCTCCGGCTTCACCACGCTGAACGCGACCGCGACCGGCGACCTCTACGTCTCGCAGGTCGGGACGGCCGCTGGCCTCCTGTCCTCCCAGATCGGGAACTTCGACTCGACGGCGGCCGGCGGGACCCAGCTCCTGGCGAACCTGGTCGGCGACCTGACGGTCAACGACGCCGAGTTCACCGGCCTCAACGACGACCTGCTCCTCGGCGCCTCGGGCAACCTGGTCCTCAGCAGCGCCGTGAGCGCCGCGGGCCGGACGATCACCCTCGCCGCGGGCGGCAGCGTCAGCCTCGGCGCCTCGGCCACCGCCGCGACGCTGGACCTCCGCGCCGACGTCGACGTGAACGGCACGGGCGTCATCACCCAGTCGGCGGGCACGCTGACGGCCACGGACCTGATCCTCTCCTCGGCCCAGGGCATCACGCTGAACGGCGTGGCCGCGACGAACCTCCAGGCCACGAACACCACCTCGGGCTCCATCACCATCGGGGCGACCGGCGCGCTCGCGCTGGACGACCTCGGCGCGGGCTACGCGGTCCTCAACTCCGCGGGCGCCGTCTCCGTCAGCACGACCGGCAACCTGTCCGTCGGGGCCGCCGTCACGGGCACCGACGTCACGCTGTCCAGCGCCGGCGGGTCGCTGACCCAGGCCGGCGGCACCGTCGCGGCGAGCGGCACGGTTGCCCTGAATTCCGCGACCGGCATGACCTTCTCCTCCGTCGCCGCCGCCTCCCTGACCGCGACGAACTCGGGCGCGGGCACGATCGACCTGTCGATCTCGGGCCCCGTGGCCCTCGGCGCGGTGACGAACAACGGCGGTTCGATCTCGATCAGCTCCTCGGGCGACCTGGGCCTGTCGAGCGCGATCACCGCGGGCGGCGACGTCACGATCTCCGTGGGCGGCCTCCTGACGCAGGACGTGGGCGCCGACATCACCGCGGGCGGGAACGCCTCGATCACCTCCGGCGGGGACTTCCTCATGGGCCTCGTGACCGCGGGGACCGCGACGATCAACTCGGGCGGCTCGATCCTCGACAACAACGTCGACTCCCTGAACCTCGTGACCAGCGGCAACGCCTCGATGGACGCCATCGGGACCGTCGGGACCGACGCGGACTTCCTCGAGGTCCAGATCGGCGGCGTGCTGAACGTCGGGGCCGGCGGCCTCATCAACGGCGTGTCCATCAACCTCGGCGGGACGACGGGCAACAACGACATCAACGTGACCCACTCGCCGCCGAACGGCCTGGTGAAGTGGAACGGCGTCATCAAGCTCGCCAGCCTCGAGAGCACGTACGGCTCGATCCTGTTCTTCCTCGAGCAGCTGCGCCGCGACGGCGACCCCTGGCAGCAGCGCCCGCTCTTCGAGATCTCGACGGACGAGGAGGATCTCCTGCTCCGGAAGGTCCGCCGCTAGATGGCGGTCCTTCTCCGCGTCCTGGCGCTGGCGGCCGCGCTGCTGGCCCAGGATCCGTCGTTCGAGAGCGCCGACTTCGGGATCCGGCTGAAGCTGCCGGCGGGGTGGAACGTCGACGCGGCCCGGGACGCCCGGGCCGTGCTCAAGCTCAACCTGCCCGGCGAGTTCCCGGTGCGCCCCGAGCTCGTGGTCTACGAGGTCCCGCTCCCCGAGGCCGTGACCCTCTCGCAGTACAAGGAGCCCTACCGCCAGCTGCTCCAGCGCTCTTTCAAGGACGTCCGCCTGGAGGACGACCGGGCCGTGACGGCGGGCGGGAAGACCGGCTTCCGCTTCGTCCTGCGCCTCAAGGACGCCGGGGACGTCGACATGGTCCTCGTGAAGTCCCTCTTCGAGATCTCGCCCCGCCGCTTCCTCGCCGTCGACGCCACCTACCCCAAGTCCGCGGAGGAGAAGGTGGGCGGCGCCCACGAGGCCCTGATGAAGTCGCTGGAGTTCATCCCCCGGCGGCCGGCCCCCGACGTCGCGGAGGGCGTGAAGCAGTGGGCGGCCCTCCGGGCGAAGCTGCCCCCCGCGGCCGTCGAGGCCGGCGAGGAGCTCGAGGTCCTTTACGGCGACAAGGTCATCGGCACGTACACGTACTCGTTCAAGCCCGGCGCCCGGGGCGCCCAGAAGGGCCTCGAGACGCGCATCGCCACCCGCCTCGACCTCGGGGCCGACGGCCGCATCGAGACCGAGACCGTCGGCTTCCTGGCCGACGACGGGTCGCTCCAGGTCGCGGAGCTGACGGAGCTGAAGGTCGGCAAGGACAAGCGGACCCAGGACTACACGGCGCGCTCGGTGCTGGCGGGCCGGGCCCTCAAGGTCGAGCGCCGCATCAACGGGGAGCACCAGGTCTTCGAGTCCGAGCTCCCCGAGAACTCCGTCCTCGCCGAGCTGGTCGAGCCGCTCCAGTTCCGGCTCCTCGAGTTCCCCAAGGGCCAGGTCGCCGTGCCCGTGATCGGGGCCTTCGACGCGGACCCCGCGCACCACGTCGTCGCGCAGGGGGGCCTCAACCAGATGAAGTCCGGGGACTCCACGGTGGACGTGTACGTGGTCTTCGCGGTGCGCGACAACGGCCCGCAGATGACCTACTGGTACGACAAGGACCGCCGGTTGATCCGGATCACCACGCAGGGCCAGTCCCTCGTGATCCGCCGGAAGAAGTAGCCCCGCCCCCGGCGGCCCGGTAGAATTCCACCCCATGGCGAAATCGGCCCGGGAGCAGGTCGCGGCCGTCGTCCGCGGCACCGTGACGGTCAACACGCGCGAGGACCTCGAGCGCAAGTTCCAGCGCTCGATCGACACCGGCGCGCCCCTGCGGATCAAGCTGGGCGTCGACCCCAGCGCCCCGGACATCCACCTCGGCCACAGCGTCGTGCTCCGGAAGCTCCGGCAGTTCCAGGACCTCGGCCACCAGGCGGTCCTCATCATCGGCGACTTCACGGGCCTCGTCGGCGACCCCACCGGCCGCAAGAAGGCCCGGCCCCAGCTCACGCCGGACCAGGTGGAGGTCAACGCCCGCACCTACATCGACCAGGTGGGCCGGATCCTCGCCCCCGAGCGCCTCGAGGTCGTGCGGAACAGCCAGTGGCTCAAGCCGCTCACGTTCTTCGAGCTCGTCAACCTGGCGGCCAAGATGACCGTCGCCCGCTTCCTCGAGCGCGACGACTTCAGCAAGCGCCACAAGGAGGGGGTCCCGATCTTCCTCCACGAGTTCCTCTACCTCGTCATGCAGGCCTACGACTCCGTCATGGTGAAGGCGGACGTCGAGCTCGGCGGCACGGACCAGACCTTCAACCTCATGGTGGGGCGCGACCTGATGCGCGACATGGGCCTCGAGCCCCAGGTCGCGCTGACCTGCCCGATCCTGCCCGGCCTCTCGGGCGGCGAGAAGATGTCCAAGAGCCTCAACAACCACGTCGGGATCAACGAGTCCGCCTTCGACATGTACTCCAAGATCCTCTCGATCCCGGACGCCCTGATGCCGGAGTACTACACCCTGCTCACGCGGGTGCCGGAGGACGAGCTCGCCACGATGTGCGACCCGGCCAAGACGCACCCCAAGGCGGCCAAGGACCGGCTCGCCCGGCTCATCGCCGGGAGCTACCACCCCGCGGAGGAGGCCGACCGCGCCGCCGCGGAGTGGACGAAGCGCTTCAGCGAGAAGGCCGTGCCGGACCAGGTCCCCGAGGTCGTGGTCGACTCGCTCGTCGAGGAGGGAGGCGTCCGCCCCGGGAAGCTCGTGGCCCTCGCCCGGAAGTGCTCCTCCAGCGAGGCCCGGCGCCTCATCGAGCAGGGCGGCGTCGAGGTGGACGGCGTGAAGCTGGTCGAGGCCGTGAAGCCGCTGCCGCTGGCCGACCTGAAGGGGAAGCTCCTGAAGATCGGGAAGAAGAACGAGTTCTTCCGCATCGTCTCCTCGAAGTGACATGCCGACCCCCGCCGATTACGAATTCGGGAACGCCTGCGTCGAGCTGGACCTCGTGTCCCTCGACCGGGTCCGGGAGGCCCTGCGCGAGGTGGACGCCTCCGGCGGGGCGAAGTCCCTCGAGCAGGTCCTCCTCGACCGGAAGTGGCTGGACGCCGCGCAGGCGGGCGTCGCGCGCCTGAGGGTCCGGCCCTCCGCCCCGGCCTTCGCGCCCGTCCCGCCGCCCGCCGCCCCGGCCCCCGGGCCCGCGCCGGCCGCCGC
Source organism: uncultured Planctomycetales bacterium (assembly GCA_964464755.1). GTDB lineage: Bacteria > Planctomycetota > MHYJ01 > MHYJ01 > JACPRB01 > CAYXGZ01. Next base: position 13,516 of record CAYXGZ010000064.1, read on the forward strand.
GCCCGGCCCCGCGCTCCCCTGGGCCCCGCAGATCCCCGGGTACACCATCGTCCAGAAAGTGGGCTCCGGCGGTGCCGGCGACGTCTACAGCGCCCGCCAGCTCTCGATGGACCGGGTCGTGGCCCTCAAGGTCCTCTCGGCCCGCCTGGCGGGCGATCCCAAGTACACCGAGCGCTTCGTCCGCGAGGCCCGGGCCGCGGCGAAGCTCGCGCACCCGAACATCATCGCCGTCCACGACGTCGGCGAGCACGCCGGCACCTACTTCATGGTCATGGAGTTCCTCGACGGGCCCACGCTCGAGAAGCTGCTCTCGCAGAAGGGCGTGCTCGACGAGTCCCTCGTCGTCTCCGTCGGCCTGCAGGCGGCGCGCGCCCTCGAGGTCGCCCGCAAGCACGGCCTCGTGCACCGCGACGTGAAGCCGGGCAACCTGATGCTGACGTCCGACGGGACCGTGAAGCTCTGCGACCTCGGCCTGGCCAAGCAGGCGGGGGAGGGCGCCGAGGGGAAGGCCGTGGGGACCCCGCGCTACATCTCGCCGGAGCAGGCCAAGGACGAGCCGGACGTCGACATCCGCAGCGACCTCTACTCGCTCGGGGCGACGCTCTACCACCTCGCCACCGGGCAGCTGCCGTACTCGGCGTCGACGGTGCGCGAGCTGCTCCAGAAGCACGTCTCCGAGCCGCTGGTGCCCCCGCGCGAGCGCAAGCCCGGCCTCGGCGCGGGCCTGAATTCGATCATCGTCCGCCTCATGGAGAAGGACCGCCGGCGCCGCTACCAGGAGCCGGCCGAGCTCATCCAGGCCCTCGAGTCGCTGCGGCCCGCGGGCGCGGCGGCCCCGGAGCCCGCGGCGGCCTCGCGCCCCCCGTCGACGGGGCGCTCGGTCGCCTCCGCGTACCGCCGGAGGTCCGGCGGGGGCGGCACCGGCCTCGCCGTCTTCGCGTTCCTCGCCATCCTCGTGGGCGGCGGCGCCTGGATGTTCCGCGACAGGATCTCGAAGGCCCTCGAGAAGCCGGTCCGGCCGGGCCCCTCGGGCCTCGCGGGCCCCACGCGCCGGCCGCTGCCCTCCGGCGCCAACCCGAACGACACGATCCCGGCCGAGGAGCTCGAGGTGATCGAGCGATACGCCGCGGCGGACCCGGGGTTCGCCGACCTGCCGCGCCTCCTCGAGCGCTACGACGCCTTCAAGGCCAAGTACCGGGGCCAGCCCTGGGAGGCCGCCGGCGACGCCGCGCGGCGGGACTACCTCGCCGGGGCGGAGGCCGCCGCCCAGGAGCGGCTGCGCGCGATCCGCGCCCAGGAGCGGCACCTGGTCGCCGAGGAGAAATTCCGCGACCTCGCCAAGCTCTACGAGGCCTTCCCGCCGGCGCTCCGCGACCACACCCCGTCCGGCGCCACGGCCCGGGAGGAGCACGCGGAACTCGTCGCCCGCATCGGCGAGCGCTACACCCGGGACAAGGCGGAGCTCGAGGAGCTCATCCGCTCCCGGAAGTACGCCGACGCGCTCCACGTCGTCGGCGAGATGGAGGGCTACGCGCTCTCCGCCCAGCTCATCGAGCTCGCGGAGCGCAAGGAGGCCCTGGAACGGCTTCGCAAGGAGGAGGCCAGCAGCGTCGCCGTCGAGGTGCGCGACCGGCACCTCCAGCTCGACCCGAAGCTGAGGGAGCTGCTGGCGACCCGGCGGCCGCGCGAGGGGATGACGCTGCTCAAGGGCGCGGTCTTCGCGGCCTTCCGCGCGGAGGAGCTGCCCTACGTCCGGGTCAGCTCGATCGACTACGCCGCGCTCCAGGAGGCCGTCGCGGCGGCCGAGGGCGCCTCCGACCCCGCCGGGGCCGTGGCCGCGCTCGGCCGGGTCGTGGTGCTCTGCGAGGCCGGCATGGGCGACCCCGAGACGCTCGCCGAGGCCTCGACGGCCCAGATGATGCTCATCGACCTCCGCAACGCGGCCGCGCTGGAGCTGCTGCGCCGGCAGGTCCACGACGGCATCGCGCGCACCCTCAAGGCGCCCGCGAAGGAGAAGTTCCAGCTCGCGACCTTCCCGGGGGATCCGGGGAGCTTCGAGCGCCGCGGGACCGCGCTTTGCTGGGTCGTGGAGGGGAAGACGGCGAAGGAGCTCGACCCCTGGACCGGGCTGGTCGAGGGCGACCTCCTCCTGCTCGCGGCCCGGTCGTACGACGACGACCGGGCGAAGGCCGAGGAGAAGGCCGCGGCCGACCCGGCCCACCTGCTCCGCGGCGCCCTGGCCCACTACTACGCCCGGGCGGGCGTGCTCTACGCCGCGAAGGCCCACGACCTCTTCCAGCGCGCGTCGCGGGGCGGCGTCCGCGGCGTGAAGGTCTACCTGAGCGACCTCTCCGGCTCGCTCCGCGACGCCGAGGACCGGGAGTCGGGCGCCCGGCTCCAGGAGGCCAAGGACCTGCTCGCGAAGAAGCAGTGGGCCGAGGCCCGGGCCATCCTCGAGGACCTGGGCCGGCGCGGCGACTCCAAGTTCGTCCGCGAGCACCGGCTGGAGATCGAGAGCCTGCTCGCCCAGATCCTCGACCGGCTCTCGCGCGGGGCGGACCTCGGGGCGGCCTACAAGGGCAAGGTCGAGCCGCTCGACGGCGGACGGATCCGGGTCACCTACGACTTCGAGAACCGGGCGCAGGTCGACCTCTTCGAGACGATCACGGGCGGCGGCAAGATCAAGGGGAAGTGGCGGCTCAACAAGGGCTGCCTCGAGTCCCAGGCCGGAGCGAGCATCAGTTCCGCGATCCGCTGGCGCACGCTCCTCAAGGGCGACGTGGAGGTCGAGTACGACCTGGCCGTCCTCGACACGGTCCAGAACCTCAGCGCGAACCTGTACTACCGGCCCGACTCGGACCGCTACTACAGCGCGACCTTCGGCCTCGACCTCGTCGTGGGCGACATGGAGACCAAGATGCTCGTCCCGAAGGCGTGCCTGCTCAAGCACCCGCTCGGGTTCGGCAAGGAGCGGGCGAAGATGCCCGCGGAGTGGGAGAAGCTGCGCGAGCGCTTCGTCGGGAGCCCGACGGCGGACTACGCCCTCGAGCGCGGCCAGAAGGTCCGCGTGAAGATCTCGAGGATCGGCAAGAAGCTCTCCCTCGCCTGCGACGGGAAGACGGTGTTCGAGGGCGAGGACGCCGAGTACACCGAGGGCCACCTGCTCTTCTTCGCCGACTCCCGCGCGCAGATCGACAACCTGCAGATCACGTTCAAGCCTTAGGAGTATCCCCGGGGATACGGTCCGCGGCGCCCTCCCTCGGGGCCGGGGCGGCCCGCGATTTGCGAGGTGACGGGCATGAAAGCGCTCCCCCTCCTCCTGCTGCTCCTGTTCCAGGACCCCTCCGTCGACGCGTGGGTCGCGCAACTCCGCGACGAGAGCGTCGAGAAGCGCGAGGAAGCGGCCCGCGCGCTCTCGGAAGCGCTCGGGAAGGGCGGGGGGGACGCGGCCCTCTTCCGCCGGCTCGCCGCGATCGCCGCGAGGTCGAACGACGCCGAGGCCGCCGCGCAGATCGGCTCGCTGCTCGACCCCTGGCGGACCGGGGCGAAGGTCCGCGAGCGGGAGCTGCCCTTCGTCATCGACTCGATCCACGTCGACGGCGGGGATCTCCTGGTGCTCGGCCGCGCGCCCATCGGATCGAAGCTGGCCGCGAAGCGGCTCGCCGCCGGGACGCTGGAGGAGCTCGGGGCCTTCGAGCTCCCCTGGGGCTCGATGCCCGTTCAGGCGGTGGTCTCCGGAGGCCGGGCCTGGGCGACGGACACCCGGGCCCTGGTCGCGATCGACATCGCCCGGGGCGCGGAGCTCTGGCGGCAGGAGCCCGGGCGCAACCTCGCGCACCCGGTCCTCACCGGCGGGGTGCTGGTCGTCGGGGGCTTCGGGGCGATGCAGGGGATCGATCCGGCGACCGGCCGCGGGCTCTGGAAGGTCGAGGGCAAGGGCTGGTTCAACCCGCCGATCGCGGCGGGGGCGCTGGCCTGGGTCGGCCGCGGCGGAGGCGTGACGGCGTACCGCGTCGCCGACGGCACGGAGGCCTGGTCGGCGCCCGAGGCCGGGGGCCCGTGGTCGCTCGAGGGGGAGCGGTTGATCGTCGAGCGGGGCGGTCGCGTGTCCGCCCTCGATCCGGCGACCGGGACCCCGGCCTGGACCTGGGACGCGGGCCAGGAGGCGGAGTTCCTCGGGTCGGGCGAGGGCGTGCTCGCCGCGCGCCTCTACCGCCTGGAACTCCCCAAGATCAAGACGAAGAGCAGCATGGACTGGGTCCCGGGCCCGGTGGTGGGGATCGAGCTGGCGACGGGTCGCGAGCTCTGGCGCACGGCGGCCGCGAAGCAGGTCCACGGCCTGCCCTCGGGAGTGGTCGTCGACGGGATCCTGCTGGGCCACAAGGACGGGAAGCCGTTGCCCGGGACCGCGCCCGCGCCGGCGATGGAGGCCCAGCTCGGATCGCTCGGGTACCGGGGTTCCGGGACGAAGGCGATCGCGGCCTGGCGGGCGAAGGGGCTCGACCGCTGATCAGCGGCTGATCTTCTTGTACTTGATCCGCTTGGGCTGGTCGGCCGCGCTGCCGATCTCCTGCCGCCGCTTCTCCGCGTAGGCCTGGTAGTTGCCCTCGAACCAGCGGACCTTCCCCTCGCCCTCGAAGGCGAGGA
>CAYXGZ010000065.1:0-17878 GCA_964464755.1 uncultured Planctomycetales bacterium
CCTCGACGACAGCGCCTGCAACCTGGCGTCCCTGAACCTCACGAAGTTCCTGTCGCCCGACGGGGCCTTCGACGTGGCCAAGTACCGCCACGCCTGCGAGGTCTTCCTCACGGCCCAGGAGATCGCCGTCGAGTTCGCCAGCTACCCGACCCAGCCCATCGCGCGGAACTCCCACGACTACCGCCCGCTCGGCCTGGGCTACGCGAACCTCGGCACGCTGCTCATGCTCCAGGGCATCCCCTACGACAGCGACGAGGGCCGCGCCTGGGCCGCCTCCCTCACCGCGATCATGTGCGGGCGGGCCTACCGGCAGAGCGCCGAGATCGCCCGCGCCGTCGGCCCCTTCGCCGGCTTCGCGAAGAACCGCGAGCCCTTCCTCAAGGTCATGCGGATGCACCGCGACGCGTCCCGCCGCATCGGCGAGGACCTCGCCCCCGCGTACCTGGTCAAGGCCGCCCGCGAGGACTGGGACGACGCCGTCGCCCTCGGCGAGCTCCACGGCTACCGCAACGCCCAGACCACCGTCCTCGCCCCCACGGGCACGATCGGCCTGCTCATGGACTGCGACACCACCGGCGTCGAGCCCGATTTCGCCCTCGTGAAGTTCAAGAAGCTCGCCGGCGGCGGCTACTTCAAGATCGTCAACGATTCCGTCACCGAGGCCCTCCGGCGGCTGGGCTACCCCCCCGCCCAGGGCAAGGCCATCGTCGACTACGTCGTCGGCTCCAACACCCTGCAGAACGGCTCGGCCGTCAACGCCCGCCGCCTCCTCGACAAGGGCCTCACCGCCGACGAGATCGCCCGCGTCGAGAAGCAGCTCCCCAAGGTCTTCGACCTCAACCACGCCTTCTCCGCCCACGCGATCGGCGAGGAGGCCCTCAAGCGCCTCGGCCTCGCCGAGAAGGCCGCCGCCCCCGGCTTCAACCTCCTCGCCGAGCTCGGCTTCACCCCCGAGGAGATCGAGACCAGCAACCTCAAGATCTGCGGCATGATGACCATCGAGGGCGCCCCCGGCCTCAAGGACGAGCACCTCCCGATCTTCGACTGCGCCAACGTCTGCGGCTCCCATGGCACCCGCTTCATCCACCACATGGGCCACATCAAGATGATGGGCGCCGTCCAGCCCTTCATCTCCGGCGCGATCTCCAAGACGATCAACATGCCCAACGACGTGTCCGTCGAGGACATCAAGCAGGCCTACCTCGAGAGCTGGAAGCTCGGGATCAAGGCCGTCGCCCTCTACCGGGACGGCTGCAAGGCCAGCCAGCCCCTCTCCACCAAGGCCAAGAAGGAGGAGAAGAAGGACGACCGCGTCGACGTCCAGGCCACCCAGCTGCCGACCACCGTCGGCGACCCGGTCAGCCCCACGGCCGCCTTCGAGGGCCTGCGCCGCATCCGCCTCCCCCGCAAGCGCCGCGGCTTCACCCAGGAGGCCCGCGTCGCCGGCCACAAGGTCTACCTCCGCACCGGCGAGTACGACGACGGCACCCTCGGCGAGATCTTCATCGACATGCACAAGGAGGGCGCCGCCTTCCGCTCGATGATGAACTGCTTCGCCATCGCCGTCTCCCTGGGCCTGCAGTACGGCGTCCCCCTCAAGGAGTACGTCGACTGCTTCACCTTCACCCGCTTCGAGCCCCAGGGCCCCGTCGACCATCCGAACATCAAGTTCTCCACCAGCGTCGTCGACTACGTCTTCCGCGTCCTGGCCCTGGAGTACCTGGGCATGGCCGATTTCGCCCAGGTGAAGCCGGTCGACGGGTTCAACTCGTCGAGCAAGATCACCGGCAGGGATACCGCGGTCATCGACCGCTCGAAGGAGGAAGCCGCAAACCCTAGCCCCGCGTCGGCGGACCTGTTCGAGGCCGCGTCCGCCGACGTCCGCGCCGACCGCGAAAGCGAGCCGCACGCGGAGGACGAGGTCGGGGGCGGCCACGAGGACGAGGGCGCCGACGCCGGGCACATGGACGTGCTCAGCGAGCACCTCTCGACCATGATGGGCGACGCCCCCTTCTGCAACATCTGCGGCCACGTCACCGTCCGCAACGGCGTGTGCTACAAGTGCATGAACTGCGGCAACACGATGGGCTGTTCGTAAGTAGGAACCGGGACTGAAGTGCACTCGTCCTCCGGAGCGCAGGCACCGGCCCGCGCGAAGGAGGATGAACGGCGGCAACACGATGGGCTGTTCGTAAGTAGGAACCGGGACTGAAGTGCACTCGTCCTCCGGAGCGCAGGCACCGGCCCGCGCGAAGGAGGATGAACGGCGGCAACACGATGGGCTGTTCGTAACCGGGCGGGTTTCCGGAAACCCCCGGGGGAAACCCCGGGGGTTTTCCTTTTCCTAGAGCAGCGCGATCGCGCCGACCGCCAGGCCGGCCAGCACCGGCGGCAGCGCCAGCGCCCAGGCCGGGATCGCCACCGGCTCCGCCACCGCCGGCGGCCTCCGCAGCGCCGCCGCGCCCCCCGCCAGCCCCGCGACGACCATCGCCAGCGCCGCCCACGGGAACGGCTGCGAGCGCCGGACCTCCTCCCGGATCTTCTCCACCGGAGGCGGGGCCGGCGTCCTCGACGGCGCCGGCGCCGCGCTCGGGAGCGCCGTCGGAACCGGGGTCGGAGACGGCGTCGCCCGCAGCCGCCTCGTGACCTCGCGCTCGACCCGCCGCTCGGCGAGCGTCGTCTCCATCCGCGAGTCCCAGGCCAGCGCCCAGAGCCCGAGGTAGACGGCCGTCACGAGGCCGATCGTCCCGAGCCCCCAGCCGAGGCGCCGCGCGGCGCTCCCGAGCTCGACGTGCGCCGCGAGGAAGCCCAGCCAGGCCCGGCCCGCCGCCCAGGCCGCCAGGCCGACGGGCGCCACGGGCAGGATCCACATCCAGCGCGCGGACTCCATCGCGGCCGGCCCCGACACGAAGCCCTCCGGGTCGCCCTCGCCGTGCCAGAAGCCCAGCGCGACGTACCAGAGCGCCTGCCCCACCGAGCCCGCCGCGTACATCAGCAGGAAGGCCTGCCGCAGCCCGCCCCGCCGGACCTTGCGGACCGCGAGCCAGCCCGCGAGCAGCCCCGTGGCCACGTTCAGCCCGATCCCGCCGAGCAGGAACAGGACCCGCCCCGCGCCCGTCGGGAAGCGGCCGCCCGGGAACCAGGCCGCGACGTAGCCCCCGCCCAGCGGCGAGAGCCGCATCACGAGCCGCTCCGCGCCGAGCCACCACCCCGTCAGCCCGTGCCCCAACGCCTCGTGGACGAGCAGCGCCGCCCGGCTCGCCAGGATCATCAGTCCCAGCAGCGCGAGGTCGAGGGCCAGGAGGCGGCGGAAGCTCACCCCGGGATTGTAACGCTTCAATCCCGGCCGCTCCGGAGGTACCTTCCTCGGATCATGAAACAGCTCCTCCCCGCCCTGCTCCTCCTCGCCGCGTGCTCGTCGCTCCCCTCGGACCCGGCCTCCGCCGCCCGCGTCACCGCGATCCGCCGGGGCGAGTGCCCCGACCTCAAGGGCGTCGAGGACGCCGCCGCCGCGGACGCCGTCGCCGAGGCCGTCCGGGGCCGCGCCTCCTGGAAGTCGGAGGACGACAAGAAGCGCGCCCTCGCCCACCTCGCCGCGTCGGCCCGGCCGGAGCACGTCGGCGCCCTGCTCGACGTCGTCGAGCTCGAGACCCCGGTCCCGGCCCTCGCCGCGATCCTGGCGGCCGCGAAGCACCTCGCCCCCCGCGACCTCGACCGCGTCGGCCGCTTCGTCGCCTCGGACAACCGGACGCTGCAGATGCGCGGCCTGCTCCTGCTCAAGGAGAGCCGGGTGGCGGGCGCGGCGGACCTGCTCGCGAAGCGCGCGGACTCCCTGCTCGGCCCCGGCGGCCCCGACGTGGCGCGCGTGGCCCTCGGCGCGCTCGGCGCCTGCGGGGCGCGGGCCGCGGCCCCGGCCGTGCTCAAGTACTACACGGAGACCGAGGAGCCGGTCGCGCTGCGGGCGCTCGGCCGGCTCTGGGAGCAGCCCGAGGGCTCGACCGACGAGTCCAAGGACCGCCTCCTCGTCCTGCTCGCGGCCCACAAGCTCACCATGAGCGCCGCGGCGACGCCGGAGTCCGCCGAGGCGCTGCTGCGCGTGATGAACGAGAAGGAGCTCGCGAAGTTCCTCGCGGACCACGCGGGCGACCGCTTCCCCGCCGCCTTCCTCGTGGCCCGCGCCGCGTGCCGGCCGGACCTGGCTCCCGCCCGCTCCTCGCGCGTGCTGTCGGCGCTGCTGGCGAACAAGGACGCCGGGCTCGTGGCCTGGATCCTCTGGACCGCGCCGGGGACGCTCGACGCGAAGGCCGTGGCGGAGCGCCTCAAGGACGCGCGGCGGCTGCGCGTCGAGGGCGCCCCCGAGGCCCGCGTGGCGGACTACGCCGCGGCCCGGCTCGAGTCCCAGGCCGGCGGGAAGCGCGAGATCCCCGCGGACGACGCGGCCCGCGAGGCGCTGCTCAAGAAGTGGACGGAGAAGCCGGCGAAGTAGCCGCCTCGACTCACTTCCCCGACCCGAGGTGCTTCCGCGCCGCCTCCAGGGTCCCGTTCCCCTTCGCCTCCCCGTTCATCGGCGGCTCGATCATGCCCGTGCGATCCAGGCCCGCCAGCGCGATCCCGTAATGGGGGGAGGCCGCCTCGGCGTCCCCGCCCGCCCCGCCGCCCGCCTTTCCCAGCACCGCGCCGTCCCCCGCCAGCGCGATGGCGATCCCGGTCTTGCTCCTCGCGGTCGCGTCGCCGGCGCCGCCCAGGAAGACCGCGTCGCCCCCCTTCGGGAGCTTCTCCCCCTTCAGGACCTCGCCGGGCCCCGCCACCGAGATCACCCAGCGGGCCTCCGCGTCGAGGGACGTCGCCGGGGCGTGATCGCCGTCCGTCGCCGCGGCGCCCAGCGCGATCGCCAGCATCTTCCCGTCGCGGGTCCGGAAGACCTCCGTCCCCACCTTGGGCGCGTGGCGCTCCGCGAATTCCCGCAGCAGTTTCCGCAGGTCGCCCGCGAGCGACTCCGCGCTCTTCGCCTTGAGGACGAGCTCCTCCAGCGAGGCCGCCAGCTTCACGAGCTCCGCCTCCGGCACCCGGGGCTCCAGCTTCGCGACCAGCCGCTTCGCGCGCTCGCGGATCTCCGGCCGCTCCGACGCGCCGGCCTCCTTCAGCTGGGGCAGCGCGGGCTCGCCGATCTTCAGCAGCTCCGCCTCGGCCTCGTCCCGCGCCTCCACCGTGTCGGCGTCGAGGCGCTCGATCAGCCGGGCGATCTTCGCCTTGTCGGCCGCGGGATCCTGGAATCCCACCCCGGCCAGGGCCAGCAGGACGACGGGCAGCAGGCGCTTCATGGTTTCCTCGCGATCGGGGGGGACCCCGGCTTCAGGACGTAGATCCTCCGGGCGTCCAGGTCCTTGTGGATCTCGACGGTCGACTTCGCGTCCGGCCAGCGGATCGACAGCTCGTCCACCTTCGCCGCGGCGCCGAGCCCCACGTGCTGCAGCGGCGGGTTCCAGTGCCCCGCGTGGCCCTCGCCGGCCCGGACCTCGCGGACCTGCCGCACGCCGCCGGCGAGCACCGAGATCCGCGTCCCGACCGGCGCGCCCTCGAACTCGATCCAGCCGTTCCCGTTCGCCAGGTCGTTGCGGAACAGCCCCGCCGCCGGCACGCGGTCCTTCGTCTTCTCCGGCGGCAGGCGGTGGAAGCTGCGCCCGACGAGGATGTCGACGTCGCCGTCGCCGTCGTAGTCCGTCACGCTGAGCTGCCCCGCGCCCTCCCAGTCGAAACCGGCCGCCGCCGTGACGTCCTCGAAGCCGCCGCCCGGCTTCTGGCGGAAGAGCCGGAGCTCCTGCCGGTCCGGGTAGTCCCCCGAGGCGAGCAGCAGGTCGAGCCGGCCGTCGTTGTCGTGGTCCAGCCAGGTCGCGAAGAGGTCCCCCTGGTTCCAGCGATCGCCCTCGTGCTTCCGGGGCATCGCGTCGGCGTCCCGCCGGAACGCCCAGCCCTTCTCCGCGCCGAGGTTCGTCAGCAGGCTCGAGCGGTCGCTCGAGGGGCCCGCCCACCAGTGCGTGATCTCCGCGAGGAAGCCGTCGAGGTCGCCGTCGTTGTCGTAGTCGCCGATCGCGACGTCGAAGGTGTTCCCGTTCGAGCGGAAGGGCTTCTCGTCGACGAGGTCCTTGAGCCGCGGGTGCTCGCGCGCGGCGGCCGGGTACTTGCCGCTGCGGTCCTCGTCGCCGTCGAAGCCGGTCGCCTCGGCGACGTCCTCGAAGGTCCCGTCGCCCCGGTTCTTGAAGAGCTGGTTCCACTGCCGCCCGTACGCGCAGACGAGGAGGTCGGTCCAGCCGTCGTTGTTCCAGTCGGCGGCCGCGACGCCGTACACGGGCCGGGCGCTGTCCCGCGCGCCCTCGGTCGCCTTGCCGAGCAGCCCGGCCGCCTCGGTCACGTCCACGAAGCGCCCGTCGCCGGCGCCCTTGTAGAGCCGGCTCGGGTGGCAGACGTAGTTCGCCCCGTACTCGCGGTACCAGTTGCCGACGTAGAGGTCGGGCTTCCCGTCGCGGTCGTAGTCGAGGAAGCAGGCCGCGCAGGTCGTCGCCGCGGGCTCCTCGACGCCGGACTTCGCGACCTTCGCGAACGCGCCCTTCCCGTCGTTCAGCCAGATCGAGCTGCGCCGCCCGTCGTCCTTGGCCACGTCGACGTTCTCGCCCCGGAAGAGGTCCAGGTCCCCGTCGCCGTCCACGTCGCCCCAGAGCAGCAGCGACGGGTCTCCCGCCGGCAGGCCGGTCGAGCCCGTGGCGTCGCGGAAGGCCCCCTTGTCGTTGGCGAGGAAGACCTTCTTGTCGAGCACGAGGTCGACCGCGCCGTCCGCGTTGAAGTCGACGAACGCCGCGCGCCCCGCGGGGATCTTCGCGATCCCCGCTTCGGCGGCCACGTTCGTGAACCCGGGCTTCTGAGGGTCCTGGGGGGCGAGGAGAAGCAGGAGGAGCAGCGCGCCGCGGTTCACGGGGGTATCATACGCCCGATGTCCGAGCTGGACGCCCGCTTCCTCTCCCAGGAGGTCCCCCCGGTCATGGTCGGCGGGCGCCTCTACCCGGTCCGGATCCGGATGCGCAACGACGGCACCCGGCCCTGGACCGCGGCGGACGCCGTCCTCCTCGGATCCCAGTCCCCCCAGGACGGGCAGACCTTCGGGCTCGGCCGGGTGGCCCTGCCTCCCGGCGTCGTCGTCCCCCCGGGCGCCAGTCACGACTTCTCCTTCGACGCCGCCGCTCCCCGGCGGACCGGGTTCCACGACTTCCAGTGGCGCATGGTCCGGGAGCACGTCGCCTGGTTCGGCGACCCCACGCCGCTGCTCCGAGTGCGCGTGGAGCGGGTCGAATCCCTCGAGGCCGCCTTCGTCACCCAGCTCGTGCCCCTCTTCCTCAGGGTCGGCCGCCCCGCGGCCGTCCGGATCCAGATGAGCAACCCGGGAGGGATCCCGTGGACCCACGCGGGGGCGTTCCGGCTGGGCCTCTGGAAGCCCCAGGACGGAGACCTCTGGGGCCCCCACCGGGTCGAACTGGATCCCGGCGAGGTCGTCCCGCCCGGCGGCGACAGGATCTTCGCGTTCACGATCACCCCGCGGCTCCCCGGCCGTCACCCCTTCCAGTGGCGCATGGTCCAGGACGGCGTCGCGTGGTTCGGGACCCCCGGGGACCTGCTCGAGATCCAGGTCGACGCCTGAGCGAACCCGCCCCCCGCCCGGACGCTGGGTTCAGGAGATGAAACGCCTCCTGCTCCTGCTCCCCCTCTGGGCCGCCGCCTGCGGAGCCGACGGCCACGACGGCGGCGTCGCCGGCGTCCCGGTCCGCATCGACCCCGTCGTCGTCAACTCGGACGACTCCTTCACGGTGGTGCCGATCGGCGTCGTCTCCGACGGCCGCCGCGACTACGACTGGTCCTGCAGCGCCGGCCAGGCCAACCTCGTCATCGCGGGCATCTCGGGCGGCTCCCTCCGCCTCGTGGTCCGCGACGACGCGGGCACGGTCGTCCACGACAACACGTACCGCGGCGGGCTCATGGGCGCGATCGACGCCGTGACGGCGCCCGGCGGCGCGCCCGGGACCTGGACCCTCGAGCTCACCTTCGAGTCCATCCTCGCCATCGGGGCGTTGACGCTCGAGGCGGACACGCAGGACCTCGACGACGAGATCACGATCGCGGGCTCCTACGCGCTCGACACGACCTTCACGTACCGGGCCGGCTGGCCCGCGGGCTCCGTGCACGTCGACGACGTCTCGGCGATCTCGCTGGGCGTCGTGCGGATCCGGATCTGGGACGGCGACGGGGTGCTCGTGCTGGACCGCACGAACCTGGCGATCTTCGTGGGGCTCTACTCGGGCGACTCGCACGCGGGCGCGGCCGGGACCTGGACCGTCGAGCTCGAGGTGGACGCCGTGGCGACCGCGGGGGCGATCACCCTCTCGATGCCCTGATCAGCTGCCCGGCAGCGCGTCGCGGAGGAAGCGCAGGGTCTTCGGCTCCCGGTCGAGCACCCACTTCAGGTGCAGGTCGAGCAGCCGCCGCAGCTCCGGGACGAAGCCCGCGTAGGCCCCGATCCGGAAGGGCTTCCCGGCCTGGAAGGCCGCCAGCCCGTCGAGCACGATCCGCTTCACGAGCACCCGCGCCGCGTCCGCGGGCGGGCAGGTCGTGCAGCGGATCCCGCCGTCCCGCGGGCTGTACCACGACTCGGGCCCCGAGGGCGGCTTCCCGCAGGCCCCGCACTCCGCGATCCGCGGGAAGTGGCCGAGCTGGTCGAGCGCCCGGGCCTCGAAGCGGAAGAGGGCGTCCGCCAGAGGCGCCCCCGACTCCAGCGCGTCGAGGAAGCCCGTCAGCACGTCGAAGAGCGCGGGCTGCGGCAGCGCCTCGGGCGTCGCCTCGTCGACCAGGTCCGCGCCGTACGACGCCACGGCGAAGCGCGGCCAGTCGGCGCGCAGCGGGCGCCAGTCGCGCACGGACTCCGCCCCCACCAGCAGGTCCAGCGTCCCCGGCGTCTTCTCCATGCGCTGGACGTCGTAGAGGACGAGCACGTCGAAGGGCCCGTGGAACGCGCTCTTCTTGCGCTTGGAGCCCTTGGCGATGGCGTGGATCTTGCCGAACTCCCGGGCGTAGAGGTGGACGACCTGGCTGGTCTCGCTGTAGTCGAAGACGCGCAGCGCCACGGCGGGCGAGCTCCGGACGCGGGCCTCCTCGGCCATGAACTAGGACAGCTCGCCGAGGAACTTCTCGAGCCGGTCCAGGCCGGTCGCGAGGTTCTCCATCGTCGTCGCGTAGGAGATCCGGACGTGCCGGTCGTCGCCGAAGGCCGCGCCGGGCACGAACGCGGTGAGCGCGTCCTCGAGCAGCGCGGAGCAGAAGGTCGTGGAGTCCGTCACGGGCCGGCCCTGGTGCGAGCGGCCGTAGTACGACGACACGTTGGGGAAGGCGTAGAAGGCGCCGGAGGGCTCGACGAGCGTGAAGCCCTTGATGCGCTTGAGGCGGCCGACGATGTAGTCCCGCCGGCGGGCGTACTCCGCCACCATGGCCGCGACGCAGCCCTGGTCGCCCTCGAGCGCCGCGAGCGCGGCGTACTGGGACACCGAGCTCGGGTTCGACGTCGCCTGGCCCTGGATGCGGCCCGCGCCCTCGATGACGTCGAGGGGGCCCGCGGCGAAGCCGACCCGCCAGCCCGTCATCGCGTAGGTCTTCGAGCAGCTCGTGACGACGACGGTGCCCGCCGCCGCCTCCTTCGACACCGAGGCGATCGAGACGTGCTTCGCCCCGCCGTAGACCATCTTCGCGTAGACCTCGTCGGACACGACCCGGAGGCCGCGCCGCACGACGACCTCCGCGAGCGCCTCGACCTCCTTCCGGGTGTAGACCACGCCGGTCGGGTTCGTCGGGCTGCAGTGCACGAGGAGCCGGGTCTTCGGGCCGATCGCGGCCTCGAGCAGCGCCGGCGTCAGCTTGAAGCCGCCCGACTCCGGGGTCGGCAGCACCTTGGGCACGCCCCCGGCCGTCTTCACCATCTCCGGGTAGCTCGTCCAGTAGGGCGCGGGGATGATCGCCTCGTCGCCCGGGTCGAGCAGCGCGTGCATCACGTTGTAGATGGAGTGCTTCGCGCCGCAGGACACGAGGACCTGGGCGGGGTCGTAGGACACGCCCAGCTCGCGGCGGAACATTTCCGCGGCGGCGGCCCGGAGCTGGGGGATGCCCGAGGAGGGCGTGTAGCGGGTGTAGCCCTTGGCGAGGGCCTCGATCGCGGCCCGCTTGATGTGGTCGGGCGTCTCGAAGTCCGGCTCGCCCGCCCCGAACGTCACGACGTCCAGCCCGGACGCCTTCATCTTCGCGGCCTTGTCGGCGACCGCCAGCGTCGCGGACTCCCCGACGGCCAGCGCGCGGGCCGAGAGGGGCGAGCGGGGGCTCATGGCGCCGTATCGTAGGGCCGCCCGCCGCGGCTGGCAATATCTACCGCGGCAGGGAGATCGAGAACGTGCTGCCGACCCCCTCGGTGGACGAGACGGTGATGCGGCCGCCGTGCGCCTCGACCAGCGAGCGCGAGATCGACAGGCCCAGGCCGTGCCCGCCGACGGGGTCCGCGGCCGAGCGGCCCCGCCCCTCGTCGACGCGGAAGAAGCGGTCGAAGAGCCGGGGGACGCTCTCCGCGGGGATGCCGGCGCCGGTGTCGGCCACCTCGACCCGCGCGGAGCCGTCCTCGGCCCAGACCGAGAGCTTCACCTCGCCGCCCTCGCGGTTGTACTTCACGCCGTTCTCGAGGAGGTTCAGCAGGACCCGGCGCAGCGACACGGCGTCGCCCTTCACGACGACGCCCGGGGCGATCATCCCGGCGCGCACCTTCACGCCGCGGGCCTCGCCGGGCACCTCCATCGCCTCGACGGCCTCGGCGGCGAGCGCCGAGAGGTCCACCGGCTCCTGCTTCAGCGAGGCCTGGCGGCTGTCCAGCTTGGCCAGGAGCAGGAGGTTCTCCACGATGCGCGTCATGCGCGAGACCTCCTCGGCGATGCTCGCGAGGAGGCGCTGGGAGGACTCCGCGTCGGGGCTCCCGCCGAGCGCGAGCTCGATCTCGCTGCGCAGGTTGGCCAGCGGGGTCTTGAGCTCGTGCGAGGCGTTGGACGTGAAGGCGTTCACCTGGACGAAGGAGCGCTCGAGGCGGCCGAGCATGTCGTTGAGCGTGATGGCGAGGTCGCGGATCTCGCCGCGCGTCGTGGGCACGGGGATGCGGTCCGAGAGGTTCGCGCCCGCGATGGAGGCGGCCCGCCGGCGCAGCGCGTCGACCGGGGCGAGGGCCCCGCGGACGAAGACGCGGCCCGCGTACCAGGCGATGAGCAGCACGGCGGGGATGAAGCCCGCGAAGAAGACGAGCAGGCGCCGCAGCGGGTCGCGCCAGACCGCCTCGTCGCGCCCGAAGCAGACGGTCGCCGAGGCGCCGGACGCGTCGCGGGCCCGGAGGACCGCGTAGCGCCAGGTCGAGCCGCCCGCCTCGACGCGCAGGAGGGCGCGGTCCGGGCCGAGCAGGGGCCGGAGGTCCGCGGGCCCGGAGGAGTAGAGCCGGACGCCGGAGCCGTCGACGACCTCCGCGGCGGCGCCGAGGTCCCGCAGGAGCGCGTCGAGCCGGGCGGACTCGGGCGACGGGCCGAGCGCGGTCCAGGTCTCGAGGAAGGCCCGGGCCTCGCGCTGCAGCTGCTCGTCGAAGCCCTGGCGCAGCTCCCAGCGCGCCGCGCCGTAGAGCGAGCCGGCGAACGCCACGAGGATCGCCGCGAGGATCGCGACGTAGAGCAGCGTGAGGCGGGACTTAATCGACCGGAGCATCCGGCTCCTTCAGCTGGTACCCGACGCCCCGGACGGTGTGGATGAGCTTGGGGCGGCCCTCCCCCTCGAGCTTGCGGCGGAGGTAGTTCACGAACACGTCGACGACGTTGCTCTCCCAGTCGAAGTTGTAGTCCCAGACGTGCTCGGCGATGGAGGTGCGGGTCAGGACCCGGTTCGGGTTGCGCATCAGGTACTCGAGGAGGGCGAACTCGCGGTTGGTGAGCCGGACGGGCTCGTCGCCGCGGCGCACCTCGCGGGCGATGAGGTCCATCGTCACGTCGCCGATCTTGAGGACCGAGGCGGGCCCCTCGCCGCCCCGGCGCAGCAGGGCGCGGACCCGGGCCTTGAGCTCGTCGAGGGAGAAGGGCTTGGCGAGGTAGTCGTCGGCGCCGAGGTCGAGGCCCTTCACGCGATCCTTCACCTCGCCCCGGGCGCTGAGGATGAGGACGGGCGTGGCCACCTTGGCGGCCCGCATCTCCTTGAGGATGGACAGGCCGTCCTTCTTGGGGAGCATGAGGTCGAGGAGGACGAGGTCGTAGGGCTCGCTGGTGGCCAGGTAGGCGCCCTCCTCCCCGTCGTGGCGGACGTCGACGGCGTGGGAGTCCTCGGCAAGGGCCCGCTTGATGAACCCGGCGAGCTTCTTCTCGTCCTCGACGACGAGGATGCGCATGGCCCCATTGAACCGGATGCGCGAAGGGGAGTAAAGGCGGGCCTCGTCTGCTAGGATGGTCCCCTCGTCCCAACCCGGGAGGTCCCCGATGCCCCGGCGGGCCCGCGCCCACCGCGCCTGGTGGTTCCGACGGCTGGTCGTCCTCGGCGGCTCGGCCGCCGCGACGGCGACCGCGGCCGTGCTCCAGGCCGGGCGCCTGCGCGAGGGAGGCCCGGGCGGGTCCATCCACGCCGCCGTCCTCGGGGCCGTGCTGGTCGTCCTCGCCATCCAGGCCTGGCTCCTGGTCCGCCTGCTCGCCGGGCCCGGCCGCGGCGCCCCCGCGTGGAAGCGCCACGAGCACCGCGCCTCGGTCCGCGAGGCCCCCGTCGTCTGCGCGGTCGGCGCCGTCCTCGCCCTGGGGCTCGTCGGCCTCGCCCCGCACAGCTCGCCCGCGGAAGCGCCGGCCCCGACGCCGGACCTCGCCTTCCGGGTCGTCGATTTCGGCCGCCCGGCGGCGCCGCCGCCCCCGGCCCCCGCGCCGGCGCCCGCGGCCCCCGCCCCCGAGCCCCCGCCGCTCGAGCCGGCCCCGATCCCGGAGGCCCCGACGCCCGCCCCCGAACCGCCCCGGCCCGAGATCCCGCGCATCGAGATCCCCCCGCCCGCCCCGGCGTCGCCGGAACCCGCGGTCACCGAGCTGGACGACGCCCCGGCCCCCCGGCCCGCGCGGCGCCTGGCCGACGAGACCCTCTGGCCGACGCGCCCCCCGCTCGATTACGAGGCCATGATGCGCTTCGTCCGCCTCGGCCTGCCCCCGGGGGCCGACGACCTGCCCCCGATGCAGGCCACGCTGGCCGGGCTCATGGTCGCCGCCCGCGGGAAAAGCGCGCTCTCGACGCCCGCCGGCCGCCTGGACCTCGACCTGGGCAAGGTGCACGACTCGGACGAGCTCGCCCCGGGCCTCGAGGCGGCGTTCGAGTTCCCCATCTCGCCGGACCAGTCGGTGCTCGTGCGGCTGCTCGGGATCCGCATCCAGGACCGGGGCCGCTTCTCCGAGGCCGGCTCGCTGGACGGCGTGGCCGTGTCGGAGGGCGACGGGTTCGAGGTCGACCAGTCGTGGACGCACCTCTTCACGGGCTACTCGAAGCGGCTCTTCGGCTTCCGGCGGGACGCGTGGTTCGACCTCGCGGTGCACCTGGGCGCGTCGCTGGACCAGACGCGCAGCTCGCTCGAGCTGCCGGGCCGGCTGGAGGGCGAGACGGCGGAGGGGGAGCGGGGCTGGGCGGCGCCGGCCGCGGGGATCACGATCGGGTTCTGGAGCCCGTACTCGGGCGCGCTGAAGATCGACCTCTTCCAGACCGTTCCGGTGAACCTGGGCGGCCAGACCATCTCGCAGACCGACTTCCGCCTGACGCTGACGCAGGACGTGAGCGAGCGGGTGTCGGTGTTCCTGGGCTACCGCTGGGTGACGGCGACGTACCGGACCTTCGAGGACCCCTGGAGGCGCACGGAGGGGCGGACGGCGACGGAACTGCAGCTCGGGGGCCCGCTGGCGGGGATCGACGTCCGGTTTTGATGAGAAGTTTCTAATCCACCCCTCATGGGGCGGTCATGCCGTCCCGCGAGGATGGAGCACCGTGGGGTCCCGGGGCCCGCTCCGTTTCTGGCGCGGTCGGCCGGGGGGATCCAAGTCTCGGTCGGTACCCAAAAAGATCCCCGGGACCACCCCACACCTCCGAGGAAACCGCTTGCAATCCCCGCCCGGCAGCGGTATCTAGATGTCCCCTCACCTCCAGACGTGGGCACGTGGTGGAATTGGCAGACACGTACGTTTGAGGGGCGTATGCCGCAAGGCGTGGGAGTTCGAGTCTCCCCGTGCCCACCACTTCGACTCGCTCCCCCTGCGGGGCGGTCACTCCCTCGGTGCAAGCATCGCCTTCCCTCGACGCGAGGTGCCCTGAGCGACCCTAGTCCGCCGGCACCGGCGTCGGCGTCGGGGTCGGAGCGGGAGACTTCCGGCCCTGGCTCAGCTCCGTGAGGAAGCCCGCCGCCCAGGCGTAGACGTTGTTCTCCTCCACCGCCCGCCGCATCGACGTCATCCGCCGTGCCTGCTCCGCCGCGTCCATCACCAGCCCCGCGTGCAGCGCGTCCGCGAACGCCTCCTCGTCGTACGGGTTCACGATCAGGGCCTCCGCCAGCTCCCGCGAGGCCCCCGCGAACTGCGACAGGACTAGCACCCCGTCCCCCCGCGTCCGCGCCGACACGAACTCCTTCGCCACCAGGTTCATCCCGTCGTGCAGCGAGCTCACCACGCACATCGACGCCATCGAGAGGAACGCGTGCACCGTCGACGCGTCGTGGTGGGCCACGAGCAGCCGGATCGGCTGCCAGCCGTCGGCCCCGAACTCCGCGTTGATCGAGTCGGCCAGCGCCTGCAGCTCCGTCCCCAGGTCCCGGTAGCGCTTGATGTCCGTCCGGCTCGGCGCCCCCAGCTGCACGAACGTGAACTTCCCCCGGTGCTCCGGGTGCTTCTCGAGCAGCCGCCGCACGGCCCGGAAACGCTCCGGCAGCCCCTTGGTGTAGTCCACCCGGTCCACGCCCACGCCCAGCACCGACCCGCGGATCGCGTGCCGCTCCCGCAGGTCCTTGACCTGCGCCTCCAGCTCCGCGTTCTTCGGGACGTCCCGCTCCGCCCACCCCTGGACGCTGATCGGGAACGGCCGCACGAGGGAGCGCCGCCCCCCGAGCTCCGCCGCGAAATGATCCCAGTCCAGCTTCGCCTCCACGACCCGGTCCACCGTGTCGAGGAAGTTGTTGCAGTGCTGCTGGAGGTGGAAGCCGACCACGTCCGCGCCGAGCATCCCCTCGACGATCTCCCGCCCCCAGGGGCAGGTGTTGAAGGACTCCGCCGTCGGCCAGGGCACGTGCCAGAAGATCCCGATCCGCAGTTCCGGCCGCCGCTCCCTGAGCATCCTCGGCACCAGCGCCAGGTGGTAGTCCTGGATCCAGACCATCGCGTTCCCCGAGCCGATCTCGTCGAGGGCCGCCTCCGCGAACTGCCGGTTCGCCCCCACGTAGTGCTCCCAGTCGGCCGCCCGGAACACCGGCCGCTCGTGCGCCAGGTGGCAGAGCGGCCAGAGCCCCTCGTTCGAGAAGCCGTAGTAGTAGCCCTTCTCCAGCTCGGGCGTCAGCCACACGCGCTTCAGCGTGTAGCGCGGGTCGCCGGGCGGCACCGACAGCCGGCCCTTCGAGTCGCTCGACTCCCGGTCCCCCGACCCGGAGCCGTGGGCCACCCAGAGCCCGCCGCAGGCCTCGAGCACCGGCTCCAGCGCCGTCACCATGCCGCTCGCCGGGACGATCGCCGTGATCCGGCCGTCCTTCAGCTGGTGCATGTACGGCTCGCGGTTGCTGAGCACGACCAGCGGGTCGTGGCCCAGGCAGTGCGTCGCGTGCGCCGCCAGCCGCTCCTTCGTCCAGACCTTGTCGTGCTTGACGACGTCCCGGGACTTCATCCAGTTGCTGGTCCGCGCGGCCCGGAAGGACGCCGCCAGGTGCTGGCTCTCCTCGAACAGCGTCAGCACCGGCATCCCCCCCGGGGGCGCCACCGAGGGGTCCCCCATCCGCAGTTCCTTCATCCACGCGGCCAGGCGGCGAAGCGGGCCGTCGTAGACCAACCAGCTCAATCCGACGATCGCCACCGTCACGCCGAGCACGACGATCATCACCCAGAAGGCCGCCCGCAGCAGGCCGTGCGTCGCCCGCTCGTCGAGGTACGACGCGTCGTGGATCACCACGATGGACCCCGTCGCCAACGGCTGCACGTGCACGTACACGTGCCGGGCCCCCTGCCGGAGGAAGCGGCCGGCGAGCATCCGGCGGTCCAGCTCGGACCGGAGCGCCGGCCTCAGCGACTCGAAGAACTCGCCCAGCTCGGGGTTCGCGGCCAGGACCGAGCCGTCCTTCCGCAGCAGGGCCAGGCCCTCCAGCTGCCCGTGGCCGTCGAGGCGGTGCCCCAGCACGCCGGGCACGTCGGCCTCCGGGAGCTCCAGGGCCTGCGTCGCCACCGGCGTCAGCCTCAGCGCCAGCAGGCTCGAGCGGCGCTCGAGGTCCTCCGCTCCGGACCGGCGCTCGGCCTCGATCAGCTGCCAGGCCATGTAGCCCGTCGCCAGCCCGGCGAGGCACGCGACCAGGACGGCGATCGGCAGCGACTTCGTGGACCGCAAGGCGAGATTCAACGACACAGGTCCTCCTTCCGCATCCAGGACCCCACGCGCTGCGAGAGGACGTCGAAGGCGGCCCGCGCCGCCTCCGGCACCCGGGCCGGGTCCGGCTGGGCCACCGGATCGGCCATCGGCCAGTAGTGGTGCGCCGCGCCGGGAAAGCTCCGCGCGGCGGGGCCCCAGGCCTCCTCCGCCAGCACGAACACGTCGTCCACCGCCTCGGACTCGAGGCTCGACAACGTCTTCGAGCTCAAGCCGGAGGCGTCTACTCCCCGCTCCTCCAGCACCCGGAGCACGTCCGCGTTGACGACCGTCTTCTCGAGCCCGGCGCTCAGGACCCTCACGCCCGGTCCCGCCATCGAGCGCGCCAGCGCCTCGCCAAGCTGGCTGCGCGCGGAGTTGTAGCGGCACGCGAACAGCAGCGTCCGCCGCCGGGGCGCCGCCAAGGCCCCCGCCTCCAGGCGGAGCCAATAGAACGAATGGGGACCCAGGGCGAGCCCGTAGGGCGCCGCTCCGATCCGGGGAAAGGGCCGCTGCCCGAAGATCTCCACCGGGACGGTCCCCGCGCACGACGCCAGGTCCAGCGAGGCGTGCTGCACGAAGCGCGAGAGGTTGTAGACGCAGAGCACCCGCTCCCCGCCCGCCTCGCGCAGGAACGCGAAGACCCGGGGCGAGTCGACGTCCACGATCCGCAGGCCCGCCCCGCGGAAGGCCCGCACGTCCCGGTGCGCCTTGACGAAGCGGCGGAACCAGTTCAGGAAGGACGTGGGCAGGCGGTCGAGCGATTCGACGTTCTTCCCGGCGTAGTGGTACTCCGGCGTCGTGATGATCGGCGAGTTCAGCAGCGACGGATCCGCCGTGGAGAAGCCCGCGTTGCGGTCGGGGGACCACTGCATCGGGGTCCGGACGCCCCCCCGGTCCCCGAGGTGCACGTTGTCGCCCATCCCGATCTCGTCGCCGTAATAGAAGACCGCGGACCCGGGCAGGCCCAGGATCAGGCCGTGAAGGAGCTCGATCTGGCGGCGGCCGCCCATCAGCAGCGGCCAGAGCCGGCGCCGGATCCCGACGTTGAGGCGCATCTCCGGCGAGGCCGCGAAGGCCGAGAGCATGTACTCCCGCTCCTCGGGGCTGACCATCTCCAGCGTCAGCTCGTCGTGGTTGCGCAGGAACAGCGCCCACTGGCAGCTCTCCGGGATCCTCG
>CAYXGZ010000066.1:0-16924 GCA_964464755.1 uncultured Planctomycetales bacterium
CCTCGTTCTCCTTGAGGAGGCCGAGGAGCAGGTGCTCCGTGCCGATGACGTCGTGGCCGAGCTGGCTGGCCGCCTCGCCGGCGAGCTCGATCACGCGCTTGGCGCGCGGCGAGAACGGGAGCTGGCCGAGGGTGACCGTGGGGCTCGTCGAGGGCGTGATGAGCTTCTCGATCTCCTGGCGGATGCGCTTGAGGTCGACCTGGAGGTTCTTGAGGACCTTGGCCGCGACGCCGCCGCCCTCCTGGATGATCCCGAGGAGGATGTGCTCGGTGCCGATGAACTCGCTGTTGAGCCGCTGCGCCTCGGTCCGGGCCAGGCTCATGACCTTGCGGGCGCGCTCGGTGAATTTCTCGAACATGGGACCCTCGCGGATTTAGCTCTGGGGCCACTATAGCAGAGCCCTTCGAATCCGCAACGTTGCGCCCGGCCCCCGAATTCCCGCGAACCGGAGCGCGATTGCGCGCGTTCCACGGGCGGGATAGGATGCCGCCCATGGATCTCAACAACCCCTTCCGCGCGTCGGCGGGGGGGCCGGTGCAGCAGGTCAAGCTCCCGACCGTCTCGCCCCGCGAGTACGGCCGCCTCTACATCATGTTCGGCGCCTTCGCCTTCCTGATCGTGGCCATGCTCGCCCTCAAGGTCTGGATGCAGAAGGAGACCGCCCGCGAGGAGCGGCGCAACCGCCTCGTCACCACGGGCGTGCGCCCCGAGAGCGCCGCCTACAAGCTCTCCGTCCGGCTCCGGGAGCTCTGCACGCCCCTCCGGGACGGCGACGAGCCCATCGACGCCGCCGCGCTGGCCGCGGTATCCGGCTTCGTCGCCAAGGAGCTCCCCGGGGACCGGATCGCCGAGCTCGCGAACGCGCGGCTCAACCCGACGGCGCTGCTCGTGGATCCCCCGGGCGGCCGCGGGGTCGTCCTCAAGCTCAAGCTCCAGGTCGAGGCCGTGTCGCGGGCCCAGGACCGAATCCTCGTGGACGGCAAGGCGGCCGGCTCCGGCCTGCCCCTGCGCCTGGTCGCTCCGCTCGAGGCGAAGCCCGGCGACTGGATCGACACCCACGGCATCTTCCTGCGCGCCGAGAGCGCCGCGCCGGGCCGCCTGGTCTTCCTCGCGGGACCGATGAAGGAGGGCCTGCCGCCGCAGGACGCCTCGGCCTCCCCCGCCCCGACGGCCGGCCCCGAGGCGAAGGCCTGGTCCGACGAGGAGGCGCGCGAGCAGTTCCGCCGCCTGGCCTCGAAGTTCGGCGACGGCCCCGAGCAGATCGGCGTGAAGGTGGACCGGGACTCGCCCGAGTTCCTCGCCGTCGCCCAGGCCCTCGTCGCGTCGGTCCCGCCCGAGCAGGCGACGCGCCTCTCGCGGAACGTGAAGCCGAAGGAACTCGCCCAGGAGCCCGGCAAGTTCCGCGGCGAGTTCGTGCGGCTCCGCGGCCGCCTGATCTACATCTTCACCAACCCGGTCTCGGTGACGACGCCGCTCGGGCTGCGCGAGCTCTACGAGGGCTACCTCGCCGACATGGAGAACCCGCAGGGCCAGAAGGTGCCCGTGACCTTCTACATGGCCACCAAGCCCGAGGGGAAGTTCACGACGGCGAAGACGAGGTCCGGCGAGGAGTACTTCACGGACTGGGTGGACGTCGAGGGCGTGTTCCTGCGGCTCTACCGCTACGAGGGCACGATCGTCGAGGCGGACCAGCGGGTGCCGGTGAACACCGCGCCCGTGCTCCTCGTGCGCAACCTGAGGATCCTGCCCCCGGAGGCGCCCGCGAAGACCTCGTACGGCTTCGGGTGGGTGGTGTCCGGGACCGCGCTCCTGCTCATCGTCATCATCCTCTTCGGCGGCTGGATGACGCGGCGGCACGGCGGCGAGCGCACGCTGCGGATGGAGCTGGCCAAGGGCCGGCGGGACCGCCCGGTGCCGCCCCCCGGCGGCGGCGCGATCCTCGGCGAGGAGGTCAAGCCTCCTCCGCCCCCCGCCCCGCCCGCGCCCTAGCGCCGGCGCTCGGGGTCGATGAGCGGACGCCTCGGCCCGCGCTCCCCCTGGATGATCGTCGGCTTCAGGAAGAACAGGATCTCGCGGACCGACTCCGTCTCCTCGTACTTGCCGAAGAGCACGCCGAAGATGGGGATGTCGGAGAGGAACGGGATGCCGCGGCGCACCTGCGACTTCTCCTTCTGGAGCAGGCCGCCGATGACGATCTCGTCGCCGTCCGTCACGGTCACCTTCGTCTGCGCCTTGCGCGTCGTGAAGGTCGGCGCCGTGCCCGTCGGGAAGTTCACGAAGCCGGCGAGCGCCTTGACCTGCGTGTCGATCTCGAGGTGCACGTTGGTCGCCCCGACGATGTGGGGCCGCACCTTGAGCATGACGGTCGCCTCCTCGTAGTCGACGGAGGTCTGGCTGCCGCCCGGGATCAGGATCGTCTTGCTGTACGGGATGCGCTCGCCCGCGCTGACGAGGGCCTCGTCGCCGCTCTCGACCATGATGCGCGGGTTCGAGAGGATCTCGCCCATGCCGCGCTCGACGAAGGCCTGGACGACCCCGCCGATCGAGCCCTGGTGGGCGCTGGAGCGCTGGAAGCGGAAGGTCGAGCCCTGGAAGGGGCCGCCGGTCAGCGCCTCGGTCGGGTTGAAGCGGGTGCGGATCTCCTTGAGGAAGGACTCGGAGCCCGGCTTCAGCGACCAGAGCGTCGCGGTGCCGCCGTCGCCCTCGAGGCCGATCTGGAGGTCCCGGTCCCAGCGCATCTCGACGATGCGGCCCTCGATGTAGACCTGGGGGTCGGGCACGTCGAGGACCTTGAGGGCCGCCTCGATCGCGGGGATGTTCTCCTTCAGGTCGCTCACGATGATGAGGTGCATCTCCTCGGACTCGAGCACCCAGCCCTTGTCGGTGAGGAGCCGCGCGTTCGCGTTGGGCGTGACGGTGACGTCGGGCAGCGGCTTGCCGGGCGTGTTCAGGACCACGCCCTCGAGGATGGCCTTGAGGAGGCGGCCGCGCTGGTGGCCGACGCGTAGGTAGATGGTGACCCGCCCGTCCTTCTCGAAGCGGGCCTTCTCGTAGATGATGTCGCCGCCCTTGTCGTCCTTGGGCGCGGGCGCCGGGGGCGCGGGGGTCGGGGCGGGGGTCGGAGCCGGGGCCGCGTCCTGGGGACGGACGACGGCGGGGACGCCCAGGAGGAGCGCCGACACGAGGACCCCGTACCACGTCGACCTGAGGATCATTGCTGCGGCGGCGCTATTTCGCGTCCAGGGCGCCGATCACGGGCTGGGTGATGTCGGGCGGGACCGATCCGAACTTCGCGCTGCCCTTCTCCACGACGACGTCGTACTTCGCGTCGTCCGCCACCTTGCGCAGGGCCTGGCGGAAGCGCTCGTTCGCCTTGTTCAGCAGCACCCAGTACTCCGCGTCGCCGTCCTTGAGACCGCCGTCCTTGATCTTCTTGTACTCGGGGATCTCGCGGAAGACGTCCGCCGCGACGAGCTCCGCGGGCTTCTTCGCCCCGTCCATCCGGCCGTGGTAGACGACCGGATCGGGGTTGAGCAGGAGCCCGAGCAGGAGGAGAGCCGCGAGGCGCATGTACCCTAGTTATACGCCCCCGACCGGCCGCGCGGACGTCCGGAAATCGCGAAGTCCCGAAAATTCTTCGGGCGCTATTCCCGGCCGCGGAACCCCCCGCCGCCGCCGGGGCCGCGGCCCCGCGGACGGTCGCCGCCCGGGCGGGACGCCCGGAAGCGGTCCTCGCCGCCGCCACCGCCGGCCGGGGCCGTCGCCGGCGTCACGCCGGGCCTCGGGCCGAGCGGGGGCAGGTTCTGGTCCTTGCGCGCCTGCTTGATGCTGAAGCGGCTCTTCCCGCTGGGGTCGGTGCTCACGAGCTTCACCTCGACCTCCATGCCGAGCTCGAGGTAGTCCGCGACGTTGGCCACGTACGCGTCCGTGATCTCCGTCACGTGCACCAGGCCGTCGCGGCCCGTGCTGCCGATCTCGCAGAAGGCGCCGAACTCCTTCAGGGAGACGACCTTCCCCGGGTAGATCTTCCCGACCTTGAGGTCCTCGGTCAGCCCCTCGATCATCGACTGGGCGACGTCGAGCGACTTCTGGTTGGCCGAGGAGATCGTCACCGTGCCGTCGTCCTCGATCTCCACGGTCGCGCCCGACTGGGCCTCGATCTCGCGGATCATCTTGCCGCCGGGCCCGATGACCAGGCCGATCTTCTCGGTGTCGATCTTGATCTGGACCAGGCGCGGCGCGAAGGGCGAGAGCGCCGTGCGGGGCGCCGAGATCGCCTCCTTCATCTTGCCGAGCACGAAGAGCCGGGCCAGCTTGGCCTTGCCCAGCGCCTCCTTGGTGACCTCGAGCGGGATGCCCGCGGCCTTGAGGTCCATCTGGAGGGACGTGATGCCGGCCTCGGTGCCGGCGACCTTGAAGTCCATGTCCCCGTGCGCGTCCTCGCTGCCGAGGATGTCCGTCAGGATCGCCACCTTGCCGTTCTCGCGCACCAGGCCCATCGCGATGCCCGCGACCGGCGCCTTGATCGGCACGCCCGCGTCCATCAGGGCGACGCAGCCACCGCAGACGGTCGCCATGGACGACGAGCCGTTCGACTCGAGCACGTCGCTGATGACGCGCACCGTGTAGGGGAACTGGTCCGCGTGCGGCATGACCGCCTCCAGGGCCCGCTCCGCCAGGTCGCCGTGGCCGATCTCCCGGCGGCCGGGCCCGCGGTTGGGCTTGGTCTCGCCGACGGAGAACGACGGGAAGTTGTAGTGCAGGTAGAAGCGCTTGGTGTACTCCTCGCCCAGGCCCTCGACGCGCTGCTCCGCCTCGGCCGTGCCGAGGGTCACCGAGCAGATCGCCTGCGTCTCGCCGCGCGTGAAGAGCGACGAGCCGTGGGTGCGGGGCAGGAGGCCGAGCTGGACGTCGATGGGCCGGATGTCGTCCAGGCCCCGGCCGTCGGAGCGCTTCCCGTCCACGACGTAGCCGCGGACGGTCTCGTCCATGAGCTTGTCCCAGGCCGCGCGCACCTCGACCACCTTCGGGGAGCCCTTCTTGATGTCGCCGAACTCGTCCTTGGGACAGAAGTGCTCGATCGCCTTCTGGCGGACGGCCATCAGCGCGTCCTGCCGGGCCTTCTTGTTCTTGGTGAAGAACACGGCCTTCAGGTCGGCGTGGAACTTCGACTTCAGGGTCTCGTAGATCTTCGTCGGGGCCGGCAGGACGTCGAACGGCTTCTTGGCCTTGCCGATGAGCTTCCGCAGCTCCTCCTGCAGCTCGATCAGCTTCTGGATGTGCGGGGTCGCGAACTCGAAGGCGCCGAGGATCTGGTCCTCGCTCACCTCGCGGCAGCCCGCCTCGACCATGATGATGCCGTCCTTGGTGCCGCTGACGACGAGGTCCATCGTGCTCTCGCGCAGCTCGGTGGCCGTCGGGTTCACGACGTACTGGCCGTTGATGTGGCCGACGCGCACGCTGCCGACGGGCCCCGCGAAGGGGATGTCGCTGACGTGCAGCGCGGCGCTGCTGGCGTTCATCGCGGCGATGTCGGGGTCGTTCTCGCCGTCCGCCGAGAAGACGTTCACCGAGATGACGACGTCGGTGTCCATGTACTCGGGGAACAGGGGCCGCAGGGGGCGGTCGACCTGGCGCGCGGTCAGCGTCTCCTTCGTGGAGGGCCGGCCCTCGCGCTTGATGAAGCCGCCGGGGAACTTGCCCGCGGCGCTCATGCGCTCGCGGTAGTCGACGGTCAGGGGCACCATCTCGTAGCCGAGGCCCCGGGGCGGGCCGCCGACGGCCGCCGACAGGACGAGCGTGTCGGCGATCTGGAACGCGACCGACCCGTTGGCCTGCTTGGCCCACCAACCGGCCGCGAGGGAGACCGGCTTGCCGCCGATCTCGGCCGACACCTTCTGCTGGACGTTGGACACGCGCACCTCCATGTGTGCAGGGCGGCGCGCGGCGGCGGGATGCAGACGACCGGACGAAAGGCGGAAGACCCGGGGACCGGGCCTATCGTCTTTCGTCGCCGTCCTGGATCCGGGCGCCGGCGCGCCGTTCCGATGAGAAAATAAAAAGCGCCCCGGAATCGACGACGCGTCGCGAGCGACGGTCCGCGGTTCCGGGGCGCACAGGGTTCAAGGTCGATCGACTTACTTGCGGATGCCGAGCTTCTTGATCAGGACCTGGTAACGGCCCCGGTCCTCGACCTGCAGGAACTTGAGGAGCCGGGCGCGGCGGCCGACCATCATGAGCAGGCCGCGGCGCGACGTGTGGTCCTTCTTGTGGACCTTCAGGTGCTCGGTGAGGTGGTTGATCTGCTCCGTGATGAGCGCCACCTGGACCTCGGGGCTGCCCGTGTCCTTGTCGTGGACCCGGTAGGACTGGATCGCCAGCTTCCGCTTTTCCTGAGCGACGGCCATGGAATTCTCCTACGTCCCCACCGCGGCGCCGAGAATCCCCGACCTCTTGGACCCTCTCTCCGGCGGACCCTCGGAACCCGGGGTTGCGACCCCCCGACGAGGACGCGATCCTAACAGGCCCCCGGAACGAAAGCAAGGCCGATTACTCCTCGCCGATCTCCGGCGCCCCGGGCAGCGGCTGGATGAACTTCGTGCCGCCCTCGGATTCCGTCATCGCCAGCGTCTCCGCCACGACCTTCAGCAGCTGGTCCTTCGTGAACGGCTTCGCGAGGAAGCCGTAGAGGCCGTAGAAGAAGTCCTTCGGCGTGTGCAGGATGATCGCCTTCGCCGTCAGCATGATCACCGGGATGTCGCGCGTCCCGTCCGTCTTCTTGAGCTGGTCGCAGACCGCGTAGCCGTCCATCCCCGGCATCATGATGTCGAGCAGGATCATGTCGATCCCGCCCTCGCGCGCCCGGGCCAGGCCCTCGGCCGCGTCCTTCGCCGTCACCACGCGGTAGCCCTCGTTCTCGAGGAAGTACCGGATGACGTCGAGGATCTTCTCGGTGTCGTCGATCGCGAGGATCGTCGCCTGGCTCATGAATCCCGCCGTTGGTAGTCCGCCATCCACGAGGCCGCCGCCAGCAGGGCCGCCAGCAGCGCGGCCGCCGGCACCCAGTCCGTCCGCCTCCCGCCCGCCGGCCGTCCGCCCAGCGAGGCCGGGTCCAGCGGCCGACGTCCCGTCCCCGGCGTCGAGGCCTCCGCGTCGAGCAGGCCCTCCGCCCTCCATCCGCCGGGCGCGACCGGCACGGATTCTAGCAGACGCGCCCAGAACAGGGGATAGGACGGATGCACCGGCCAGTCCCCCGCGCCGTAGCGCGCCGCGACGATCCACTCGCGACCTCCGGCCCTCGACGCCGCGAACGGGCGCCCGTCCGACGAGAGGACCGCCCGCTCCCACGTCCCCTCGAGCCGCCCCACCTCGCGCACCCGCAGGTCCCCCGCCCCGACCACCGAGCGGAACGCGGGATCGTCCACCTTGATCGCCCCCGCGGGACCCCACGACGCGACCGGCCCGCTGCGCGGATCCAGGTCGATCACCACCGGAGCCGTCGACGGCCCGGCGTCCGCCCCGACGCGGATCTCCACCTCGGGCGTCCCGCCCTGCAGCAGCCGCAGCGCCGGGTTCGCCTCGAGCGCCGCCCGCAGCTCGCGGTCCGGCCGGCCCGTCACCGCCACCTGCAGCGGCGCGCGCCGACGCTCGAGGACCACCGAGTCGTCCGCCGGGATCTCGTCCGCGGGCAGGCGCAGCGCGATGCGCCGCGCCCCCGCCGGGACGGGCTCGACGAAGCTCCGCCCCGGCCCCAGCGTGCGGACGAGCCCGTCGATCTCCAGCTCCACCTTTCCCTCGGCGGCGAGGCGGACGAAGAGCGAGTCGCCCTCCACGTTCGCGTCCACGATCGCGCCGTTCGCCAGCGCGCCGCCGACCAGCACGGGCACGTAGTCCACGCCCGCGGGCGGCTTCCACTCCGCCTCGCGATCGGAGATCCACAGCACCTTGGGAGCCAGCGAGGCCGCGAGGTCCAGCGCGAGGCCCGGCCGGCCGCGCCGAGGCGCGACCGCCAGCGCCGGCGTGCGTCCCGCGTGGCGTTTCAGCGACGGGCTCTCGATCACGACGACCTCGTCGTCCGCGTCGAGCTTCGCGAGCTCGGCCCGGACCGCCGCCAGCCGGGGCGCCATCGCCGGCGAGAGGTCGACGACCACCGCGAGGCGCCGGGGCCGGGTCCCCTGCTCCTCCCGGCCCGGGCCCGCCAGCGCGGCGATTCCCGCCGCCATGGCCAGCACCTGGAGCAGGAGCACGAGGCTCCAGGTCGGCGCGCGCAACGAGCGCACCGGGGGCACGCGATCCTGGACCTGCCGCCAGGGGGCGATCGACGGCACGCGGAGCACCGGCGGACGCCGGCGCCAGAAGCTCAGGAAGACGAGCAGGCCCGCCGCGGGCAGCGCCCAGAAGGCCTCGGGGTGCAGGAAGCTCATTCGATCAGCCCCTCGCCCCGGAGGTGCAGCATCACGATGCGGTCGAAGGGCTCGTCGGTCGCGCAGCGGAGGTAGCCGGCCTCCCGCTTCCGGGCCCAGTCGCGCCAGGCCCGCGTCCCCTCCTCCATCGCCCGCGAGTACTCGGCGAGCTCCTCCGGCCCGACATGCCGGTCGACCGCGGCCCCGCTCTCCGAGTCGACGAAGCGCAGCAACCCCCGCGCGGGCGGATCCAGTTCCTCGCGCGACAGGAGCTGCACGAGCGTCAGGCCCTGCGACGACGCCGCGACCGGCGAGAGCAGGTCGCCGATCCCCTCGTCCCAGAAGTCCGAGAACACCGTCACCAGCGCGGGCCGACGGATCGCGCGGACCGCGTTCCCCACGGACGCGACGCCGGCCCGCTCCACGGCCTCGAGGAAGCCTCCGCCCGCCGGGTCGCCCCGGAAGTCGCGGCCGTCGAGCCGCACGTTGCCGCCCTCGGACAGGGCGAGCCAGCCGAAGACCGCAGCGAGGCGCCGCGCGAGGTCGAGCTTGGTCGGCGTCCCGAACTCCATCGACGGGCTCGAGTCGACGACGAGGTCCAGCTCCGGGGCCTCCTCCCGCGTCCGCTCCCGGACGAGGAGGTCGCCGAGCCGGGCGTAGAGGTTCCAGTCGATCGAGCGGAAGTCGTCGCCGGGCGCGTACGAGCGGTACGAGTGGAAGGCCTGGCCCCCGCCCTTGCGGCGACCGCTCCGCTCTCCTTCGCGGCGGCCGGCCAGCGCGCGGCGGACGGCCAGCCGCAACGCCTCCAGGTGCCGACGGAACTCGGGGTCGAATGCCATGCGCTCAGGAAGTAGACGCCCGCTGCCGGACCTGGTCGAGGTCGGCCCGGATCTGGCGGACGAGCTCCTCAGGCCCGGCGAACTTGCGCTCGTCGCGGATCCGGTCGAGGAAGCGGACCTCGAGCCTCCGCCCCAGCAGCGGCGGGCCCGCGTAGCCCAGGAGGTGGACCTCCAGGGTGGCCGCGGGCTCCCCCGACTTGAACGTGGGCCGCCGCCCGAGGTTCGCCGCGCCGGCCCAGGTACGGCCGTCGAGCGGGACCTCCACGCGGTAGACGCCCTCCTTGGGGAGGATCCCGTCGCTACGGACGTTCGCCGTGGGCACGCCGATGGTGCTCCCGCGTCCGTCGCCCTTCTCGACGGTCCCGTACGCGGCGAAGGGGCGGCCCAGGACCCCGGCGGCGACGTCGAGCCGGCCCTCGGCCAGCGCCTCGCGAACCCGGGAGCTGGACAGCGGGCGGCCGTCGAGCAACTCGGGCTCGATGTTCCGCACGAGCAGCCCGAGGTCGCCGGCCACATTCTCGAGCAGCGCGAAGTCGCCGGCGCGGTTGCGCCCGAAGTGCGAATCGTGGCCGAGGAGGACGGCGCGCGCGCCG
This sequence comes from uncultured Planctomycetales bacterium, assembly GCA_964464755.1. Lineage (GTDB taxonomy): Bacteria > Planctomycetota > MHYJ01 > MHYJ01 > JACPRB01 > CAYXGZ01. Next base: position 9,835 of record CAYXGZ010000066.1, read on the forward strand.
AGGCGGTCGCGGATCACGCCGCGGACGAACTCGTCGGCCGGCGTGCGGGAGAACTCGACGGTGAACGGGAGGATGACGACGGCGTCAGCCCCCAGGGCCCCGAGGCGCTCGACGCGGACGTCGAGGGGGCAGACCAGCGGCACCGGGGTCCCGCGCAGGACCTCGGCGGGGTGGCGGTCGAAGGTCACGACGAGCGAGGGGGCGCCGAGCTCGCGGGCCCAGGAGACGAGCGTCTCGACGACGCGGCGGTGGCCGCGGTGGACCCCGTCGAAGACGCCCCAGGTGACGGCGCCGCCGGCGAGGGCGGGATCGGGGGAGTCGGGGAGTCCGCGGAGGACCTTCACAGCTCGGCTTCGGCGACCCGCGCGGAGCGCCTCCGCGGGACCGCCTGGGCGGCGTGGTCCTCCTCGAGCTCCTTGAGGAGCGGCCGCCACTGCTTGAGGTCGGCGGCGGACATCTTGTCGATCATGAGGAGCCCGTCGAGGTGGTCGATCTCGTGCTGGAAGAGCTTGGACCAGAGGCCCTCGGCCTCGACCTCGTGGACCTTGTCCTCGAGGTCGCGGTAGCGGACGACGACCTTGGCGGCGCGGCGGATCTTCGCGGAGAGGCCGGGCAGCGAGAGGCAGCCCTCCTCCTCGACCATGACGCCCTCGCGGTCGAGGATCTCGGGGTTGATGATGACGTGCTCCTCGCCCTTCGCGGGGTCGCCCTTCAGGTTGGCGACGATGAGGCGGACGTTCCAGCCGGCCTGGGGAGCGGCCAGCCCGATGCCCCGGCGGTCGTACATGATCGCGAAGAGCTCGGGGATGGCGGCCCGCACCTCGGCGGTGACCGACTTGAGGGGCTTGGATTCCTCCCGCAGCGAGGGCGACGGGTAGAAGGTCATCTGCAACTTCATGGCCCCATGATAACTCCGGGCGGACGGGGGGACAAGTTGGGTCCGCCCTCCTTGACCGGCGTCCAATCCGGGGCTACAGTCGTCGGACGTCGGGCGGCCGGGGCCCCGACCCCGTCCCCCACCCATTGGGAGCACCGTCGGAATGAGCGACATCCCCGCCCTGTACAAGCGCGCCGAGGAGGCGTTCCAGAAGCGCAATTACGACTACGCGCGCGACCTCTTCCTGAACATCCTCCAGCTCGAACCCGACCACGAGAAGGCCCACGAGTCCCTCTACGCGACCTGCCTCCAGAAGAACAAGGAGACGGGCGGCGCGGGGCGCCTGAAGCTCATGGCCCTGCAGTCCAAGGTCCAGATCGAACTGGCCGCCGCGAAGAACAACCCCGCCAAGCGGGTGGAGCTGCTCCAGAAGTACCTCTGCGACGAGCCCACCAACGCGAAGCTCCGCACGGCCGCCGCGGAGGCCCTCAAGTCCCTCGGCCGCTGGGGCGGCTGCGCGGCCCAGGCCCGCATCGCCCTCGCCAACGACCCGAAGGCCATCCCGGCCGCCAAGCTCATCGTCGAGGCCTGCATCCACCTCGGGCGCATCGAGGAGGCCCAGAAGCACCTCGACAAGATCCTCGTCTTCATCCACGACGACCGCGACCTCACGAAGATGCAGCGCGACCTCTCGGCCAAGCAGGCCATGAAGAACGCGAACCTCGAGGAGGCCGGCACGGGCAGCGGCAAGGACGGGTACCGCTCCACCCTGAAGGACCAGAAGACGGCGGAGGAGCTCGAGAAGGCCCAGCACCTCATCGTCACCGAGGCCGACCTGGCCCTCATCGTCGAGAAGTTCAAGGGCGAGGCCGACGCCAACCCCACCGACGCGAGGATCCCGCGGAAGATCGGCGACCTCATCGCCGAGAAGAAGAAGGACTACGCCGAGGCCCGGACCTGGTACCAGAAGGCCTCGCAGCTCGCGCCCCAGGACTCCGTCCTGCGCGACAAGGTCGACGACTGCAGCCTGAAGATCCTCGACGCCGAGATCGACGCGGCCACGAAGGCCGCCGACCCGAAGCTCGCCGAGCTGAAGAAGAAGCGCCTCGAGATCCTCATCCAGTCCTTCGAGCGCCGCGTCGCGGACCGCCCGACGGACATGGCCCTCCGCTTCGAGCTCGGGAAGTCCTACTACCAGGCCGGCGGCGCCATGACCGACAAGGCGATCGGCGAGTTCCAGCAGTCCGTGAAGGACCCCAAGAAGAAGCGCGACTCGCACATCTACCTGGGGATGAGCTTCCAGCGGAAGAAGATGTACGACATGGCCGAGGCCCAGTACATCAAGGCGGAGGACGAGGGCGGGAGCGTCCTGAACCAGGCGACGCAGCTGTCCATCTGGTACAACCGCGCGATCTGCCTCGCCGAGGCCGGCAAGCACGCCGACGCGGTGTCCCTGGGCAAGAAGATCATGGAGCAGGACATCTCCTTCCGGGACATCTCCGCGAAAGTCGACCAGTGGCTCGCGGCGGCCCCGAAATAGGGGCCTTGAATTCGGCGGGGCTTTGGCGTATCCTCCCCGCCCTCTAGCTAGGAGATCCGGACGTGGCTCACACGCTCAGCGGCGCGCACAACATCCGCAAGAACGCGGCGAAGCGGTCCCGCAACAAGGTCGTCAAGTCCTCGCTGCGGACCCAGATGAAGAAGGTCCTCGTCGCCGTCGGCAAGAAGGACAAGAAGGCGTCGACCGAGGAGCTCAGCCGCGCTTACGGCCTGCTCGACCGCGCCGCCCAGAAGGGCGTCCTCCACGCGAACGCGGCGGCCCGCTACAAGAGCCGGCTCGCCGACAAGGTCCTCGCCCTGAAGTAACCCGACCCCGCCGAACCCCGGCCCCCCGTCTCGCGACGGGGGGCCTTTTCGTTTCAGCGCGACAGCGCCGTCCGCAGGATCACGTAGGTCGTCTTGAACGCGTCCCGCCACCCGATCTTCTTCCCCTCGGCGTACGAGCGCGGGCGGTACGAGATCGGCAGCTCGCGGATCGGGACCCCCTTCCGGCAGAGCAGGCCCGCGATCTCCGGCTCCAGGCCGAAGCCCCGCTCGCGCAGGGGCAGGCTCCGGAAGAGGGGCGTGCGGAGCATCTTGTAGCAGGTCTCCATGTCCGTGAGGTGCCGGAACGTGAGCAGGTTCGAGAACCAGGTCAGGGACTTGTTCCCGACGAGGTGCCACGCGGCGTCGCGGTGCCCGTGCAGGTACCGCGACCCGAACACCGCGGGGGCGCCCTTCTCCACCTCGGCGAGCAGCTTCGCGTAGTCGGCGGGGTCGTACTCGAGGTCCGCGTCCTGGATGATCGTCACGTCGCCGGTCACCGCGGCGAGCCCCGCGCGGACGGCCGCGCCCTTCCCCTCGTTGCGCTCCCGGAACAGCAGCACCAGGGGCTTCGGCCCGGGCGCCGCGGCCCGCCGGCGCTCGAGGTCCCGCAGCACGTCCCGGGTGCCGTCCGTCGAGCCGTCGTCGACGAGGACGATCTCCGAGACGGAGGCCTGGGCCTCGACGACCGCGAGGATGTCCAGGACGTGGGCGCGCTCGTTGTAACAGGGGATGACGACGGACAATCGCACCGCGGGATTGTAGGGACCCGCGGCGGACTTGTCGCTACTTCGCGAGCGCGGCGAGGCGCACGGACGCGGGCTCGCCGAGCGGGCCGAGCAGCGCCGCGGCACGCGCCTTGTCGCCGAGCAGCAGCCGCGCGAGGCCGGCCGCGAAGGATCCACGGCCGGGGCCGACGGTCTCCAGCGCCGCCGCGTACCGCGCCCCGGCCTTCGGGTCCTTGAAGCAGGACTTCAGGTCGATCTCGAGGAGCTCGCGGTCGGAGATCAGCTCGAGCCCCGAGCGCACGGCCTTGTCCGCGTTGCGCCCGTCGCCCGCCGCCAGCAGCGCGAGGCCCATGTGGACCTGCGCGGCGCCGTGCTTCAGGTTGCCGCCGACGGCCTCCTTGAAGATCGCGAGGGCCCGCGCGGGGTCGCCCGCCCTCCACGCGGCCCGCCCGTCGGCGAGCAGCGAATCGGTGCCGGCCGCCCGGGCCCCGTCGGAGAGCGCCGCGGGAACGGGGGCGACGATCGGCGGATCGTAGATCCAGGGCTCGATGCGGTAGCCGTAGACGGGCCGGCCGACGTAGCCGCCCCAGGTCCGCACCACGGGGACCGCTGGGTACCGGGAGCCGTACCACCCGGGGCTGTAGACGTACGGAGTGCCCGGGTAGGTGGTCGGAACGTAGGGCGTCCCCCACCCATTTCCGTATCCGTATCCGTAGCCGTAACCGCAGTCCCCTCCGAATCGGGCCCGGAGGTCGAGGGTGTAGTTCTTCCCCGCGCGGTGGTAGCGGACGACGACCTGCGCGTCGGCGGGGACGGCGGACAGGAGCGCGAGCACGAGGCCGGGAAGGTACTTCATCGCAACGCCCTCCACTTCAGGCTACACCGCGCGGCCGGGCCGGATTCAATGATCCTCGTGCCCCGGGATCGTGGGATGCTTGAACTTCAGGGGGATGGGCCCGAACCAGACTTCGCGGCTCGGGTCGCCCCCCTGGTAGCGGTAGTAGTAGTGCGAGGCCTCGTCGTCCCAGTACGCGGTCTCGGTGATCGCGCTGCGCTTCTCGGGCGAATCGTCCCAGAGCGTGACCTTCCAGAGGAGCTTGCCGTCCGACTTCCGCTTCAGGTTGATGCCGAGCTCGTCGAAGACCACGTCCTCGGGGATCGCGGCCTGGCCTTGGTCGAGCTTCTCGCGGAACTCCTGGGCGACGCGGACGCTGTACGTGATCCCGCTGCGGACCTCGCTCTTGTTCGGGGGCGCGACGAGGTCCTCCTCGGTGAGGCCCCGCCCCTCGAGGTGCGGGTTGTCGAAATGGAAGTGGCAGGCGCCGAAGAGGAAGGCCGCCGCCACGAACGCGATCCGCTTCATACCTTGGTCTCCGCCTTCCAGCCCAGGAGGGCCTTCCGGGACTTCAGGACCGGGGCCGCCTCGCCCGCCAGGAACTCGCGCACCTGCTCCGCGGAGCGGCCGACGTAGCGCTCCGGGCGCAGCAGGCCGTCGAGCTTCACGCGGCCGAAGGCGCCGTCGTTCTTAAGACGTTCCACGAGGTCGTTATCCCCGCCGTTCATCACGGATTCCGCGGCGGCCATCGAGTGCCGGCGGATCCGCTCGTGCAGGTCCTGCCGGTCGCCTCCCGCCTTCACGGCGGCCATGAGGATGTCCTCGGTGGCGATGAACGGCAGCTCGCGGTCCACGTGCGCCCGGATCACCTTCTCGTGCACCGCGGGCCGCGCGGCCACCTCGTGGTACAGGACGAGGATCGCGTCGACGGCGAGGAAGGCCTCGGGGACGGCGATGCGCTTCCCCGCCGAGTCGTCCAGCGTCCGCTCGAACCACTGGTTCGCGGCCGTGAACGACGCGTTCTGCGCGAGGACCATCACGAGCCGCGCCAGCGAGGTGATGCGCTCGCACTTCATGGGGTTGCGCTTGTAGGCCATCGCGCTCGACCCGACCTGGTCGGCGCCGAACGGCTCCTGCACCTGGCGCAGGGCCTGCAGCAGGCGCACGTCGACGGCGAACTTGTGGGCGGACTCCGCGATGCGCGCCAGGGTCCCGTGGACCTGGGCGTCGACCTTGCGGGTGTAGGTCTGGCCCGTGACCGGCCAGGACCGCTCGAACCCGAGCTTCCTCGCCACGAGGCGGTCGAGGGCCCGGACCCTGGCGTGGTTCCCGTCGAAGAGCGAGAGGAAGCTGGCCTGGGTGCCCGTGGTCCCCTTGACCCCGAGGAAGCGCAGGTCCGCGAGCCGCCGCTCGACCTCCTCGAGGTCCAGCAGGAGGTCCTGGAGCCAGAGCGTCGCGCGCTTGCCCACCGTCGTGAACTGCGCGGGCTGGAAATGCGTGTAGGCCACCGTCGGCAGGTCCGCCGTGCGGCGGGCGAACGCGGCGAGGTCGGCGACGACGTTGACGAGCTCCCGGCGCACGAGGCCGAGGGCCTCGCGCAGGAGGATCACGTCGGCGTTGTCGACGACGTACATGCTCGTCGCGCCGAGGTGGAGGATCGGCCGCGCCTTCGGGCACTGCTCCCCGTAGGCATGGATGTGGGCCATGACGTCGTGGCGCAGCCGGCGCTCGTGCGCGGCCACGGCGCGGTAGTCCACGTCGTCCGCGTGGCGCTTCAGCTCGGCGACCTGCGCGGCGGAGATCGGCAGGCCGAGCTCGCGCTGGGCCTCCGCGAGGGCGATCCATAGCCGGCGCCAGGTCCGGTACCGGGCGTCGGGGGAGAAGATCCGGAGCATCTCCGGCGTGGAGTAGCGCTCGGCGAAGGGCGAGGCGTAGACGTCGCGCCGGGGATCGGGCATGTGCACCCGATTTTAGTGCATCCGGCCTATTCCTTCCAGACCCGGTACTTGCGCGTGATCCGGAAGAGGTTCACGAGGTTGACGAGCACGTGCGTGATCGCCGGAGCGAGCAGCGTGCCCGTCGCGTGCCGCTCGAGGGCGAGGATCGAGCCCGCGGCCAGGGCGAGGAAGGGCCAGAGGCGGAACGACCAGTTCACGGGCCAGTGCACGGCGGCGAAGACCACGGTGCTCATCACGGGCCCGACGGCGCGGTACATCGCCCCGCGGAAGAGGAACTCCTCGGCGACGCCGCTGAGCAGCGCGAGCAGGACGATCTCCCAGGCCTTCTGCTCGCCGAGGATCCAGCCGAACTCGCGCTCCAGTTCCCGCGCGGGGGCCGACCAGCGCGTGACCAGCGGGGTCAGCGCGACGAAGAGCAGGCCCCCGCCAAGGCCGATCGCGACGTCCATCGGCCAGTTCCGGGGGATCCAGGCCTCGGCCAGGCCGCTCCGGAAGCCGCGGTCGAGCCAGACCCAGGCCGCGAGGATGAGGAAGCCGTAGAAGAGCAGCGCGAAGAACGGCCCGACGCGGCGCTCGAGGCGGACCTCGGGCTGGACCGCCGAGGGGCGGCCCGCCCCGCCGGGCGGGGGCTCGTTCATCGCGACGGCCGGCGTCCCTTGTGCTCGTAGGCGTCGACGATTCGCTGCACGAGCGGGTGCCGGACGATGTCCTCCTTCGAGAAGGTGCAGAACGCGATCCCGGGGATCGCGCGGAGCACCTCGCGGGCGTCGACGAGGCCGCTGACCTTGCCGGGCGGCAGGTCGATCTGCGTCACGTCGCCGGTGATCAC
>CAYXGZ010000067.1:0-16641 GCA_964464755.1 uncultured Planctomycetales bacterium
TGGGCATCGTGAAGAAGAACTCGATCCTGCTCGTGGACTTCACGAACCAGCGGCGGGCGGACGGCCTCGGGGTCCTCGAGGCCCTGCAGGAGGCCTGCCCCGTCCGCCTGCGGCCGATCCTGATGACGAGCGCCTCGACGGTCGTCGCGGCCCTGCCCGCGGCGCTCGCCCTAGGCGCGGGGGCCGAGACCATGCGCTCGATGGCGGTCGTCGTGATCGGCGGCGTGCTCTTCTCGACCCTGCTGACGCTCTTCGTGGTCCCGGCGGCCTACGCGGTGGCGCCGGGCCGGGTGAAGAGCATCCGGATCCCGGAGGGCGAAACCCCGGACGTTCCCGCGGGTTCAGAGGTCCAGGAGGTCCGATGAGAACCTGGATCGCCGTCTCCGCGCTGCTGCTCGCGCTCGCCCCGCAGGACCGGCCCGCGCCGGACGCGGCCGAGGAGAAGTACGGCCCGCATGAGCGCAACGTCCTCGACCTCTGGAAGGCGAAGTCGGAGAAGCCGGCGCCGCTCGTCGTCTTCATCCACGGCGGGGGATTCCGGGCGGGCTCGAAGTCGCAGGTCCCGCCCGGCCTCATCCGGGCCTGCCTCGCGGAGGGGATCAGCGTCGCGTCGATCAACTACCGCCTCACGGACTCCGCGCCCTTCCCCGCGCCGATGCACGACGCGGCCCGGGCCATCCAGTACTTGCGGTTGAACAAGGCGAAGTTCGGCCTCGACGGCCGGGTGGTCTGCACGGGGGGCTCGGCCGGGGCGGGGATCTCGCTCTGGCTGGCGTTCCACGACGACCTGGCCGACCCGAAGGCGGAGGACCCGGTGCTCCGGGAGTCGACGCGGATCTCGGGCGCGCTGCCGCAGAACGGGCAGTGCTCGTACGACCCGCGTTGGATCCGGGAGCACGTCGGGGGGCGGGCCCACGAGCACGCGGCGCTGAAGCCGTTCTACGCGCTGGGGCCGGGCGAGGAGAACACGGAGAAGGCCTTCAAGCTCTACGAGGAGGCCTCGCCGATCACGCACCTCACGAAGGACGACCCTCCGGTCTACATGACCTACGGGGGCAACGACGAGCCGTCGGACAAGCCGGGGGCGGGCATCCACAGCGAGAAGTTCGGCCTGGCGCTGCAGAAGAAGATGAAGGAGCTGGGCCTCGAGTGCGAGGTGAAGGTCGGCCGCGACGACCCCGCCGGGCAGCTCAAATACTTCAAGAAGCGGTTCGAGTAGCGCCCGGGGATTCCGCCGATTCCGCGCAGGAAGCGGGCGCCCCGGACGACCAATCCTCCGTATGCTGATGACGGTGGACGCCCTCTCCCTCGAGCAGTTCTGCCGGGAGCACTACCCGAGCCTCGTCCGGTTGGTCTTCGTCCGGACCGGGGCGAAGGCCGCCGACGTCGAGGACCTGGTGCAGGACATCCTCCTGCGCGCCTGGGACGGCCGCGAGGGCTACGGCGGCCGGGCCTCGCTCGAGACCTGGGTCACCTCCATCGCCCGCCACCGCATCGCCGACTGGTTCCGCGCCCGCGGGCGCAGCGAGCGGCACGCGGAGCCCGCCGCCCTCGAGGCCCTGCGCCGCCTCGGGGACTCCGCCTTCCCCGCCGAGCTGCTCGACTCCGTCGAGGTCCGCTCCCGGGTCGCCGAGGCGATGGGCCGGCTCGACCCCGACCACGCGGAGCTGCTCGTGCTCCGGCACGTCGAGGGCCTGCCGGTGAAGGAGATCGCCCGCCGCCGCGGCGAGACCGAGGGCGCCGCCGAATCGAAGCTGGTCCGGGCCCGCGAGGCCCTCCGTTCGCTGTTGGGAGGTCCCCATGCCTGATCACGAGGAAAGGAACATCGACATGCTGCTCCAGCACGCCTACGTCCACGTCCCCGAGTCCCGGATCGAGGCCGCCCTCGAGCGGCTCCGCGGCGGGCGCCGCCCCGCCGCCCCCCGCCGGGCGACCTGGAGCCTCGCGCCCCTCGCCGCGGCCGCCGCGCTCGCGGTCGCCGCCCTGTGGATGATCAACCGCGACCCCGGCCCCGGCCCGTCGCGGCCCACGCTGCCCGCGGCCCTGCCCGGCACGCCCCAGGACCCGCCCCAGGACGAGCTCGCCGCGCTCGACGCCGAGATCGCGAAGAAGCCCTCCGACCCCGCCCTGCTGCTGCGCCGCGCGGCGAAGCTCGCCGCCCTCGGCCGGAACGAGGAGGTCCAGCGCGACCTGGCGAAGGCCCTGGTGCTGAAGCCCGACTACGTGGACGCCCTCGTCTTCCGCGGGACCTGGATGGAGCTCCAGGAGCACGATCGCCGTCAGGACCTCGACCGGGCCCTCGAGCTGGACCCCCGCCGCGTCGACGCGTACCTGGCCCGCGCCCGGCTCCTCCTGCCCGCCCGTTTCCGGTACCGCCGGGACGCCGAAGGCCGGTCCGCGACGAGGGTCCGCTGGGCCATGGACCACGTCCTCGAGTCGATCCGGGCCGACTGCGCGAAGGTCCTCCTCCTGGAGCCGGGCCAGGCCGAGGCCCGGCTGCTCCGCATCGAGTCCCTGCTCCTGCAGGGCGATCCGGAGAAGGACGTCACGGCGGCCCGGGAGCTCCGCGAGCTGATGGACGGCGACCCGAAGAACGCCGCGGCCCGGCTGCTCCGGGTCCGCATGGACTACCTGGGCGCCCCGGCCGCCGGGGATCGGATCGACCCCCAGGCCGCGATCCTCGACGCCGCGCTGGCGGGACTCGAGGTGGAGCCCGGGCTCCTCGCCTTCCTGGAGGACGGGCCGAAGGGCCGGCTCCTCGAGCATTTCCGCGCGAAGCGGGCCCTGCATCCCGACGTCCGCGGCTGGCTCCAGGAGGCCGAGGACCGGGCCCGCATCGACCGCGACATCGACGCCCTGGGCTCGGAGGACCCGAAGGCCCGAGAGGCGGCGGAGGCCTCGCTCGGGTCTTTCGGCCGCCGGGCGCTGCCCGCCCTGCGTCGGGCCATCTACCACCGCCACCCCGACGTCCGCATCCTGAGCAAGGAAGTCGCCGACCGCCTCGAGGCGCGCTGCAACCTGGACGACCGGATCGCGGGGGCGCGGCGGGCCGTCGAGCAGGCCCGCGCGATGTGGAGGAACCGGTCGTTCGAGGACCTGGTCCAGGACGTCCGCAGCCTGTTCCAGGAGCAGCACCTCCATCTCGCGATCGCGATCTACGTCCCCCGCCGCACCGTGGGCAAGCAGCTGCTCGTCGAGGGCCAGAATTCCAAGGGCCGCGTGAACCAGCTGACGCCCGAGGTGGTCGCGGCCCTCGACAAGGACCCCGGCATGCTCTTCTTCAGCGGCGGGATCACGGACCCCCCGAAGCCCGCCCCCTTCGGCGAGGTCCTGCTCTTCACGCTTCCGGACGAGAAGGGCTGGACCGCCTACGTCGTCGTGACGGGCCTCAAGGGGGACTAGCGGCCCTTGATCCAGCGCGCGGCCCGGCCCTTCGCCGCCTCCGAGCGGCCCGAGCCGTCCGCGGCGAAGACGACGACCTTGTCGTGGCCGTCCTGGACGACGATCCGCGAGCCGTCCGAGGACCACGAGGTCGAGTGGTACTCGTGCCCCCACGCGGGCTCCTCGAGGGCCTTGGCGTTGGAGCCGTCCGCATCCATGAGGTAGACCGAGCAGGGGCCGCCGTCCTTGCGGGCCGCGAAGGCGATGCGCCGGCCGTCCGGCGACCAGGACGCCCAGTGGTCCTCGCCCTTCGCGTTGCGCGAGAGGTTCGTCGCCCCGGACCCGTCGGCGTCCATCACCCAGACCTCCTCGGAGTCGAGGAAGATCGCGTTCTCCTTGCGCTCCTTCACCTCCACGCCGGTGACGAGCAGCTTCGAGCCGTCCGGCGACCAGCGCGGGTCCGTCTCCTTGCGGTCCGGCGTCTCCGTGATCCGCTTCTTGTCCGACCCGTCCGCCCCGATCGTCCAGAGGTCCTCGAGCGCGAAGGTCGTTGCGGAGTCCTCCTTGATCGCGTCCTGCTGCGCGAACACGATCCTCGAGCCGTCCGGCGACCAGCGCGGCGTGGAGACGTAGGTCGCCGACGAGGTCAGGTTCTTCGCGTCGCTCCCGTCCGCGTTCACCGTCCACACGTCCTTCTCGAACATGTCCCCGAACACGTAGGCGATCCGCTTCGAGTCGGGCGACCAGCTCGGGGAGTGGGCGGACTTCGAGAAGCCCTTCTCGGCCGTCAGCTTCCGCGCGTTCGAGCCGTCGGCGTCCACGACCCAGAGCTCGGCGGGCATGCGGCCGCCGATGAAGGCGATCCGGCTCCCGTCCGGCGAGGGCGCGACCTCGAGCAGGTCCTTGGGCTTGTCGACCGGGAGGCGGCGGTCGTCCGACCCGTCGGCGGCCGCGACGTGGATCCCGTCCGACGCGACGTAGACGAGCCGGTCGTCGGACCGGGGGCCGGCCAGGAGGGCCAGGGCGAGGACGGGGAGCATTTTCATGGAACCTCCGCCGGAGATTGTACCCGGCGGGCGCGGGACGGGAAGGAAACGCGCGGTGGACGCCCCGCGCCGTCGTCCGTACAATCCGCCCGTGAAACTCCGGACCGAGCCCGCGATCCGCGCCTGCTACCGGACGGACGGCGGCCAGCTCGTGTACGGGCTCCCCGACGCCGTCGTCCACGCCCGCACGCCCGAGGACGTCGCCGAGACCCTCCGCCACGCCCAGGCCACCCGGACGCCGGTCACCTGCCGGGGCGGCGGCCTCACGACGGAGGGCGAGTCCGTCGCCGCGGGCGGCATCCTGCTCGACCTGAAAGGCCTGAACCGCCTGGTCGAGTGCGACGGGACGAGCGCCTGGGTCGAGGCGGGCATGACCTGGCACCAGGTCTCCGAGGCGCTGCGGCCGCTGGGCCTCGACTACTACAGCGCGCCGCTGAACATGACCTCCACCGTCGGCGGCACGCTCGGCCTCGGCGGCATCGACGTCAACTCGCCGAAGTACGGCTGCTCCGCCGACCAGGTCCTCGAGATGGAGGTCGTGACGCCCACTGGGGAGATCGTCCGCTGCCGCGAGGGCGAGGAGTACTTCGAGCGCGTCCTGCTCGGCTACGGCCAGTTCGGCGTGATCACGAAGGCGCGGATCAAGGTCCGCCCCTACCGGCCGATGCGGACCCGGCACTACCTCTACTCGGACATCGGCGTGGCGATCGAGGACATGATCTCGGTCGTCGAGAAGGGGCTCGTGGACGCCGTGGCGATCCTCACGCTCAAGGACAAGGTCATCGCGCTCATCGTGGGCTTCGAGGGCGAGCCCGCGGAGCTCCCGGTCCGCGGCTCCGGCGAGGCGGCCTTCCAGCTGCGCATGGGCGTGTACTACGGCCTCCGGCCCTGGCGCTGGGGCGAGATCCCGATGCTCCTGCGCCGCAAGGCGGCCCTGCTGCCGGCGCTCCAGGACCCGAAGTACGTGGAAAACGGGCGGACGCACGACCGGGCCGTCGTCTTCAGCCGCCTGATCTGGAAGTACTGGGGCGACAAGCGCGTCGTCGTGCCCGACCTCGCGATCACGAAGGACAAGTTCGTGACGGCCGCCCGGCGCGGCATCGAGGTCTGCCGCCGCCACTTCCCGCTCTTCACGCTCTACTGCGTCATGATCCGCAAGCACGGCGACCGGCCGCGCTACGAGCTGAGCTCCATCCCGCCGTCGACGGACGACCACGTCTGCGGGATCGAGTTCTCGCCGCTGCTCGAGGGCCGCGAGTACTCGCGCGACCACTTCATGAGCTTCCAGAACTCGATCTACGACATCGGCCTCGAGCTCGGCGGGAGCTACTACCGCTTCGGCGGCGTCATGAAGCCCTATATCCGGAAGATGTTCGGGGACGCGCTGGTGGACAAGCACCTCGAGGCGAAGCGGAAGCTCGACCCCGCGTTCATCCTGAACCCGGGGGTGGTCTTCTGAACTACGCGGACTGCATCGGCTGCACGCTCTGCGCGCACGGCTGCCCCGCCGCCGAGGAGACGGGGCTCGAGGCGCTCTCCGCCAAGGGCCGCAACCGGGCCCTGCAGGCGGGGCTGAAGGCCACCGACATGACGGAGCTCGTCTGGGCCTGCACGATGTGCGGGTACTGCGACGGGATCTGCCCCAAGCACGTCCGCAACGTCGAGCTCGTGCTCCACCTGCGGCGCGAGCTGCACGGCGCCCCGAAGCCCTCGGCGCCGAAGGGCGGGCCGCTCGTCCTGGGCTGCACGATCCGGGAGCGCGCGGCGCACCTCGTCCCGTCGATCCAGGCCTTCCTGCGGAAGATCGGCCGGGACGCGACGGTGGACGAGGGCTGCTGCGGGGCGCTCGACGTCCAGGCGGGCCGGGCGACGCCGGCGCGGGCGAGGGCGGGCGTCGTCGTGGACCCGGTCTGCTCGCCGCAGTTCGAGGCGGAGCACCTGGGCGAGCTCGCGATGCGGAACCTCGGGCTCTTCGAGCTCAAGGGCCCCTTCTTCTACCACGTCCCCCACCAGCTTCTGAACGCCGACCCGGACCGCTACTACCCGCTCTACGACGCCCTCCGGCGGACGACGGGCTGCGCGACGAACCTCGACCTGAACCGGCTCGCGCGCTCCACGTCGATGGGCTCGTTGCAGGGGCTGTCCGGGAAGGACGCCCGCGACGTCCGGGCGGCCGTGAAGCGCCTGCTGGCCCACGCGAAGGTCGAGCGGGTGATCACGTGCTCGCCGGCCGACTACCTCGCGTACAAGGAGCACTCGGGCCTGGAGACGAGGTTCATCACGGAATGCCTGAAGTAAGGGCCGACGTCGTCATCGTCGGGGCGAGCCTCGCCGGCGGCGCGGCCGCGAAGCGGCTCGTCGACGCGGGCTTCCACGCGATCCTCGTCGAGCGCAAGGAGCTGCCCCGGCACAAGATCTGCTCCGGCATCCTCTCGCCGCGGGGCTACCGCTTCCTCCGGGAGAACTTCGGGGAGCCGCCGGACGAGGCCTACCACGAGCCGAAGTGGGTGACGGGGGTGAACTTCCTCTTCCCCAACGGCCTCCAGCTGCCGATGCCCTTCCACCCGGGGCCGACGCCGCACATCTACCGCAAGCACGCGGACCACCACGTCGTGAAGCGGAGCCGGGCCGAGATCCACGAGCGGACGGAGTTCCTGGACCTGGAGCCGGGGGCGAAGGACGTCGTGGTCCACGCGCGGAGGGCGGGCGAGCCGGTCACCTACCGCGCGCGCTACGTCATCGCCGCCGACGGGCCGAGGTCGAACGTCGTCGCGAAGCTCTACCCGACCTTCCGGGACAGCATCTTCTGGTTCGTGGTCGGGCAGAAGTACTACAAGGCCGACCTGGACCTGGACCCGAAGTGGTTCCACTTCACGATCAACTCGAGGCTGGGCTACTACAACTGGTCGCACCCGGAGAACGGCTGCCACATCGTCGGGTACACCGGCGAGCACGGCGACGCCTGGCCCGAGGGGCACGCGAGGGTCGTGAAGTACTTCGAGGAGAACCACGGGCTCCGGATCCGCGAGGAGGTCTTCCGCGAGGGCTGCCTCGAGAACTTCGGGATGTCGCTGACGAACCACTTCGTGTTCGGGCGGAAGCGGGTGCTCGTGACGGGCCAGGCGGCGGGCTTCCTGAACATGATGGCAGAGGGGATGTCCTGCGCGCTGCACAGCGGGGCCATCGCGGGCGAATCGATCGTCGAGGCGCTCGAGCGGGACCGGGACGCGAACGAGCTGTACGGGAAGCTGATCCAGTCCGAGCGGCGGCGCACGGTCGACCAGTGGAACCCGCTGAAGATCCTCTTCGACAACCCGCACGAGGCGGACCTGAAGGCCGCGATCCTGAAGTTCCCGATGAAGGACCGCCTCTACATGGTGAAGGAGATGCTCGCGTACTGCGGGCAGTACCGGGGCTACGGCTGGATGGCCCCGATCCTCTCGGCCTCGCTGAAGCGGCTCTTCCTCGGGCGCTATTGACGGCGCCGGAGCTCCTCGCGGAGCGCCGCCACCTCCGCCTCCAGGGCGGCCACCCTCGCCTCCAGGCCCGGCGCCTCCGCCGCGGCGGGAGGGGCGGCCTCGTCCGGCCCGTACCAGAGGTGGTCGAATCGAACCGCGCTCTTGCCCGGCTGCCGGGGCAGCTCGCGGACCACGGGCGGGGTCCGCGCCGCGAACTCCTTGAGCAGCGCGACGACGCCCTCGAGCTCCGGAAGCTGGACCATCCGCGACGCGTTCGTCTTGAGCTCGCCCGCCGTCTGCGGGCCGCGCAGCAGCAGCTCGGCGACCAGGGCCAGGCGCGGGCCGGTCCAGCCCCACTCCTCCTCGACCCGGTGCCGGTAGCGCTCGACGCGGGCCCCGCTCACCTCCTCGACCAGCCTCGCCGCGCCCAGCTCCCGGGCCGCGCGGGCGACCTCGTCCTCCGTGAGCTTCAGCACGGGCTCCCGGCACGTCAGCTGGTTGCAGCCCGCGACGAGCGCGCTCAGCGTGAGCGGGTACGACCCCGGCGTGGTGAACGCCTTCTCGACGAGGACGCCCAGCACGCGGCGGCGCGCGGGATCCAGGTGGCGCGTCATGGCGCCGGGATCCCCAGCAGCGCGGCGAGCGACGCCGCGCCGCGACCCGAGGCCGCGACGACGTTCCCGTAGCCCTGGCCGCCGCCCTCGATGCTCCACGACGTGATCCGGGGCGCCCCGGGGGCGAGGACCGCCCGCAGCAGCTCCAGCTCCGAGGCCAGCTCCTCCGGGCCGCAGGATCCGCAGCCGTGCTCGATCCAGATCGCGTCCCCGCCCGCCTGCACCGTCGAGTAGTTCCAGATGTTGACCGAGGCCCGGCCCTCGAGGTTGTCCAGGATCGCGCGCCCGTGGAACCGGTCCACGTAGAGGTCGTAGGTGGCCGTCTCGACCGGCCCCCGGAGCCCGGAGTCCATCGGGCCCGGGTGCTCCGTCCGCGCGAAGGCCTCCATCGGCAGCGCGCGCACGAGCGGCCGGGGATCGCCCTCGAGCCGCAGCTCCAGGAAGTGATCGGGGCCGTTGGACCCGACGACGTCCACCCAGGTCCGCGCGGGATTCCCCATCAGCGGAGGCCCAGGTTGAGCCGCAGGAGGTCCCACAGCTTCCCGAAATGGTCGTGGATCGGGTGCGTGGAGGACATGAACGCCCGTCCCCAGCGCGACTCCCCGAGGTCCTGCCACCCGGCGCCCGGCGACTCCCCGCCGATGGCCACGGAGATCCAGGCCAGCTGGTCCTTCATCGAGTGGACCCGGGTCAGCGTCACGAGGGCCACGCGGGCCCCTTCGCCCCGGTGCACCGAGAGCGACCACCCCTCGGGGAGCACGCCCTCGCAGCGCAGGCCGATCTCGACCCAGGTCGGCCGCTTCCCGGGGCCGACCTCGACCCGGACCTCGTTGGAGACCAGCAGGATCTCCGAGCGGTCCCGCCGGAGCTCCGGGTCCGACTCGCCGGGATGGATGTCGAGCCCCCTTCCGGAGAACCGGATCCGGTACGTCCCCTCTCCCGCGATCAAGTACTGCTCCGCCACGTCGAGGGACTCGAAGAGGACGACCTCCTCCCCGGGGTCCAGCCGCCGGTCCTGGCCCGAGGTCTGGTGGGACCCGAAGATGTACCGCGAGGACGGACCCTCCACGTCCAGCGAGCCGTTGATGCCCGCCTGCTGCGCGTCGTAGACCGCGGGGCGGGCTCCCCGGTTCCTCAGGAGGAGTCTCACCCGCAGCGGGCCGCCGACGCGGGGCGCGGAGTCGAGGAGCACGAGCCGGGTGGAGAGGCCGTGCTGCTCGGCACCCCATCCGTCGGAGGGCGGGGCCGGCCGGGGCGCGGGCGGAGTCGAGCAGCCCGCGAGCAGGAGCAGGACGAGGACTCGGCGCATCGGTTTCCTCCTCCCCCATGCTACGCTTCCCCGCGGCGAAACGGAGGGGTCCATGGGCGACAAGGTCAACCTGGCGGAGAAGCTCGCGACGTTCCGCGAGCACTGGGTCCCGAAGGTCGTCGGCGAGCTCAACGGCCAGTACGTGAAGGTCGCGAAGTTCCTCGGCCCCTACGTCTGGCACCGGCACGCGGGCGAGGACGAGCTCTTCCTCGTGCTGAAGGGCCGCCTGCGGATCGAGCTGCGCGACCGGAACGTCGAGCTCGGCGAGGGCGAGTTCTTCGTCGTCCCCCGCGGGGTGGAGCACCGGCCCGTGGCCGACGCCGAGGTGCACGCGCTGCTCTTCGAGCCGGCCGCGACGCGGAACACCGGCGACGTGGACCACCGCTACACGATCGAGCCGGGGAGCCTCGAGAAGATCTGATCAGAAGCCGAGGTCGAGGCCGACGACGAACCCGCGGAGCTCGTACTCCAGGTCCGAGCCGTCGAGCGTCTCCTGCAGGTGCGTCCGCGTCCAGCCGCCGAAGAGGCAGGCCGAGGGCTCCCGCGGCCAGGCCCGGATCACCAGGCCCGCCTCCGCGCGCGAGAACACGAGCTTGCTCATGGCCGGCCCGAGGCTCCAGGTCCCTCCGAGCTCGGCGTAGGGCCCGAACCACGGCAGGAGCCGCAGCTCGCCGCGGGCCCGGGCGCGCAGCCCCCAGAAGGTCGAGGCGTCCCGGTCGTCGGCCCCCGCGCCCGACAGGCGCAGGTCGACGCGGGTCGCCTCGAGGCCGCAGCCCGCCTCCAGGCGGAACCGGCCCGCCCCGCCCGCGGGGACCTCGTCGCGGTACAGCACGTCGAAGCCGATCCAGGTGAGCCGGCACTCCGAGTCGATGTCGGCGGGGCCCGTCCACTGCGTTCCGGCGAAGTCGATCAACTCGCCCGGCGCCAGCGACTGGGTATCCGAGCCCGTGACCCGGCCGGCGTCGATCATCCCGAGCGCGCCGAGCCCGGGCTCGCTCGGGGCCCCGACCGGGAAGGTCAGCCTGAGGTGGGCCGCCGAGGCCGAGGAATCGCGGCCCTCGATGTCGACGAGGTTCGCCGAGCCGCAGGCGGCCAGCAGCGGGAGGACGGCCAGCAGGCCGAGGGGCGGGATCCTCATGAACTTTGGGGAGCAATTCCCCTGCCGGGCGTCCCGGGGCCCCCGAAGAGGCCGCGGCCAAGGACTTTCATGGCACGCAGCGGACTAATCCCCGCCCGGCTCCAGGAAGCGCAGCTCGAACTCCCCGATGCGGATCACGTCGCCCTCGGCGAGCACGTGGGCCGCGATCTTCTTGGACCCGACGAACGTCGAGCCCTTGGCGGCGAGGTGCCGGACGACGTAGCCCTCCGGCGTCCCGGAGATCTCGGCGTGCTTCGGCTCGACGAACGGCGCCCTCACGTGGATCATGGCCTCGGGGTCGCTGCCCACGAGGACCGGCTGGTCGCCGATCGGGTACTCCTGGCCCTCTCCCGGGCCGCGCCCCACGAGGAGCCGCGGCTTGTGGGAAAGCTCGCGCGCCCGGGCGGCCGCGAACTTCCCGGCGGCCTCGAAGTCGTCGAAGAAGTGGAAGAACTGCACGAGGCCGAGCTGGGCGAGCACGTACTTGACCTTGGGGTCGGCCTGGACGAACGCGATGGCCCCGCCGCGGCGCTCGAGCCGGACGACGAGGTCCGCCAGGTAGGACAGCGTGATGCTCGGCAGGAAGGGGACGCCCTGGAGGCCGACGAGGAGGATGCACGGCGGGCCCGCGACGGCGGCGTCGACGGCGTGCTTGAAGGCGGCGACGCCGGAAAGCGTCATCTGGCCGCGCGCGACGACCTCGATCGCGCGGGGTTCGCCCGGGCAGGGCCGCTGGTCGACGACGAGGTCCGCGCTCATGTCCTACCTCCTCGAGCTCCCCGGCCGGCCCCGGGTTCCGGGATTCCGCCGCGCCGGCTCCTCGCCGATCCACGCCCGGCCGCGGGCGTAGAACTCCTCCTTCCAGATCGGCGTGATCCGCTTCAGGCGCTCGATGAGGTACCGGGCGCCCGCGAACGCCTCCGCCCGGTGCACGGCGGAGACGGCGCAGATCACGCTGGCCTCGGTGAACCGCAGCGAGCCGGTGCGGTGGGCGATGTAGACGGCGCGCACGCCGTGCCGGGCCCGCGCCTCCGCGGCGATGGTCCGGAACGTCGCGAGGGCCATCTCGCGGAAGGCCGAGTAGGAGATGCGGCGCACGCGCTTCCCGTCGTGGTGGTTGCGCACCGTGCCGACGAAGAGGGCGACGCCCCCGCAGTCCGGCCGGAGCACGGCGCGGCAGGCCGTGTCCACCGAGAGCCGGCGGGCGGTGACCAGGAACTTATCCACCGGCCACCGGGGGGATGAGCGACACGACGTCGCCGGGCCGCAGCGCCACCGAGGCCCGGGCGTAGTCGGTGTTCACGGCGAGGCGCACGGACCGGGGCACGTCGAGCGAGCGGCGGACCTCGGCGAGGGCCCCGCCCGCCGTGTCCGCCTCGACGACCAGCTCCTCGCGGCCCGCGCGCTCCGCGAGGTAGCCGAACAGCCGCACGCGCACCTTCATCGCGGATCAGGGTAGCAGGACCCCGCCCGACCGGGTAGACTGTCCGCCCCATGCCATTCAAAGAACTCGGCCTGCACGACGATCTCGTCCGCGCGGTGAAGGAGCTCGGTTTCACGCGGCCCACGCCCATCCAGGACGCCGCGATCCCCGTGGTCCTCGAGGGCAAGGACGTCATCGGCGGCGCCCAGACGGGCACCGGCAAGACGGCCGCCTTCCTGCTCCCCCTGCTCCACCGGCTGCTCAGCCACCCCGGCAAGGGCGGCTCCCGCGTCCTGGTGCTGACGCCGACCCGCGAGCTGGCGCTCCAGGTCGAGGACGACTTCCGCGACCTCTCGCGCTTCACGAACCTCCGCGGCGCCTGCGTCTACGGCGGCGTCGGCTTCGAGCCCCAGACCAAGGCCCTGCTCGGCGGCTACGAGGTGATCGTGGCCACGCCCGGCCGCCTGCTCGACCACATGGAGCGCGGCCACGCCAAGTTCCAGCACCTCGAGGCGCTGGTCCTCGACGAGGCCGACCGGATGCTCGACATGGGCTTCCTGCCGGACATCAAGCGCATCCTCGGCCGCCTGCCCGCGCACCGCCAGACCCTGCTCTTCTCGGCGACGCTGCCCCCGGAGCTCGAGGCCCTGGCCCACGCGGGCGGCCGCGACCCCATCCGCATCCAGGTCGGCTCGCGGGCGACGACCGCGGCGGGCATCCGCCAGGCCGTCTACCCGGTGCCGCGCGACAAGAAGGCGACGATGCTCGTCCGCCTGCTGACCGGCATCCAGGGCTCCGCACTCGTCTTCGCCCGGACCCGCCAGCGCTGCGAGCGGGTCTTCTACGCCCTCAACCAGAAGAACTTCCGGGTCACGCGCATCCACAGCGACCGGGCGCAGACCCACCGCGTGCAGGCCCTCGAGGGCTTCCGCTCCGGCCGCTTCCAGATCCTCGTCGCGACGGACATCGCGGCCCGCGGCCTCGACGTGCAGAACATCACCCACGTGATCAACTACGATCCGCCGAACTCGCGCGAGGAGTACGTGCACCGCATCGGCCGCACCGGCCGGGCGGACGCCGAGGGCGACGCGTTCACGCTGGTGGCCCCGGAGGAGGAAGGCACGCTCCGGACGATCGAGAAGGAGCTGGGGCAGACGCTGCCCCGGGTGGTGCTGCCCGACTTCGACTACGGCCCGATCGGCCCGATGCTCAAGGCCCCCGAGCCGCCGAAGCCGGTCATCGTGGGCACCCGCCGCTACGGCGGGCGCCGGCGCCGCTAGGTCCTAGCGAGGGGCCTTCACCGCGAAGGCCATCCGGACGCCGCCGCGGTCCACCTTCAGCCAGAGCTCGTCCGCCTTCTTCACCTCGAGCTCGGACTTCAGGCCGTTGCGCAGCGACGCGAGATCCGTGACCTCCCAGTCGTTCACCGCGAAGATCCGGTCGCCGGACTGCAGGCCGACGGAGCCCGCGGGGCCCTTGGGGTCGACGTGGGTGACGACGGCCGCGCCCTCGGCCTCGACGCGGATCCCCAGGAGCGGCAGGGCGCCCGGGTTCGGCGGCACCGGCGCGTCCGTGGGCGGCGTCGGCGCGTCGGAGGGCGGCGCCTTCGACGGGTTGCGCAGCAGGGCCTCCGTCACGCGGTCCGTGTCGCCCGGGATCTCCTTGAGCCGGCGGGCGAGGTGCAGGCGGGCGTCGGGCTGGAGGTCCCGCGCGCGGGCGAGCCGCTCGAGGATGCCGAGCCGGTGCCGGTCGTTCTCGAGGGCGTCGACGGCGAGGTCGACGAGGTGCACCTGCTCGTGGGCCGAGAGGCCGCGGCGGTCGGCGATCTTCTCGAGCGCGTCGGCGCGCTTGCGCTCCGAGGCGAGCCCGGCGGCGGCCTCCAGGTCGGCGCAGGCCGGACCGTGCTCCCGGTACTCGCGGGCCGGGCGCTCCCGCTTCGCCTCGGGGGCGGGCGTCTCCTGCACCCGGCGCGGGTAGCGGCGGGCCGGGGCGTCCACCTCGCCGTAGTCCTCGATCACGCAGCCGGCGGCCAGGAGGAGGGTCGGGAGGGCGATCGCGAGTCGGTGGTTCATGCGTCGATTATAAGCGGAGGGGCCGGGCGGGGGTTCGCTACTTCGTCCCGGCGAACCAGGCGCAGAAGCGGTCGAGGCCCTCCTCGAAGGGGGTGCGCGGGTCGTACCCGAGGCGGGCCCGGGCCTTGGAGATGTCCGCGTGGGTGGCGGCGACGTCCCCGGGCTGGGGCGGCAGGCGCTTCAGCACGGCCTTCCGCCCGAGCCGCCGCTCGAGGGCGGCCACGAGCTCGGAGAGCGTCACGGTGCGGGACTCCGCGATGTTGTAGACCTCGAAGCCGTCGTCGCGGCCGAGCGCGCCGAGCACGCCCTGCACGGTGTCGCCGACGTAGGTGTAGTCGCGGCGCGAGCTCCCGTCGCCGAAGAACGGCAGCTCCGCGCCCTCGCGGATCCGCCGCGCGAAGGAGTGGATCGCCATGTCGGGGCGCTGGCGCGGGCCGTAGACGGAGAAGAAGCGCAGGACGCTCGCGCGCAGGCCGTGGAGCTCGTGGGCGAGGCGGACGTAGTGCTCGGCGAGGAGCTTGGAGACGCCGTAGGGCGAGACGGGCCGGAGCTCGGGGTCGTCCTCGCGGAACGGGACCCGGCTCGTGTCGCCGTAGACCGTGGAGCTCGAGGCGAAGACGAACTTGCGGACGCCGCGGCGCCGGGCCTCCTCGAGGAGGTTGAGCGTCGCGCCCGCGTTGACGGCGGCGTAGAGGGCGGGGGCGGAGAGCGAGGGGCGGACGCCGCCCTGCCCCGCGAGGTGGACGACGGCGTCGGGGCGGGCCGCGTCGTAGGCCCGGGCGACGAGGGCGGGGTCGACGAGGTCGCCCTCGACGAGCTCGAAGCCGCGGAGGGCCGCGAGGTTGGCGCGCTTGATCGCCGGGTCGTAGTAGGGGTTGAAGTCGTCGACGACGGCCACGGAGTCGCCGCGGGCGAGCAGGGCCTCGAGGACGTGGGAGCCGATGAACCCCGCGCCGCCGGTGAGGAGGATCCTCATCCGGGCTACTTGGCCAGGAGGCGGCCCTGGAAGAAGGACTGGAAGGCGACGTAGCCGAAGCCGAAGAGGAAGAGGGCCTGGAAGGGGACGGCCCCGTACATGCCGTGGACGATGGAGTAGGCGATCGTGAACGCGAAGAGCGCGGCGAAGGCCAGCTCGAGGAACGGCACGATGCGCTTGAGGTCGACCTTGTACTTCTTGCCCGCGAAGCCCTGGCGCTTGGCGTCGATCGCGTACTTCGGCGTGCGGACGAACTCGCCGCCGTCCCGGGCGAAGAGGCCCTCGAGGATGGCGCGGGTGTTCGAGACGCACATGCCGATGCCGAGGGCGAGCAGCATGGGGACGTGGACGAGCGTGCGCAGCACGCCCCGGATCCCGTGGAGCTCGACCTGGGAGCAGACGTAGAAGAAGCAGACCGAGATCGTCGCCAGGACGAAGACGCCGAGGTCCAGGAGCACGGAGCCCTGGACGTTCATCTGCTGGCGGTAGTAGGCCACGGGCAGCATGAGCAGCGAGATGACCAGCATCATGAAGTAGGCCGAGTTCCCCGTCAGGTGGACGAAGGCCTCGGTCTTCACGAAGAGCGGGATGTCGCTGAGCAGCACCTTGCCGAGGAGCTTGCGCGAGGTCTGCATGGAGCCCTTGACCCAGCGGTGCTGCTGGCTCTTGAAGCCGTTCATCTCGACGGGCAGCTCGGCGGGCGTCTCGATGTCCGGCAGGAAGACGAACTTCCACTTCGCCAGCTGGGAGCGGAACGAGAGGTCGAGGTCCTCGGTCAGCGTGTCGTGCTGCCAGCCGCCGGCCTCGTCGATCGCCTCGCGCCTCCAGGTGCCGGCCGTGCCGCTGAAGTTGAAGAAGCGGCCGGAGCGGTTGCGGGCGCAGTGCTCCATGATGAAATGCCCGTCGAGGAGGATCGACTGGACCTCGGTGAGCATCGAGTAGTCGCGGTTGAGGTGGCCCCAGCGGGTCTGCACCATGCCGATCTTCTCGTCCGTGAAGTGGTGGACGGTGCGATGCAGGAAGTCGGGCGGCGGCAGGAAGTCCGCGTCGAAGACCGCGACGAAGCGGCCCTTCATGGACTTCATGCCGTGGTCGAGCGCGCCCGCCTTGAAGCCGGTGCGGTCGGTCCGGTGGATGTACTTGATGTCCACGCCCTTGGCGGCCCACTCCTCCACCTTCCTCCGGCAGATCTCCTGGGTCTCGTCGGTCGAGTCGTCGAGGACC
>CAYXGZ010000068.1:0-16558 GCA_964464755.1 uncultured Planctomycetales bacterium
ACGTCTCGAAGAAGCTGGCCCAGAAGAACGGCCGCGAGCCCTCCCTCGAGGAGATCGCCTCCGAGAGCCGCATCTCCCTCGAGGAGACCAAGCGCGTCCTCAAGATCGCCAAGCACCCGATCTCCCTCGACCGGCCGATCGGCGAGGGCGACGACTCCTACTTCGGGGACTTCATCGAGGACGGCGCGGCGGAGAGCCCCGTCAACGCGGCCACCCACGAGATGCTCAAGGAGAAGATCGAGAGCGTGCTCCACACCCTCTCGTTCCGCGAGCGCGAGATC
Organism: uncultured Planctomycetales bacterium; assembly: GCA_964464755.1. Lineage (GTDB taxonomy): Bacteria > Planctomycetota > MHYJ01 > MHYJ01 > JACPRB01 > CAYXGZ01. Next base: position 282 of record CAYXGZ010000068.1, read on the forward strand.
ATCAAGCTGCGCTACGGCATCGGGACCGGCTACACCTACACCCTCGAGGAGGTGGGCCGGATCTTCAAGGTGACGCGCGAGCGCGTCCGGCAGATCGAGGCCAAGGCGATCAAGAAGCTCCAGCACCCCATCCGGAGCCGGAAACTCGAGGGATTCCTCGAAGGGGTGGTCCGGAGGACCGAGCCCGAGGAGAAGACTCCGGCCCCGACCTAACGGTCGGGGCTTTTTTTATTCACGAAGGAGGACGACATGGCGCGCCGAACCGACGTCCTGCTGCCCCTGCAGCAGCTCGACCACGACATCCACCGCGTCCGGACGGTCCGCGACGAGAAGCCCCGGAACCTCGCCCACCTGGACGAGAAGCTGGCCCGCGCCCAGGGCAACCTCCAGGGGGTGAAGGACGAGATCAAGGCGCTCCGCCTCGAGGTCCAGAAGCGCGAGACGCTGATCAAGGAGCACGACGACAAGATCGCCAAGCTCACGAACCAGTCCATGGGCGCCAAGAGGAACGACGAGTACCAGGCCTTCCTCAAGGAGATCTCCGGCGTGAAGGCCGAGAAGGCCCGCGTCGAGGACGGCCAGCTCGACCTCATGTTCCAGGTCGACGAGAAGGGCAAGCTGGAGCGCATCCGCGACGGCGAGCTCAAGGCCGTCGAGGCCGAGTACGGCGTCGCCAAGAAGAAGATCGAGGCGGAGATGGCCACGCTCGACGGGGAGATCGCCGTCCTCCAGGGCCGGCGCGCCGAGATCCTCGCCGCCGTCGACAAGGAGCTGCTGCACCTCTACGAGCGCGTGCTCAAGGCCAAGGACGACGGGCTCGCCCTGGTCCCCGTGGTGAACTACGAGGTCCCCGAGGACGAGGGAATGACCCGGTACGAGGGCTGCGGCGGCTGCTCCGTCCAGGTCACCAAGCAGATGCTCAACGAGCTGAAGCGGGGCAAGGACGTGATCTTCTGCCGCTCCTGCTCGCGGATCCTCTACGTGACCGACGAGGCGCCGGTGGTGAAACCGGTCTAGCGGCCGGGCCGCCGGAACTCGAAGCGGAACATCCCGATCGAGATGACGTCGCCGTCCTTCAGCGCCCGGTTCTGCACCCGGTCCTTGCCCACGTAGGTCCCGAACAGGGTCCCCAGGTCCTTCACGTAGACCTGGTTCTCGTGGATGAACACCTCGGCGTGCCGGCGGTCCACCTGCGGATGCTTGATCACCAGCGTGCAGCGCGGGTCCGACCCGATCGAGAGCACCGCGCTGAGGATCGGGAACTCCGTGCCGGGGTTGGCCCCCGCGATCTCCACCAGGCGCGGCGCGGACGCGATCACCTGCTCCTGCGACTTCGCCAGGGCCTCCGCGCCCTCCAGCGTCGGCGCGATCTGGAACAGCGGCTCGACGCCCAGGGTCTCGAAGAGCGCGCGGAGCTTCGGGTTCACGTTCACGAGGATGACGAGGCCCCCGAAGCGGTCCATGCGGTCCACGAGGGCGACGAGGTAGGTGAGGCCGACGCTGGCGATGTACGAGGCGTCCTGCAGGTTGACGATGGGGACGGGCTGCTTGGGCCCGAGGCGCTTCTCGAGCACGTCCTGGAGCTCGTGGAGGTTGGCCGAGGTGATGCTGCCCGCCACGGAGACCTGGAACGAGTGCGGGGCGCCCTCGACGTCCGCGACCTTCACCTTCAGGTCCATGCCGCGATTATCGGGGTCGGGCCCGCGCCCGTCAAACTCCGGGGCGGGACGCCCGGGTGGAGGGAGCGGGATTCGAACCCGCGGCGCCCTTGCGGGTCGCACCGGTTTTCAAGACCGGCCCTTTAAACCCCTCAGGCATCCCTCCGCCCGGACGTCCGGCGGCCGAGGGGCCATCGTACTTCCGCCGGGCCGCGGGGACTGAGGAAATCGGGGTACGGGCCCCCCTGCGAGGGCCCTAGAAAGTAATCGACCCCCGAGTAGGAGAGTTGAACGGGACTATGAACCCCATTCCTTGGGGAAGAGCTGCGGAGCGTGAATGGGGGTATAAGTGTCCCTAGGGGAGAGATCCCCGCTAGCCTGCCCCCGATTCCAGTGGACGGCGTAGTTGTTGTAGAACTCCACTTCGCTTGAAAGGCCAAGCCTTAGCACCATCGCGAGCTCCGGAATAGGAAGGGCGCCACCGGCAAACATGTGAATGTCGAGGTGCGGGGCGGCGGACTTGAAGCTCAGCGCCGAAGTCCACATGTCTCAACTCCCACGATTCTCACGGCAACATACCAAGATCAGCGCGCCTTGCGTACGTTGTGCGCCAGAATCGCGACAAGTAGCCCAGTGAGCCCTTCGCACACCCCGTTGGCGTAGCGTGGTCGGAGCGCCTGCGGATGCGGCCGCGGTCCTAGGCCGTCAAGCCTCAGTTCAGCTCGCGGGCGCCGCCCGCCGCACCGTGCTCGACCGGTCCTTGCGGGCCCGCTCCACGATCGCCCGCGCCTCGTCGTGGTCCACCTTCGCGGCCGCCTGCACCGCCGCCGCCCGGGCCTCGTCGGGCAGGCCCTTGTGGAAGAGCCCGTGCCGCCGCTCCAGCGCCTCGCGGAACGCGGGCAGCGCGGCCACGGTGGGGAAGACCAGCAGGGCCCGCAGCGCCTCGAGCACCGCGCGCTCGTCCTCGAGCTCGTGGAAGAGCCGAACCAGCTCCGGCGTCAGCTCGACGAGCCCCCGCTCCCGGGCCAGTCCCAGCAGGGCCAGGTGCCGCGCGCCCTTCGGGTCCGCCAGCCCCTTGCGGAGGCAGGCGACGGCGAGCGGCCGCTCCACGCGGCCGATCAGTGCGAGCGCCGCCACCGACACGGCCGGATCCGGATGCTCCAGCGCGGCGAGCACCGCGCCCACGAAGTTGCGCGGCTGCAGCTCGTCGAGCACCTCCAGCAGCCGCAGCACCAGCGGGGCCGGCGCGTCGGGCCGGATCCGCGACGCCAGCTCCGTCGCGTGCGCCGGATCGATGCGGCCCAGCGACCGCGCCGCGCCGCGTGCGATCGACTCCCGCCCCGCCGTCAGGATCGTCCGCTCCAGCACCGGGAGCAGCGGGGCGCCCAGGAGGGGGAGCAGCGGCTCCATGATCCGCTTCAGCGACTCCGGCCCCGACTGCACGAGGTCCACGATGGGGTGCCGCCCCGGGACCTCGGCGAGCCGCGAGAGGTCTTCCCGCAGGGTTCGCGCGAAGAGCACCGGCGTCGACGGGTGATCCAGGCGCGGCTGGATCGCCAGCGCGTAGAACCCCGCCAGCATCGGCCAGCGGCCGCCCCGGATGGCGATCAGGGCCCATCCGGCCGCGGCCCGGGGGAGGACGTCCAGCACCGCGGGTTCGTGCTCGGAGAGCAGGATTTTCCGCAGCGGGGCCCCGAGTCCGGCGAGGAAGGCGTCGGCGACCTCGGGCCGGCTCTCGTGCAACACCCGGCCCGCGACCTCCAGCGCCGCCCGCCGCACGGAGGTCCGGCGATCCTCGATCCAGCCGCCCAGCCGCTCCGCGAAGGCGAGGAGTTCCGACTCCTCCTCGCGGTCCGCGATCGCGTCGAGCAGGGCGAAGAGCTGGAGCCGGCGCTCGGGGGCGAGGAGGAGGTCCGGCGCGGCCTGGAGCAGATCGGGCGACCGGAGCGCCGTCGGGGATGGCTGCAGTTCGGGCGTCGTCATGGCCGGCCCCCGATGGCGGGGGCCGCAACGGTTGTGCCAGCGGGGCGCGCGGGGTTTTCAGGACGGATCGCGGGGCGCGTCGGGAAAAATCGACCACGTCGTGCGCACTAATCGGCGGCGGGCCGGCGGCCGGGCGCGGGGCGGCGGCCCTCCCGACGCGACCGGAAGAACTCCCTGAGCAGCGCCGAGCTGCGGTCCGCGAGCACGCCCTTCACGATCGGGATGCGGTGGAGGAGCTTCGGCTCGCCGACGACGTTGAACGTCGAGCCGCAGGCGCCCGCGACGGGGTCGTCGGCCCCGTAGATGATCCGCCCGACCCGCGCGTTGACCATCGCGCCGGCGCACATCGCGCAGGGTTCCAGGGTGACGATCACGTCGCAGCCCTCGAGCCGCCACGCCTCAAGGGCCTCGGAGGCCTGGGCCAGCGCGAGCATCTCCGCGTGCGCGGACGCGTCCTTCAGGGTTTCGACCTGGTTGTACCCGCGGCCGAGGATGCGGCCGTTGCGGACGACGAGGGCCCCGACCGGGACCTCGCCCTCCTCCGCGGCGCGGGCCGCGAGGCGCAGGGCCGCCTCCATCGGTTCCTCGAAGCGCTCGTCCACGCCACCAGAGGTAACCGAAACGGGCGGGCCAGGGAAGGGGGGATCAGTCGCGACGCCCTCGGACGAAATCGACCGCCAGGACCGCGAGGAAGCCCCCGAGCGCCCCCGTCCCGGCTCCCCAGGCCGCCCGTTCGGCCCCGCCGACCCAGAGGCCGATTGCGAGCCCGATGAGGGCCCCCGTGACCCCGCCGAGCATCCGGCGGACGATTCGCCACGCCGATCCCGGCTGCGGCTCCCGGGAGACGCCCCCAATCAGGAGGTAGTCGATCCCGAAGGCCAGGATCAGTTCCAGGAGCTCCATGCCCGTGAGACCGCGGAAGCGGTCCAGCGTGACGAGGTCCGGGAAAGAATGGCGGAGAGGGAGGGATTCGAACCCTCGGTGCCCTTGCGAGCACTTACGCTTTCCAAGCGTACCCGTTCGGCCACTCCGGCACCTCTCCGCGGGTACGTGGGGGTGCGACTATACCACCCTCGGGGACGGATCGGCAACTGGCCGTGGTAGGATGGCCCGACTCGGGCGGGTGGCGGAACTGGCAGACGCGCAGGACTTAGGATCCTGTCCCGCAAGGGTTGCGGGTTCGACTCCCGCCCCGCCCACCAGCCTTCGCCGTATCCGGAACCCGAAAGCGGGGCGGAGCGGCTACGGCTTGGCCAGCAAACGCTCCAGACGGGGCCCCGCGCCCCAGAAGCCCCGCAGCGCGAGATAGGCCTCCCGCGCGGCCTTGCGGTCGAGCCCGGGCGTCCGCACGGCCCTCAGCAGCAGGTTCTTCGGCGTGTGCTCGGGGTCCACGAACTCCAAAACCTGCACCCGGTACCCCTCGGCCTCGAGGAGCGCGGCCCGCAGCGCGTCGGTCGCCAGGGCCGAGATCCGCTCTCGGAGCAGCCCGTGCTTCAGCAGCGGCGCGAGAGCGGCCGGATCGAGCCGGTCGCGCAATTCATGCTGGCAACAGGGCGCCGCGAGGATCACCGTTGCGCCGGCCCTCACAGCCTTCGCGAGGCCCTCGTCGGTCGCGGTGTCGCAGGCGTGCAGCATCACGACGAGGTCCGCCTTCCCGGCGTCCGTCGCGATGTCCCCGACGCGGAAGCTGAGATTCCGGAAGCCGAGCCGTGCCGCCGCGCCCGCGATCCGGTGGACGACGTCTTCCTTGAGATCCAGGCCCAGCACCTCGGCCTCGAGTCCCCGGTCGGCGAGCAATCGCGCCAGCGTGAACGTCAGGTAGCCCTTCCCGCAGCCGTAGTCCACGACCTTGAGCGGCCGCTTCGCGGGCAGTTCGTCGATCGCGGCGGAGGCCAGCTCCGCGAAGCGGTTCACCTGCCGGAACTTGTCCCGCTGCTCCGCCTTGACCCGTCCGTCCGGGGACATGACGCCGAGTTCGACCAGGTGCGGCACGGGCTCGCCCTCGGGGAAGGCGTGCGCCTTGACGCGGTCATGGCCCGCGCCGGCGGGGCCCCGGGCCGCCGCCTCGCGCGTGATCTTGCCGGAGGGCAGGAGCACCTGGATGCTCTCCCCGGGCGTCGCGAGATGGGCCTGCCGGAAGCCCAGGGCGAGCAGGCGGTCGATCTCGTCCAGCGCGGGCCCGGTCTCGAGGTTGCGGTGCCGGGCCTGCTTGCCCTCGACGTACTCGAGCTGGACCTGCGGCCGCCCCTTGAGCTCGACGGGCCGCGCGCTGACCCGGGAGATCGGGGCGCCCTTCGGGGGGCGGCTCAGCGTGAGGCGTAGCCAGGGACCGGCCTCGAGCAGCGGGCGAACGGGGTTCATGCGGGGTAGACCGCCGAGGCGAAGGAGACGAGGCCGCCGGCCGGGTCGGGAGCGTAGTCGTAGGCCTTGAGCCGCCCCGGCGCGCCGTCGAGGAGCCGCAGCAGGCTGTAGGTCGCGGAAAGCCCGCAGACGTGGCGCCGGTTGCCGTCGGCCATGACGCTGCCCCAGAACTGCCGCGCGTCGCCGCCGATCGCCGCCTGCAGCGATTTCGCGTCCTCCCTCGTCATCCAGCCGATGGACTCGTCGTCCAACTTGATGGAATCGCCGAAGCGCGGGCCGATGTGCGCGAAGTCCACGCCCGCGACGAGCGTGACCCGGCGGTCCGAGGCCCGGATGACGTCGCGAAGGACGCCGAGCACGTCCTCGACCTCGCCGACCTTCGACGGATCGCGGTCGCCGACGAGGGCCTCCCAGGACGAGCAGAGGATCGGCACGATGCGGAAGGGGGCCTCGGGATGCACGTGCTTGAGGAAGACGGCCTGGAACTCCGCCGAATGCTCCGTGCGATGGACGATCTCGTGCTCGAGGATCCCCGGCGCGCGCCGGCGGATCGCCTCGCAGAGCTCGAGGTCCGCCTCGGCGGTCCCGTACGGCGTCGCGTAGCCCTTGGTGGAGAGCACGAAGGGGGAGGGCGGCGACTGGTGGGCGACGCCGAGGATGACGTAGGTGTCGGCGGGCTCGGACTCCGCGAGCTCCCGGTACGCGTGCGTGTAGCAGGGGCCGCCGCGGTGGAAGTCGATGTGCGGGGCGAGGATGGCCTTCGGTGCCTTGCGCGGCTCGGCGCGATCCGGCGCGCCGGCGCCCTTCGAATGCGTGAAGAACGCGTCGAGCTCCTCGCGCAGCTTGGCGGGTTTCGCGGCGTAGCCGCCCTTGCCGGCGAACTTGGCGGGGCGGATGCTCGCGGCGCGGAAATCGGAGGCGATCTGCTCGCGCTTCGCGGCTGCGCGCGGCGAGTCGAGGAGGAGGTGCTCGTCGAGGCGGTCGACGATGCCCTTCAGGGTCTCCTCGGGGACCGTGACGTCGCCGGCGTAGCGCCGCACGTCGGCCTGGAGGCCCGCGAGGTCGGGCTGCTGGCCGACGAGGTTCCAGACCAGGAAGGAGAAGGGGTCCACGACGACCTGGTCGTCGAGCAGGCCCTCGACGTCGCGGAGGACGAAGAACTGGTTCCCGTCCGATTCGACGGGGAAGGCGTCCATCGGGCGCCGCTTCGGCAGGGCCATGGGGGAAGTCTACTGGGCGGCGCGCGCGGCCGGGAACGGATTTGACCCCTCCCCCGCGGGCTTGGTACATTCCCCCGTCCGACCGAACGCGGAGAGGTGCCAGAGTGGCCGATCGGGCTCGCCTCGAAAGCGAGTGTCCTCGCAAGGGGACCGTGGGTTCGAATCCCACCCTCTCCGCCACCTCGACTCGCGCCCCTTCGGGGCGATCGCTCGGAGCGAGCATCGTGCTGGCCCTGCTGCTGGGTTGCACCGCTACCGAACCCCCACCGCCCTGGGGAGTAGTTCCGCCGCTCGGCGCTTGGACAGTCGCGGACACCAAGGACCTCGAGCGTATCGTGAGGCACCTCGCCTCCGACGAGCTCAAGGGCCGCAACAACGGGACGGAATCGGGCGTCCGCGCCGCTCAATTCGTGGCCGGCGAGATGGCCGCGATGGGCCTCGAACCGGCCGGCGAGAACGGGACCTACTTCCAGACCGTGAAGGCCCGGGGCGAGCATCCGACGCGCAACGTCCTCGGCCTGCTCCGCGGCGAGACGGACGAACTCATCGTCATCGCGGCGCACCACGACCACCTCGGGGTGGTGAAGGGCGTCATCCACAACGGCGCCGACGACAACGCGAGCGGCGTCGCGGTCGTCCTGGACGTCGCGCGCGGCTTCACCCGCGGGCCGAAGCTCGGCCGCAGCCTGCTCGTCTGCTCCTTCGACGCGGAGGAGGACGGGCTCGTGGGCTCGCGATACTTCGTCACCTCCGGCCTGGTGCCGAAGGAGCGGATGAAGGCGATGCTCTGCTTCGACCTGGTGGGCGGCTGCTTCCTCCCGGGGGACGAGAAGCGGGTCTTCGCGCTGGGCTCGGAGTGCAGCCGCGCGATGCACGAGTGGGTGGGGCGGCCGTATGCGGATACGGAGCTCGAGGTGCGGCGGGCCGGCATCCACCTCGTGGAACCCATGGGGCCCATCCTGGCGAGGAGCGACTACGCCCCGTTCCGCTCCGCGAAGATCCCGTACGTGTTCTTCTCGACCGGCACCCCGTGGTACTACCACACGCCCGAGGACGACGTGGAGCGCCTCGACTTCGCGAAGATGAAGCGGCTGGTCTGGTATGTCCGCCGGCTCGTGGGCTTGATCAGCTCGACGGTCGAGGCGCCGGACTTCAAGAAGCACGAGCCCGACCTCAGGTCGGATGCGGCGATGATGGTCGAGGCCTTGGGCCGGCTGCTGGACTCCGGGAAGATCACCGCGACCGCCGAGGAACGGGTGGAGGCCCGGGCCCTCCTGGACCGCATCGCCCCCATGACCACCGGGGCGGAGATCAAGGGCGGGAGGGAACTGCTGGGCCAGGCCATGGTGCTGCTCTTCGCCGTCGCGCGGGAGCAGGCTCCCGGCAACCGTTGAACGTCCCCCGATCCCGTGCGACAATCCCCGCCGCCATGAGCACCCCGCACGTCTACATCGAGGACCTGAAGAAGCACGTCGGCGAGGACGTCACCCTCAAGGGCTGGCTCTACAACAAGCGCGGGAAGGGGAAGATCGCCTTCCTCATCCTGCGCGACGGCACCGGCCTCGTGCAGGCGGTCGCGTCCAAGGCAGACCTGGGCGACGCGTCCTTCGCGGCCGCCGAGAAGCTGCCGCAGGAGTCCTCGCTGATCGTCACCGGCACGGTGAAGGCCGACGAGCGCTCGCCCGGCGGCGTCGAGGTCGGCCTCAAGTCGCTGCAGGTCGTGTCGGAGGCGGCGGCGGACTACCCGATCCAGATCCAGGACGTCGTCCCCGAGGTCGGCTTCCTGATGAAGAACCGGCACCTCTGGCTGCGCTCGAAGAAGCAGGCCGCGCTCCTGCGCGTCCGCTCCGAGATCATCCGCTCGATCCGCGACTTCTTCGACGGGCGCGGGTTCACGCTGGTCGATTCGCCGATCCTGACGCCCGCCGCCTGCGAGGGCACGAGCACGCTCTTCGAGGTCGGCTACTTCGACGAGAAGGCCTACCTCAGCCAGAGCGGGCAGCTCTACGCCGAGGCGGCCGCGATGGCGCTCGGCAAGGTCTACTGCTTCGGCCCGACCTTCCGCGCCGAGAAGTCCAAGACCCGCAAGCACCTCACCGAGTTCTGGATGGTCGAGCCCGAGGTCGCGTTCCTGGAGCTCGACGGCCTCATGGAGCTCATGGAGCAGTTCCTCGCCCACGTGGTGGGCCGCTGCCTCGAGCGGCGCAAGGAGGACCTGAAGACGCTGGGGCGGGACCTCTCGAAGCTGGAGAAGGTGATCCCGCCGTTCCCGCGGATCCACTACGACGACGCGGTGAAGCTGATCCAGAAAGACATCCCCGACTTCCCGTACGGCGAGGACTTCGGCGCGCCGCACGAGGAGGCCGTGACCAAGCACTACGACACGCCCGTGCTCGTGCACCGCTTCCCGTCGGCGGTGAAGGCCTTCTACATGCAGCCCGATCCGGCGAACCCGAAGCACGCGATGGCCTGCGACCTGCTGGCGCCCGAGGGCTTCGGCGAGCTGATCGGCGGCAGCCAGCGCATCCACGACCTCGCCCTGCTGCAGCGCCGCATCGAGGAGCAGAAGCTACCGATGGAGGCCTTCGAGTGGTACCTGGACCTGCGGCGCTTCGGGAGCGTGCCGCACAGCGGCTTCGGCCTGGGCGTCGAGCGCACCGTCGCCTACATCACGGGCAGCGAGCACATCCGCGAGTGCATCCCGTTCCCGAGGATGCTGTACAAAATCTACCCCTAGAGCCGTAAGCTGTAAGCAGGAGAGCCCAAGAGCCAGAAAGCAGGAGAGCCCAAGAGCCAGAAAGCAGGAGAGCCCGATAGGATCCGAAGGAGGACCTCTCCGGCCGTCCCGCTCTCCGGCTCTCAGGCCTTCCTGCTCTCAGGCTTTCCTCCTTTCGGGCTTTCCTGCTTTCTGGCTCTTCGGCTATCTTGCTTTCGGCCTATGGCTTACGGCTTGTACGTCCACGTCCCCTTCTGCGCCCACCGCTGCCCGTACTGTTCCTTCGTCCTCGTGGAGTCCGACGGTTCGCGCCACGCGGCGTTCGTGAAGGCCGTCGCGGCGCGGATGCGGGCCGAGGCACCCCGGGTCGCGCGCACGCTATATCTCGGCGGCGGAACTCCGTCGATGCTGGAACCGGAGCAGGTCGCGGGCGTGGCCGGGGCGGCGGCCCATCATCGCTGGGAGCCCGGGCGGGAGTTCACGCTCGAGGCGAACCCGGACGGCCTCGGGCTCGACCGTCTGAAGGGCTTCCGCGAGGCGGGGGTGACCCGCCTCACGCTGGGCGTGCAGAGCCTGGACCCGGACGCGCTTCGTTTCCTCGGCCGCACGCACGAGCCGCGCATGGCGCTCGAGAGCTACCACGCGGCGCGGGCCGCGGGGTTCCGGAACGTCTGCGTCGACCTGATCTTCGGCTGGCCCGGGCAGACCGTGGAATCCTGGAGCGCGGAGCTCCGCCGCTGGTCGAAGGAGGGCGCGGAGCACGTCTCGATCTACGGCCTGACGGTGGAGAAGGGGACCGAGCTGGCGCGGCGGGTGGGCGAGGGGCTGGCGCTCCCCGGCGAGGGGCCGCAGCGGGACCTCTACGTGGCGGCGATGGACGTGCTCGGCTCGGAGGGCTACCGGCAGTACGAGCTCTCGAACTTCGCGAAGCCGGGGTTCGAGTCGATCCACAACTCGGGGTACTGGGACGGGCGCCCCTACCTCGGCTACGGGCCGGGGGCGCACTCCTACGAGCCGCCCCGGCGCCGCGCGGAGATCTCGAACGTCGAGGAGTACCTGAGGCGGGCCGCGGCCGGGGAGGACACCGGGGGCCCGGTCGAGGAGCTCACGGCGGACCAGCGCATGCTGGAACGGATCTTCCTCGGCCTGCGCCGGAGCGAGGGGGTCTTCGTGCCCGACTTCGAGGCGGAGTTCGGCGTGGTGTTCCGCGAGCGGTACCGGACCGCGCTGGACCGCATCGAGCAAGGGGCGCTCGTCGAGTGGCGCGGCGGCTTCGTCCGGCTGACCCGCGCGGGCAAGCTGCTGGCCGACTCCGTCGTGGGGCAGTTCGCTTAAACAGGCGGCCCGCTCGGGCTGTATAAAGGGCGGATGCGGATCCTCCTCCTGCTGCTCGTTGCCGCCGGGGCCGTCGCGGCCCAGGAGCGCTCCGACTACCTCGAGGCCTACGCGCGGCTGGGCGTCTACTTCTGCGAGAAGCGCCTCGAGCTGGGCGACTGGTGCAAGTCGAACAAGCTGCCCCGCGAGGCGCGGACGCATTACCAGTTCATCGCGGACAAGATCCCCGGGGCCAGCCCCTACAAGTCCCGCGCCCAGAACAAGCTGAACGGATCCTGGAAGAAGGACCCGAACACGGCGACGCCCGAGCAGTGGGCGGAGTACCGCAAGCGCTACGAGGACTACGCGAAGGGCTGCGGCGATCGCGCGTGGAAGACCTACCTCGCCGCGAAGAAGGCGAAGCTGGCGAAGGAGGCCGAGGAGGCGCTGCGCAAGACGGCCGAGTTCTACCTCGACCACGCCGAGGCGAGGAAGGAGCTCGGCGAGGAGAAGGTCGAGGGCTTCGGGTGGGTGCCGGCGGCGGAGGCGGAGCTCGTGCGGGCCGCGCTCGACTGGAAGGACGACCGCTCGGCCGACGACGCGAAGCACGCGGACTGGAAGAGCGCCTGGGTCATCAAGTCGCCGCGCTGGATCCTGCGCACCAGCTACCCCTGGAAGAGGGGGGTGGAGGCGCTGGAGAAGCTGGAGCGCCTGCAGGACGTCTTCGGGAAGACCTTTGGGGCGCGATTCAAGGAGCCGGCCGGCCGGCTGGGGCTCTGCCTCTTCCGCACGCCGGACGAGGCGGAGCGGATCCGCGCGAAGATCGGCGGGGCCGTCGCGCCGGGCGGCAGCTTCTACCACGCGGGGACCAACGTGACCTACGTCCTCTGGTGGGACGACTCGGTCCTCCTGCACGAGGCGACGCACCAGTTGATCCAGAACGGGCTCGATTTCCCGCGCGTCTCCATCCTCCAGCAGGGCGGCGTCGGCTCCGACAGCCCGGACAACTACTGGCTGGTCGAGGGCGTGGCGGTGTGGTTCGGTACGCTGTCGTGGAAGGGCGACGAGCCCCGGTTCGTGGAGCCGAAGGGCTTCTCCGGGCTGGTACCGCCGCCGCTGAAGGACTTCGTGGGGATGGACTTCGCGCAGTTCCAGGCGGACGCCGGGCGGAACTACGCGGTGGCGCACGCGCTCGTCTGCTTCCTCGTCGAGGAGCCGGAGGGCGGGGGGAGGGCGGCGCGCCGCGAGCGCTTCCTCGACTTCGTGAAGGAGGTCTACGTCGGGACCTCCACGGTCGCGGCGTTCGAGAAGGCGGCGGGCGCCGAGTCGGGCGCGCTGGACGGCGAGTTCCGCCTCTGGCTCAAGGGGCGGGGCTAGGCGGCGGAGGCTCGGGCTTCCGGAGCGCGAGCGAGGCGAGCACCGCGACGAGCAGGATCCCGCCGATCACGCCGAGCGAGAGGGGGATCGGGACCTTCACGTGGTGGGCGAGGATCATCTTCGCGCCCACGAAGCCCAGGATGAGCACGAGCGCGAGCTTCAGGAAGCGGAACAGGCCCATCATCTCGGCGAGCAGGAAGTAGAGCGCGCGCAGGCCGAGGATCGCGAACACGTTGCTCGTGTAGACCACGAAGGGGTCCGTCGTGATCGCCAGCACCGCGGGGATCGAGTCGACCGCGAAGAGCACGTCGGTGAACTCGATGATGATCACGCAGATGAAGAGCGGGGTCGCGAGGCGCCGGCCGTCCTTCACGGTGAAGAACCTCTGCCCGTCCAGCTCGGGGGTCGAGGGGACGAAGCGGGTGATGAGGCGGACGAAGAAGTTCCTCGAGGGGTCGGCGCCCTCGTCCTTGCGGAGCATCTTGAGCGCGGTGACGATCAGGATGCCGCCGAAGACGTACGTCATCCACGAGAAGGCCTGGATCAGCGCGATGCCGCCGGCGATGAACGCGGCGCGCATCACGAGGGCCCCGAAGATGCCCCAGAGCAGGATGCGCGACTCCATCTCGCGCGGGATCTTGAGGAACGAGAAGACGGCCACGAAGACGAAGAGGTTGTCGACGCTGAGGGACTTCTCGACGAGGTAGCCCGCGAGGAACTCGGTGGCCGGGACGGGGCCCTTCCAGTGCCAGACGCCGAGGTTGAAGGCGCCCGCGAGCCCGATCCAGACCAGGCTCCAGAGGAGCGCCTCCTTGGGGGCGACGCGGTGGGCCTTCTTCTGGAAGAGGCCGAGGTCGACGGCGAGGGAGCCCACGACCAGGACCCCGAAGACGATCCAGGGGGCCGCCGCGGGGTTCATTCGAGGCGGACGTCCAGGATGACCTGGAGGTCGCGGCGGGCGAGGACCCCGTTGGCGGCGCCGAGGGCGACGACCAGCCAGGGCTTGCCGTCCCAGTCCTCGAAGGCCTGGCCCGCGATCGAGGCGGAGGCGCGGGTGCCGTCGATCTCCACGGCGCGGAGGTCGGCGGTGGCCCGGTCGCTGCCCGGGGGCAGGGGGACGCGGAGGAGGAGGAGGTCGCCGTCTCCGCAGGGGTCGGAGAAGAGGTGGCGGGCCTCGGGGTGGACGACGCGGAAGCGGGCCTCGAAGCGGCGGCCGGACACGGGGCCGGTCTCCGTGCGCACGGGCTGCTGCGTCGGGCGGTGGAAGGGCGTGGAGGAGGGATCGCCGATCAGGACGCGGGAGAGGGCGGCCAGCACGCGGGGCTGGCGGGCGTACTCCCCGGGGACGGGCCGGCCGGGCGTCTTCATCGGGAGGGGCTCGGCCCGCAGCGTGCGCAGGAGGCGCGCGCTGTCGAGGGTGCGCTTCACCACGTGGCCGAGCGGGGCGGACGAGAGGATGGCGAAGTCGAACTCGGCCCGGGCGGCGGCGCCGGAGTCGTCGTCGAGCGGCGCGAGGAGGGCGACGGCGCCCTGGCGGAGGTAGGAGACGGCGAGGGAGCGGGCCGGGTCCACGGTCTCGCGGCGCGCGGGGTCGGCCGCGGGGGTGGAGACGGCGACGGTCGCGGAGCGGGGGACGCCGAGGAAGACGACCTGGCTGTCGAGGCGGAGGCGGGAGATCGTCGCGGGATCGAGGCCGCCGAGGACGCCGTCGTGGGAGCCGGGCCCCGAGACGAGGACGAGGTCGGACTCCTCGAGGTCCTTGACGTGGTCGGCGATCCACTTCGAGTCGCCGGGCTGGAGGCGGATGGACTTGCGGGGGAGGCCGGAGGCCCACTCGAGGCGCTCGACGGACTCCTCGGAGACCGGGGCCATCTCCATCGACGAGACGCGGAAGAGGCGCTTGTCGCCGCGGTAGTCGGCGACCTTGACGGCCTGCCACCAGCGGGCGAGGAGGCGGGAGTCGACGACGGGGACGAAGCCGTAGCTGACGTCGGTGAAGGGGTCGGGGTCGATCGCGGCGGCGAGGTCCTGGACGCCGAGGGCGAAGTCCGAGTCGAAGGCGGCGGCGGGGACGAAGAAGGTGGCGAACTCGGGGCGGCGCTTCCGGAGGGCGTCGAGGAGGAAGGCGCGGTCGGCGTCGAGGGAGCGGGCGCGGAGGAGCTCGGCGCGGCGGGACTGGGCGTACTCCCGGATGACGCGGTCGTCGCCGGTGCCCTCGGGGAGGAAGGAGACGACGACGTGCTCGAGGGCGGTGGGCGGGGCGGCGCCGGGGCCCGCGCAGGCGGCGAGCGCGGTCAGGAGGAGGGCGGACGCGAGGTGTCGGTGCACGGGTCCTCCGGGGCCGGGGCCGGCGCTACTTCTTGCCCGCGGCCTTGGTCTTCTTGGAGACGACGAGGGACACCTTCGGCGGCGTCCAGTGCGACTCCTTGAGGACGACGTACCCGCCGTTGGGGCCGGGGACGGCGCCGTGGACGAAGACCAGGTTGCGGTCGGCGGCGACCTTGACGACGTCGAGGTTGCGGGAGGTGGCGCGCTCGTCGCCCCAGTGGCCGGCCATCTTCTTGCCGGGCGGGACGCCCTGGCTGATGGAGTGCTGGCGGCCGAGGGCGCCCGGGGCGCGCTCGCGGTCGGACTGGCCGTGGGTGGCGGGCAGGCCGTGGAAGCCGTGGCGGCGGACGACGCCCATGAAGCCGCGGCCCTTGGTGGTGCCCTCGACGTCGACCTTCTTCCAGCCCTCGAAGATGGAGGCGTTGATCTTCTGGCCGACCTTGACCTCGTCCTTGCCGTCCCAGGGGATCTCGCGGATGTAGCCGGCGGGGCGGAGGTGCTTGAGGTCCTGGTCGAGCTGCTTCTTGCGCTCCTCGGGCTTCTGGCCCTCGGGGCGGGGGACTTCGTGGCCCTGCTGGGCGCGGGGGGTGTTCTTGCGGCGGCGTTCGCCGAAGCCGACCTGGACGGCGTCGTAGCCGTCGACGGACTTGGTCTTGACCTGCAGGACGACGCACGGACCGGCTTCGATGACCGTCACGGGCCAGCAGCGACCCTTCTCATCGTAGATGCGGGTCATGCCGACCTTGCGGCCGAGTAGGCTCTTGAGCACGAGGATATCCCTCCGCGGTTTGAGACGCGGTCGAAGGAGGGGAGGGGGAATCGGGAAGGTCCGACCGTTCCAGACCTGGAACGGTTCGAAGCGAAAGGGGGGACAAGAACAACTTTGTCCGGCCAGCGCCATGAGGATGGCGAAACCGCGTCTTGGAACTCGAATAGATGCGGATAAGCCGAACGGCCGATTAGTACCGGTAAGCTAAGACCCTCACAGGTCGTACACACCCGGCCTATCAACCTCGTGGTCTTCGAGGGGCCTTCAGGGAGAACTTATCTTGAGGTCGGTTTCCCGCTTAGATGCTTTCAGCGGTTATCCGGTCCGTCCATAGCTACGCTGCGATTGCCACGAGCGTGACAACAGCCACACCAGAGGGACGTCCACTCTGATCCTCTCGTACTAAGAGCAGATCCTCTCAATTCTCCTGCGCCCACCACAGATAGAGACCGACCTGGCTCACGCCGGTCTGAACCCAGCTCACGTACCGCTATTGATCGGCGAACAGCCGAACCCTTGGGACCTTCTCCAGCCCCAGGATGCGATGAGCC
>CAYXGZ010000069.1:0-16241 GCA_964464755.1 uncultured Planctomycetales bacterium
CCGATCCAGCCCGCGTCGGCGCCGAGGCGGGCGGGGACGATCTCGAGGCGGTCCCGGTAGACGTCGAAGATCCCGGCGCGGGCCGCGGCGCGGACCCGGGCGAGGAAGGGGCCGCCCGCGGCGGCCATGCCGCCAGCGATCGCGAAGCGGTCGGGCTGGAGCACGTTGAAAATCCCGGCGATCGCGGTGCCGAGGGCGGAGGCGGCGCGGGTGACGGCCTTCCGCGCCCTGGGGGAGCCCCGACGGGCGGCGGCGAACGCGGCCCGGGCGTCGGCCGTGCCGGAGGCCTTCGCGACGGCGGTCGCGGAGGCGAGGGCCTCCAGGCACCCGCGGCGCCCGCAGGCGCAGCGGGGTCCGCCGGGGGCGATCTCGACGTGGCCGAATTCCGCGGCCCCGCCGGCCGACCCGATCCAGAGCTTGCCGCCGATCACGAGTCCTCCACCGACGCCCGTCCCGAGCGTGTACAGGGCGAAGCAGTCCGTCCCGCGTCCCGAGCCCGCCGCCCACTCGCCGAGCGCGGCGCAGTTGGCGTCGTTCTCCAGCGCGACCGGGATCCCGAGGGCCTTCCGCAGCAGCGCGGGGAGGGGGACGTTCCTCCAGCCCAGGTTGGGCGCCGTCAGGATCGTCGTCCGGGCCAGGTCGAGCGGCCCCGGCGCGCCGACGCCCGCCCCCGCCACGCCCTCGAAGCCCCGCAGCCGCCGGGCCGCGGCCGCCGCGTCCGCCACGACCGCGAGGGGGCCCCGCCGGGGGAGCGTGGGGATCTCGGCGCGGTCGAGGATGCGGCCCCGCCCGTCGCAGATCCCCAGCTTCACCGAGGTCCCGCCGAGGTCGATCCCGAGCAGGCGCGACATGGGGCGCCTATTGAATCATCCCCCGCGCCCCCTGTCGATACGCTTCCGCCTTGTCCGCCGGCGGGGCGCGACTATAATGTGCGGTCTCGACTCACCGAAGGCAGGGAGGGATCCTCGTGCATCGTGCCCTGATCGTCGTCGCCCTGGTGTTGGCCTCCGCGTCGCCCGCCCTGGCCCAGGTCCAGGAGAAGCCCTTCCTCGACGAGGAGCGGCGCAAGGCGATGGAGAAGGTCTTCGAGAATCCACCGCCGGAGGTCCAGGACTTCCTGCTCGACTACGGCGGCTGGTTCCATTTCGAATTCACCGAGTACGACGACAAGCCCCTCGTCGACCAGCGCACCTACCGCTTCTCGGACCTCCGCCTCTGGGGGACGGCGCTCTTCAGCAAGAAGTACCGGCTCTTCGCCCGCCTCCAGACCACCTACACCGACTTCAACGAGGGCGACCAGTTCGGCCGCGAGGCCGACGACGCCGACATCCTGCGCGTCGACCAGGCCTGGTTCGACGCCCCCTTCGACGGGGCCCTGGGTTCCGGCAGCCTCCTCAGCGTCAAGCTCGGCCGCCAGTACGTGAACTTCGGGACGGGGCTCCTGCTCAACTCCGTCCTCGACGGCCTCGTCGTCAACGCGCGCTCCGGCCTCTGGACCTCGCGGGCCGCGGTCGTCCACACGATCGTCTCGAAGGACGACCAGGACGCGACGATCCCGGACAACGGGAACAGCCGCCGCGCCTTCGCGGGCTTCCAGACGGAGTACGCGGGCTTCCGCGCCGCGCGGCCCTACGGCGTCTTCCTTGTCCAGCGCGATCTCAACGACGAGGACCCCGAGGTCGCCGGCCAGGACTTCGAGTACCACTCGATGTACCTCGCGGGCGGGCTGCGCGGGGAGATCGTCTCGGGCCTCGGCTACACCGTGGAGGCGGACTACGAGATCGGCACGAGCACGGCGACGGGCTCGGAGGAGACCGAGGCGATCCGCGCCTTCGCGCTCCAGGCGAACCTCGAGTGCTACGTGAAGACGACGACCTCGCCGGTCCTGTACTTCGGCTACCTCTTCGGCTCCGGCGACGAGGACCGGCTCAGCCCCACGGACACGATCGGGGGCAACGTCGCGGGCTCAGACGACACCGGCTTCAACGCGTTCGGCTTCCTCCTGACCGGCTACTCGCTGTCGCCCCGGCTCTCGAACCTGCACATCGTGCGTCTGGGCGCGAGCTTCAAGCCCTTCGAGAAGACGACGTGGGGCACGGAGTTCGACGCGGGCTTCACGTTCTACCTGTACCGCAAGGCGCGTTCCGAGGCGGGGATCTCGGACCCCCGGGCCTACGTGGACGACGCGGACGTCGGCCAGGAGGTCGACCTCTTCGCCCGGTGGCGCATGTACTCCGACCTCCAGCTCGCGCTGAGCTACGGGCTCTTCCTGCCCGGCGGCGCGTACGACGAGGATTCGCGGCGCGGCTTCCTCAGCGTCTCCACCACCCTCAGCTTCTAGGAACGGGCCATGAAAACGATCGGCGTCCTCCTGCTCGTGGCCGCGGCCGGCGTGCCCGTGCTCGCGTTCCAGGACCCGAAGCCGGAGCCCGCGAAGGAGTCCCGCACGGCCTGGCTGCGCCGGGTCTACGCCTCGGACCGCTGCACCTTCGGCGACGGCGCCCGCGGGATCTACAACCTGGTCCACGGGAAGCACGCGGAGCAGCCCTTCGCGGAGCTGGCCAGGGACCTCGTGACGGAGACCGTGATCGACTCCGCCTGGAGCCCGGCCGAGACCGACAAGCTGACGAAGGGCCAGGTCGCGTACATGCTCTGCCGGGCGCTCAAGATCGAGGGCGGGGCGATCCTCCGCCTCACCGGGCCGAGCCGGCGCTACTGCCTGCGCGAGTGCCTGCACCTCGGCCTGCTCTCCCAGGGCGTGACGGACGAGTACGTCTCGGGCCGGGAGCTCATCGACATCCTGCAGAAGGCGGACGTGTTCAAGAAGGAAGGGTCCCTGAATTCCCTGAGGAATCCATGAAGCCGTATCTCGCCGCCCTTTCCGCGTTCCTGGTCGCCGCCGCCCCGGCCTGGCCGCAGGACCCGCCGAAGAAGGCGGACCCGGCCCCCGTCCAGCCCGCCCCGGAGGAGGAGAACCTCGAGGGCGTGATCGCGGACGTGAAGGGCGTCGTCGACGTGAAGCGCCCGACCGATAAGGACTGGGTCGAGGCCCAGCGGAACATGAAGCTCCCGAAGGGGAGCGAGGTCTGCACGGGGGCCGCGTCGTCGTGCACGATCGTCATCGGGAAGGGGCTCATCCTCGAGCTGAAGCCCGTGACGATGGCGAGCCTGGTCGCCCTGGTGAAGAAGCACCGGCTCTCGCAGGTCGACGCCTCGCTGAAGTTCGGCTCCGCGGACATCAAGCTGGAGAAGTCGGAGATCCGCACCGACATGCAGGTGGCGACGCCCGCGGTGACGACCTCGATCTCCGGCTCGCACGGCATCGCCCGCGCCTGGGCGGCCGGCGGGGAGCGGCTGATCTCGCTGCGGATCTTCGAGGGGAAGTGGGGCCGCTTCGTGCGCTCCCTCGGCGTCGAGCAGGAGGGCAACCCCGGCGACGCCCTGAACGACCTCGGGGACTTCCAGTTCGAGATGGAGGCGCTGCTCCTGGCGCTGCAGAAGAAGATGAACGACGGCGCGGGCCTCGACCTGCCCTACGGCTCCGAGTTCTCGCTGCCGAAGGGCAACTGGTTCGAGTTCGGGCTGCCGGACTACTCGCCGAAGGCCCAGGGCCTCGGCGGCCCGGCGAGCCAGTTCCTGCCGCCGCCGCCGCAACCCCCGACGGTTCCCTAGGCGGGGGAGTTCCCGGGTCGGTCCTGGAGTTTCACGAGGTGCTCGGATGAAGCGAATCGCGTTGGTCCTGCTCGGCCTGGCCTGCTGCGCGTCGATGGGCGTGCCCGCGGCCCAGGCCCGCCGGGTGTTCATGGCGGCGATCGCGACCACGCCGACGGGGTCGCCGGTCTCGGACTACTGGGCCTTCGCCGCGGACGGCGGGGTGACCGTCGAGACCTGGGACTTGCGCGACGGCGCGGACCCGATCTACGACACGGCGGGCGCCGTGACGATGACGGTGCCGGCGCAGGGCGTCATCTACGATCCCACGCGCGGCCAGCTCGTCGTGGCGGGCTCGCAGAGCCTCGAGATCCAGGACATCCGGACCTTCCCGGCGGCCGTCCCGGCGGCGGTGGCCTCGGGCTCCATGACCGTGCAGGACCTCGTCTCCGCGCCGGACCACTCGGTGTACTACGTCCTCAACTCCGACACGGGCACCGGGGCCGAGATCAAGTCCATCGACCCGGCGAACGGCAACGTGACGGCGACGATCGCGTTGACCGGCGGCGGGGCGACGGCGCGCCAGCTCCTCTTCGTGCCGGCCTTCGGGGGCGCCCCGAACCAGCTCTGGGTCTCCTACGGGACCACCAACTACCATCGCGTCCAGTTGACGGGCCTGGCGTTGCCCGCCGTCGGACCCTCGGTGACGGCCGGAACCGACACCGTCAGCGGGATGGTCGTCGACCCCTCAGGGTCCCGCGTGCTCGTCGTCGGCGGGTACTCGGGCGCGCCGCTGCCCTACTACCCGTACTTCAAGGACGTGCAGACGGGCGCCACCTCCGCCTTCACGATGGGCATCACCCCGACCTACGACGAGTTCTCGATGGTCACGGTGCGGCCCCAGGGCGACTACGCGTACGCGGTCGGCAACCAGTTCAACTCCTCGAACCCCGGCGGCTTCGTGATCGACCTGGCCACCAGCACCATCGTGGCGGAGTTCGGGATCTCGGTGACCAACCAGTGCACTTTCGGCCAGGTCGACCCGAGCGGGCGGATCCTGGTGACCGGCAACGGGGCCGACAACACCTTCTTCGACATCGAGACGGATCCGGCGCTGCCCGCCGTGGCCGCCGGGAGTTTCTACGCGACGAAGGCCGGCGTCCGCCGCATGGCCTTCGCGACGCCGAGCCGTCCCGTCGTGGACCGGATCTCGATCTCGGGCGGCACGGGAGTCGCGGGCGACCCCTTCCGCCTCGAGGGCTCCGGCTTCAATCCGGCCACGCTGAGCGTGACGGTGGGCTTCGACACGCTCCAGGTCACCAGCGCGACGACGACGACGATCACGGCCGTGATGCCGGTTCCGATGTACACGTACTTCGACGGGCGGAACGACATCGTCGTCTCGAACGGCCCGCACTCGCTGGCGCAGCAAGTCGTCATGAACGGGTACACGGTCGGCACGACCACGCCGTTCTTCACGCTCGCCCAGCACCCGGGCGGCGAGACCCAGAACGACTACCGCATGCTCGGGTTCTCGGCGATCGTCCCCGCGGGGGCGGCGAAGCAGGCCCTCGAGGCGGTGCTCGGGCCCTACGACCCGGAGGTCTGGCGCCTCTTCGTCTGGGACGCGAAGGCCCAGTCGTACGTCGAGTACAGCGCCCTGACCGATCCCTCGGATTGGACGGGCCAGGGCTACTGGCTGCTCTCCCGGCTCCCGGCCGTCCTCCTGGCCGCGGCCATCGACACGGTGGGGACGTACTACGACCGCTTCCCGCTGACGCTGCAGCCGGGATGGAACCTGATCGCGAGCCCCTACGACGCGGACACCGTGACCTGGAACGACTGGCACACCACCGTGAGCCTGCTCCCGGCGTCCGGGAACGACCAGCCCGCGATGTGGGGCATCTCCGACCCGATCTGGTGGGACGGGACGCAGTACCTGGCGACCTCGACCCT
Source organism: uncultured Planctomycetales bacterium (assembly GCA_964464755.1). Taxonomy (GTDB): domain Bacteria; phylum Planctomycetota; class MHYJ01; order MHYJ01; family JACPRB01; genus CAYXGZ01. Next base: position 5,608 of record CAYXGZ010000069.1, read on the forward strand.
CGTCGGCGGCCGGGGCTACTGGGTCTACAACCCGCACCCCGTGACGATGTGGCTGCACCTGACGACGGACGGCTTCATCGGCTCGGTCCCGGCCGACCGCCCGCTCGGCGCCGATGACCCGGTCCCGCCCGCGCCCCCCGGCTCCGCGTCGAGCGGCGGGAGCAGCGCGGCCTGCGCCGCGGCGTCGCGCGAGCCCGGGCCCTGGACCGCGGTCCCCGTGGGCCTCATGGCGGTGCTGATCGTGGCGGCCGCGGTCGCGAAGCGGCGGGCCGTGCAGGCCTGATGGCGGGCGATCCCCGGTCGCGCCTCCGCGCCTCGGTGGAGCGGGGCGATCCCTGGCCCGGGTTCGCGCTCGGTCTCCTCGTCGCGCTCCTTGCCTCCCTCGCGTTCGCGCTCGACTTCGGCCCCGCCGTCCGGGCGGACCTGGCCGCGCTGGACCTCGCGATCGCCTGGCGCACCCCCGTCCAGGCCCACCCCGACCTGCTGCTCGTCGAGATCGACGAGGGGAGCCTGCGCGCGAACGACCAGGTCAAGAGCCGCCTCAACTACGCCCGGGCGCTCCGGACGCTCGACCACCTCGGCGCCGGCCCGATCGCGTTCGACGTCGAGTACATCGCCCGCACCGACACGGCGCGCTACCTCCCGGACGGGACCTTCGAGGATTCCCGCCGCGAGACCGAGGTCCTCGCCCACGCGATCCGCCGCGCCGGTCGCGTCCTCCTGGGGGTCCGCTCCGACCCCAACCCGCTCTGGGAGCGGCACGAGGCCGCGCTGCGGCGCCTCGCGGACGCCCTGGAGAAGGCGCCCGTCGAGCCGGTCCGCTCCCTTCTGGAGCGCGGGACGTACTCGGAGCACGAGCGGGCCGCGCTGCTGTCCGCGGCGGACGAGAGCCTCCGCTTCGCCCGGTGGCTGCTCGTCGAGCGGCGCCTCCGCGCGAAGCCGGAGTCGACCTTCCCGGAGATCCGCGACGCGGTGCTCGGTCCGCCCGCCACGCGCAGCGCCGCCGACGTCAACGAGCTCCTGGACTCCTACCTGTCCTGCCTCACCGGGGCGGCCCTGGATCGCGGTTCCCCGGCCCTCGAGGTCGAGTCCACGCCGCCCGACCTCCGGAACTACCCGAATCCCGCCGCCTTGAACCACCTGCTGGCGGGGGCGGCGCAGGGCCTGGGATCCACCGTGACCCTCTCGCAGGACGAGGACGGGGTGCTGAGGCGGATCCCGACCCTCGCGGGCCTGGAGGGCCGGCCCCGGCTCTACCTCGGCACGCTGCTCGGGATCCGGACGCTCGAATCCAAGGGTGCCAAGGTGGCCCTGCGGCTGCACCGGCGCGTGCTCGAGATCCGGATCTCCGGCCCGGGCGGGGACCGGGTCCATCGCCAGCCGCTGCTCGAGGACGGGTCGTCGCTCGCCAACTGGGCCGGCCGGCCGGGCGAGTGGGGGGACCGGGGCCCGGAGTTCTACCACCGCGTGCCGATCCAGCGCCTCGTCGAGTTCGCCCTGGCGCGCTGGGACGAGTTGTACGGCAAGCTCGCGGACCTGGCGACCTCGGTCAACGTGTCGCTCGCGGACCAGGAGAAGGCGCCGTCCGAGCTGCTCGCGGGATTCCTGGCGGTCCGCGGGCGCTGGGAGGAGGCGCGGCGGAGCGCCGCGGTCCCCGAGAGCGAGGTCCGCGCCCTGGAGCGGGAGCTCGACGACCGCGTCGGGAAGCTGCTCCCCGAGCTGCCCGCCCTGGTCGCCGCGACGAAGCGGGACCCGGCGACGCTCCCGCCGAGGATGGCGAAGGCGATCCGGGAGGCGGAGGAGAGCCGCGACGCCCTGCACGCCCTCGTGCTGGCCCAGCGCGAGGCCGTCGCCGGCGCCGAGGCCCGGCTCCGGCCGCTCGTCCAGGGCCGCGGCTGCCTGGTCGGCACGACGAGCAAGTTCGGCGGCGACCTGCACTCCACGGCGATGGGCCGGGGCCAGCCCGGCGTCGAGCTGCAGATGACGGCGGCGAACATGGCCATGACGGGTGGGTTCCTCCGGTACGCGCCCGGGTGGGTCTCGCCGCTCCTGGTGCTCGCGATGGGCGCGCTCGCCGCGGCCGGGGCGACCTACCTCGGCGCGATCCGGAGCTCGGGGGCCGCGGTGCTCCTCGTGGGCCTCGCGACGGGCGGCTACCTGCTCGCGTTCTCGAAGGCGGGCCTGGTGCTCAGCGCCGCCGGGCCGCCCGCGTCCATCCTCCTCGCGTTCGCGACCTCGATGACGTACCGCCAGCTCGTCACGCTCCGCTCGCAGAAACGGCTGCGCAAGGAGCTGGAGAGCAAGATGAGCCCGCAGGTCGTCGCCGCCTACATGGCGAATCCCGAGGCGTTCTCGAGGCCGCGCAAGATCGTGGCGACCGTCTTCTTCTCCGACGTGAAGGGATTCACGTCGATCTCCGAGGGCATGGACCCGGAGCGGCTCGTGGCCTTCATCAACCGCTACCTCGACCGCATGACGCGGATCCACCTCGACTGCCACGGCTTCATCGACAAGTACATCGGCGACGGGATCATGGCGCTCTACGGGGCGCCGATCGAGGATCCCCGGCACGCGCTGCGGGCCGCGGGCGCCGCGCTGGCCAACCTGCAGGCGCTCGCCGAGCTCAACGCCGAGATCAAGGTCGAGGGGCTGCCCGAGCTCAAGATGCGCGCGGGGCTGCACACCGGGGAGCTCGTCGCGGCGAAGATCGGGTCGAGGGACCGGGCCGACCTCACGGCGATGGGCGACACGGTCAACCTCGCCTCGCGCCTCGAGGGCGCGAACAAGCTCTACGGCACGGCCGTCATGGTGAGCGAGTCGACGCGGGAGCGGATCGAGGGCCAGTTCCAGTTCCGCGAGCTGGACACGATCCGGGTCGTCGGCAAGAAGAAGCCGGTGAAGGTCTACGAGCTGCTGGCGCAGGCGGGGCGGCCGTCGCCCCTGCCGGCGGGCTTCCTCGAGGCCTGGAACGCGGGCCTGGAGGCCTACCGGACCCGGGGCTGGGAGGAGGCCGCGAAGCGCTTCCACCAGGCCGAGGAGTTGAGGCGCGGGGACGAGGGCTGCCTGCTCTACATCGACCGGATCATCCGCCACCAGATGCACGAGCCCCCGGCGGACTGGGAGCCGGTGCACTCCCTCGACGCGAAGTAGCTCAGGGCTTGCGGGGATCGGGCTCCCGGGGTCCCTTGGGCAGCGGGACCGGGAAGACGCCGCCCTCGAGCAGGGAGCGGGCCGCGCGGCCGCGGGGCGAGCCGGGGAAATCCGCGACCAGCCGGGCCAGGGTCTCGCGGGCGCCGTCCAGGTCGGGTTTCCATTTCACCTGCCGGCCGTAGCAGCCGGAGCTCATCTCGAGGTCCGGCCAGGGCTCCAGGGCCGGGGCGCGCTGGGCGAAGGCCTTCAGCCAGAGGGCCTGCTCCGCGTGGGGGGAGCGGGGGTGCTGCTCGAGGAGCCGGTCGCAGAGCGCGATGGCGCGGGAGGAGTCCAGGTAGGGCCAGTGGAAGACGACGCCCTGGAGGTAGTTCGCGTCGTAGCGCGTCCAGACGCGGTCCACGGCCTCGAGGAGGACCTCGTCGACCCCGGGGCCCGGGGGCAGGGCGGCGAGCGCGTCCCAGAGGCGGTTCTGGAGGGCGTTGTCGATCCGGTGGAAGCGGCCGTGGCCGGGCTGCTCCGCGTCGAATTCCTGGAGGCGGGCGATCATCGAGCGGACGGGGTCGAGGCCCTCGGCGGGGCGGGCCGGCGCGGGGCGGACGTCGCAGGCGGCGAGGAGAAGGAGGAGGGGCAGGGCGCGGGTCACGCGCCCATTCTACTTGGCCGCGGGCAGGAGGACATCGCGGTCGCGCCAGATCGAGACGGCGGGCTCGGCGTCCTTGGGGGCGGCCGTCGTGCGGCGGAGCCGGGCCTGGCGGTTGGGCCAGGAGGCGAGGACGCGGGGCTCGGAGCCGGTACCGATGGAGCCGACGATGGTCTCCTGGCCCGCGACGACCGACTCGAACTCGTAGCCCGTGCCGAAGTCGATCTCGCCCTCGGGGAGGACCTCCTTCGCGCCGATGAGCGAGCCCTTGGCGACCGGGTAGGTGCGGCTGATCCAGCGGTGGTTGACGTAGCGCTCGACGCGGAAGGTGCCCTGGGAGCCGTCGGGGAGCGCGGCGACGAAGGTCACGCGGACGGACTGGGAGGGGTCCCGGCCGCCGGCGAGGGGGAGGCGCTCCTGGACGGGGGCGGACTCGATCCACTCGTTGCGGTCGGTGAAGAGGGCGCGGAACTTGTACTGGTAGAGCACGCCGGGCTCGACGTCCGTGTCGCGGTACGTCGGGGCGGCGAGGCCGGCCTTGAGCTCCTTCCAGTCCTGCGTCCCGGCCCGGAGGCGCCAGATCGAGAAGGAGGAGAACTTCGCGGGGGAGAAGTTGGCCTGGACCACGATGGCGCGCTCGTTGAGGTACGCGAGGCCGGTCTTGTCGGGCGCGCCCTGGAGGGCGGCGCGGGCCATGACGTCGCGGAGCTCGGCGGTCATCTCGCGGACGCGGTCCTCGAGGGCGGCGACGGTCTGCTGGCCGGAGGCGCGGGCCTCGGCGACCTCGGAGCGGAGGCGGGCGAGCTCGGCGGGCGACGCCCCGCGGGGCGCGAGGGCCCAGCCGAGGGAGAGAGCCACGAGGGCGGCGGCGGCGGCCCCGGCCCAGGTCCTCCAGGAGCGCCAGGCGGGGGAGGGCGCCTCCTCGACGACGGGCGCGACGACGGTCGGGCCCTCCTCGCGGCGGATCCGGGCCATGACGTCGTCGACGGCCTGGGCGCCGAAGACCTCGCCGGCGAGGGAGTTGGAGAGGATGCCCTCGTTGCGCTGGAAGACCCCGAGCAGGTCCCGGCACGCGGGGCAGGAGGCGACGTGGGACTCGAGCTTCGCGCGGGCGTCGGCGGGGAGTTCCCGGTCGACGTAGCGCGAGAGCGCCAGTCCCATCTCGTCCGAGCACGCGGCGGGTGAGGTCACGGGGGTCCTTTCGTTACCAGTAGAGGTCCGTCATCTTGTCCTTGAGCATGATCCTCGCGCGGTAAAGGCGCGACTCGATCGTCGCCACGGGCATGCCCAGGAAGTCGCTCATCTCGCGGTAGGTCATCCGGCGCAGGTGGCGCAGGAGGATGATCTGCTGGTAGATGCGGGGCAGGGCGTTGACGATCGACAGGATCTTCTCGCGCAGCTCCTCGAGCTCCGCGCTGGGCTGCAGGGCGGAGGCCGCGAGGACCTCGCCGACGGGCTCCACGCCCTCCTCGGCGATCTTCTCCAGCGAGGCGGGCTTCACGCGGTCCTTGCGGAGGTGGTCGATGCAGGAGGTGCGGACGATGGAGCAGAGCCAGCCCTTGAACTTCCGGGCGTCCTCGAGCTCGGGAAGATGCCGATACACCTTCAGGAAGGTCTCCTGCGTGATGTCCCCGGCGACGTGGACGTCCCCGAGGATGTTGTAGGCGATGCTCCCGACGAGGTTGGTGTACTTGGCGACGAGGGCCTCGAAGGCCGTCGTGTCACCGGCCTGCGAGCGGGCGATCAGCGCGGCGTCGTCGCGGCCGTTGGCGCCCCGCGCCGGGGCGGCGGGGGCGGGCGCGACGGGGGCCCGGGGGGCCGGTTTGGAGATCACCTTTTTCACTATACCCTAGACGCGCGCGGGGATCCGGCCCCTGCGGAAATCCGCCCGCGGGCCAACCGATCCGGCGATGGGTCGTTGAACGGGCGTTGTCATCCGGAGGAAGGGGGGGAACGTGGCGGAGGACGGAATGAACCTGGTCGAGCGCTGCGCCAAGGGCGACGAGGCGGCCTACCGCGAGCTCGTCGCCTCGGTCGAGAAGCCGCTGCTGCGGTTCATCCACCGCTACGTCGGCGACGAGTCGGCCGCGGAGGACCTCTTCCAGGAGACCTTCGTCCGCGTGATCCGCAACGCGGCGACGTACCGGCCCGAGGCCTCGGTGAGCACGTGGGTATTCACGATCGCGCGAAACCTCTGCCTCGACCTGCTCAAGTCGCGGAAGCGGCACCGCGAGGTGTCGATCGACGCGGCGAAGCCCGGCGAGGGCGGGGACGTCATCGATTTCCGCGAGGCGCTGCGGGCGACGACGGCCGGGCCGGAGGCCGTGGCGGACGGGCTGGACCAGCAGCGGAAGCTGCGGGCGGCCATCGGGAACATCCAGGGCCCCAAGCGGGAGGCGCTGCTGCTGCGCGTCTACGCGGGGCTGTCGTACCAGGAGATCGCGAAGGTGACCGGATCGCCCGTCGGGACGGCCAAGTTCCGCGTCCACGAGGCGGTCCAGGAGCTCGCGGCGCTCCTCAAGCCGGCCGAGGCGGCCGGGGAGGCCTTCGGTTCATGAGCCAGATGAAGTGTTCCGCCGCGCTGGACCTCGCGTCCGGGCTCGCCCTGGGGGAGCTCGACGTCGAGGAGAAGCGCGCCCTCGACCAGCACCTCGCGGCCTGCGCGCCGTGCCGGTCGGAGGCCGCGCGCCGGGCGGCCGCCGTGAAGCTGCTCGCCGACGCCCCGGCGCCGGAGAGCTCCGCCGCGCGCCGCGACCGGGCCGCCGCGGCGATGAAGGCCGAGCGCGGGGCGATGGTGGACCGCCTGCTGGCGGCGCCGCGCCGCCGCTGGCTGGGCTGGGCCGCCGGGGCCGCCGCCCTGCTGCTGGTCGGGCTGGGCGGGGCCTGGATCGGCCTCTCGCTGAGGGATTCGGGCGCCGTCCTCCGGGTCGAGCGCCTCGCGGGCAGCGCCCGGGTCATCCGGGCCGGGTCGAGGGAGAGCCGGGCGCTGGCGCCCGGCGACGCGATCCGGCGCGGCGACCTCGTGAGCGCCGACGGCGTGCTCTGGCTCGAGGGCCCGGGGAAGTCGCGCATCGCGCTGAACCGGGAGTCGACGGTGAAGCTCGAGGCCGACGAGGGCCCGGTGCTCCTGCTCGTGCAGGGCAGCCTCTACGGCGAGGTGCGCTCGGTGCCGCACACGGTGATCGACGCGACGAACCGCCGCCTCGTGGCGCGCGACTGCTCCTTCGAGGCGACGCTGGCCCGCGTGGCGGGCTACGTGAAGGGCCCGGGCCGCGAGGCCACGGTGGCCGAGCACTGCGCCGCGCTCGCGGAGCGGATCCAGTCGCCGGTCGTCGCCTCGGACGAGGTGAAGGACCGGCGGGTCGCGTTCGGCGAGGGCGGGATCGAGGCCTTCCGCCAGGCGATGGCCGAGCAGGGGATCGAGGTCGCGAAGCGGGCCGACGGGGCCTGGGTCGCGGCGGCGGGCCGCCCCCAGGGCGGCAGCTCCCTCCTGGTCCGCGTGGCGGGCGGCGAGGCGCGGATCGAGGGCGGGCGGGGTTCGCTCGTGCTCTCCGCCGGACAGGCCGGGCAAGTCAACGCCGTGGGAGACGTGGAGAAGACCGACGCAACCGGCCCCGTGGCCCCGTGGAGGAAGTGAGATGAAGCGTATCCTCTGGACCGCCATGCTCGTGCCGCTCGGCGCGGGGCTGCTCCTCGGCCAGGACCCGCCCGTGCGGCCGCCCGGCGTGCCGCCCCGGCCCGTAGCGCCGCCGGCCCCGGCCCCGACGCCGGCCCCCGGCGACCCTCAGGACGGCTCGAAGGTCCAGCTGAACAGCATCACGCTGCAGCAGCTGCTCGAGAGCGTCCAGAAGCGGACCAAGAAGACCTTCGTCTACGACGACCTGGTCGGCCAGCAGTTCGCGCAGAAGAAGGTCCGCGTGTTCGCGTCGAGGGACTTCGGCTCCCCGGAGGAGCTCTTCGCCATCTTCCAGTCGGTCCTCGAGGTCCAGGATTTCGCGCTCATCCGCGTCGGCGAGGGCGACAAGGAGGTCTACAAGGTCCAGCCCTCGGGCAAGGCCCGCATGAAGGCGCCGGTGGACGGCGCCGGCCGCGAGCCCAACGACAGCTACGTGACCCGCGTCTTCACCCTGAAGCACGTGAGCCCGCAGGACGTCTTCCAGGCGCTGATGAACATCGCGGCCCCGCAGTCCGTGATCCCGGTCCAGAACGCCGGGATGCTGATCGTCACGGACTTCGACTACAACATCCGCCGCTACGAGCAGATCATCGAGTCGATCGACAAGCAGAAGCCGGACATGGTCACGAAGATGATCCCGCTCCGGAAGGCGATCGCCTCGGACGTCGAGACGATGCTCAACAACCTGCTCACGGCGATCGTGGCCCAGCAGAAGGCGCGGCCCGGCATGCCGGGCATCCCCGGGCAGGAACAGGCCAAGGTCGTCGCCGACAAGCGGACGAACTCCCTGCTCATCCTGGCCGAGCCCGGCCGCATGGAGCAGGTCGAGTCGCTCGTCCGCCAGCTCGACGGCGAGGCGGAGTTCGAGTCGAGCGGCATCTACCTCGTCCACCTCAAGCACACCGACGCGGTGGACATGTCCCGAACGGTGAACGCGCTCTACAACATCGGCGTCGACCAGAACGGCATCCCGACGGGCGGGTCGAGCGGCTCGATCAAGCCGAACCAGCCGGTCGGCCCCGGCGGCGCGCCCACCACGGGCGGCTCCGCCCAGTCGCCCGGCGGCGTCGGAGGCGGCGAGCCCAAGATCGTCGCCGACAAGCGCACCAACTCCCTGATGATCGTCACGGACCGCAACACCTACCTCCAGCTCCTGAAGCTCGTCGAGCGGCTGGACCGCCGGCGGCCCCAGGTCCTGATCAAGGCGACGGTCGTCGAGGTGCGCTCCAAGGACACCTTCGACCTCGGCATCGAGCTGGGCGCCGCGAACGAGCCCAACGGCGTGACGCCCCTCGGCCACACGGGCTTCGGCTACAGCACGTTCGTGCCGGACCCCTCCGGCAAGTTCTTCAACATCGTGCCGGTCGACACCCCGGGCCTGACCTTCGCGCTCGTGAAGGACCGCATCGGGAACCTCGGCGTGCTGCTCAAGGCCCTCAAGGACAAGGCGAGCATCCAGATCCTGGACGAGCCGGAGGTCGCGACGGTCGACAACGGCGCCGCGGACATCAAGCTCTCGACGGACGTCCCCGTGACCCAGGTCTCGGTGACCGGCACCGGCATCGCGCAGGAGACCTTCTCCGGGTTCCAGAGCGCGGTGACGACGCTGTCGATCTCCCCGCACATCAGCGAGGGGAACTACCTGCGCCTCGAGACGAACGTGAAGATCGAGAAGTTCAGCGGGACCTCGGCCGACCGGCGCATCCCGCCCGCGAAGACGAGCCGCGAGATCAACGCGAAGCCCATCATGGTGCCGAACGCCCACACGATCGTCATCGGCGGCATCGTGACGACGGACCGGACGGACGTGGAGACCAGCGTGCCCTTCCTCGGCGAGATCCCGATCCTCGGGAACTTCTTCAAGCGCAGCCGCCAGGAGGAGGAGAAGCGGACGCTCTACATCTTCATCACGCCCTACATCCTCTACGACGAGAGCTTCGCGGACCTCAAGGACCTGACCCGGGACCGGCACCTGGCCGTCCAGGGCATCCGGAACCAGGCCATCCGCAACCTGCAGATCGAGGGGCAGGGCGACCCGACCCCGGCGTCCAGCTACCGCTACGTCCGGCCGGTCGCCGACCGGCCCCGGAAGCCCCTGGAGGACTAGGATGGCCCGGCTCGACCTCCTGAAGGACCGCCTCCGCGACCGGAACCTCCTCGTCGAGGACAAGTTCGAGGAGTGGGTCCAGCTCGCCCGCACGACGAGCCAGACCCTGGACCGCGTGCTGCTCGCCTCCGGCTACCTGACCGAGGCGCAGATGCTGGAGGTCTTCGGGAGCGTCCTGGGCATCCCCGTCGTCCCGCGCCTCGCGGACGCCGAGGTCCCGGCCGAGTTCGTCAAGCGCGTCCCCGTCCAGTTCGCCCGCCATCACCACCTCGTCGGCGTGAAGGAGGGCGACGGCGCCTTCCGCGTCGCCAGCTGCACGCCGCTCGACACGCACCCCGTGGACGACCTCTCGGCGATGCTCGACCGGACCGTGGAGGTCGTGCTCGCGCCCCGCGCGGAGATCGCCGCCCTGATCAACCGGGCCTACCAGCAGAAGATGGACGTCGTCGACGAGATGCTGGAGGACCTCGACGACCAGGAGCTCGCCGGGCTCTCCAAGGAGCTCGAGAAGGCCGGCGACCTGCTCGACATCGCGAACAAGGCCCCGATCGTCAAGCTCGTCAACATGGTCCTCTTCCAGGCGCTGAAGATGCGCGCCTCGGACGTGCACATCCAGCCCTACGAGGACAAGCTCCAGGTCCGGTTCCGCATCGACGGCATCCTCTACGACATGATGACGCCGCCGAAGAAGATCCAGGACGCCGTGATCTCCCGCGTGAAGATCATGGGCAAGATGGACATCGCGGAGCGCCGCCTCCCGCAGGACGGCCGCGCCACGGTGAAGCTCGGCGACGGCGAGGTCGACATCCGCATCTCGAGCGTCCCCACGAGCCACGGCGAGCGCCTCGTGCTCCGCCTGCTCGACAAGGGGGCCCGGCTCTACGAGCTCGAGGAGCTCGGCATCGAGCCCGAGGACATGGTGCCGATCCGGCGCCTCATCGACGCCTCGCACGGCATCGTGCTCGTCACGGGCCCGACGGGCTCGGGCAAGACGACGACGCTCTACGCGGCCCTGAAGCGCATCAACGCGACCGAGTACAACATCATGACGATCGAGGACC
>CAYXGZ010000070.1:0-15239 GCA_964464755.1 uncultured Planctomycetales bacterium
ATCGTGACGCACAACATGCAGCAGGCCGCCCGGGTGTCCGACCGGACCTGCTTCATGCTCAACGGGCGGCTCGTCGAGGTCGACTCCACCGAGAGGATCTTCACGAAGCCGTCGCTCAAGGAGACCGAGGACTACATCACGGGGAGGTTCGGCTAATGCACCGGCACTTCGACGAGCAGCTCCAGGAGCTGCTCCAGCGCCTCGTCACGATGGGCCGCACCGCGGAGTCCATGATCGCCTCCGCGCTGCGCATGCTCGTCGAGCGCAACGAGAAGCACGGGGCCGAGGTCTTCGTCCACGAGGAGGAGGTCAACCGCCTCCAGATCGAGATCGACGACCGCTGCGTCACGCTGGCCGCGCTGCAGCAGCCGGTCGCCGGCGACGCCCGCTTCCTCTTCATGGCCAGCCGGATCGCCAGCGAGCTGGAGCGCATCGCCGACCAGGCGATCAACATCACGCAGAACGCGAAGATCCTGCTCGCGAGCCCCCCGCTGAAGCCGCTCGTGGACATCCCGATCATGGCCGAGATCGCCCGGCGCATGGTCCGCAACGGCGTCGACGCCCTGATCCGCCGGGACGTGGCGCTCGCCGAGAGCGTGCTGGCCGAGGAGGACCAGGTCGACGCGTTCCGCAACCAGATCTTCCGGGAGCTGCTGACCTACATGATGGCGGACCCGGGGACGATCTCCCGCGCGCTCTCGCTGATCCTGGTCTCGCGCAACCTGGAACGGGTCGGCGACCACGCGACGAACATCGCCGAGGAGGTCATCTACCTGGTCCAGGGGAAGGACGTCCGGCACCGGAACGACCGGAAACCACGCCCGGGCCCCGACCCGGCCCCTAGAATGTCGCCATGACCCGACCCACGGTGCTCGTGATCGACGACGAGAAGGACGTCCGGCACCTGCTCCGCGTCACCTTCGAGAAGCACGGGTACGACGTCGTGGCCGCCGAGGACGGCGAGTCGGGCCTCCGCGCCGCCGCCGCCGCCCCGCCCGACGCGGTGCTGCTCGACGTCATGATGCCCGGGATCGACGGACTCGAGGTCTGCCGCCGCCTCCGCTCCGACCCGCGCACGGCCCGCCTGCCGGTCCTGCTCTTGACCGCCAAGGCGGAGGAAGCCGACCGCGTCGTCGGCCTCGAGCTCGGCGCCGACGACTACGTGGTCAAGCCGTTCAGCCCCCGCGAGCTCGTCGCCCGCGTCAAGGCCCTGCTGAGGCGCGCCGCGGGCCCGGCCGGGGACGGCGACGTGCTGCGCCGCGGCGGCCTGGTCGTCGACGTCGGCCGGCGCTCGGTCGCCTGGAAGGGCCGGGCCGTGGAGCTCACCGCCACGGAGTTCCGCATCCTCGAGCACCTCGCCCGCCGCCCCGGCCGGGTCCTCTCGCGCAGCGAGATCATCGACGAGGCGCTCGGCCGGGACGAGGCGATCACCGACCGCTCGATCGACGTCCACGTCACGGCCCTGCGGCGCAAGCTCGGCGCGGGCGGGGAGCTCCTCGAGACGGTCCGCGGCTTCGGCTACCGCTTCAGGGCGGAGTGAGCATGTTCTGGCGCCTCTACCTGCCGATCCTGGTCCTGCTGCTGGCGCTCGCCGGCGGCATCGGGCTGCTCGGCGTCGGCCAGATCCGCGCGACGCAGCTCGGCTCGATGAAGGACGCCCTCGAGCCCGAGTGCCTGCTCGTCCACGCGCTCGTCGCCGACGAGCTCAAGGCGGGGCACCCGGACGCGGTGCAGGCCCGGCTGCTGGCCTACGCGGGCCGCCGCGAGCGGCGCGTGACGCTCGTCGACCCGACGGGGCGCGTCGTCGCGGATTCCGCGGGCGACCCCTCGAAGATGGACAACCACCTCCACCGGCCCGAGATCGTCGAGGCCGCGCTGCACGGGCGCGGCTCCTCCGTCCGGCGCAGCGACACGGTCAACCAGGAGCTCCTCTACCTCGCGCGGCGCATGGAGGACGGGACCTACGTCCGGCTCGCCGTCCCGATCCGCAGCCTCGAGGAGCACCTCGGACCCTTCACGGCCCGCCTCGCCCTCGCCACGGCCGTCGCGGCCCTGGCCGCCTCGCTCGTCTGCGTGGCGATCGTCCGCCGCCACACCCGGCCCGTCGTCGAGCTGACGGGCCTGGCCGACGCGATCGCGGCCGGCGACCTCGCCCGCCGCAGCTCGGTCCGGGAGTCCGGCGAGCTCGGCCGGCTCGCCCGATCCCTCGACGCGATGGCGGACTCGCTCCAGCGCATGATCGCCCAGGACGCGAAGGACCGGGAGGAGCTGAGGACGATCCTCGCCGGCGTCGGCGAGGGCGTCGTGGCCGTCGACCGCGCCCAGAAGATCCTGCTCTCGAACGCGGGGGCCGCGCGGCTGCTCGACTTCGCCCCGGGCCCGGCCGAGGGCCGCGCCCTCTGGGAGGTCGTCCGCGAGGGCCGCGTGCTCAAGGCCGCCGCCGCGGCGCTCGGCGGCGCGGGCCGCCAGTCCTTCCAGGCCGACGCCGTCGCGGGGCGGACCCTCGAGATCTCCGTCGCCCCCTGGCCGTCGACGGGCGCCCCCGAGGGCGCCGTGATCGTCGCGCACGACGTGACGGAATCCAACCGCTACCAGGAGCTCCGCAAGGAGTTCGTCGCGAACGTCTCGCACGAGCTGCGCACGCCGCTCACGCTCGTGAAGGGCTTCGTCGAGACCCTCGAGGACGGCGCGATCCACGACCCGGTCCGCGGCCCCGAGCACCTGGCGACCATCTCCCGGCACGTCGACCAGCTGACGAACCTCGTCAACGACCTCCTCGACCTCTCGAGGCTCGAGAGCCGGCCCGGCCTGGTCCGCCGGATCCCCCTGGACCTCGGCGAGCTCGCGCGGCGCGTGGTCGCCGAGCTCCAGCCGTCCGCGGCGAAGAAGGGCCAGGCCCTGTCGATCGACTCGGCCCCCGCGCTCCCCGGGGTCGCCGGCGACCCCGACTACCTCGAGCGCGCGGTCCGCAACCTCGTCGACAACGCGATCAAGTACACGCCCGACGGGGGCCGGGTGAAGGTGACGCTGGAGGCGGCCGGCGGCGGCGTCGCGCTCCAGGTCGAGGACTCGGGCATCGGGATCCCGGCGGAGGACCTGCCCCGGATCTTCGAGCGCTTCTACCGCGTGGACAAGAGCCGCTCGCGCGAGATGGGCGGCACTGGGCTGGGGCTGTCGATCGTGAAGCACGTGGTCGGGGCCCACGGGGGCGAGATCGACGTGAAGAGCGAACCCGGCCAGGGCACCCGGTTCCGGGTGCTTATCCCCAGCCGAACGCCCTGAAGAGGTAGTAGGTCCCGGCCGCGACGAGCGCGCTCGCCGGGATCGTCAGGATCCAGGCCCAGATGACCCGGCCCGCCACGCCCCAGCGCACCGTCCGGATGCCGCGGACCGAGCCCACGCCGAGGATCGCCCCCGTGATCGTGTGCGTCGTGCTGACCGGGATGCCCAGCCAGGTCGCGCCGTAGAGGCAGAGCGCCCCGCCGGTCTCCGCCGAGAAGCCGTGCACGGGCTGCAGGTGGCAGATCTTCTGCCCCATCGTCTTCACGATGCGCCAGCCGCCCATCATGGTCCCCAGGCCCATCGCCGTGTGGCACGCGATCACGACCCAGAACGGGACCTCGGCCTTCTTGTCGATCTGCCTCGCGGCGATCAGCACCGCGAGGATGATGCCCATCGTCTTCTGCGCGTCGTTGCCGCCGTGGCCCAGGCTGTACGCCGCGGCCGAGACGAGCTGGAGCTTCTTGAAGAGCCCGCCGACCTTGGTGGGCGAGGTCCGCCGGAACATCCAGTAGGTGGCGATCATCAGGAGGCCGCCGACCGCGAGGCCCAGCGTCGGGGCCAGGATGATGAAGATCCCGATCTTCACCAGGCCCGGCACCACCAGCGACTTGAATCCCGCGTAGGCGACGGCCGCCCCGGCGAAACCGCCCACCAGCGCGTGCGAGGAGCTCGTCGGCAGCCCGACGTACCACGTCACGATGTCCCAGACGATCGCCCCCACGAGTCCGGCGGCGATGACGTGCACCGTCACGATGGACGGGTCCACGACCCCCTTCCCGATCGTCGTGGCGACGTGGAGGCCGAAGAACAGGAACGCGATGAAGTTGAAGAACGCGGCCCAGAGGACGGCCCACTGGGGCTTCAGGACGCGCGTCGAGACGATCGTGGCGATGGAGTTCGCCGCGTCGTGCATCCCGTTGACGAAATCGAAGACCAGGGCCAGGCCGATGATGGCCCAGACCAGCCAGAGATCAGGCATTCTTCAACACGATCCCCTCGAAGACGTTCGCCACGTCCTCGCAGCGGTCGGTCGCGGCCTCGAGGTCCTCGTACACGTCCTTCCACTTGATGATCTCCTTGGCGTCGAGGTCGCCCTCGAAGAGGGCCGCCAGGGCGTGGTGGAGGATGCGGTCGGCCTCGTTCTCCTGCGTGTGGATCGCGATCGCCTTCTCGAGGATCGCCTTCGCGTTCTTCATGTCCCGCAGCAGCGGCATCGCCTCGACCATCAGGAGCGTCGAGTGCTTCAGGCACTGGCCCAGGGACTTCGAGTCCGGCGTCATGTCCCCGATCTTGTAGAGCACCATCTTCGAGGTCGCCGTGTCGATCAGGTCGATCACGTCGTCCACGCGGCAGACGAGCTCGTGGATGTCCTCGCGGTCCATCGGCGTGATGAAGGTCTTGTTGAGCCGCTCGATGGTGTCGTGCGTGAGCTGGTCGCCCTGGTGCTCGATGTCCTTGATCTTCTTCGCGAAGCCGACGCGGTCGCTGCCGGCCTGCATCATGTCGACGAGCAGGATCGCGCCCTCGTGGCAGTTCCTCGCCGCCTTCTCGAAGAGCTCGAAGAAGTTCTCGTCCTTGGGGATCAGTCCGAACATCGGCCGGGATTAGAGCAGACCCCCGCGCGGAGCGTCAAACTTTAGTTCGGGTCGGGTTGCGACTTGGCGCGACGCCAACGAATCCGCGACGACTTCCCGGGTCCCGCGCGTATCCCCCTGTACGGAAGGCCCCCCCGCGGCGTCGGATGGGGCACCGGAGCGGGAACCCGGGAACTCCCCCATGCTGCGAATCGCCCTCGTCCTCGTGCTGGCCGGCGCCTCGGGCGCCGTCGCCCTCGAGCCGGCGCCTCGAGACCTCGACGTCTCGCTGCCCCCCGGCAGCCCGCTCGAGTGGCTCCGCGAGCTCCGCCAGCCCGTCGCCACCGGCCGCGGCGGCGTCCCCACCCGGCCCGGCGAGACCTCCCACGACGGCCCCGGCCAGCCGCCCCCGCCGCCCCCGGGCGGCCCCCGCGAGACTTCCGACGGCGTCCCCGCCCCCCCGCCCGCCGACGACGGCCGCCCCGGCCAGACCGTCGCCGCCAACGGCCTCGAGTTCGTCGCCGCCAACCCCTTCGCCTACGCCCGCATCACGACCTTCGACATCGCCGGCCACCTCCGCTGGACGGTCCCCACGCCGGGCTCCCTCCGCACCGACACGCCCACCGGCAGCGGCGCCGACCCCGCCTGGAGCTACCCGCCCCTCCCCTCGGACACCATGTACTGGTTCGCGCTCTCCGCCTACCTCCGCTGGATGCTGCACCCCGCGGCCCTCAACCGCCACGAGCTCGTCGCCTACCTCGTCGAGCTCGGCGAACCCGCCCTCATCCCCGGCGGCATCGCCGTCGACGACCCCAGCGTCCGCGAGCTCTACGCCGAGGTGAAGCGCTACGTCACGCCCCTGCCCGCGACCGCCCCCAAGGTCCGCGCCGGCCGCGACCCCGTGGAGTCGATGCTCTACCGCGTCGCCACCGAGGAGCTCACCAGCGGCTTCGTCTACGAGCTCAACCCCTACTTCGCCTGGCGCACCTGCTCCTTCGGCTCCCGCATGCACCCGATCCTCTCGGAGCTCTCGGCCTCCGAGCACTCCTTCCTCGCCCGCAACGCCGCGGCCGTCTACGCCGCCTCGACCGCCCCGGGCGCCGACCTGCTCAGGATCGCGGAGTCCACGCGGGATCACGTCGTCCAGGCCCGCCTCGTCTCCGGCCTCCTCCGTCGCCGCTACGCGCCCGCCCGGGCGCTCCTCGAGAAGCTCGCGGGCTCCGAGGAGCCCTCCCGCGCCGTCCGCGGCCTCCACGGACTCGGCCAGCTCGGCGACCCCGCCGCCCTCCCCGCGATCCTCGCGGCCGCCCGCCGCCGCCCGAAGGACCCCGACATCCTCCAGACCGCGGTCTCGGCGATCGGCCGCCTCGGCAAGCCCGATCCCGACGCGCTCCGCTTCCTCCGCGACGTCCTCAAGCTCGCCGAGCAGGGGACCTTCTCCGGGCCCGCCCGCGACCCGGACCTCCGCAAGGGCCCCGACTTCCCGGATCCCGAGGACCTCCGCTCGCAGGTCCTCCGCCAGCACGCCCTGGTCGCCCTCGCCCGGGTCGGCGACCGCGACTCCGTCGAGGCGGTCTTCCGCGAGTTCGAGAAGGCCCCGGAGCCCCCCGATCCCCGCCGCGGTGCCCGCCGGCCCGCGCTCAGCGCCGTCCTCCAGCCCTTCCAGGCCTCGACGCTCTACCAGCTCGTCGAGCTGCTCGGCGGCCTCGCCATCAAGGGGCCGGACCGCCTGAAGTCGCTCGTCGCCTCGAGGTCCGAGGATCCCGCCCTCCAGATCGCCGCCCTGGACCTCCTCGTCGGGCCCCGGCCGGAGAAGCCGGCCTACGTGCTCGACATCGCGGACGACGACACGACGACGCCCGGCCTCCGCGCCCTCGCCCTCGTCCGCGCCGCCGAGGGCGACGCGGTCGGCGCCGCGAAAGTCGCGAAGCGCCTCGTCGACGCGTACGCCGACAGCCCCGTCCCACCCCTCCCCGCGCCGGGCGATTTCCGCCACTGGGCCGAGCCCGACCCCTCCGCCGGGATCTCCTACCTCGTCACCACGTCGATGACCCTCCTCGGCCGCCTCGGGAAGAACGACCCCGACCTGCTCCTGAAGACGATCGAGCGGGCCACCAAGGACCTCCAGCGCGACGAGAAGATCGCCAAGCAGCCGGCGCCCCCTCCCGACCAGCGCTGGTTCATGACCCGCGCGGTCGTGGTCAAGGCCCCGGTGCTGCAGACCGCGATCCACGAGCTGGGCCGGACCGGCCACGCCGAGGGCGGCGCCCGGCTCATCAAGATCCTGGGCAATCCGGATCTCAAGGTGGGGCGGGCCGAGGCCGCGCTCGCGCTCGGCATGGTGAAGACCGCCGGCGTCGACAAGGCCCTGCTCAAGGCGCTGGAGGACAAGGTCGGATGGGTCCGCTGGTGCGCCTCGCGCGCCCTCTCCGCCCGGCACGGGACGGACTTCCCCTGCGACTGGATCTACGGGACGGCGAAGGACCGCGACGCGGCCGCCGAGTCCTGGAAATCTAGAGTCGGGTGATCTTCGCGCCCTCGGCGAAGCGGCCGGACGGCGCGGGCTCGATCTTCAGGACGTCGCCCCGGCGCGCGTGCTCGAAGTCCGCGGTGTCCGGCGAGCGGTGCCGCGTGAGCAGTTCCGCCTCCACGAGCGCGGGCCCGGAGCCGCAGAGCGTCGCCCAGGCCCGGCCCTTCGAGCGGTGCAGGTTCGAGACGACCCGCCAGCCCTCGCCGGCCTCGACCCGCAGCTTCCCCGCCCGCGTGACGACGAGGTAGCTGAACTTCAGCGACTCCTTCGCGAAGCCGAGGCGGCGGTCCACCTCGTCGATGAACGCGGGCCGCGACCACGGGAGGTCCTGGTGGCACCAGAGGTCGCCCCGGTCGCGCATCGGGCAGCGCGTCGCGCCCACGCAGGGCGCCGCGATCCGCCACCCGTTCGCCTGGAGCCGGTCCCGCCACTCCATCAGCCGCCGCGTCGGGGCGGGCAGCGCGGGCTCGACGACGACGAGGTAGCCGTCCGGGTCCAGCACGCCCTCGATCAGCCGGTCGAGCGGCGAGGAGTCCTTGAGCTCCGACATCACGTTGGCGGCGATCACGAGGTCGAAGGGCCCCTCCGGTTCGCCGGGGGCGAGCCGGACCCTGCCGCCCGCGCCGCCGTACTCGCCGATCAGGAACTTCGCGTCGTCGAGCGCCTCGGACACGACGTCGTGGAGCGTGAGCTTGGGCTCCGTGAACTCGTCGATGCAGGCGAGCGAGGCCGAGCCCGGGCCGGCGCCGTAGTCGAGCACGCGGGGCGACTTCGGCAGCGTCGCGAAGCCCTTGAGCTCGCGGAGCACGAGCCGGACCTTCGCCCAGTTCACGGCGAGGTGGTAGCAGACGTAGGCCTGGCGGAGGTGGTGCTTCGAGAGGTAGCCCGGGCTCATCCCCCGGACGCCGGTGAACATGTCGGTGAGCGTGCGGACGCCGTCGGTCAGGATCTTCTGCGGGATGCCGCCGTAGCGGCGGCGGTAGGAGGCCACGAGCTCGGCGAAGCGGTCGGAGACCGCGATGGGGTCGGGTCGCATCGACGGGATCCTACCCGAGCAGCGCCATCGCGCCCAGCACCCCGGCGACCGCACCGATCGCCGCGTAACCCGCGATTCAGGTCCCTCAGGTCCGCCGCAGGCGGAAGAACAGGGCGTGCGCGAGGTAGGCGCTCATGAGGACGCTGGCCCCCGAGGCGGCCAGCGCGGGCCAGAGCGGCAGCGCGGGGACGGGCCGCGACCGGTCGAGCGCGAAGAGGGCCATCGCGAGGAAGTAGCCGATCGCGAGGAACGAGTTCGGGAAGCCGAACGTCCGGCCGATCGGGTGCGAGAGCACGAGGTCGCAGGCCCCGGTGTCGCACGAGGCCTTGACCTGGCGCCGCCACCCGACGACCGACCAGGCCAGGCCGGCAAGCGAAGAGCCCAGGAGCAGCCACGGTAGCATCCGTACAGGGATAGCGGCCCGGCGCGGGGACGGCTACCATCCCGCGATGCTCGAGATCGACGGCTCGAGGGGCGAGGGCGGCGGCCAGGTGCTCCGCACGGCGGTCGCGCTCTCGCTGCTCACCGGAACGCCGTTCCGCATGACCGCGATCCGGGCCGGGCGCGAGAAGCCGGGCCTCAAGGCCCAGCACCTCACGATCCTCAAGACGGCGCGGCGGCTCTGGGGCTGCGGCGTCGAGGGCGCCGAGCTCGGCGCGGCCGAGGTGTCGTTCCAGCCCGCGCCCGTGAAGGGCGGGACCTTCGAGATCGACATCGGCACCGCGGGCTCGATCACGCTGCTGCTGCAGGGGCTGGTCCTCCCGCTCTGCTTCGCGCCGGGGCGGAGCATCGTCACGCTGCGCGGGGGCACCGACGTCGCCTGGAGCCCGACCTTCGACTACCTTCGCGGCGTCGTCTGTCCCCACCTGGCCGACTTCGCCGAGGAGATCTCGGTCGAGTGCACGCGGCGCGGCTTCTTCCCCGTCGGCGGCGGCGAGGTGCGCCTCACGGTCCGGCCGCGCTTCGCGTCGTGGAAGGAGGTCCGCGGCGCTCTGGCCCCGCTCGCGCTCGACGAGGCGGGCCCGGTCGAGAAGGTCGAGATCCGCTCGACGGCCGCGGAGGACCTGCGGGAGCACCTCGTCGCGGAACGCCAGGTGAAGGGCGTCGAGAACGCGCTGCCCGGGCTGCGCACGCGGCGCGAGCTCGACTACTCGCGCTCGGCCTCGCCCGGGTCGGCCGTCACGTGCATCGCCCGGCTGGCGGGCGGGGCGAGGATCGGGGCGGACGCGCTCGGCGAGCGGGGCAAGCGGGCCGAGCAGGTCGGCCGCGAGGCCGCGGAGCAGCTGAAGGCCCAGCTCGCGGGGCGGGCGCCGGTCGACGTCCACCTCGCGGACCACCTCGTGCCCTGGCTGGCGATCCGCGGCGGCGGCTTCCGCGCGACGGAGCTCAGCGACCACGCGAGGACGAACGCGGAGATCTCGAACCTCTTCCTTCCCGCGGTGACGATCGACGAGGCGGCGCGAACCTTCCGGTCCGCCGCCGGTTGAGGATCCCGATGCTGACTCTCGAGCGGGTGACGCGGCTGCTGAAGCTCCACGAGCGGGCGTACGGTCTCTTCACGTGGCTGAACGCCTCGATGAAGGGCGGCGGCACGCCGCTGGTCCGCGTGGGCGACTCGCTGGCCTTCGCGGACGCGGCGGTCGAGTTCCTGAAAGTCAACCACGGGCGCCTCCCCGAGGAGCACCGGCCGGAGGCGGCCGACCTCGAGGAGACCGCGCACCTCTTCGTCTCGTACCTGGCGACGTCGTACGAGGTGGTGGACCACGCGCTCGTGCGGACCTGCCCGGGCTGCTGGTGCTGCTACTTCTGGGCGAAGAACCGGCACCTGCAGGCGCGCAACCCGGACAAGAAGGCGGCGTCGACGGCGCGGAAGCTCAAGCTGCTCTACCTGCGCAACCTCGCGGACGAGGCGGAGCTGCCGCTGACCGACGCGGAGCTCGACGCCTTCTACGGGAAGCGGCGGGAGCTCTGGCCGGAGATCGCGCTGGCGACCTACGTGCGGGAGCTGGACCGCCGCAGCCACTTCGCGAGCCAGGGCGAGGCCGTGCTCTCCCTCTGGCGCGAGCTGGCCTGGGAGGACGGCAAGCCGAGGAAGAAGTTCCGGCTGAAGGCGGACGCGGCCGTCGCGGCGGAGGCGAAGATCCGCAAGGCGATCGAGGAGCACGCCGGAACGTTGTAAGCTCCTGTCGTGATCCTGATCCTCGCGCTGCTCCTCCAGAGTCCCCTCCTCGACGAGATCGTCGCGGACTGGGCGCGGGAGGATCTTGCATCCCGGGAAGCGGCGACAGCCCGGCTGCTCGACCGCTGGAAGGACTGGGGGGAGGGCGAGCTCGGACGGCTGCGCTTCCTGGCCAAGGGGCGGGACGAGGTCGCATCGCGCGCCGCCTCGGGCCTCGAGCGGATCGAGGCGAGACGACGCTTGAGTCCGAAGCTCCTGGAGGCCATCCCCGGGATCGACACCGCCGTGTCGCCCGGCGAGCGCGTGGCGCTCCTGCCCCAGGTCCGCACGGCTCTCGACAAGGGGCTGCTGCACGAGTTCGACCTGGAACCGCTGGAGGTCCTGCTCGCCACGACCGACTGGAAGGACCAGGCCGGTCCATTCCTGGACGAGCTGACTCGATTCCCGGACGGCCTGCTCGCCGCCGCGGCGATCAAGTTGGTGGAACATCCCGAGGCCCGGGTCCGGCGCAACGCCGCGATCCACCTCACCTGGCTCCCGGACTCCGATCGTCGGATCGAGGTCGGCCTCCGGCTCCTGGACCATCCGGAGCTCCCGATGAAGGCGTCCGGCCTCGAGCTCCTGCGGTGCCCGCGCGCCCGGCCCCAGGCCCCGAAGCTCCTCGGGTTCCTGACCGTGGGCAACGCCGATCTCCGGCACCAGGCGCTCCTCACCCTGGGATTGATGGGCGCCTCGCAGTTCGCCGGGAAGATCGCGAAGGCGCTCGACGATCCCGATGCCTGGGTCCGCGTCGGCGCGCTCTGGGCCCTCAAGGCCCTGGGATCGGCCGAGCAACGCGAAGCCATTCTCCCGCTGCTCGCCGACAGGGCCCCGGAAGTCAGGGCCAACGCCCTGGAGACCCTGGGCCGGGCCGAGGACGCGCGGCCCCTTCTCCAGGACCCCGATGTCGACGTCCGGTGCGCCGCGGCGAAGGTCCTCATGGCGACGGGGTCGGCGGACGACGCGCGACTCCTGTCCCCGCTCCTCGAGGACGCGAACCGCGGGGTGCGCGAGGCCGCGATCCGGGCGCTGGGCCGGCTCGATCCGGCCGCGCAGGCCCCCGCCACGCTGAAGCACCTGGCGACGCTCGGGGGACTGGCGCGGGTCCAGTTCCTGTGGATCGTGGCGGAGTCCATGGCCTCCTGGCCGGCGCCGGCCCGGGCGGACCTCGTCAAGTTCCTCGAAGACCTCGAGAAGCAGTCGCCGGAACCGAAGGAGCGCCGCGCGGCCACGGGGCTCTTGATCCGCCTCGGGAGGAAGACCCGGGAGGAGCGCCTCGCGTTTCTCGACGCCTTCAGGCCCGATCCCCCGGATGCGAGCGCCGCCTGGTTCCAGCAGCACGACCTCGACGCGCTGGGCTCCCCGGGGCCCTTGGCCGTCCCCGCCGTGCTGGCTTCGGACGAGGACCTTCGCCGGGCCCTGGCCCCGGTCCGCCTCGACACGGACGCGCCGGTCCTGAGGACGCCCCGGCCCACCTGGAACCTGAGGGGGAAGCCAGGCTGGGCCGTTCTGCGGACGCTGCTTCCTCCCGGGCGCACCTACCTCGACTTGGGCGACTCGATCCGCATCCTGACCTGGGCCGACGCCATCCCCGCGAGGAAGAAACAGCTGGCCGCGAAGTGATCGCGTGGTAGTCTTGGGCTTTCCAACCCGGGAGCCCCGATGCGCCGCTCGCTCGCGATCGCCGTCCTCCTCGCCCTGCCCGCCGCCGCGCAGGACGCCACCCCGCCGCCCCAGCCCCTCAAGGAGCTGTCGTGGCTCGTCGGCGCCTGGAACGGATCCGGCGAGTGGCCCACCCTCGGCGTCATCAGCGAGAAGGTCACCTACACCTGGGTCCTCGGCGGCGCGTTCCTCCGCGGCGACACCGAGGTCCGCAAGGACCAGAAGGTCATCTGGACGGACTTCAGCCTCGTCGGCTGGGACCCCGAGAAGAAGAAGCTCACGGGCTGGGGCTTCGGCCAGGACGGCGGCGCCAGCCGCGCCTGGCAGGCCGGCGAGCCCGCCAAGGACTCCTGGACCTGGGAGGGCGTCCGCGTCGGCGCCGAAGGCCCGGTCGAGTTCCGCGCGACCATGACCCGCACCGGCCCCGACGCGATGACCATGAAGCTCGAGTCGAAGAAGGACGGCGCCTGGGCCCCGATGGGCTCCATGGACTACAAGCGGCACTCCGTCGACCGCAGCGACGCCCGCGCCGTCGTCGAGGGGTTCTTCGACGCCGTCCGCCGCAACGAGCCCGACGCCGCCTACGCCCTCATGACCCCCGAGTGGGCCGAGCAGGAGAAGACCTGGAAGAAGTCCTTCTGCACGGCCTTCTTCAAGGCGGGCTTCAAGCTCAAGGGCTACGCCATCCGCGAGGCCGTCCTCGAGGGCGACAAGGCCAGCGTCTCGACGAAGGCCACCCTCCTCGACCCCGAGGGCAAGGAGGACGGCGAGGGGATGCGCTTCCAGCTCGTCCGCAAGGACGGGACCTGGTCGATCTCGAAGCTCGAGTAGCTACTTCAGCCGGACCTTGTCCGTCCCGGGCGGCGCCTCGAAGCGGAAGATGTCCGCCCGCCACGGCAGCACGAGCGACTGGAAGCGCAGGTCCCGGATCTCGACCCCGTCGTCCGGCCGCCGCGTCCACACCGGCGCGGCCATGAACCAGTCCAGCTGGCAGCCGTCGTGCCCCGCCCTCACGGCCCGCACCCGCTCGCTCGCCTCGTCCGTCGGGATCACGGCCTTCAGCTCGCAGCGCCCCGACGGCAGGTGCACCCGGTACAGCCGCCACGACGTCCCGTCCTTCACCGCGGCCCGGAAATTCTGCGGCCCCAGCGGCTCGGGGAAGACCTTCAACGTCCCCGGCACGAGCCCCGCCGTCTCGCGGGCGACGATCCGCTCCGTCGCCCAACCCGCCGTCATGCAGAGCCCGACGTAGAGCGCCAGCGCCGCGAGCGAGCCGCGGAACGCCCGCGTCTTCCACTTCGTCGCCTGGAACAGGAGCGGCGCCGCCGTGATCGCCCAGATCCCCAGGTCGACGATGTAGACGCAGGGCAGCTCGAAGCGCTGCCGCGAGAACGGCCAGAGGATCACGACGCCGTAGGAGTTCACGAGGTCGAACACGAGGTGCAGGCCGATCCCGAGCAGCGAGAGCGAGAACAGCGCGCGGAACGACAGGGCCTTGAGGAACGGCCGCAGCAGCGCCGCGAGCCCCAGCGCGAGCACCGGGGCCATGAGCAGGGAGTGGCTGTGCGTGCGCCGCGAGAAGATCATGTCCCAGCGGTTCCACGAGGTCCACAGCACGTCCACGTCGGGCAGGTTCGAGGCGAGCGCCAGCGTGAGCGTCGCGCCCTTCCCCAGCTTCTCCGAGAGGCCCGAGCGGGCGACCGCGACGCCGATCAGCGTGTGCGCTAGGTTGTCCAAGCCCGCTGTTGTACCGGCCGGGGGGCCGCCGAGCTACAGTGTTCGCCATGGCCGACCGGCTCCCGGTCCTCGAGCTCGAGGACGAGATCGTCGCGAAGCTGCGCGGGTCGCGGCGGCTGATCCTCTCCGCCCCCACCGGCAGCGGCAAGTCGACGCAGTTGCCGCAGATCCTGCTGCGCCGCGGCCTGCCCGAGCGCGGGCAGATCGTCGTCCTCCAGCCCCGCCGCCTCGCGACCCGCCTGCTCGCCGCCCGCGTCGCCGACGAGCTGGGCGTGAAGCTCGGCCGCGAGGTCGGCTACCAGGTCCGCTTCGAGGGCGCGTCCTCCGCGGCGACCCGCATCCTCTTCGTGACCGAGGGCGTGCTCCGGCGCCGCCTCCTCCGCGAGCCCTCGCTCCCCGGCGTCGGCGCGATCCTCTTCGACGAGTTCCACGAGCGGCACCTCGACGGCGACCTCTCCCTCGCGCTCGCCCTCGGGCTCCAGGAGTCGTCGCGCCCCGACCTCCTGCTCGCCGTGATGTCCGCCACGCTCGACGTCGAGGGCCTCGCGGCCTACCTCGCGCCCGCGGCGACCGTCGCCTCCGAGGGGCGCACGCACCCCGTGCGCGTCGAGTACGCGCCCCCCGCCGACGAGGACCGGCCCTGGGAGGCCGCCGCCGACGCGGCCGAGCGCTACGTCGCGGGCGGCGGGCCCGGCGACCTGCTCGTCTTCATGCCGGGGGGCTACGAGATCGGCCGCACGATCGACGCGCTCCGCGACCGCCGCGGCCTGGCGGGCTCCGTGTTCCTGCCCTTGCACGGCGAGCTGCCGCCCGAGCTGCAGGACGCCGCCGTCGCGCGCCACGAGCGCCGCAAGGTCGTCGTCTCCACCAACGTCGCCGAGACCTCGCTGACGATCGACGGGGTCCGCGCCGTCATCGACTCGGGCCTCGCCCGCATCCCCCGCCACGACCCGCGCCGCGGCCTCAACGCCCTCCTCGTCGAGAAGATCAGCCGCGCCTCGGCCGAGCAGCGCGCGGGCCGCGCGGGCCGCACGGCCCCCGGCGTCGCGATCCGGCTCTGGGCCGAGCGGGACCACGCCCGCCGCCCCGCCCGCGAGCTCCCCGAGGTGAAGCGCCTCGAGCTCTCCGAGGCCGTGCTCTCGCTGGCCGCCTCGGGCGTCGCCGACGTCGCGAGCTTCCGCTGGCTGGAGGCCCCCGAGC
>CAYXGZ010000071.1:0-14928 GCA_964464755.1 uncultured Planctomycetales bacterium
GGCCGCGATCATCTTCGGGATGATGTCCTTGCCGAAATCGTGGTTGCTGCCCAGGTCCTTCGCGTCCTCCTCGAGGACGCGCGACATGACCTCGGGCCGGAAGACGTAGATGCCCATGGACCCCAGGCAGAGGCCGGGCTGGCCCGGAAGCGGGACGGGGTCCTTCGGCTTCTCCTGGAACCCGGTGATGCGGCCGGCCTCGTCCACCTGGAGGACGCCGAACCCGGAGGCCTCGGAGCGGACGACCTCGACGGCGCCGACGGTGAGGTCGGCCCCGCGCTCCTCGTGGTGCCGGAGCATGAGGCGGTAGTCCATCTTGTAGATGTGGTCGCCCGCCAGCACGAGCACGGCCTCGGGCTTCTCCTCCTCGACGGCGAAGAGGTTCTGCCAGACCGCGTCGGCGGTGCCCGTGTACCAGGACTCGCCGGCCGAGTGCTGGGGCGGCAGGGTCTCGAGGAACTCGCCGAGCGCCGGGTTGAAGTTGATCTGCCAGCCGTCGCGGATGTGGCTGTTCAGGGAGCGGGAGCGGTACTGCACGAGCACGAGGAGCTTGCGCAGCCCGGAGTTCAGGCAGTTGGACAGCGTGAAGTCGATGATCCGGTACACGCCGCCAAAGGGGACGGCGGGCTTCGCGCGGTCGCGGGTCAGCGGCTCCAGCCGCTGGCCCTTGCCGCCCGCGAGGATCACGACGACGGTGCGATTCAGGTCCATGGGTTCACTCGAAGACGAGGGATTTCTTCTTCAACGCCTGCTTCAGGTACTTGTAGCGCGGCCCGAGCTTCACGAGGTGCGCGACCGCGGAGCCCGGGATCGCCATGGGCAGCGTGGCCGTGCCGACGACGAGCCCCGAGTACGGGGCCTTGATGCGCGTCATCTCGTCCCCCACCGGCTTGGTGAGGATCGCGATGTCGTCTCCCTTCTCGAGCACGTCGCCGGGTTTCACCTGGATGATCAGGATGCCACCCTTGGGCGCCCGGATCCACTTGTGATCCTCGACGACGATCTGCAGGAGCGGCGGCTTGCGGTCCGCGGCGTGCATCCCGAGCTCCCCGAGGACGTTGAGGATCCCGTGCACGCCCTGGGAGATCAGGGACTGCTGGAACTTCAGGGGCTCGCCGGACTCGTAGACGATCGTCGGCACGCCCGCGCGCGTCGCCGCGTTGCGGAGCATTCCGGGGTCGCCGGGCATGTCGAAGATCACCTCGCAGCCGAACGCCGCGGCCAGGCGCCGCACCTGCGGGAAGCGGAGGTCGGCCCGGACGTGCGGGAGGTTCGTGCGCCCCGCGGCCGCCGTGTGGAGGTCGATGCCGAACTCGCAGCGGCGGACGATCTTGTCGAAGAGCGCCGCGGCGATGTGGGAGGCCATCGAGCCCAGCTCGCGCCCCGGGAAGTGCCGGTTCAGGTCGCGGCCGTCCGGAAGGTCGCGGCTCAGGTTCATGAACGCGATGGGGTTCGCGATGGCGACGAGCAGCACGGTGCCGCGCAGCTTCGCCGGGTCGACGGCGGAGCGGACCCGGCGCACCATCTCGACGCCGTTGATCTCGTTGCCGTGGACGGCGGCCGTGATGAAGATCCGCGGGCCCGGGAGGGCGCCGTGCAGGATGGTCAGCGGGATCGTGACCGGGATCGCCGTGTAGAGCTCGCTGATCTTGACCTTCAGGTCGGCCCGCTCGCCCGGGGGAACGAGCACGCCCCCCATCTCGAAGGGGTGCACGACGTGCGGGTTGTGGCGGCGGAGCGTGTCCACCATGCTCAGGCCCTCCGCCCGATCTTCGCCGCGTAGTCCACGATCATCCGGGCGACGTTCTTCCCCGTCGCCGCCTCGAGGCCCTGGAACCCCGGCGAGGAGTTCACCTCGAGGACCATCGGGCCCTCGGAGCTCTCGAGCAGGTCCACGCCCGCGACCTTCAGGCCGCAGGTCTCGGCGGCCTGGACGGCCGCGTGCTCGTACGCCGCGGGCAGCTTCACCTTCTCCCCCACCCCGCCGCGGTGGATGTTGGAGCGGAACTCGCCCTCGCGGCCGATCCGCCGCATCGAGGCCCGCACCTTGCCGTCGATCACGAGGGCGCGGAGGTCCTTGCCCTTCGACTCGGCGATGAAGCGCTGCAGCATGATGTCCTCGCCGAGGCTCCAGATCGTCTCGAGCATGGACTCCACGGCCGCCGCGCTGTCCGCGAAGATCACGCCCGTGCCCTGCGTGCCCCGGAGGAGCTTGAGGATCAGCGGCGTGCCGCCGACGAGCTCCATGAGCCGGTCGAGCCGGCGCGGGTAGCGCGTGATCACCGTGTCCGGCACCCGCACGCCGTGCTGGGCCAGGATCTGGAGGCAGCCCAGCTTGTTCCGCGCGCGGGCGATCGGCCCGTGGTCGTTCACGCAGGGGACGCCCATCAGCTGGAACTGGCGCACGACGGAGATGCAGTACGCGGTCCCGTGCGTGCCGATGCGCGGGATCACCGCCTCCGCCTTCGGCAGCGGCTTGCCGTTCAGCAGCAGGCCGCCCTGCCCGCCCACGACGGAGATGACGCACTTGAGGGGGTCCACGACCTTGACGTCGTGGCCCGCGACCCCGGCCTCCTCGGCCAGCCGGTGGGTCGAGTAGAGCGACTTCTTGCGGCTCAGGATGAGGAGCTTCATCGGGCGAACACCCCGTAGTCGATCTCCTGGAAGATCGAGTCGCGTTCCTCGGCGGCGGCCAGCTCGGGCGTCTCCTTCCCCCCGGCCTCGAGCGCGTCGGCCAGGCGGTGGAAGCACGCGACGTGGCCCTTGAAGCGCTTGTGCGCGTAGGGCATCGCCGTGCCGACGGTCATCAGGAAGGCCCAGTCGCTGGCCTGGGCCAGGAGCAGCTCGCGGGCCATCTGGTTGAGGAGCCTCCGCGCCGGGCCCGCGGCGCCGGGGTGGCGCCGCGCGAGCTCGACCATGCGGTCCTCGGCCCGGTGCTGGTGGCGGTAGATCCAGTCGTTGGAGGTGTTGATCCAGACCTCGGCGTAGCCCTTGTCGCCCCAGGTGCTCATCGAGGGGTCGACGGTCTGCAGCCGCGGGTCGAGCGCCAGCGCCTCGGAGGGCGAGACGAGCGCGAGGTCCGAGCCCGGGGCCGCCGCGCGGCGGGCGAGCTCCTCGAGGAAGCGCGGCCCCTCGAACCACCAGTGCCCGAAGAGCTCGGCGTCGTAGGGCGAGACGATGACGGGGGCCCGGCCGATGCGCCCCCGCAGCCAGCGGGACTGGGCCCCGCGGTTGAAGACGAAGTTCGCCGCGTGCTCCGCGGCGCGGGCCGCGGCCGCCGCGGGGTCGTACGGCTGCTTCGCGTGCAGCGGCACCTCGCCGGTGACGCGGTGGTACTTGATCCCGAGGTTGCGCCGGATCCCGTCCTCGTGGAGGAAGGGCTTCACGTAGGCGTAGTCGCCGTCGTAGCCGAGGTCGCGGTAGAACTCCCGGTAGACCGCGTCGCCCGGGTAGCCCTCCTTCGCGCTCCAGACCTGCTTGGAGCTCTCGAGATCGCGCGCGAAGACGGCGACGCCCGCGGGCGTCCGGACGGGCGCGAAGAGCCCCCGCTTGGGGACGCGCGAGCCGTTGAGGACCCCGTGGCTGTCCGTGAAGAAGTAGCCCAGGCCCGCGCGGGCCAGGTCGGCGTCCAGCCCCGGGCGGTAGGCGCACTCGGGCAGCCAGATCCCCCGCGGGGCCCGGCCGAAGTGCTTGCGGTAGTTCGCGACGGCGACCTCGAGCTGCGCGCGCACCGCCTCGGGCCGGCCCACGTTGGGGAGGAAGGCGTGGGTCGCGCCGCAGGTCAGGATCTCGACGTGGCCGGAGTCCTGGAGCGAGCGGAAGCCCTCGAGCAGGCGGCGCCCGCAGCGGCGGTCGAACCATTCCCGGGCCTCGGCGAACATCCCGCGGTACATCTCGGCCGCGGCCGGGTGCTGGGCCCGGGCGATCTCGCGCCCGCCCAGGTCCTCGAGCTTCGCGAGGTGCCGGGAGTAGCGCTCCTGCAGCATCGGGTCCGCGAGCATCTCGCAGAGCGTCGGCGAGAGCGTCATCGCGAAGCGGAAGGGCACGCCCTCGTTCCGCAGGCGCTCCGAGAACGCGAGGATCGGGACGTAGCACTCCGTGATCGCCTCGAAGAGCCAGTCCTCCTCGAGGAAGCTCGGGTGCTCGGGGTGGCGGACGAACGGGAGGTGCCCGTGCAGGACGAGGAGCAGGCGGCCCGCGGGGTCAGGCATGGCTCGGCCCCGGCCGGACGTACCCGGCTCTCGGGAAGCCCGCGAGGACCGCGGCGTCGCCCGCCAGGCGGCGCCACAGCTCCCCCTCCTCCGCCGTCGGGACCCAGTCGGGGTCGACCTCGGTCGCGGCGCCGGCCCGCGGCGTCCGGACCCGGTTGCCCGTCAGCACCGCCTGGAAGCCGGCCCCGTCCGCGCGGACCAGGTCGACCTCGTACTCGGTGTCCGGGTCGGCCTCGAGGTACCAGGACCCGGACCCGCCGACGGGGACGCGCTGGATCCGCTCCCCGCCCGCGATCCGGCGGAGCCGCAGGGCGAAGTCGCCGCCCGAGGAGGCGGCCGGGAATTCCCAGTAGGTGAATATCCGGCGGGGATCGACGACGAGCGAGCGCAGCGCGGGGCGGCCGGAGGTCGCGGGGAGCTCCGGGCCCCAGTCGATGTAGGGGTCCGACGGCCCGGCGGGCCGGGGCGGCGGCGCGCGGTGCAGCGGGCCGGAGCCGGAGCTCACGGGCGCCGCTCCGCCTTCTGCCGCAGGACCACGGTCCAGGGCTTGCCCGCCGCCAGCTTCAGCTTCCAGTGCGGCAGCACGGCCGTCCCCTGGTACGTGAGCTCGAAGCCCTCCTCCGACAGCGAGACGGTCTGCACCGGGTAGGTCCAGAACACCGTCGGGGCCGAGACCCCGAACTCGCCGTGCAGCCCGTACCAGGTCTCGTGCCAGCCGAGCCGGTCCCCCGCGATGGCCAGCCGCTGCGAGAGCGAGCCCACGGCCTTCCCGTCCGGCCCGAGGAACTCCGCCGCGGGCGCGTCGGGGCTCAGCAGCGCGAGGTTGAACTCCACGCCGAACACGGTCTCCAGGTCCCGCTCCGCGGTGATCGTGTACTTCGCCTGGTACTCGCCGCCCTCGGCGCCGATCGAGACCTCCTTGACCAGCGACACGGGCACGCCCGCCGCCGTCCCGCGCCGGGAGAGCACGAGCGCGATCCGGCCCCCGCGCTTCTCCACGGTGTGCGCGTACCGGCCCGCCGCGAAGTCGCCCTGGTCCTTGAGGCCGCGCGCCACGTCGTCGTGCGTCGCCGCCGGGTCGTAGAAGTGGTCCACGAGCGAGCCGCGCGGGTGCGCGTCGTAGTACAGGTGCTCCTCGGGATGGCTCACCTTCGAGAGCACCTGGTCGTGGATGCTCTTCGCCTCGCCGCTCGAGGCGCCCGCCTGCCGCAGCTTCGAGTGGTAGTGCTCCCGCCGCCGCGCGAAGGACGCCCCGAGGTTCACGCCCGCGTCCCGGACGTCGATCTCGACGACTTGGCCGCCGTGGGGCGGCAGCACGAAGAGGTTGAGCCGGTCGTTGTGCAGCCGGACGTCCTCGAGGCCGTCGAGGTCCAGGTCGAGGAGCTTGTACCCCGCCCCGGCCTTCCGCTTCGGCCCGAGCTCGACCGCGTTCTCCGCCGCGATGAGGTGGCGGTACACCGAGCCGCGCAGGTGCGGCAGGTAGAGGCCGCCGAAGACGCCGTGCCAGTAGCCGCAGTTGCACTGCCCGCGGTACAGCTCCTCCTCGGCCTTCTTGCGGACCGGCGCGTCGGCCTCCGCGACCTTGGCGGACACCGAGAGCATCCGCCCGTACATCAGGTTCGCCTCGGGGTACTTCGTCTTGAAGCCGCGCCAGGTGCCGCCGGGGAGGAAGTGCTTCAGCTCCTCGAGCCGGCCCTGCTTCCGCAGGTCTTCGAGCAGGCCCTCGTACTGCGCCTGGGCCGGGGCGGGCAGCGACCACTCCCCCATCTCGCGGTAGCTCGTCGAGGGCAGGTAGACCCGGCCCGCGGGCGGCCCGAGCTCCAGCGCCTCCTTGAAGGTCACCGTGCGGACCCGGTCCGCGTTGCGCTCGAGGGCGTCGAGGAAGCGCTCCAGCCAGCCGTCCTCGTAGACGTGCTTCTTCGTGTTCGGCCAGAGGCCGAACTTCTCGCCGTCGTCCGCGTACACGACGGTCCGCGTCCCCGTGTCGTCGGCGAAGCGCAGCAGGTAGTCGATCGTCGCCTGCGGGTCCTTGTACGGGATCGCGTAGCGGAGCTCCTCGTGGATCGGGAAGACCCGCAGGAGCGAGCCCCGGTCCTCGGTGATGAACCACCCGCCGAGGTCGGAGGGCGCGACGCCCGCCGCCTTGAAGTGGAAGTCGTCGAGGATCGTGTAGCGCACGCCCGCGCCGACGAGCGCCGGGACGAGCGACTGCTCCCAGACCCGCTCGGGCAGCCAGGCCCCCGCGGGCTCGGCGCCGAAGTGCCGGGCGAGGAACTCGGACATCATCTGGACCTGCCCCTTGAGGTCGCGGTCGGGCAGCATCGTCATCACGGGCTCGAAGAAGCCGCCGCCGACGAGCTCCAGCCGGCCCGCGTCCGCCAGGCGGCGCAGGCGCAGGAAGAGGTCCACCCGGTTCTTCTGCAGCCACTCGAGCAGCGGGCCGCTGTAGTGCGCCGCGAACTTCAGGCCGGGGCGCCGCTCGATCCGCTCGAGGAACGGCAGGTAGGAGTCCTCGGTCGCCCGCGCGAAGACCGAGTCGAAGTTGTCGACGGGCTGGTGGTTGTGGAGGCAGAGGACGAAGTTGACGCGGGTCATGGTGGGAGCGTGCCGGCGCCCATGATAATCCAGCCCCCCCGCGGATTCCAAGGGGAGTTCAGGAGCCCGCGAGCTCCCGGAAGATTTCGAGGTAGCGGGCCGCCCCGGGGCCCCAGGAGACGTCCCGGGCCATCCCGGCCCTCTGGAGCGAGGCCCAGGCGGCCGGGTCGCGCCGGAGGTCGATCGCCTGGCGCACGGCCCTCAGCAGCGCCGAGGGCGTGGCCTCCTCGAAGACGAAGCCGTTCGCGGTCCCCTTGCGCAGCGCCGCGGGCGTGGCCGGGACGACGGTGTCCGCCAGCCCCCCCGTGCGCCGAACGATCGGCGGCGTGCCGTAGCGCAAGCTGTACATCTGGTTCAGGCCGCAGGGCTCGAAGCGCGAGGGCATCAGGAAGGCGTCCGCCCCCGCCTCCACGAGGTGCGCGGCCGCGTCGTCGAACCCGACGCGGAGCGCGAGGCGGGACGGGTGCGCCTCGGCGGCGGCCTTCAGCCGATCCTGGAGCACCGGGTCGCCCGTCCCCAGCATCACGAGCTGGAGGTCGAGGCCCGCGAGCGCCGTCGCGGCGTCCGCGACCAGGTCCACGCCCTTCTGCTCGACGAGGCGGCCGACGAAACCCAGGACGAGCGGTTCCGGCCGCTCGGGCAGCCCGAAGCGGCGCTGCAGCTCGCGGCGGCACGCGGCCTTCCCCGCCAGGTCGGTCGCCGAGTAGCGGGCGGGCAGGCGGAGATCGGTCTGCGGGTTCCACTCGTCCGTGTCCACGCCGTTGAGGATGCCGTGGAGCCGGTCCGCGCGGTCGCGGAGGATGCCGTCGAAACCGCAGCCCTGGAGCGGGTCGAGGATCTCGCGGGCGTAGGTCGGGCTGACGGTCGTCACCGCGTCCGCGAAGACCACGCCGGCCTTCAGGTAGCTGACCTTTCCGTGGAACTCGAGCTGCCGCCAGTTGAAGAGCGCCGGGTCGAGGCCCGTGAGCGGGTACTCCTCCGCCGGGAACAGGCCCTGGTACGCGAGGTTGTGGATCGTGAGGACCGACTTCGCCCGCGGGAAGACGTCCGCGTAGCGCGTCTTGAGCAGCGCGGGGACCAGGCCCGCCTGCCAGTCGTGGACGTGGAAGACGTCGGGCGCGGGCCCGACCTGCCGAAGCAGCTCGATCGCGGCCCGGGCGAAAAACGCGAAGCGCGCCGCGTTGTCGGGGTAGTCCGCCGCCGCGGTCCCGTACAACCGCTCGCGGTCGAAGAACTCCGGCGCGTCGACGAACCACGCGGGCACGCCGCCGGGGAGCTCGCCCCGCCCCGCCGCCGCCTCCACGAGCCGGTCGCCCAGCGGGACCCGGACGCGCAGCGGCGTCGCCTCGACGGCGACCCCGCGGTAGCGCGGCGTGACGACGACGACGTCCGCGCCCGCCCGTCGCAGCGCGGGGGGCAGGGACCCGGCCACGTCGGCCAGCCCGCCCGTCTTGGACCAGGGCGCGACCTCCGAGGCGATCTCGGCGATGCGCGGCGCCCGGCCCGCGCTCAAAGACGGATCTCCCGGAGGTGCTGGGCGGCGGCCTCGGGCGGCACCGGGTTGATGAAGAACCCGGTCCCCCACTCGAAACCGGCGACGCCCGCGATGCGCGGGATGATCTCGAGGTGCCAGTGGTAGTGGGCCAGCGCCCCGTCCTGCAGCGGGCTCGTGTGGATCAGGTAGTTGTAGGCCGGGCTGCCCAGGGCGCGCTCGATCTTCAGCAGCACGGTCCGCAGAGCGCCGGCGAACTCCGAGATCAGCCGGTCGTCCATCCCCTCGAAGTGCGATTCGTGCCGCTTCGGCAGGATGTGGGTCTCGAACGGCGAGCGCGCGGCGTAGGGCTCGAGGGCGATGAAGTTCGCGGTCTCCAGCGCGATGCGCGAGCGCTGCTGGCGCTCCTGGGCGATCACGTCGCAGATCAGGCAGCGGCCGCGGAACGTGTGGTACTCGCGGCAGCGGTCCATCTCGTTCTGCACGCGGATCGGGACGACGGGCGTCACGATGATCTGCGAGTGCGTGTGCTCGAGGGTCGCGCCCGCGCGGGCGCCGACGTTCTTGAAGACCAGCCCGTAGACGAGGCGGCCGTCGCGCTTCAGGTCGAGCAGCCGCTGCTTGTACATCCAGATCGTCTCGCCGAGCCGCTGCTCGGGCAGCGACGTGGGGCTCAGCACGTGCTCCGGCCCCTCGAGGATGATCTCGTGCGCGCCGACGCCGGACATCACGTCGTAGAGGCCGTCGCCCCGGCTGTCGAGGTCGCCCTCGACCTTGAGCACGGGGTACTTGTTCGGGAAGACGCGGACGCGCCAGCCCGGGGTGTTGGGGCGCGTCGCGGGGTCCCGCAGCGCGACGATCTCGGAGGGCGTCTCGCCCTCCCTCCCCGGGCAGAAGGGGCAGGTGTCCGCGCCCACGAGCTTCGGGGGCTCCGTCCGGAAGTCGGTGGGCCGCGCGGCCCGCTCGGGCGAGAGGATGACCCACTGGCCGCCGATGGGGTCCCGCCGGAGCTCGGGCATCAGACCTGCCAGTCTATCTTCTGGCGGCCCGCCGCGGGCGTTTTCATGGTGAGCGGCGCCAGCGACGGGACGTGCAGCACGGCGGCCCCGGGCCGGCGGACCTCGAGGTGGAACTCCAGCTCGTCCTCGTCCCCCGCGCCCAGGCGGGGGATCGGGACGGCCGCCTCGAGGATGTCGCCCAGCGCGGCCTCGACGCCGGGCTCGGCCGGCCAGAGCGCGAGGCTCCGCGGGCCGGGCTTCGTGACGACGAGCCGCACCTCGGCCGGCCCGAGCGCCTTCGCGGGGTCGACGCCCGCGCGGACGTCGAGCCGCAGCAGGAGCCGCCGGCCGTCCGAGCCGAAGTACACGTCCGAGAAGGCCGCGAGGTCGCCCGACATCGCCCCGAGCTCGCGAGAGAGGTCGTAGTGGCCCGCGGAGATCCACTCGAAGTAGTCGCTGCGGCGCCCGTCGACGGCCACGTCGAGCAGCGCCCAGGGCTGGCGCACGAGGTCCTCGCGCCGCCGCCCCTTCAGCGGCCGGTACAGCTCGGGCGGCACGGGGACGCCGGCGTACTTGCAGGCGTTCCGGAGGTGGAGCCGGAACAGCGCGTCGAACTCCGCGTCCTGGGGCGTCGAGAAGTCCTCGCCGAACCACCAGGTCCAGTCGCTGCCCTCGGCCTGGTAGAGGCACTCCCAGGCCCTGTCCATCGTCGCGGGCCGGTCGTCCTCCGGCCGGGTCGCCAGCGCGCGCCGGACCCGGGCCACGAGGTCCCAGGCCCGCCGGTCCTCCTCGTGCCCCATCCACACGCCGTAGTTCGCGTTGATCCACGACCCGCTCCAGATCCGCCGCAGCGGGTTGCCGGCCGGCGTCGCCTCGATCCCCTCGCCCACCGTCGAGGTCCGGATGGTCGGGTGCGCCGAGAGCCGCTCGTAGAGGCGGCGGAAGAACCCGATCCCGTTCTCCGGGTAGTGCTCCCACGCGTTCTCGCCGTCGAGCGCGACCACGACCAGCCGGTCGCCGGGCCCGTCGCAGCCCTCCACGCGGCGGATGAAATCGTCGGCCGCGTCGACCGGATCCCAGCTCTTGTAGACGAAGCCCAGGAGGTTGGCGAAGCCCGAGTCGCGGAACACCCCCGAGATCCGGCCGTCCCCCACCGGGTGCGGGGCCTGGATCGTGGTGCCGCCGGAAAGGTCGTGGATCGCCTGGTCGGTCGCGAACCAGCGGAAACCGGCGTCCGCGAGCACGTCGCAGGCCTCGGGGCTGACGGAGCCCTCGCTGGGCCAGCAGCCGGCCGGCGCCCGGCCGAAGAGCTCCTCGGCCCGGGCGCGCGCGCGGCGGACCTGGAGGTCCGCGTCGGCGCGCAGCTCGCGGCCGATCGGCGGCGACGGAAGTTCCGGCAGCGCGACGCGCGAGGCCTCCCCGTCGCAGAGCAGCGGCACGATCGGGTGGTAGTACGGGCTCACGCTGATCTCGACCCGCCCCGCGTCCTGCAGGGCCTTCCAGCGCGGCACGACGCCCGCGACGAGCGATAGGTGCAGCCCGAGCACGCGGTCCCGGTCCGAGAGCCGGTAGTGGCGCCCGCGGGCGAGCAGGTCGCGCACCCAGTCGGTCGAGGCGACGACGGTCGGGTGCAGCCAGACCAGCGCGTTGAGCGTCTCGAGGTCGATCCAGTCCTGGCGCGAGTACTCCTCGCCGGCCCGCTCGCGATGCTGCAGCTCCGCGTAGCGGGGATGCGCCCCGATGTGCCGGTCGGGGTGGGCGTAGAAGAGCTGCCGCCGGAGGAACTTCCGCTCCTCGC
This sequence comes from uncultured Planctomycetales bacterium, assembly GCA_964464755.1. GTDB lineage: Bacteria > Planctomycetota > MHYJ01 > MHYJ01 > JACPRB01 > CAYXGZ01. Next base: position 11,095 of record CAYXGZ010000071.1, read on the forward strand.
TGTCGAGGGCGTCCGGGTCCTTGCGCACGCAGTGCAGGACCTCGTCCTCGACGCCGCGCCCGTAGGCGGCGAGCTGGTCGAGGAGGCAGGGGCTGAAGTTGGCGGTGCAGCGGATCCCCGGGTACTCCTCGAGCAGCGCGGCCATGCCCGGGTAGTCCTTCGCCCCGTGGATGCGCACCCAGGGCATGAGCAGGCGGTCGGCGGCGAGGTCGTGGTACGACGGCTGGTGGAAGTGCCAGAGGAACGCGAGGCGGATCATCAGACCACCTCGCAGGCTTCCATGGCCTCGCGCAGCGTGCGCACGGGCACCACCTGCAAATCCGGCGGCGCGTCGATCCCCTTCTGGTTGTCGGCGGGCACCACGACACGCTCGAAGCCCAGCCGCTTCGCCTCGAGGGCGCGGGCCCCGGCCTGCGACACGCCGCGGATCTCGCCGGCGAGGCCGACCTCGCCGAAGACGCACGTGCGCGACGGCACGGCGCGGCTCCGGAAGCTGGAGGCCGCCGCGACGGCGATCCCGAGGTCCGCCGCGGGCTCCTCGATCTGCACGCCGCCCACGGCGTTCACGAACACGTCCTGGGCCGAGACGGCCAGGCCGCCGCGCCGCTCGAGGACGGCGAGGATGAGCTGGACTCGGTTGAGGTCCACCCCGGACACGCGGCGCGCCGGGAATCCCATCGCGCAGCGGGTGAGCAGGGCCTGGATCTCGACGAGCAGCGTCCGCGTCCCGACGACGCTCGGGACGACGACCGAGCCCTCCCGCCCCCGGCGGTCCGCCGACATGAAGAGCTCGCTCGGGTTGGAGACCTCCGCGAGCCCCGAGTTGCGCATCTCGAAGATCCCGATCTCGTTCGTCGAGCCGAAGCGGTTCTTCACGCCGCGAAGGACCCGGAAAGCCTGGAAGCGGTCCCCCTCGAAGTAGAACACGCCGTCGACGAGGTGCTCGAGGGTGCGGGGACCCGCGATCGCGCCGTCCTTCGTGACGTGGCCCACGATGAACAGGGCCCGCCCCGCCCGCTTGGCGAGGTAGGTGAGCTCCGCCGCGCACTCCCGGACCTGGGTCACGGTGCCCGGCGCGCCGGGGAGCTCCGGCTTGTAGATCATCTGGATCGAGTCGATGATCGCGAGGGCCGGCTTCGCCTCCTCGAGGTAGCGCCGGATGACGTCGACGTTGGTCTCGCTGACCACGAGGAGGTTCGGGCTCTGCACGCCGAGGCGCTCGGCGCGGAGCTTGGTCTGGAGGACGGACTCCTCGCTGGAGACGTAGAGGACGACGTGGCCGAGGGCGGCGACGCGCTGGCAGACCTGGAGGATCAGCGTGGATTTCCCGATGCCCGGGTCGCCGCCGACGAGGGACACGGAGCCGTGCACGATGCCGCCGCCGAGGACGCGATCGAGCTCGGGGAGGCCGACGACGATGCGGGGCCGCTCGACGGCCTGGACCTCGGTGATGGGGACCGGGCCCTCGTCGGAGAGGACCGGCCGGGAGGCCCGCTCGGCGGGCCGCTCGACCTCCTCGACCATCGAGTTGTACTCGCCGCACTCGGGGCAGCGCCCGACCCACTTGGGGGATTTCGCGCCGCAGGCCTGGCAGGCGTGCACGGTCCGGGTCTTCGCCATCGGAGGCAGGATAGCGGCGCCGGAGGGGGCCCGGAAGGGTTTACGAAGGCTGGCGCTTGCCCCACTTCCGGTCGAGGAGCGCGCGGAAGCGGGGGTCCTGGCGCACGTTCTCTAGGTCCGGGTCCTGGAGCAGGTACGGGAAGTCGCGGTAGCCGAGGTCGATCGACTTGTCGAGGGCGTCGAGGGCCTCGGGGATCCGCCCGAGGTTCGAGTAGCTGCAGGCGAGGTTGTAGCGCGCCGTCGCGTCGTCGGGCAGGAGCTCGACGGTGCGGAGGTCGGCCTCGAGCGATTCCTTGTGGCGGCCGAGGTGGGTGAGCGCGGTCCCCAGCGAGAGCAGCGCCCCGACGTGCCGGGGCTGCACGGAGAGCACCGCCTTCGCCAGCCCGATCTCGAGCCGGTGGAAGAGCCGGTCCGCGGCCTCGGCGTCCACCTCGACGGCGGAGCGGGGCTTCTTCGGCTTGCGGGGAGGCATGGATTCGATCGTAGTCCGCGGTGGCGGCGGAATCAAGCTAGAGGGGGACCTGGAGGTCGCGGAGCTTGTCGCGGAGCCGCTCGAGGGCCTGGGCGCGGTGCGAGATGCGGTTCTTGATCTCGAGGCCGAGCTCCGCGAAGGTCTGGCCGAGATCGGGCAGGACGAAGAGCGGGTCGTAGCCGAAGCCGGCGGTCCCCTTGGGGACGCGGCCGATGTGGCCCTCGCAGGCGCCGTCCGCCTCGGCCACGATGCGGCCGTCCGGGGAGGCGAGCACGAGCACGGCGCGGTAGCGGGCCGCGCGCTTCCCGTCCGGGACGGGGTCCAGCTCCGCGGCGAGCTTCGCGTTGTTCTCCTCGTCGCTGGCCTTGGGGCCGGCGTAGCGCGCCGAGTGGATGCCGGGGCGGCCGCCGAGGGCGTCGACCTCGAGCCCGCTGTCGTCGGAGAGCGCCCACTGCCCCGTGCGCCGCGCGACCTCCACGGCCTTGAGCCTCGCGTTCTCGGCGAAGGTCGACCCGGTCTCCTCGATCTCGGGGACCTCGGGGTAGTCGCCGACCGTCGTGAAGCGGAACGGGAGATCGTGGAAGATGCGGATGATCTCCGCGATCTTGCCCCGATTGCGGGACGCGATGACGATCTCGCGGCTCAAATCTTGAGCCTCGACAGGCGCTCGACGGCCTCGGAGAGCCGCTTCTCCGGGACGGTCAGCGCCACGCGCATGAAGCCCTCGGCGTGGGTCCCGAAGCCGCTCCCCGGGAGCATGATGACGCCGGCCTCGTTGAGGGCCTTCTCGGCGAAGGCCATCGAGGTCAGGCCCTTCGCGGGCACCTCGTACCAGATGTAGAAGGTCACCTTCGGGGACGGCACGTCCCAGCCGAGCTTGCGGAGGCCGCCGACGAAGAGGTCGCGGCGCGCGCGGTAGAGGTCGCGGATCGGCTTCATGTCCCCGTCGCCCTGGTCGAGCATCTTCGCGACGGCCTTCTGGAAGCCCATGTACTGGCCGCTGTCGCAGTTCGCCTTGAAGCCGCGGAGGATCTCGACGATCTCCGCGTTGCCGGCGACCCAGGCGATGCGCCAGCCCGCCATCGAGTAGGTCTTCGTCATCGAGTGGACGACGACGCCGACCTCCTTGGCGCCGGGGACCTCGAGGAACGAGGGCGGGGCCTCCTCGTACCAGAGCTCGGAGTAGGCCTCGTCGCTGATCACGATGGTCCCGTGCTTGCGGGCGAAGTCGACGCACTTCGAGTAGAACTCGCGCGTGGCCGAGGCGCCCGTCGGGTTGTTCGGGTAGTTGACGTAGAGGATCTTCGCGCGGCGGGCGACGTCGGCCGGGATCGCGTCGAGGTCCGGCAGGAAGCCGTTCGACTTCTTGAGCGGCATGACGTGGGGCTCGCAGAGGGCGAAGATCGCGCCGCTGCGGTACGGCGGGTAGCCGGGCTCGGGCAGGAGCACGACGTCGCCGGGGTTGGTCAGGGCCAGGGGCGCGTGGGCGATCAGCTCCTTGGAGCCGACGCCGAGGCAGATCTCGTTGAGCGCGAGGTCGACGTGGTAGCGGCGCTTGAAGAAGCGGGAGACGGCGCCGCGGAACTCCTCGGTGCCCTGCGTGGAGGAGTACTGGTGGAGGAGCGGCTCGTCGACCGCGGAGGTCATCGCGTCGAGCAGGCGGCGCGGCGGGTTCGTGTCCGGGTCCCCGATGCCGAGGTTGATGATGTCCTTGCCCTGCTTCTCGAGGGCGGCGCGCTTGC
>CAYXGZ010000072.1:0-14352 GCA_964464755.1 uncultured Planctomycetales bacterium
TGATCGTCGCGGGTACCGTCAACGCCAAGATGGCCCTCGTGGTCCGCAAGCTCTACGACCAGATGCCCGAGCCGAAGTACGTCCTCGCGATGGGGGCGTGCACGGTCGGCGGCGGGCCGTACTTCAAGTACGGCTACAGCGTGGTCAAGGGCGTCGACAAGGTCGTGCCCGTGGACATCTACGTCCCGGGCTGCCCGCCGCGGCCCGAGGCGCTGCTCGACGGCATCGTCAAGCTGCAGGAGAAGATCCGGCGCCAGACGCTGTCGAACGAGATCGTGGTCCCCGAGCCCTCGACGGTCCAGGTCTCCTCGGTGCGCTAGAGGGGGCGATCACCCGATGAGCAAGACCCTTGAAACGCAGGAGATGCTCCTCAACATGGGGCCGCAGCACCCCTCCACCCACGGGGTGCTCCGACTCATGCTGCGGACCGACGGGGAGATCGTCAGCGAGGTGACCCCGGTCGTCGGCTACCTGCACCGCTGCGCCGAGAAGATCGGCGAGAACCTCCGCTACGAGCAGTACGTCCCCTACACGGACCGCATGGACTACCTCTCGTCCATGAGCGACAACCTCGCCTTCTGCCTGGCGACCGAGAAGCTCATGAAGGTGGAGATCCCGGAGCGGGCCCGCCTGATCCGCGTCATCATGGCCGAGCTCAACCGCGTCGGCTCGCACCTGCTCGCGTTCGGCACCTTCGGCCTCGACGTCGGGGCGTTCACGCCGTTCCTCTACGCCTGGCGTGAGCGCGAGATGATCCTGAACATGTTCGAGCACGTCTGCGGCGCCCGGCTGACCTACAACTACATCAAGGTCGGCGGCGTGACGCGGGACGTGGACGACCGCTTCGTCGAGATGGTCCGGAACTTCCTCGACCTCTTCGACGCGAAGCTGAAGGAGTACAACGAGCTCCTCTCGTTCAACCAGGTCTTCATCCAGCGCACGCGCGGCCTCGGGGTCTTCCCGAAGGAGCTCGCCGTCGCCTGGGGCCTCTCCGGCCCGAACCTCCGCGCCTCGGGCGTGGACTGGGACCTGCGCCGGAGCGACCCGTACTCGGGCTACGAGCAGTTCAAGTTCGACGTGCCGCTCGGCCGCGACGGCGTGGGCGTGCTCGGCGACTGCTGGAACCGGTACTGGGTCCGCATGGAGGAGATGATCCAGTCCTGCTACATCGTGCGGCAGGCCCTGGACCTGCTCGCGAAGACCAAGGGCCAGAAGTTCTCGGCGGACGTGAAGCGCGGCTTCAAGGTCCCCAAGGGCGAGGCCTACACGGCCATCGAGAACCCCCGCGGCGAGCTCGGCTTCTACATCGTCAGCGACGGGTCCGACACGCCGGTGCGGGTGAAGATCCGCGCCCCCAGCTTCGTGAACCTCAGCATCCTGCCCGAGGTCAGCCGCGGGCTCCTGCTCGCGGACCTCGTCGTCGTGCTCGGCAGCATCGACATCGTGCTCGGGGAGATCGACCGCTAGGAGCCTGCCCGGGTATTCGCATGGCCGCGGTGGGGGCGCCCGCGGGTCGGATGCAAGGAAGGGCGACGAAACGAGCCCGATAGGGGCTGTTGAGGAGCCCTGACGCCGCAGACGGCTCGCGGCCGCCCACACCCCTTTGGGGCCTGCCGATGGGCATCGCCTTCCTGCGTCGCTCGTCGTCGACAGCCCCCACTGGGCTCGTCTCCGCCAAGCTCCTTGGGAGGCTCGCCCCTCGGCAGGCCGCGGCTCATGGGAATACCCGGACAGGCTCCTAGCTTGACATCCCGCGCGGGCACCGATACTGTCCGCACGAGATGCCCGATCGCGAGACGCTCGAGACCGACGTCCTGATCGTGGGGGCCGGGCCCGCCGGCCTCGCGGCCGCCATCCACCTCGCGAAGAAGCAGCAGGCCGCCGGGCAGACCCCGTCGATCATGGTGGTCGACAAGGCCAAGGAGATCGGCGCCCACGGGATCTCCGGCGCCGTCATCGACCCCCGGGGCCTCGACGAGCTGCTCCCCGCCTGGCGCCAGGACGGCGCCCCCGTCGAGGGGACCGTCCGCGAGAACCTGGTCTGGTACCTCACGGAGCGCGACGCGCTCGCGCTGCCGGTCATCCCCCCGTCGCTCGACGACGTCGGCCACCCGATCATCTCGCTGGCGCAGATGGTGCGCTGGCTCGCGGCGCAGGCCGAGAAGCTCGGCATCAACGTGTTCCCCGGCTTCCCGGGCGTCTCGCTCATCGTCGAGGACGGCGCGGTGAAGGGCGTGCGCACCGGCGACAAGGGCGTGGACAAGCACGGGAAGCCGAAGCCGACCTTCGAGCCCGGCGTGGACATCCGCGCGAAGATCACGATCCTCGGCGAGGGGCCCCGCGGCCACCTCACGCGGGAGCTCGTCGACCGCTTCAAGCTCGACGAGGGCCGCGACCCGATGCTCTACGGCACGGGCGTGAAGGAGATCTGGGAGGTCCCGCCCGACTCGGTCCACGAGGGCCGCGTCGTGCTCACGATGGGCTGGCCGCTGACGCGCAAGCACTACGGCGGCTCGTTCATCTACACGCTGGGGAACAACCGGCTCGCGGTCGGTTTCGTGGTCGGCCTCGACTACCGCGACCCGTTCACGGACCCGCACCACGAGCTCCAGCGCTTCAAGACGCACCCTAAGATCCGGCCGATGCTCGAGGGGGGCAAGCGCGTCGAGTACGGCGCGAAGACGATCCCCGTGGGCGGCTGGAACTCGGTGCCCAAGCTGCACGCCCCCGGGGCGATGCTGGTCGGCGACAGCGCGGGGCTGCTCAACCCGATGGCCCTGAAGGGCGTCCACCTCGCGATGAAGAGCGGGATGCTGGCGGCCGAGACGGCCTTCGACGCGCTGGGGAAGGGCGAGTTCGGCGACGCCGCGCTCTCCGCCTACGCGAAGCGCGTCGAGGGGTCCTGGATCCACGAGGAGCTGCACCCGGTCCGCGACTTCAAGAAGGGCTTCAAGTTCGGCTTCCACGTCGGGATGCTCGGTGCCGGGATGATCGAGTACCTGGGCTTCTCGCCCTTCGCCGGCGTGAAGCTGGTCCCGGGCCACAAGAAGATGGGGCACGTGAAGCCCGGCGCGGCCCCGGTCCGCATCAAGCCCGACGGGGTCCTGACCTTCTCCAAGGTCGACAACGTGTTCTTCTCGGGGACGCTGCACGACGAGGACTCGGCCTGCCACCTCAAGGTGCTCGAGCCCGACGTCTGCGCGTCGAAGTGCACGGAGGAATTCGGAAATCCCTGCCAGCACTTCTGCCCGGCGGCCGTGTACGAGTGGTCGAAGGCGGACGCGGGCCCGGGGAAGCTGCACATCAACTTCTCGAACTGCGTCCACTGCAAGACCTGCGACGTGATGGATCCCTACGGGATCATCCGCTGGGTGCCCCCCGAGGGCGGCGGCGGGCCGGCGTGGAAGGACCTGTAGGGCCCCGTCCGGCGCGCCGATAATTCCACGATCCACGGGAATATCCGCGTCCGCGGACGTACTATCAGCTGGAACCCATTACCGGAGGAACGACATGAAGGCATGGACGGCGGGAGTCGCCCTGCTGCTGCTGGCCGCGGGCTCCGCGGCGGCGCTGCTGGACGACGAGGTGGTGATGACGGTGAAGATCGGCGGGGTGAGCTGAGGCCAGAGCTGAGGGGCGAAGATCAAGAAGTCCCTGCAGGGCCTGGACGGCTCTGCCAAGCTCCAACGGACCGCCCACGAGGGCAGCACCCAGACGTACAAGGTGACCCTCCCCGCCAAGTACAAGCTCGAGTTCGCCGCGATCCAGAAGGCGCTCGGGAAATTCCCCATCGAGAAGCTCGAGACGGGGGCCTCCGGCGAGGTCGCCAAGGACGAGTCCGGCTCGTACTGGCTGACGGCCGCCTCCGGCGCGAAGTACAAGCTCGCCAAGGGCGAGAAGGCCGAGGCGCTCAAGGCCGTCGAGGAGGGCGTGGCCGCCGGCAAGGCCGCGTTCAAGGTCGAGGGCGAGCTGAAGCTGGCGAAGGACGGGGACAAGGAGGTCGAGACCCTCGTGGTCTCGGCCGCGAGCACGGTCGAGAAGAAGTAGGCGATCCGTCGACGCTCACGGGCCGCGGGCCGGAAGGTCCGCGGCCCGCTCTATTTCCGGCCGGCCTCGGCGACGAGCAGCAGGGCCGCGCCCGCGGCGAGCAGCACCACCCCGAAGCCCGAGAGGCGGACCAGGGATTCCGGCACGCCCCCGAAGCAGATCGCGACGGCGGCCAGGGCGGCAGCCGCGCAGAGCCCGGCGGCGGCGAGGATCCTGCCGGCGCGGGGATGAAGCCGCTCGGCCGGCGCGGGAAGAGCGACCGGGGCCGCGGCGGGGGCGGGGGGCGGCGGCGGGGAGGCGGGCGCCACCTCGCGGGCCTTCGTCATCGGCTGCGTGGCGTCCGGCGCGTCCTTGCGCGTCCTCATCATCGTCGGCGTGGCGCCGCGCGTCCTGGCGATCCCCGCGTTGGGCGGGACGAACCTCGGCTGGGCGGTCTGCTCGAGGACCTCGCTGCGGATCTCCTCGAGGCGCCGCTTCACCTCGCGCCGCTTCTCGTCGCCCGGCGCCGGGACCTCGGTGCGGCAGTTGGCGCAGCGCGGTTCCGCCTCGCCCGCGGCCGCCTCGACCTCGACGCCGCAGGACGAGCAGCGGGCCGGCGCGACGGTGGGGATCGGCTGGGCCTGGCCGGCGGGGGCGGGCCGGGCGCGGATCTTCGTGGCGTCGTCCGGGACGGGGGGCGGCGCGGGGGTCCCGCAGGCGGGGCAGAGGGGCCCCTCGAAGCTCGTGCCGCAGCCGCACGCGACGGGCGCGCCCATCAGCGCAGCAGCTCCGGCCAGTCGGCGGCCCGCTCGGCCTTCACCGCCGGGTGCTTGAGCAGCCGGTCCCGGACCAGGACGATGATCGGCTCGTCCGCGAACCAGGTGTCGGGCAGCGTGCGGAACCCCGGGTAGGCGGCGACGATCCCCTCCATCGAGACGACGGCCTCGGTCCAGGCGCGCTTGGGGAGGAAGAAGACCGGCACGACGTAGTCGGCGCTCGGGTCGTCCTCCGCGGGCCGGACGCGCGTGTCGAGGGTCTCCTGCCGGTCGCCGCGGACCACGGGGTAGGGCTCGAGGTTCGAGTCGTCGCGCGGGTCGCGGTCGAAGAAATTGAACGCGACGTTGCGGTTCACGGTGAGCGTGTAGTTGCCGAACCAGATCCGGTCGCGGGCGATGTGCGGGTCGATGGTGAAGCAGAAGTCGGTCATCGCGGCGCGGACGAAGTCGACGTAGGTGCCGTCCTGGATCTTGGCCTGGAGCTCGGCCGGGCCGGGGCGGGGCGCGGGCATCCGGACATGATACGAAGCTCCGATTCCGGTTCCAACCCCGGCGGGAGCGTCGTATCATCTCCGGAATCCAGGAGGCAGGCATGAAGGCATTCGCCGCGTTGCTCGCCCTGGCCGTGCTCGTCCCGGGCGCCGTCGCCCAGGAGAAGGAGCCCTCGGCCAAGGTGACGCTGGTCTTCGGAGGTGTCTGAGGCGCCAGCTGAGTCGCCAAGATCAGCAAGGCGCTGCGGGGCCTGGAAGGCTTCCGCGAGGTGAAGGAGGGGGACGAGCCCTCGGAGTTCCTCCTCGAGGTCGATGCGAAGAAGATCCCGGCCCCGTCCGCGATCTCGAAGACGGTCCCCTCGGACTACTCGCTCGAGTCGCTGGCCCTGGCGGCCGTCGAGGGCGAGGCGTCCGCGAAGGACGGGGTCTCGAAGTTCGTCGCGGCCGGCATGGACCGGGAGTACGTCCTGGAGAAGGGCGAGCCGGCCGGTCCCTGGGACGAGCTGCAGGCCGCCCTCAAGGACGGCGCGAAGAAGGTGGCCCTGACCGGCAAGGTGACCGAGGAGAAGAAGGACGACAAGGTCGTCTTCAAGCTCGCGGTGACCGGCTACGCGAAGGTCGAGGCGAAGAAGTAGTCAGAGGATCCGTCGGCGCCCGCCGTCGGATTCCGGCACGGACGAGTCGAAACGGCCCGGGATGCGGACCCCGCATCCCGGGCATTTTCCTACCGCGAGCGCGCCGCGGGTCACCGCGTAGGTCGAGCGCTCGATGAGCAGCCTCCCGCAGCCGTGGCAGGTGGTGTTCTCGAGCGGGTGCCCGGGGACGTTGCCCAGGTAGACGTAGCGCAGCCCCTCCTCCCGCCCGATCCCCGCGGCCCGCTCGAGGGTCGCCAGGGGCGTCGCCGGCAGGTGCGAGAGGTCGAGCTCCGGGTGGAAGCGCGTCAGGTGCCACGGCGTGAACTCGCCGAGCTCGGCCCGGATCCAGCGCGCGAGCCCGCGCAGCTCGTCCAGGTCGTCGTTGATCGTCGGGGTGACGTTGGTCACGCACTCCACGTGCATCCCGTGCCGGTGCAGGGCGCGCTTCGTCATCTCGAGGACCGGTCCGAGGTCGGCGATGCCGGCGATCTTCTTGTAGGTGGCCCTCGAGAACCCCTTGAGGTCGACGCGCCAGGCGTCGAGGTAGGGCGCGACGAGGTCGAGGTGCTCGGGCGTCGCGTAGCCGTTGGTGACATAGGCGGTGTATAGGCCGAGTTTCTTCGCCTCCCGCATCGCGTCCAGCGTGTGCTCCAGCCAGATGGTCGGGTCGTTGTAGGTCCAGCAGATCCCCTGGCAGCCCATGCGGACGGCGAGGCGGGCGCTCTCGACGGGGTCGAGGGCCTCGAGGTTGGACCCGTCCTCGCTGGGGCGGTCGTGGGAGATGTCCCAGTTCTGGCAGCCGGGGCAGCGGAAGTTGCAGCCGCGCGTGCCCATGGAAAGGACCCGGGTCCCCGGGTGGAAGTGGTAGAGGGGCTTCTTCTCGATCGGGTCGGCGAAGGCGGAGGAGACGCGGCCGTAGAGCAGGGTGTAGAGCACGCCGCCCCGGACGAGCCGCGTGCGGCAGGCGCCGATCCCGCCCTCCGGGATCGTGCAGCGCAGGGCGCAGACGTGGCAGCGGACTCGTCCGCCGGGCCGGGGTTCCGCCAGCAGGCTGGCCTTCATGGCTCCATGGTACCGCGCCCGGCGGTTGCAGGACCCCCGAACCCGCCCCGGGGTTCCGTTGACGCGCCCGGAGGCCGTTGCTCTAATGGGACGACTTCGGCGTCCCCTACATCCCAGGACGGTGCGACCATGAGCGAGTGGGGCACGGTGGCCCTCTACGCCGCCATCGTGATCGGCCTCGGGGCGGTCATCCTGACCGCGTCGCGGCTGCTCGGGCCGCGTCGTCTCGCGGCCGAGAAGCTTGACCCCTACGAGTGCGGCGTCCCCCTCCTGTCGAGCTCCCGCCAGCGCTTCTCGGTCCATTTCTACCTCGTCGCCATCCTGTTCATCCTCTTCGACATCGAGACGGTCTTCCTCGTCCCCTGGGCGGTGATCCACCGCTCGCTGGGCGTGGCGGGACTCGTCGAGATGGGGATCTTCCTGGCCGTGGTCGGCCTGGGCCTGGCCTACGTGTGGCGCCGCGGCGCCCTGGAGTGGGAGTAGCATGGGCCTCGAATCCTGGATGCCGGAAGGGATCCTGACGACCTCGGTCAACCAGGTCGTCTCCTGGGCGAGGAAGAACAGCCTCTGGCCCATGCCCTTCGGGACGGCCTGCTGCGCGATCGAGCTGATGGCGACGCTCGCGTCCCGCTACGACCTGGCCCGCTTCGGGGCCGAGGTCATCCGCTTCTCGCCGCGCCAGAGCGACCTGATGATCGTCTCGGGGCGCATCTCGCTGAAGATGATGCCGGTGCTCTACAAGATCTGGGAGCAGATGCCGGAGCCGAAGTGGTGCATCTCGATGGGGGCGTGCGCCTCGTGCGGCGGCATCTTCGACAACTACGCGATGATCCAGGGCGTCGACCGGTTCCTGCCGGTGGACGTCTACATCCCGGGCTGCCCGCCGCGGCCCGAGAGCGTGATCGACGCGATCCTGAAGGTCCAGGAACTGGTCGCGCAGAAGGACCAGCTCCGGACCGCCTAGCGGCCGCCCCCGGCCGGTCCGTCGGCGGAGTGGGAACGAACGAATGGATCCCTCGCAGGTCGTCGAGAAGGTCAGGAACGTGAAGGCCGACGCCGTCGTCGCGACGGGCGCGCACGCCGGCCAGCCCTGGCTCGAGGTCCGCCGCGAGCAGGTCCACGACGTCCTCGCCTTCCTCCAGTCCGACCCGGAATGCGCCTTCGACTGCCTGATGGACCTCACGGCCGTCGACCACCTGAACCAGGGCGCCCCCGAGCGCTACGCCGTCGTCTACACGCTCTACTCGTTCCCCTTCAACCGCTACCTCCGGGTCAAGTCCTGGGTCCCCGAGGACGAGCCCTCGATCGACTCGGCCTCCGACCTCTGGAAGGCCGCGCCCTGGGCCGAGCGCGAGGTCTTCGACCTCTACGGGATCGAGTTCCGCAACCACCCCGACCTGAAGCGCCTCATGCTGCCCGAGTACTACACGGGCCACCCGCTGCGGAAGGACTACCCGCTGCGCGGCATGGGCGAGCGCGACCACTTCCCGACCTACGACCGGGAGACCGGCGCATGAGCCCCGAGAAGCTCGAGCTGCCGCCCTCGCGGCCCGCGATGGAGATCGAGGAGGGCGACCTCGGCTCGAAGCGGATGGTCGTCAACTTCGGGCCCCAGCACCCGGCCACCCACGGGACGCTCCGCACCGTCATCGAGCTCGACGGCGAGATCGTCGTCAAGATGACCCCGGAGATCGGCTACCTCCACAGCGGCTTCGAGAAGCTCGCCGAGTACCGCACCTACAACCAGGTCGTGACCATCACCGACCGGATGAACTACCTCTCGCCGCTGTCGAACAACGTCGGCTTCGCGGTGGCGGTCGAGGAGCTCATGGGCCTCAAGGTGACCCCGCGCTGCGCGGCCATCCGCGTCGCCATGTGCGAGCTCTCCCGCATCGCCGACCACATCGTCTCGATCGGCCTCCAGGCCATGGACCTCGGCGCCTTCAGCGTCATGCTCTGGACGTTCATCGAGCGCGAGAAGCTCTACGACATCTTCGAGGCCGTGACCGGGGCCCGGCTGACGACGAGCTACACCCGCGTCGGCGGCCTCTTCCGCGACGTCCCGCCCGATTTCGAGGACCTGTGCCGGAACTTCATGGCGAAGTGCGGCAAGACGATCGACGACATCGAGGACGTCCTCAACCAGAACAAGATCTTCGTCGACCGCACGAAGGGCATCGGGGCGATCTCCCGCGAGGACGCCGTGAGCTTCGGCCTCTCCGGCCCGCTCCTGCGCTCCTGCGGCGTGAAGCGGGACCTCCGCAAGGACCGGCCCTACCTCGGCTACGAGCAGTACGCCTTCGAGGTCGCCCAGGCCGAGGGCGGCGACGTCTGGTCCCGGTACCGCGTCCGCGTGCAGGAGGTCCGGGAGTCGATGAAGATCGTCGACCAGGTCCTCAAGGCGATGCCGCCCGGCCCGATCAACGTGGACGACCCGCGGGTCGCGCTGCCGGCCAAGGACGCCTTCAACAAGCCCCAGGGCGGGATGGAGGGGCTGATCTACCACTTCAAGAACTACATGTTCGGCCACGGCGTCTGCCCGCCGAAGGGCGAGATCTACTCCGCGACCGAGGCCCCCAACGGCGAGCTGGGCTTCTACCTCGTGAGCGACGGCACCCAGCGGCCGTGGCGGATGCGGGTCCGGCCCCCGAGCCTCTACAACTACCAGGCCTTCCCGCGGATGTGCGAGGGGAAGCTCCTCTCCGACTCCGTGGCCGTGCTCTCGAGCCTCAACATCATCGCGGGGGAGCTGGACCGCTAGCATGGGCATCCCCTTCACCCCGGCCGTCCGCGAGGAACTCGAGCGGATCTGCGCGCGCTACCCGAAGCGCGAGGCGGCCCTGCTGCCGGCCCTGCGGATCCTCGAGCGCGAGTGCGGCTCGGTCACCCGCGAGGGGATGATCCACGTCGCGGAGCTGCTCGGCGTCTCCCCGGCCAAGGTCTGGGGCGTCGTCACGTTCTACACGCACTACCGGCGCGAGCACGAGGGGAAGCACCACCTGCAGGTCTGCGCGACGCTGCCCTGCGCGCTGCGCGGCGGGCTGGACCTCTACAAGCACCTCTCGAAGCGGCTCGGCGTCCGCAACGAGCAGACGACGCCGGACGGGATGTTCACCCTGAAGAAGGTCGAGTGCCTCGCGAACTGCGACAAGGGGCCGTGCCTGCAGGTCGACGAGGACTTCCACGACGTGGTCACGGCCGAGCAGGCGGACGCGATCGTCGACCGGCTCAAGGCGGGGACGTACCGGACGGAGCTCCCGCCCTACGTCGTGCCGCCGACCGCCCACGAGCCCGTCCTGCTGAAGCACGTGCTCGAGAAGGACTCCGAGACCCTGGCGCACTACAAGGCGCGGGGCGGGTACCAGCAGGCCGAGAAGGCCGTGAAGACCCTGAAGCCCGCGGACCTGATCGAGCTCGTGAAGAAGTCCGGCCTCCGGGGCCGCGGCGGCGCGGGCTTCCCGACGGGCATGAAGTGGAGCTTCGTCCCCGCGGGCAGCCCGAAGCCGAAGTACGTCGTCTGCAACGCGGACGAGTCGGAGCCCGGGACCTTCAAGGACAAGATGCTCATCGAGCGGGACCCGCACCAGCTCATCGAGGGCATCCTGATCGCGTCGTGGGCCGTGCAGTGCCACGCGGCCTACGTGTACATCCGCGGCGAGTTCGGCTTCGGCGCGCGGGTGCTGCAGAAGGCGGTCGACGAGGCCTACGCCGCCGGCGTCCTCGGCCCGAACTGCCTGGGCACCGGCTTCGCGCTCGACCTGACGGTGCACCGCGGGGCGGGCGCCTACATCTGCGGCGAGGAGACCGGCCTGCTCTCGAGCCTCGAGGGCGGGCGGGGCTACCCGAAGATCAAGCCGCCGTTCCCGGCCGTCGAGGGCCTCTTCCGCAGCCCGACGGTGGTCAACAACGTCGAGACCCTGTCGATGCTGCCCCACATCCTGGAGAAGGGCGTCGACTGGTTCCGCAAGTTCGGGACGGAGAAGAGCCCGGGCACGAAGATCTTCAGCATCGCGGGGCACGTGAACCGCCCGGGCAACTACGAGGTCCCGCTCGGCCTGTCCCTGCGCGAGATGATCTACGACCTCGCCGGCGGCATCCCCGGCGGGAAGGCCCTGAAGGCCGTCATCCCCGGCGGTTCCAGCGCGCCGGTGCTGACCGCGGCCGAGATCGACGTTAAGATGGACTTCGACTCGCTGGCCGCCGCGAAGACGATGCTCGGCTCGGGCGGCGTGATCGTCATGGACGAGTCGACCTGCATGGTCGACGCGCTCTGGAACCTCCTGCACTTCTACCACCACGAGTCCTGCGGGCAGTGCACGCCGTGCCGCGAGGGGACGGGGTGGATCGACAAGATCCTGGGCCGCCTCGAGCGGGGGCAGGGGACCCGGGAGGACCTCGACCGCGTGCTCGGGGTCGCGGACCAGATGGTCGGGCGCACGATCTGCGTGCTCGCCGACGCGGCCGCGATGCCCGCGAAGAGCTTCATCACGAAGTTCCGCGCGGAGTTCGAGGCCCACGTCGACCAGAAGGGCTGCCCGATGAAGCCCCGCCGCGCCGCGACCGAGCCCGTGGAGGCCCACTCGGGACACTGATGCCGAAGATCAAGGTCAACGGGAAGGAGATGGAGGCGCCGCCGGGCGCGAAGCTCCTGCAGCTCCTGCTCGACGCGGGCGCCTTCGTCCCGCACTACTGCTACCACCCCGGCCTGACCCCCGCCGGCAACTGCCGCATGTGCCTCGTGAAGGTCTCGAACAGCCGCAAGCTCGAGGCCTCGTGCATGTACCCGGTCGCGGACAACCTCGAGGTCTGGACCGAGGGGCCCGAGCTGGACGCGGCCCGCAAGGACGTGATGGAGTTCCTGCTCATCAACCACCCGCTGGACTGCCCGATCTGCGACAAGGCGGGGGAGTGCCAGCTCCAGGACTACACGTTCACGTACCGGGGCGGGCTCAGCCGCTTCCAGGACCCGAAGAACATCCGGCACACGAAGGACCTCGGGCCGAACATCAAGATCTGGGGCAACCGCTGCATCGTCTGCACCCGCTGCGTCCGCTTCACCGAGGAGATCTCGGGCGGCGGCGAGCTCTGCGTCGCCAACCGCGGCGACCGCAGCGTGGTCGACGTGTTCCCGGGCGTGCCGATCGACAACCCGCTCTCGCTGAACGTCGTGGACATCTGCCCGGTGGGCGCGCTGATCGACAAGAACTTCCTCTACCAGGCGCGGGTCTGGTTCGCGAACGAGACGAAGACGGTCTGCGCGGGCTGCTCCCGGGGCTGCAACTCGGAGATCACGGCGCTGGACGGCCACGTCAAGCGGATGATCGCCCGGGCGAACCCGCAGGTGAACCAGTACTGGATGTGCGACGAGGGCCGCTTCAGCTGGCGGCACGTGCACTCGGAGCGGCGGATCCGCCAGGCCCGGGGCACGGCCCGCGAGCTGGGCGCCGGCGCGGCCGCGCTCGTGAAGAAGCACGGGGCGGGCGCCGTGGCGGGGCTCGTCTCCACCGCCAACACCGTCGAGGAGATCTGGCTCTTCCGGAAGCTCATGGACGCGCTGGCCGCGGACACCGTCGGGGTGCTCGGGCGCTCGAAGGGCCAGGCCCAGCGCTTCCCCGGCGGCTTCGTGATCGAGGCCGACAAGACGCCCAACCGGGCGTTCGCGGAGACCTGCCTCGGGGCCGACAAGGTCGCCGAGGGGACCGCGGCGCTCGTCGCCGGCATCCGCTCGGGCAGGGTCCGCGGCCTGGTCGCGTTCAACGCGATCGCCGAGGAGGGGTCCTGGCCCGCCGACCTGCTCGCGGAGCTGCCGAAGCTGGAGTTCCTGGCCGTGGTGGACCTGTTCGCGGGTCCCGCGGCCTCGGCGGCCCACGTGCTGCTGCCCGCGGCCGCATTCGCCGAGAAGGACGGGACCGTCGTGAACGTCGACCGCCGCGTCCAGCGGCTGCGGAAGGCCGTGCCCGCGCCGGGATGGACCGAGGCGGAAGTGCTCCAGAACGCGCTGGTCGAGGTGGGCGCGCGGGCGCGCGTCGTGTCGGCCGAGGGCGTGTTCAAGGAGCTCGCGAAGGAAGTGCCCGGGTTCGCCGGGCTCGACTACGGGAAGGTGGGGCTGCAGGGCGTCGCGATCCCCGCGGCCCAGCCCGCCCCGGCCGCCCCATGAGCACCGAGTTCCTGGTCGTCCTGGCGAAGATCGCGTTCGTGCTCGCCCTCGTCCTGCAGGGCGTGCCGGTCCTCGTCTGGCTGGAGCGGAAGATCAGCGCGTTCATCCAGGGCCGCATCGGCCCGAACCGCGTGGCCGTCTTCGGCGTGGCCGCGGCGGGCATCTTCCAGCCGGTGGCGGACGCCGTGAAGCTCCTCTTCAAGGAGGACATCATCCCGGCGAAGGCCGACCGCTTCCTCTACCTGCTCGGGCCGCTGATCGTCTACGCGCCCCCGCTGCTCGCCTTCGCGGTGATCCCCTTCGGCAACGAGATCCACGGCGTGAAGCTCCAGCTCGCGAACCTCCCCGTCGGGATCCTGTTCGTCATGAGCGTGCTGTCGATCGGCGTCTACGGGATCGCCTTCGGCGGCTGGGCCTCGAACAACAAGTACTCGCTGCTCGGCGGCCTGCGCAGCTCGGCCCAGATGATCTCGTACGAGCTGACCCTCGGCCTGTCGATCATCGCCGTGATCATGCTGACGGGGACCGTGGACCTCGGGCGCATCGTCGCCCACCAGCACGCGGGGACGCCGCTGCTCTCGTGGAACCTTTTCGGGGGCGGGAACCTCCTGCTCCTGCCGAGCGGCCTCGTCGCGGGCGCGCTCTTCTACACGGCGGGCCTCGCGGAGAACAACCGCATCCCCTTCGACCTGCCCGAGTGCGAGGCCGAGCTCGTCGCGGGCTACCACACCGAGTACTCGAGCATGAAGTTCGCGATGTTCTTCATGGCCGAGTACGCGGCGATGATCACGATGTCCGCGCTCTTCGTGACGCTCTTCCTCGGCGGCTGGCATTTCCCCGGGATCACGAACCCGGCGGACACCTCGTGGCTCGGGGGCCTGCTCTCCCACGCGGTCTTCGCGGGCAAGCTCGGCGCCGTGCTCGTCTTCACGATCTGGATCCGCTGGACGCTCCCGCGGTTCCGCTACGACCAGCTGATGAACCTCGGGTGGAAGGTCCTCGTGCCCGTCTCGCTCGCCAACCTCGCGCTCGTCGCCGTGGTCGGCGTGCTGGCGGGGGGGAGGGGATAGGCCGTGGCGCAGACCTTCAAGGCGAAGGCGTGGCTCTACCTGCCGACGGTCGTCCGCGGGCTGATGAAGACGGTCATCCGCTTCTTCGGCCGCAAGGCGACGCTGCAGTACCCCGAGGAGGTCCACGTCCCGCGC
>CAYXGZ010000073.1:0-14163 GCA_964464755.1 uncultured Planctomycetales bacterium
CGGACCGCCCCGCCCGCCGCCGCCGCCCAGGTGGCTGAAGAGCCGCTCGCGCTCGCGGCGGCCGCCGCGGTCGCGACGCTCGCGACCGCCCGCCGAGACGACCTGCTGCTGGGGGGCCGGCTCCGCCGGGGCCGTCACCACCGCGCGGGCCCGGCCGCGCACGACGGCGTCGGCCAGCTCGCGGGCCACGATGGCGATGACCTTCAGGGAGTCGTCGTTGCCGGGGATCGGGATGTCGATCGTCTCCGGATCGCCGTCCGTGTCGATCAGCGCCACGGTCGCGGCGCCGACCTTGTCCGCCTCGCTGACCGCGATGGTCTCGTGGCAGGGGTCGATCACGACGAGGGCCGTCGGCAGCCGGTCCAGGGCCCGGATGCCGTCGAGGTTCCGGATCAGCTTCCGCTTCTCGCGGGAGATCGCGGACTGCTCCTTCTTGCCGTAGCGGTGGATCGTGCCGTCCTCCTCCCACTGCTCGATCGTGCGGAGGCGGTTCAGGCGCTCGCGGATGGTCGCGTAGTTCGTCAACGTGCCGCCCAGCCAGCGCTCGGCCACGAACGGCATCCCGCAGCGCTTGGACTCGTTGCGGATCACCGTGCTCGCCTGGCGCTTCGTCCCCACGAAGAGGACGAGCTCGCCGCGCGCGGCCAGCTGCTCCAGGAAGTGGCAGGCCTTCAGGAGGCCCTTGACGGTCTGCTTGACGTCGATGATGTGGATCAGGTTCCGCTTGCCGAAGATGTAGGGCCGCATCTTCGGGTTCCAGCGGCTGACGCGGTGTCCGAAGTGGACGCCCGCGACGAGGAGGGCCTTCGGGTCGATCGTGGACGGCATCGTCTTCCTCCGATTCGGGAACCATTCCCGCGGCCGGCCAAGGCGCGCCGCCGGACGCCTGCCAAGCGTCCGATCGGCTCCCCTGCTACGTCCCCTCCGCGGCCCCGGCCGAACTCCGGCCGGTAATACCGCCGCGGACGGGCGTCCCCCCTCGCGGAGGGTCCGGGGCGCCCCGGCCGAAGCCGGTCAAAGAGCCGAGATTCTAGGGAGGGCCCGACGGGGAGTCAACAGCTACAGCTAGCGGACCGCCGCCGTGTCGAGCAGGACCTCGTCGGCCGTCCGGTAGAGGCCGTTGATCACGAGGACCTTCACGAGCTCCTGGTCGGGCTTGCCCAGCTTGCCGATCTGCCGGCGGATCTCCTCGAGCCGCTCGCGGATCTCCAGCTCGAGCGCATCGATCTTGCGGGCGACCTGCGGGTGCGTCGACTTGATGTCGCGGACCTTCTCGAAGAGCGACGACGCGAGCGACGAGATGTCGGCCTCGCCGACGCGGATGCTGCGGGTGCGGGACATGGCGGCCTCCTTGGTGGAAGCCGATCCTACCCCACCGGGGCCGCCGAGGAAAGGAGACCCCGGGCCGGGTCGAGCGACCCGGCCCGGGGCCCGTGGACTACACCGTCCGTTCCCAGAACTTCCAGGACTTCTTCGCGCCGCCCGTCGCCGCCGCGGCGAGCACGGGCTCGGCCTCGCGGGCCGCCGCCTCCAGCTCCCGGGCGTGCTTCTCGAAGAGCGGGACCAGCCAGACCGCCTCCGCGCCCCGGGCCGCCAGGGCCGCGTCCAGCTCGACGCCGCCGGTCCGGACGAACCGGGCCAGGCGGGCGACCAGCGCCCCCAGCAGGCCCGCGCCCAGCGCCTTCACCAGCGCCTTGCGCAGCGACTCCAGCTTCGCGCCCTTCGGCAGCTTGCCGGAGGCCAGCTTCTCGCGGACCGCGGAGAGCTCCTCCGCGTACGCCTTCAGCGCGTCGATCACCGCCTGCCGCTCGGCGTCGGACGGGCCCTCGGGCTCCGGCCGGGCCGCGCCCTCGTCGTCCTTGAACCCGCCGGCCAGCGACGACAGCTTCATCTTCGACGGCGCCCGGCTCGCGCAGGGGGCGGGCGGCGGGGGCGGCGCCTGCAGCTCGGCGCAGGTGTCCATCTCGGGCTGCTGCATCGGCGCGGCGCTCCGGCCCATCGCCGAGCCGGCGCCCCCGGGGGCCTTCTTCATCTCGTTCTTCACCATGTCCCAGCGGTCGGGGTTCTCGACCGGCTGCACGACCTTGCGCGGGTCGCCCGCCGGGTTCACGATCTCGGCCTCGTCCACCGCGAGGAAGGCCGTGAAGCGCGTGAGCAGGCGGTGCGCCACCGCGAGCTTCACGATCTCGGCCTGGATCTCCTCCCGCTTCGACTCGTCGAGGCGGTAGCGGTCCTCGAGCTCCGCCACGCGCGCCTTCGCCCAGAGCTGGGGCAGCGCGGGCAGCTCGACCTTCGTCGCCTGCACCGTGACCTTCCAGGGCTTGCCGTCCGCCAGCTTCCCCTTCACGACGATCTTGCCCGCCTTCTTCACCGTGAAGAAGGCCGCGGCCGCCCGGCCCGCGAAGAGGTCCGGGATCCGGGCCGGCGACAGGGACGCCGCGTCGAGCCCGGCGCCCGCGTCCTCCACCTCGACGTCCACGAGCACCGGCGCGCCGATCTCGCGGCCGACGCCGCGCAGGGCCTCGTCGAGCGCGTCGCCCGGGGCCACGAAGGTCGAGGTCCCGCCGCCCAGCGACGCGAGCCGCCGGAGGAAGGCCTCGTTGACCGCCGTGTCGATGCCGATCGTGAAGACCCGCGCGTCGCCGACCTCCGCCTGGATCCGGCGCAGGATCTCGGATTCGTTGCCGACCTGGCCGTCCGTGAGGAGCACGACGACGGGCAGGCGGCCGGATCCGTCCTCGCGCTTGGTCACGGCCCGGAGCGCCGCGTCGAGCGCGCCGTCGAGCTCGGTGCCGCCGCGGGCGTCGATCGTCCGCAGGTGCTTCTCGCCCGCCTCGAGGCCGGCCTCGTCGGCCGGGTGGAAGATCCCCTTCCCGTACCACTCCACGGAGTCGTCGAAGGCCTGGATCGCGAAGCGGTCGCGGGGCCCGAGCGTGCGCAGGAGCAGCGCGCAGGCGCGGGAGGCCGAGGCCATCTTCACGCCCTCCATCGAGCCGGAGCGGTCGAGGACGAAGACGACGTCGCGGGGCAGGCCCGCGAAGCCCTCGGTCTTCGGCGGCAGGAGGGAGAGGAAGCCCGTGCCGTCGTGCACGAGCAGCGTCGAGCGCAGGGCGCCGCCCGCGAGCCTCCAGCGGAGGACGAAGTCGCGGTTGAGCAGCTCGTCCTGGCGGGCCAGCGCGATCCGCACGCCGTCCTTCCCCGCCGCGAAGCGGGTGGCGTGCTGCGAGCAGGCCAGGTCGGCGGGCTCGCCGTCGGCGATGAGGACCTCGATGCCGAGGCCGACCCGCGGGTCGAAGCCGGGGGCCAGGCGCGGCGGGGTGATGCGCGACGCGTCGGGCACGCGGGTCGTGTCCTCGACGACGCCGTCGCCCGCGGCGCCGGAGGTCGGGGCGCCGGGGATGTAGCGGGGCGCGACGACCGTGGGGAGGCGGAGCTCCGTCGTGCCGTCCTCGAAGACGGGCAGCCACGCGGACCAGGCGAGCTTGACGGCGATCTCCTCGCCGGGCGGGATGTTGCCGACGCTGACGGTGAAGACGTCGTCGCGCTCCTGCTCGAGGAGGGCGGCGCGCTTGCCCTGCTTCAGGGCCTGGGCGTACTGCTGGCGGGCCGCCTGGCGCTCGTCGACCTTCCCCTTGATGACGCGCTTCCCGACGCGCAGCTCGAAGTCGCTGACGGCCGCGCCGGCCTGGAGCGGGAAGATGTAGACCGCCTCCATCGCCTCGGAGAGCGGGTTCGAGAAGACCTGCTCGAGGACGACGTGGGCAACGCGGTCCGCGACGCGGGCCGAGGCCTTCACGGAGCGCAGCGGCAGCGCGACGCGCTGCCTGGCCTTCGCCACGGTGAGGACGCCGACG
This sequence comes from uncultured Planctomycetales bacterium, assembly GCA_964464755.1. Taxonomy (GTDB): domain Bacteria; phylum Planctomycetota; class MHYJ01; order MHYJ01; family JACPRB01; genus CAYXGZ01. The sequence goes on from CAYXGZ010000073.1 coordinate 3,855, forward strand.
CCGCAGCGGCGGACCTCCGAGACTTCCTGCGGCAGGACGGGCAGTTCGACGTGGGCGTGGGCGCACATGGCTAGGCTCCTCCAGAATGGGCCAGCGCGGCGACGGCCGCGCGCAGCTTCGTTTCCAAGGCCGCCGGGTCCGTCCCGGGCGACCAACCGTCCTCGGCCAGCACTTTCAGGCCGGGGACCACCGTCACCTCCCGCCAGCGGACCGTCCGGAGCGGCGCCACCGGCCGATGGCGCTGCTCGTCGCGGACCGCGGCGAGGATCGATTCGAGTTCGGCGGCGCTGCGGGCGTAGAGCCGCTCCTGGATCTCCGCCAGGCTGAGCTCCGCGGCCTGCAGGGCCTTGATCGCGGCGAGCTGGAGGACGTGGCGGCGGCCGTAGCGCGCCTCGCGCCCCTCGTAGCGGGGCTTGTCGACGAGGCCGAGGCCCGCGTAGTAGCGGATGGTCCGGATGTCCGGAGCCGCCGTCACGCGGCCGTCGGGCTGCGCGTCGAGGAGGCCCAGCTCCTCGAGGAGCCGCCCCACCTCGGCCGTCAGTCCGTCCAGGTCGTAGCTCGCGTCGCTGTTCATGCCAGTAATTATGTCGTTAACTGTAATACTGTCAATAGCGGAAATCATGACGCGAAATCAGGAGAGATTCTCGAATTCGCAACCTATTGGGCGGCGGGCGCTTCCAGCTTCCGATAGGTGCGCAGCAATTCGACCAGCAGGGCCATGTCGGCCGCCAGGGGGGCCTCGAAGAACACGGGCTCGCCCGTCGCGGGGTGCAGGAACTCGATGCGCGCCGCGTGCAGCGCGTGGCGGGCCAGGACGGGCTGGTTCGGGTCCGGCACGCGCTCGTCCTCGACGCCCTCCCCCGCCAGGTCGGCCAGGTGGATGGGCCGCGCCTTGCCGTACGCCGGATCCACCGCGCAGGGGTGGCCGATCGACGAGAGGTGGACGCGGATCTGGTGCGTGCGGCCCGTCTTCGGCGCGCAGCGGACCAGGGTGTAGCCGCGGAAGCGCTCCACGACGCGGTAGAAAGTCTGCGAGGACTTGCCCGTCCCCTTCTTCACCACGGCCATGCGCTCGAAGTCCTTCGGGTGGCGGTCCATGTCCTTGTCGATCACGTCCTCGTCGAACTCGAGCGAGCCGTCGACGATCGCGACGTACTCCTTCTGGACCGTGCGCTCCTGGAACTGCCGCGTCATCTCGGCGTGGGCCCGCACGGTCTTCGCCGCGATGATCACGCCGCTCGTGTTCTTGTCGATGCGGTGCACGACGCCCGGCTTGTAGACGTCGTCGGTCTCCGGCAGCGTGCCGCAGTGGTGCAGCAGCGCGTTGACGAGCGTGTCGTCCCAGTGCCCCGCGGCCGGGTGCACGACGAAGTCCGGCGGCTTGTTGATGGCGAGGATGTGCTCGTCCTCGTGGAGGATCTCGAGGGGGATGTCGCTGGCGACGACCTGCGGGAGGATGAGCTTCGGCACGTCGACCTCGATGACGTCCCCGAGGTTGATCTCGTGGCCCGGCTTCGAGGGCAGCCCGTTGACGGTGACCCGCCCCTCCTTGATCAGCTTCTGCATCAGCGTGCGCGAGTACTGGGGGAGGCGCTTGTGGCAGTAGACGTCGAGCCGCTGCAGCACGGCCTCCTTGTGGATGTTGAAGACGTGCTTGTCGTGCGACTCGTAGTCGACCTTGATGACCTTGGCCACGGGGCGGTCATGGTACCGCCGCGCGCGCGCCGCCGCTACCGGAGCGGGGCTTCGGCGGAGACGAGGCGGCCGGCGGGGAGCAGGGCCCCGCGGGGGCGGGTGGACGCGGCGAGGGCCCGGTACGCGCCCTCCTCCGTGGCCTCGTAGACGAAGCGGAAGGCGATGGGGCCGTTCTCGTCGGCGGCGACCTGGAGGTCGACGGGCGCGGTGTCGAGCAGGGCGCCGGGCTCGAGGCGGACCAACTCCTTGGCGCCGACGGCGGGCGCGACGCGGATCCGGCGGCCCCAGCCGTCGCGGCCCCGGTCCTCGAAGAAGCCGAAGTCGAGCAGGGAGACTCCCTCGGGCCCGCGCGTGACGGCGACGTGCACCGCCTCCTTCGTGCCGTTGAAGAGGCGGACGTAGACGCGCAGCGGCGAGCGCTGGACGACCTGGAGGCTGAGCTCGTAGGTGCCGGCGAGGGCGGGCGGATCGGACGGGGTCGCGGGCGACTCGGGGGTCTTGGGGCCGTCCGGGCGCAGGCGGGCGAGAAGCTCCTTGGCCCGCTCCGCGAGCCGGGCGTCGTCCCCGCGGGAGGCCTCGTCGAGCGCGCCCTCGGCGCGGGGTCCGTACTGCTTGAGGTCGCGGGCGGCCTCGCGGCGGAGGTCCGGGTCGTCGTCGCCGAGCTGGCGGATGAGCTTCGCGATGCGGCCGGCGTCGGGATCGACCCCGGGGCCGCGCAGGGCGAGCCAGGCCGCCCCGGCCGAGACGGCCAGGGAGAGCACGACCATGAGGACCGCGTTGAGCTTGGGCATGAAGTACCTTACTTAGACGGACGAACGGCCCGGACGTTCGCCCCTTTTTGCATCTCCGCACTCAATTCGGCATTCCAGCAAGCCGGGCCCCACTGAAGAGCACATCTATTACGCCGAGGCTTCTGTAGGCAAATCCCACCAATGAACCGCGATTGGGAAACCCCTAGCTATCGCCCCCATGACTCTGATGCACAGCAGGAACAAATGCCATCGAGACCATGCTCCCAATCCGGAAAACAATGAGCCGGCACCTTGACTTGCATCTAATTACGCAATGTAATGGCTCCATCGCACGTTGTACCGGAGACGGCAACATGGCTCCACGTCGCAGCGCAACCTCCGAAGAGCCGGACTTTCGCACTTCACAGGAGAGGTCCCTCTGGCGGTTCTTCCGCAAAGCACTTGAGGACATGATACTCGAACGGCAAATCGAACTTGCAGGTGGATCAGCGCATCGACTGAGGGACCTTGGCCAAACCGACGTATCGGTCACATTTCAAGACATCCGCCTGGTCTTCGAATGCAAATCATGGAAAGGGGATCGGCCTCCCGCAAGCCTCCCTGATGACATTCTCAAATTCTCAAATTCAATCGCCAACGCGAATCGTCGATCCAACATCAAGACCCACGGCATTCTCTACACGGACAAACCAATTGGGCTCTCTGCGCGAGACGCATGCACGAACGGCGGGATTCGCTGGTGGACACATGAGCAACGTGACACTGTAGGGAAGCGCTTTCTCAGCATTGTCAACCGCAATGACGCAAAGGACCGAGGCCTATCAACTAGCCGCTTGAACGAAGTCGGCTGGCTGGACTTCATCAAAGACGTCTTCTCATGGGACCACCGCTGGTCCAATCAGCCGATTCGCTTCGAAGCACTCCGGCTGAGGCGATTTGGGAAAACACTAATCACCTTTGCCGTAGACGGCGAGACACTGCTGAAGATCGCGCATGTCCCGAGAGTTACCGATCTGCACGGAGACGGAGCGCCTCCGATCGAACGCTTTTACCAACGCTTCCTAGATGGCCGGCGCCTACTTGAAATCGCTGAAGGAATCTATGACGAAGCGCTAGAGGTCAACTTCCCAAATAATATCATATGTTCAGCAGAAGACCCCCGTGTGTTTGACTCCAAGGGGAAAACGTACGTCGAGTTCCAGGACACCTTTGGAGCCCTTCGCGTAATCGACGGCCAACATAGGCTATTTGCCTCCGCTCTCTTGCCACTCGAAAGACGAAAGTCGTTCAAATATATCGTCACTACTCTAGCGAACGCGGCGCCTCAGGAAGAAGCTCGACTCTTTGCGGCCATCAACAGAAAACAGAAGGGAGTCGACCCGGATCTCGTCGACTACTTACTATCGAATCTCTCAGGGACCGATGCCGCAACGATTGCGCCCAAGGTGATCCTCGAATTGGCGTCACCTCACAGATCCCTATTCACCGTTAGAGTAAAGAACGGATTCACTCGAGGCGGCACCTTACGGCTTCACCAACTGGTATCGAGCTTGCTTGAGCGCCGGTTTATCACAGACGATGGAGGGCTCCTCCAGCGTCGCGCCGGTGACTTCGAGCAACCCCTACGATTCCTCACTAGCTTCTTTCAGACCATCAAGCACTCCTGCCCAGCCGCCTGGGAACAATCCGACAGTGGATTCCTCCAGAGGAGCATTGGCGTTCTTGTGTTCCTAGAGGTTCTTTCTGCGCTGGCAGAGCGTCACGGACAACGGCCCAGGCACTCTACCGATCAACTCCTACGATCGACCGAGAAATGCCTACCTAGGCTCGCTGGATTCAGATTCCCAGCCAAATGGAACAAGGAAACACGAAGAGAGCTGCGAGGCAAGAACGTCCGAGCCATCTTGAAGCGGCTTAGAATTGGAGCAGAGTATTTTTTAGAACGGCCAACTAGCAGTTAGCGCATCAGGATCACACTCTACTTGGCAAACACCTTATCCTCGAGCCAATCTAGCGCTCGGCGGTGCAAGGCTACATCAGCCGGATCCACCCTCTTTGCATGAGCGTCCGGGCGCTCGTTGATTAACTTACCATTCTCCCTAAATTCACGCGCATCTACGAACACGTTCTGAAAGTCAACCCAGTTCTTCTCAATGACCTGACACAACTCCTGCCAGTACAACTTGTCAACTAGGCTGTCCGCAGGCAAGCCTTGAAGCTCCTGGCGCCGCTTCTCAGCTATGCACTTCAGGAATTCGTCCTTGACCGACAGTTCTTTCCTTCCTTGGATCTTCATGCGGATAACCGTAATGGCAAGCTCTCTCATTTTCATCTCAAGCCTATTCCTCCTCTTGTTAATGACGGCCAACTCTTCGAGCATCTCATCATTCCAATTGACAACTGGCTTGCCAGACGACGCCCGCACTCCATCACCTCGCATCTCTAGATAGGACTTCAGCCCTTCCTTGAGAATACGACCTGAAATCTCGCCAGGGGACGACTGGCGTATCAACCCGTACTTCACAAGCGTAGATACCACTCGCTTTGAAAGAGCACTAGAGTTGCCCTCCAAGATCATCGCGCTTCCTTGCTCAAGGTCAGGGTAGACCCTAAACAAATGAGTGAACGCGAGCTCCCCCAACGCAAAACCCTCGGTCGAAATGTACTCGTCCATGAGGGTGATAACGTCGCTCCTTTCGACCTCAAGGGGCCTACCCCCAATTGGAATGCGCTTGTGAATGTACGAGCAGGCCTTTCTTGTAAAGAACGGGAAATCAGAGCATACATCTGCAACGTAGTCAGCTGCATCCTCCGAGAAACGAAGCCCAGCCCTTGGTGAAATCTTCCTGATCATGGCTGTCGTTGCTTTTCGATCAAATGCCCCTAGGTACTCCTCTGGCACGAAATGCAGTCCCGCGTTCTCTACATTGTCAATTGATTCAACAGTGAACCATTTGCTGGAAACTCCACTAACGAGTATGGACATCTTACTTCCGCCACCTCTCGTCAACTCTTGATAGACAACCCGCATACTACGCCAGAGTGGATTGAATTCACGCCGCCAGTGCTTCCCCTCGGGGCTATCAGGAGTTATGTAGTCAAGCTCATCGAAAACGATCAAGACTGGCCTCTTGGCCGAGTTCAGAACCTCAATCAGCCCCTGCGCAGATATGGCAGCAGACTGCGAGGTAGTCGTTCCGCGAGGGATAGAGTAGAGCTCCTTGGAATTTGTAGCCTCCCCAGCCGCCTTGGCGACAGCCTTCAGCATCTGCCCAGAGTTCATTCCCCAGATGTCATCCCTGGCGCAATCCACAAATACGCAGGCACCCCCGTTATTCTCCTTAAATACTCTAGCCGCTCTACTAACAAACGAGGTCTTGCCGACCTTTCTTAGCCCAAAGCAGCTTCGAACCTGCCCCGCATGCAATTGCCTTGCTAGCTCTATAGCCTCGTCCCTGCGTCCAAAGAAATGTGCATCCTCGATGACAGGCCCGGACCGATCGAACGGATCTTGGTTGAACAGCGAGTGACAGAGAACACGCTCTATGCCTTCTGGCGTCGCCGCTTGCCCTTGCTCCGACCTGACGGGAAGAACGGAGAGGCCCATTTCTCTTCCCCAACCCCTTAGCTTCTCATCTCCACCTTCTTCATTGTGTACCAGAATTACAATTGTGGGCTCAAGTCGAATTGATTCGGTTCTTAGTATTCTAAGCGCTAGTTCAACAATGCGCGGCTGTTGGTCAGGAAAATTGCTAATTAGAATCAAGACCTCGCGGTCCACTCCTAGCGACGCCTTCATTCGCTTGCTTGGTGAGGCATATATTCGAATGTAGTATCCACGCTCGTATTCCTCCCAGGACTTCTGCGTGATCTCGAATGACCCAGTTAGTCCAGGAAGCAGATTATCGGCAATCTGCAACAACTCTCGCTTGATGCTATGAGGCGGCTGGTGACCGCGAATCTCATGAATGCCACTCATGACCGACCTCCCTTGGTCGCACGTCGTGCATGCCTATCGACGGTCAACTCCACGATGCATTGGAGGAAGGCGTATCTCTTGAATACGCCGGACAGCCATTTTTGTCGGACGTCGTATGGCACCACATTGCTTTCCTGCCACACCGTAAGCCTAGTGCCCAATCGGGACTTGTACCAGACCTATGGAACCCGGTACAGCACGATCGAGTCGCCGGCCCGCCCGATCGGGGTCAACTTGCGGATCCCCGCGAGCCAGTCCTTCCAGTCCGGGTAGCCCCGTCCCTTCGGGAACTCGCCGAACATCCCGTGCAGCACGTTCACGCTGATCGCCAGCACGTCGCCCGACCTCGGCACGACCGCCGGCCCGTCGTCGTAGAAGAACGTCCACACCTTACGCGCCCGGATCCCGTGCGCCGACGGCGTCGCCAGCCCGAAGTACGCCAGCTTCACCTCGGAGATCCCGCGGCGCTCCATCTCTTTCCGCAGCCGGAACAGGTCCTGCCCCCAGTCCACGTTCGAGTCGGCGAGGAGCTTCGATCCACCCTCCGACCCGCCCGCCGCGAAGTTGAAGTACGCGAGCTGCCTCGGATGCGCCGCCAGCCCCGACAGCGCCTGCGCCGCCAGCAGCCCGCCGATCGCCCAGGCCCTCCAGCGCTCCGCCGCGATCGACGCCAGCCAGCCCGCGCCGAGGAAGAGCGCCGGGTAGACCGGCGCCAGGTGCCGGTGCCCGATCTGCAGCGGCGAGAGCACCGCGACCGCGAAGTACAGCGCCGCCGGCACCGCGAGGAAGAGCCCCGCCGAGCCCAGGCGCCTCCGCCGCAGCCCCTCGACCAGCAGCCAGCCCGCCAGCGCCAGCACCGCGGGCGTCGACTTCACGAGGAAGGCCAGCGGGAAGTATGTCCAGCGCCCGCCCTGCACGATCTCGCCGCAGAGGAACGCGGGCCGCGACGCGTAGTTCGCGACGAACGCGACGCCGTACAGGAACGACTCGGGCAGCAGCCGCAGCGGCCGCGCCCAGGCCACGACCTTCGCGCCCTCGGGGATCTGCGCCCAGGGCAGCGGCCCCGCCGCGTACTTGAACCCGTAGCCCGCCCACACCAGGATCCACGCGAGCAACCCTGCGCCGAGGAACGCCGCCCCGGTCCGCCGCCACGTCGCGCGATCCGCCTTCCGCGCCAGCAGCAGCGCCGCCGCCACGCCGGGCAGGATGGGGATCAGCATCAGCGTCGAGAACTTCATCGACAGGGCCACGCCCAGCCCCGCCCCCGCGGCCAGCGCGCGCGGCCAGGTCGGGCGCTCCGTCATCCGCCACGCCGTCCACGACGCCAGCACGAAGCCCAGCGACGCCGCGAGGTCCGTCGTCACGAGGTGCCCGTGCGCGAGCATCGTCGGCGAGAGCGTGTAGAGGAAGAGCGGGACCAGCGCGGCCCGGGCGCCCCAGAGCTCGCGGGCCCAGAGGTACACGACCAGCCCGAGCAGCACGCCGAGCAGCGCGACCATGCAGCGCGCGGAGAGCAGCGCCTTGCGCGGCGCGATCCAGGGCTCGGCCCGGTGCGCGGGGTACTCGAAGTCCGTCCACCCCGCGAGCGCCGTCGGGATCGCGGCCCAGAGCTTGGCGAGCGGCGGGTGCTCCGGGTTGAGCCGGTACTCGCCGCGCGTCCAGCCCTCGTGGCCCGCGGCGAGGTGGATCTGCTCGTCCATGATCTGGCTGTCGCCGACGGCCGCGGAGGCGGCCAGGGCGGCGTACAGCGCGAGCAGCAGCGCCGCCGCGACGGCGGGCGGGACCCTTGCGAGTCCGGCCCGGGCGACGTCTGGGGCCTCATGAGGAGTCACGTTCGGGTGCCGAGTATACCCCGTGGGGAAGCCCGGCGATCGGCAGGCCGGGCCGGCGGCTCAGGGCAAGGCAAGGTAGCGCTCCGCCTCCTTGACCAGGAACTCGTCCGCGTCCTTCCCGGCGCGGACCAGCCGGAGGTAGTCCTCCCAGTTCGGCACCGGGGTCACCCGGTACCCCGGCGCGTTGTATTCCGGCCGCGGAAAGGGAACCCGCGGGCGGAATTCCTCGGAGCAGCGCACCCAGATCGGCCCTCGCGGCCCGGGGGCGGGTGGCGTCGGATCCGTCTCGGCGTGGTAGTCCAGGCAGTAGGTCCGGAACGGCGTAGGGATGTAGACCTGTCGCCGCCGGCAGGAGAGCAGCTGCTTGTCCAGGAGCAGGGGCGATCGGGTCTCCCACGTCGAGCCGGCGGGCCCGAAGTGCAGGCACCACTTGCAGTCGAGCGGGGGCATGGACGGGGATCCTACCCGATCCGCACGGAGCCCGGGCAGGGCCCTAGTCCAGCCAGTCCTTCTCCTTCAGCTTCCGCGGCAGGTAGTCCGTGGTCAGGTAGCGGAAGTCCTTGTTCGCGAGCGCGTCCAGCTCGTACTTCAGCCCGCTCGAGAGGAGGTTCTTGATCTCCTTCTGCCAATCCTTCTTCTGGAACCAGGGGTAGGCGAGGAGCTCCTTCGCGCGGCTGACGTCGTTGTCCTTGAGCTTGATGCCGAGGTTGCGCGGCATCCGGTGCTTCTCGGGGTCGAAGCTCGAGAGGCCGATGAATTTCGCGTCGGGGATCGCCATCCGCTGGCTCTCGAAGGCCAGGTTGATCGAGCCCTGCTTGACGACCGAGTAGATGTAGTAGCCCCAGGGGTCGTTGTCGACGAGCACCAGCACGGGCTTCTTCCACTCGTCGTGGATGCGGCGGCAGAGGCGGCGCACGCCGCGCGGCGGCTGGCCGTTGCCCGTGAGCAGGATGCAGTTGTGCCGCTTCCAGAACTTGTCCTCGGAGAGGCGGTTGAACTGCGTCGACTTCTCGATGAGCAGCACGAAGTCCGCCGAGCACTTCTTGATGCGGATCCCGGGCTCCTCGACGATCGAGGGCACCGTGTGGCCGCTCTTGCCGGCCTTCGTGCAGTCGATCGAGTCCCCGTCGTCCACGAGCACGACGTTGCCGACGATGCTGCCGCGGCCCTCGGCCGAGACGTGCAGCTCCTCGCGCAGCGCCTCGAGCGTCACCTCGAGGTCCTCGATGACCGGGTCGCTCTCGGCCTGGTCGTCGAAGGTGTTCTCGTTCGAGTCGCGCAGCGTGTGCTTCGTCCGGTAGTAGATCTCGCGCAGCGACGTCGTGCAGTCGGCGCGCTGCAGCTCGGCCAGCGCGTCCGCGACGAGCATCGTCTGCATGAACTTCTTCGCCATGCCGAGGTTGAAGAAGGTCCGCGCGGTCGTCGCGTCCTTCATCTCGATGAAGCGCTTCTTCGCGTTGAACTCGACGTTCGACAGCGCCCGCACCGGGATGTCGATCGACGGGTCCTTCTTCTTCTTGGCGGCCTCGAGCACCACGTCCGCCAGGCCGACGAGCCGTTCCTCGACGCTGGATTTCGCCATGGCCTAGCCCTTCCTTCCCTTGGGGGCCTTGGGAGCCGGCTTCGCGGGCGCCTTGGGGGCCGCCTTCGCCGCGGGGGCCGGCGCGGGCGCCGGGGCCGCCGCGGGCGGCGGCGGGGCGGGCACCGCGCCCTCCACGCCCTTCTCCGTCACGATGATCGTGCTCTCCGCGGCGGGCGCGGCCTCCGCCTTCTTCTTCGCCGTCAGCTCGTCCGTCTTCTCGCCGCCCGTGATGTCCTTGGCGATCTTCGTCAGCTGCTTCTTCAGCGCCTCGGCGTCGAGCTTGCCCTTCTTCAGGCGCTTGCAGGCGTCGGCGACCTCCTCGATGTAGGCCTCGAAGACGTTGCGCCGCTTCAGCTCGTCGAACGCGTGGTCGCGCTTGCGGATGAAGGCCGCCAGGCGCCGGCCCGCCTCGTTGAGCGCGAGCCGGATCTCCTTGCGGATCTCGTCGTAGTCGGCGATCGCCTCCTTG
>CAYXGZ010000074.1:0-13961 GCA_964464755.1 uncultured Planctomycetales bacterium
GGGCGAGGACCTCCTTGCCCGGTCCGCTCTCGCCGAGCAGGAGCACCGTCGCGCCGCTCTTCGCGGCCTTCCGCGCGAGCTCCGCGACCTCCTTCATCCGGGGGTCGGCGGCCACGAGGTCCGTGGCGGGCTCGTCGGCCTTGAGGGCGCGGTTCTCCCGGCGCAGCGCGGCCCGCTCGAGGGCCCGCCGCACGGTCTCCTCGACGAGCGCGGGCTCGAAGGGCTTCTGGAGGAAGTCGTACGCGCCGGCCCGCAGCGCGGCGACGGCCTTGTCAAAGGTCCCGAAGGCCGTGATCACGACCACGGTCGTCTCGATCCCCTCGTCGCCGAGCGTCTTCAGGACCGAGAGCCCGTCGCCCTCGGGCAGCTGGAGGTCGAGCAGCACGACGTCGGGGAGCTCGCGGCGGATCCGCTCGAGGGCGCCCTTCCCCGAGCCGGCCGTGGAGACCTGGTAGCCGCGCGCCGCGAAGCGCTCGGAGAGGGACTGGGCGATGTGGACGTCGTCGTCCACGACGAGGAGGCGGGGCATCAGAGGGCCACGGTAAAGGTGGAGCCGCGCCCGGGCAAGCTTTCCACGGCGAGCCGGCCGCCGTGCAGCTCGACGAGGCGGCGCGAGATCGACAGGCCGAGGCCCGCGCCGGCGGGCCGGGGCTGGCGGTCGTCGCCGACCTTCGCGAAGGCGTCGAAGACGCGGGGCAGCTGGGCCGGGTCGATGCCGCAGCCCTGGTCCTTCACCGAGAGGCGCCGCTCCCCGACGAGGACCTCGACGCGGCCCCCCGCGGGGCTGAACTTCACGGCGTTGTCCACGAGGTTGATCGCGACCTGCAGCAGCTTGGCGCGGTCGCCCTCCACGGGCGCCGAGGAGCCGGAGACCTCCACGGCGACGCCGCGGGCCTGGGCCAGCGGGCCGACGGTCGCGGCCGCGTCCCGCGCGACGGCGGCGAGGTCGACCGGGCCCCGCTCGAGGGCGATCTTCCCGGCCTCGAGCTTCGCGAGGTCGAGCAGCTCGTTGACCATGCGGATCAGGCGATCGAGGTCGACGCGCACGCGGCGGAGGACGTCCTCCTGGCGTCCGTCGACGGGGCCGACGACGCCGTCGAGCAGGTTCGCGACGCTGAGCTTCATCGACGTCAGCGGCGTGCGCAGCTCGTGGGAGACGTGGGACACGAAGTCGCTCTTCTGCCGGTCGAGCTGCTCGAGGGCCGCGGCCATCTGGTCGAAGGCCCGGCCGAGCTCGCCGATCTCGTCGGCCCGGTCGACGTCCGCGCGGGCCTTGAGGTCGCCCTCGCGCATCCGGTGGGCCGCGCCGGTGAGGCGGCGCACGGGGCGGAGGATCCACGAGGCGAGCAGGAAGGACGCGGCGATGGACGCGGCGCCCGCGCCGCCGACCCAGGCCATGGACTGGGCCCGGGCCGCGCGCAGCGGGGCCAGCGCGCTCTCCCGCGACTCGTGGATGGCCACCGTCCAGCCGCCGGTCCCGAAGGGCGTGGTCGAGGAGGAGACGTCGGGGCCCGCCGGCGGTGGCGAGGCGGCCAGGGGCGTCAGCCCGTCGTTGATCGCGATCGCGCGGCGGGGGCCCGCGAGCTCCGCCAGGCGCTTCAGCAGCGGACGCAGGTCCACGCTCGCGACGAGGATCGCGTCGACCCGCTTCTTCCCGTCGACGTTGGCGAACGGGATCGAGATCGTGAGGAACGGGATCTCGTCCACGAGGCCGATGGTCGGCGAGAGGTAATCCTCGCCGGAGAGCGGCTTGGCGAAGACGAGCTGGTCGACGTCGAAGCGCGCGGGAACGGTGTCGTTGTTGCGCAGGAACGGCGACAGGTTGTCGGTGTTCAGGAGGTCCGTCTGGAGGATCTGCTGGCCGCGGACGTCGGCGCGCTGCTTGTTGGCGTACTGCGCGGGCGCCTCCTGCTGGGCGCGCTTCTGCTGCTCCTCCGGCCCCTGCCAGGCCCGGTTGTTGCCCACCTTGGTCTGGGCGGCCTGGTAGTCCCCGTTCTGGGCCTGCCCGCAGGTGACGTCCTCCTGCGAGGCCCCGACGCGGTAGTACTTCAGGTCGAGGAAGGTCTCGCCGGAGCCGAGCAGCTCCTGCAGGCGGGCGACGACGGCGGTCTTGTCCTCGCCGGGCTGGCCCGCGGCGAGCCGCCCCACGGTCCGGAGCTTGGTCCGCGCGTCGGCGATGTACTGCTCGACGAGCACCGCGGAGGACGCGGCCAGCTCCCGCTGGTTGACGCGCACCTGCTCCGCGAGCGAGCGCTCGGTCAGGCCGACGAGCAGCAGGCCCGCGGCCGCCAGCGGCAGCAGCGAGACCGCGAGCATCGTCAGCGCGACGCGCACGACGAGGCGGGAGCGGAACCAGCGGATCAGGCCCATGTCCGTATCACCTGCAAGTTGCGGACCACTCCACTATACGGGGGAGGGGCCGCGCATCCGTATCCAAAGGGATACGGCCCCGGTATCATGGAGTCCCGATGCGGCGATTCGCCCTGCTCCCCGTCCTGCTCGCGGCGGCGGCCTGCGCCCGGCCCCCGGAGACCCCGCAGCCCGTCGACATGAACCTCTTCGGCGGCTTCGAGTACACCGAGCGGATGGAGCTGCCCGGGCCGGTGATCGGCTGGAACGGGAAACTCGTGAAGACCACCGGCTACATGAACCCGCGCTGGGAGCTGCGCGGCCTCACGCAGTTCGAGCTCGTCAAGGACCGCAACTCCTGCTGCTTCGGCTCGCAGCCCAAGATCAACCACTTCTTCGCCGTGTCGCTGAAGCCCGGCGTCACGACCGACCACTCGAACGAGCCCGTGACGCTCGTCGGCCGGCTCCGCATCCAGGACCTCTGGGACGGCGACTGGCAGGTCGGTTTGTACTTCCTCGACGAGGCGATCGTCGTGAAATGACCATGAGAATCCCGACCCTCCTGCTCGCCGCGCTCCTGCCCCTCCCCCTGGCCGCCCTCCAGGACGAGGAGGAGAAGATCATCAAGGAGCTCAACTTCGCGAACGACGCCACGAAGCTCGCCTTCCAGGGCCAGGCGATCGACCGCCTCCGCAAGCGCGGGCCGAAGATGGTGCCCGTGCTCCTCAACTGGGTGAAGGCGAAGGGACCCAACGCGCTCTCGACGGCCTTCACGCTGTCGCTCGCCGACGTCGTCGACCCCGGCGTCGCCGGACTCTGCGCCGAGCTGCTGTCGAACAAGGACTTCTTCTGGCGGCCCAACGCGGCGCGGGCCCTCGCGATGCAGAAGTCGGCGGCCCACCGCGACCTGCTCCGCTCGATGCTCGGCGACGGGCTCTGGGGCGTGCGCGCCTCGGCCGTGCTCGGCCTCGAGAAGCTCGGCGACAAGGAGTCGGCGGAAGCCGTGCGGAAGCTGCTCGACGATCCGACCTACGACGTGCGCGCCCAGGCCGCGAAGACCCTGCACGCGTTCGGGGACGCCTCGGGGCTGCCGGTGCTCGTCGAGTCGCTGCGCAGCGACGTGCGGTGGTTCGACATCGACTACGGCCAGCTGGCCCGCGAGGACGCCTGCAACTTCCTCAAGACGCTCAACGGCGGCGACGACTTCGGCTTCAAGGCCTGGGAGACCGCCGAGCAGCGGGCCCCGGGGCTGAAGAAGTGGGAGGACTGGATGGCCGCGCGCGATCCGGAGTGGCGCGCGAAGCTCCCGGCGAACGCGAAGGTCGAGCCGGACCGGGCGAAGTACGTCTTCGGCTTCGAGCTCCGTTCCTGCCAGCGCGGCGACTACTTCTTCCGCATCGACACGGACGGGAACCTCGTCGTCGGCTACTTCAACCTGGCCCGCCACCCGCTGGCCGCGGAGGAGCGGGCGAAGCTCGACGCGGCGATCGCGTCGGTGCGGAAGGTCCCGCGCGGCGTGCCGTACGGGAACCCGGGCTGCGACTTCGAGCAGTACTACCTCGCCGGCGACACGGGCCGCTTCGAGAAGCTGTGGATCGGGATCCGCGGGCGGCCCTCGGACCTGGACGGCTTCGTGGCCGCGGCCGCGGAGATCCTCAAGGCGAAGGCCGGCGCGGGCGAGTCGAAGGAGTTCCGCGACCGCGCCGCGCTCTTCCGCGAACCCGACTAGGAGATCCCCATGCGATTCCTCGCCGCGCTCGTCCTGCTCGCGTTCGTCCAGGACCCCGAGGCCGACAAGAAGAAGCTGGGGGAGATCGTCAAGGAGATGCTCCAGATCCAGGAGAAGGCGGAGAAGGACCCCGCCGCCCGCGCGGACGCGGCCCTGCAGAAGCGCTTCGAGGAGCTCAAGAAGGAGGGCGACGTCGTCATCGAGCGCCTGACCGGCGGCGACAAGACGAAGGAGCAGGCGCTGATGGAGGACGTGATCGCCAAGGTGGCGCCCGAGCGCGCCGAGGCGATCCGCAAGGCGCGCGCCCGGGCCCTCGAGGTGGCGGCCATGGCCGCGCTCAAGAACTTCGGCACGGCCCAGGAGGTCTTCCGGATGGACGAGAACTCCTACTGGGTCGGCGACGTGGCCGGCCTGCACCGCCGGCTCCGCGCCGACGGCAAGCCGGTCGACATCGTCGACGCCAAGTTCGCCCTCGCCGACCTCAAGCCGCTGATCCCCCACGACCAGGAGGGCGAGACCTCCGCCAAGGTGAAGTACGCCAAGGCGACGGGCCCCGCCCCCGCGCCCGGCTACCGCTTCGCCATCGTCCCGTCGTACGAGGAGGACGGCAAGACGCTGAAGTACCACGACGGCAACGGGCTCAACCCGACCCGCTGGGCCGCCTGCGCCGTGCCCTCCGAGCATGGCAAGACCGGCACGCTCACGATCCTGGTCTCGGAGCGGATGGTCTTCTGGAGGAAGGACACCGGCGGGAAGCCCGTCGAGGTCCTTCCCGCCGATCCCGAGAAGGACGGCTGGACGAAGTAGGCGCTCACAGGATCCTCAGCACGACCGGCTTCCCCGTCAGCACGGGCAGGCGCGAGATCTCCTCGACCGACTTCCGCAGCGCGCTCTCCCGGCACCGGTGCGCGAGGATGCGGACGTTGCCGTGCTCCGGCCGGCCCTTCACCAGCGACGCCGAGGCGTGGGAGATCGAGATCCCCCGGTTCCCCAGCGCCGTCGTGATCAGCCCGATGACGCCCGGCACGTCCCGGATCGGGAAGCGCAGGTAGTACTCGCTCTCGAGGTCGGCGGCCGCGGGCCGGTCCGCGGGCGGCGGCAGGTGGATCGGCACGGGCCCCTCGCGGACGAGCTCGATGATGTCCGAGAGCACCGCGCTGGCCGTCGGCGCCGCGCCCGCCCCCTTGCCGTGGAAGATGAGCTCCCCCACCGCGTCGCCGCGCAGGAGCACGGCGTTGTACTCGTGCCGGACGTGGGCCAGCGGGTGGCCGGACGAGAGCAGCGCGGGATGGACCCGCAGGTCGAGGGCGTTCCCCTGCTCCTTCGCGACCGCCACGTGCTTGATGACGTAGCCGAGCTGCCTGGCCGCCTCGACGTCCTCCGCCGCGACGTCGCGGATCCCCTCGGTGCGCACGCGGCCCGGCTCCAGCTGCACCCCGAAGGCGAGCTCCGCGAGGATCTCGAGCTTCTGGGCCGCGTCGATGCCGTCCACGTCGAGCGTCGGGTCCGCCTCGGCGAAGCCCTTCGCCTGCGCCTCGGCCAGCGCCTCCGCGAAGGGCAGGCCCTCCTCGGTCATCCGGGTCAGGATGTAGTTGCAGGTCCCGTTCACGATGCCCGTGATCTCCTCGATGCGGTTGCCGACGAGCCCGCTCGACAGCGCCCGCACGATGGGGATGCCCCCGCAGACGGAGGCCTCGAAGCCGATGCGCACGCGGCGGGCCGCGGCGGCGCGGAAGAGCTCCGTCCCGCTGGCCGCGAGCAGGGCCTTGTTCGCCGTCACGACGTTCTTGCCGGCCTCGATCGCCTCGGCGACCAGGCGCCGCGCGGGCTCCAGCCCGCCGATCACCTCGACGACGACGTCGGCGCCGTTGCCGACCACGTCCGCGGCCCGGTCCGTCAGGAGCCGCCGGTCCACGCCCGGGCGCTCCTTGAGCAGGTCGCGCACCAGGATCTTCGAGATCCGCAGCTCGACGCCCGAGCGCTCCGCGATGAGCGCCCGGTTCTTCTCGATCAGCTCGACGAGGCCGCGCCCGACGGTGCCGCAGCCCAGGAGCGAGATGGTCTTGGTCTTCACGCCGTCACCGCCGACTTCTCCGAGGTCCGGACCCGGGCGAGGGCCCGGTCCAGGTCGGCCAGGAGATCCTCCGCGTCCTCCAGCCCCACCGAGAGGCGGATCAGCCCGTCGGCGATGCCGACCTGGCGCCGCACCTCCGGCTCCACCGAGGCATGGGTCATCGTCGGCGGGTGGCAGAGCAGCGACTTGGGCCCGCCCAGGCTCTCCGCGGTGGTCCAGAGCTCCAGCTCCCGCGTGAAGCGCCGGGTCTCCTCGACGGAGGCCTTGAGCTCGAAGGAGACGATCGCGCCGAAGTCCTTCTGCTGGCGCTTCGCGAGCTCGTGCTGCGGGTGGTTCGGGAGGCCCGGGTAGTGGACCTTCGCGACGGCGTCGTGCTCGGCGAGGTGGCGCGCGATGCGGCGCGCGGTGGCGCAGTGGCGCTCGACGCGGAGGCCGAGGGTCTTGAGGCCACGGATGACGAGGTAGCAGTCCTGCGGGCCGGGGATGGCGCCGACGGCGTTCTGGAAGAACTTCAGCTTCTCGTGCAGCTCCTTCGAGTCGGTCAGGACGGCGCCGCCGATCACGTCGCTGTGGCCGTTGAGGTACTTCGTGGTCGAGTGGAGCACGAGGTCCGCGCCGAGCTTCAGCGGCTGCTGCAGCACGGGCGTCGCGAAGGTGTTGTCGACGAGGCTGATCGCGCCATGGCGGCGGGCGATCGCGGAGCAGGCCGCGATGTCCGTGATCGTCAGCAGCGGGTTGGAGGGCGTCTCGAGCCAGAGCAGCTTCGTGGAGGGGCGGAAGGCGCGCTCGACCTCGCGGGGGTCGGTGGCGTCCACGAAGGTGAAGTCGACGCCGAACTTCCGGTAGAGCTTCGTGAAGATCCGGTAGCTGCCGCCGTAGAGGTCGCGGGTCGTCACGACGTGGTCGCCGGACTGGAGGAGGTTGAGGACGGTGTTCACGGCGGCGAGGCCGCTGGCGAAGGCGAGGCCGTGGGCGGCCTCCTCGACGGCGGCGAGGTTGGCCTCGAGGGCGCGGCGCGTCGGGTTGTCGGTGCGGCTGTAGCAGTAGCCCTTGTGGACGCCGGGCTCCTCCTGGCCGAAGGTGGAGGTCTGGTAGACGGGCGTGGTGACGGCGCCGGTGAGCGGATCGTTCTCGAGGCCGCCGTGGATGGCGCGGGTGTTGGGACCGTAGGACATCGGATGCTCCTTGGTTTTCTCGGGTGCCGGGAAACAGTTCGAGATCGACGGGGGTGGCCCGGGCCGAGGGAGCGGGGGTCGAGGGGGGTGAACGCCGACTAGGCGATCCCGACGACCCGGGCTCCGTGGCCCGGGCGTCGCATCGCCATCGAGGACTCCTGGTACTGCTGGGCGGTGGTCGTCATGGAGGTCGGGACTTTAACGTCCCGACGTTGCCTTGTCAACGGGGTTTCGTTACGCGGCCTTCGCGCCGCCGCCGAGCGTCTTGTCGTACGCCCAGGCCATCGCGCAGACCGCGATGGGGAGCGTCAGGAAGATCCCGACGAAGCAGAGCACCATGCCGAGGCTGCCGACGATGCCGATCACGAGCATGAAGATGATCCAGCCGATGAGGTTGGGCTTCACGCGGGCGAGGCAGACGTCCTTGGCCTTGCCCCAGTCGAGGCCCTTGTCGAGGATCAGGGGCGTGCCGAAGATGAAGAGGGGCTGCGTGATCCAGACCCCGATGAAGCAGAGGATGATGCCGCAGATCTGGAGCAGGCCCATGATGAGGTGGTCCACCAGGCCGGCCTTGAAGACGATGAAGGCGTCGGCGGGCTCGGGCTTCTGGCCGCGGACGGCCTTCAGCGCGACGTTGAACATGCCGGGCATCGCGAGGAGGCCGCCGATGACGGGGATGATCGACAGGAGCATCGCGCAGAGCATGCCGATGAGGACGGGCACGAGGTTCGCCTTGTAGGCGTTCCAGCCCGCGCCGAGGGCCTCGCCGATCCCCGGGGGGGTCAGCGCGCCGCCTTCAACCGTGTCCGCCATGGAATGAACCTCCGCGTTAGTCCCGCCATCCTAGGATCGGCGGAGAACCTGTCAACTCTTATGGGTTAGACCTATGGGTTGTCCACGCCCGGCGGATCGCCCCAGGGCGAGCAGCGCCAGAGGCGGGAGGCCGTCTTGCCGGTGCCGACGAGGAAGCCGTACTTCTCGATCGCGAGCCGCCCGTACTGCGAGCACGAGGGCTCGAACTTGCAGCGGCCGCCGGCGACCCGGAAGACCTTGGAGAGCGTGAGCTGGTAGCCGCGGATGGCGAGGACGCCCGCGCGGGCGGAGAGCTGCTCGCCGGGCGGGTAAAAGGCCTCGACGAGGACGAAGAGGACGATCGCGGCTCCGGGCATCCAGCGGCGGCGGGGCGTGGGGGCGGGATCGCTCACGCCTTCGCCTTCGCGCGGCAGTCCGCGCAGGGGCAGTGCTCGAGGAGGTGGACGAAGGTGTAGAGGCCGGTGCGGTGGCCGTCGCTCCACTCGAAGTGCAGCGCGTAGCGCCCGACGGGCTCGATTCGCAGCGGCTTGACGTCCGGCGGGATCGTGGAGTCCACGAGCAGCTTCTTCCCCGTGAGCTCGTCGATGCACTGGGCGCAGGGGCAGAGCAGGCGGAGGTCGCGGACGTCGTAGACGCTGGAGTGGCCGGTGTTCCAGTCGATGCCCAGGTGCGTGGGGTCGACCTGGCGGAGTCCGGAGGCGAGGAGGGGGTCGGTCACGGGGCCCACTGTAGCAGGGCCCCCGGGGTTTTCCCTTGATTTCGCGGGCCGCGTTGGACTACAACGACTCCCCCGCAGGCGCCCCCATCGTCTAGCGGCCTAGGACACGGCCCTCTCAAGGCCGGGACACGGGTTCGAGTCCCGTTGGGGGCACCATCCTTCGCAAGCCCGAGTCGCGGTCACGAGCCCCGCCCCCGACGAAGCAGCTTCCAGAACTCCAGCACCGACACCGGCACGAAGGCCACGGCCAGCACCGCCGCGCACTCCGGCCACGACAGCCGGCCCGTCTTCAGGAAGCCCCCGAGGAAGCCCACGTGGTGCGTCAGGATCTGCAGCCCGATCGTCGCGATCGCCACCCCCGCGAGCCGCGCGTTCGACCAGGCCCCCAGCTCCCAGAGCGTGCGCGTCCGGCTCCGGTACCCGAAGGCCTTCAGGACCTCGCTGCCGACGAGCACCGAGAACGCGTACGTCCGCGCCTTGTCCACGCCCGCGCCGGACTCCAGGACGTAGAGGAAGACCCCCAGCGTGCAGGCCGCGACGAGCGCGCCCCCCGCGAACATCCACCCGAGGAACTCCCGGTCCGCGATCTCCGCGCCGGGCCGCCGCGGCGGACGCTTCAGCAGGCCGGGCTCCGCCGGATCCACCGCCAGCGCCAGCGCGGGCAGGCCGTCGGTCACGAGGTTGATCCACAGGAGCTGGATCGGCAGCAGCGGCAGCGGCAGGCCCGCCACGACCGCCGCCGCCATCACCGCGATCTCCGCGAGGTTGCCGCTCAGGAGGTAGAGCAGCGACTTCCGGATGTTCTCGTAGATCGACCGCCCCTCCTCCACCGCGGCCACGATCGTCGCGAAGTCGTCGTCGGTGATCACCATCGCCGAGGCGTCCTTCGCCACGTCGGTCCCCGTCCGGCCCATCGCGATCCCGAGGTCGGCGCCCCGCAGCGCGGGCGCGTCGTTCACCCCGTCCCCGGTCATCGCGACCACGGCCCCCCGCGCCCTCCACGCCTTCACGATCCGCAGCTTGTGCCCGGGGCTCACGCGCGCGTAGATCGACACGGACTCCACCCTCGCCTCGAGCTCCTCCTCCCCCAGCGCCTCCACCTGCGGCCCGGTCAGCACCTCGGCCTCGCCCCGCGCGATCCCCAGGTCCCGCGCGACCGCCAGCGCCGTGGCCGGGTTGTCCCCCGTGATCATCACGGTCCGGATCCCCGCCTCCCGGCACGCGCGGACCGCCTCCGCCGCCCCCGCCCGCGGCGGGTCGTGCATCCCCACGAGTCCCAGGAACTCGAGGCCCGCCTCCGGGTCCTCCCCCTCGCGGAGCTCCTTCGTCGCGACCGCGAGCACGCGCAGCCCCCGCCCCGCCAGCTCCCCGGTCTCGTCGCGGGCGGAGCCGCAGAGCGGCAGGACGGACTCCGGCGCGCCCTTCACGAAGGAGCGCAGCCCCGAGGGCGTGCGGCGCACGATCGACATCCGCTTGCGCTCCGGATCGAACGGCCGGATCGAGACGACGGGCCACTCCGCGTCGAGCGCCTCCGCCTCCAGCCCGATCTTCCGCCCGGCCTCGAGCAGCGCGCCCTCCGTCGGGTCGCCCGCAACCTCCGTCCGGCCCTCCCGCTCCACGAGCCGCGCCGTGCTCGCCGAGATCCCGGCCCGGAGGATCGCGGGGCCGTCCGCGCCCCGGAGCTCCGCGACGGTCATCCGCCCCTCGGTCAGCGTCCCCGTCTTGTCGGTGCAGATCACCGTCGTGCAGCCGAGCGTCTCGACGGAGGCGAGGCGCCGCACCAGCGTGCGCCGGCGGGCCATCCGCTGCACGCCGAGCGCGAGGCTGATCGTCACCACGGCCGGCAGGCCCTCCGGGATCGCGGCCACGGCGAGCCCGATCGCCGTGAAGAGCATCTCGATCGCGGGCACGTCGCGCAGCACCCCGAGCACGAAGACCAGGGCCACGACCGCGCCCGACCCCGCGACAAGCCAGCGCCCGAACGTCCGCAGGCGGACCTGGAGCGGCGTCTCCTCCTCCGGGACCGAGCGGACGAGCTCCGCGATGCGACCGAACTCCGTTCCCGTCCCCGTCGCGACGACGACGGCCTCCGCCATCCCGGCCACCGCGACGGTCCCGGCGTACGCCATCGTCCGCCGTTCCGCCAGCGGCGCCGCGGCATCCGCCGGGGGGCCGTCCGACTTGCGGCTGGGCGCGGACTCGCCCGTCAGTGCGGCCTCGACGGCGAGCAGCTCGGTCGAACGGGTGATGCGCAGGTCGGCGGGGACGCGGTCCCCCGCCTCGAGGACGACGACGTCGCCCGGCACGAGCTCGTCGGCCGGAACGACGAGCGGCTCCCCGCCGCGGCGGACCCGGGCCGTGGGAGCCGCCATCCGCCGCAGCGCCGCCAGGGCGTCCGCGGCCCGGCTCTCCTGCAGGTAGCCCACGACCGCGTTGACCAGGACGATGCCCGCGATCGCGACCGCGTCGGCGAGCTCCCCGAGGGCCGCCGAGAGCGCGGCCGCGCCGACGAGGATCGCGACGAGTAGGCTGGCGAACTGGCCCGCGAAGCGGCGCGCACGCGACGGGCCCCGGCGCTCCGGGAGGCGGTTCGGGCCGTGGACGGCCGCGCGGCGGACCGCCTCGTCGGGATCCAGGCCGCGGAGGAGGTCGACGCGGAGCCGGGCCGCGACTTCCGGGACTCCCAGGGCGTGCCACGGGGTCTCCGGCGGGATCACGACGTCCGGGCGCGACTCCATTTCCACTCCTCCACCGCGCAGAAGAGGCAGGGCACGATGAAGAGCGTGATGAGCTGCACGGCCATGCCGCCGATCGAGGGGATCGCCATGGGCTGCATGACGTCCGAGCCCCGGCCCGCGGCCCAGAAGACCGGCATCAGGCCGAAGACGGTCGTGAACGTCGTCATCAGGCAGGGCCGGATCCGCTGCAGGCCCGCGTCCACCACGGCGGCGCGCAGCTCGCCGACCGTCGCGAAAGCCCGGCCCTCGAAGCGGTCCTCGAGGTAGGTCGACATGACGACGCCGTCGTCGTCGACCACGCCGAAGAGCACTAGGAAGCCGACCCACACGGCCACGGAGAGGTTCGCGCCCCACCAGCCGAGCATCAGGAACGCGCCCGAGGCCGAGACGAGCACGCCGAAGTAGATGATCAACGCCACCCACCAGCGGCGGAAGCCGACGTAGAGCATCACGAACATGATCACCAGCGTGGCCGGCACGACGAGGCGCAGCGTCGCCATCGCCCGCTGCTGGTTCTCGAACTGCCCGCCCCATTCCCAGTAGTAGCCCGGCGGCAGCTTGAGCCGGCCCTCCGCGACGGCCGCCTTCAGGGCGGCCTCGGCGTCCTCGACCACGCTGACCTCGTCGCGGTCCCGCGTGTTCATCGTCACGTACCCGACGAGCAGCCCCTTCTCGCCCTTGACCTCCTGCGGGCCGACGACGCTGCGGATCTCGACGACCTGGGCCAGCGGCACGTGGGCCCCGTCCGAGGTCGGCACGAGGATCTTCCCCAGCTCCGGCACGTCCTCGCGGAAGTCCCGGGGGTAGCGCACGCGGATCGGGTAGCGCTCGCGGCCCTCGACGGACTCCGCGAGGTTCGCGCCGCCGATCGCCGTCTCGATCACGTCCTGCACGTCGCGGACGCTCGCGCCGTAGCGGGCGATCTTCTCGCGGTCGATCTTGAACTCGAGGTACGGCTTGCCCACGATCCGATCGGCCACGACGTCCGTCGAGCCGGGGACGTGGCGGAGGATCTCCTCCATCTGCAGGCCGATGCGCTCGATCTCGCGCAGGTCGGAGCCGTAGACCTTCACGCCCATCATGGCCCGGAACCCGGTCTGCAGCATGACGAGCCGGGTCTGGATCGGCTGCAGCCAGGTCGGCAGCACGCCCGGGATCTCCGTCTTCCGCTGCAGCTCCTCGAGGATCTCGTTCTTCGTGAGCGGCCGCTGCTCGGGCCAGGCCGCGGCCAGCGGCGCCTTCAGCCAGCCGGGCCAGCCGGAGAACCAGCGCGGGACCGGGACCTTCCTCCACTCCGACTCCGGCTTCAGGATGATGATCGTCTCGAACATGCCGATGGGAGCCGGGTCGAGCGGCGACTCCACGCGACCCAGCTTGCCGACGACGCTCTCGACCTCCGGCACGCTCGCGATCGCGAGGTCCTGCCGGCTGTTGACGGCCACCGCCTCCGACAGCGACCCGTGCGGCAGGAGCGAGGGCATGTACAGGAACGACCCCTCGTCGAGCGGCGGCATGAACTCCCGGCCGATGCCCGGGAGGATGCGCCCCTCGGAGACGACCTGGAGCCCCGCCCGGGTCTCGGCCTCCGCCTCGGCCTCGGTCGCCTTCCTCCAGGCGATGCGCGTGGACTCCGCGCCGCCCTGGCGGACGCGCTGCCAGCGGAGCTGGTCGAGCTCGACGCGGGGCCGTGCGCCCGAGCCGAGGTTGGCGAGCCACCCGACGGGCGCCAGCGTCGTCCCGATCCCGAGCCACACCGTGAGGCCCGAGACGAGGATGAGGGCCGGGAGCGCCAGGAAGGTCTTCTTGTGCGCGAGGATCCAGGAGAGCGTCGGGGCATAGAGCCGGTTCACGACCCGCGACACGGGGTTCGCCTCGAGGGGCCGGAACTGCTCGCGGGCCATCCGCGCCACCGCGAGGGCGACGATCACGCCGACGACGATCGCGAAGGGCCAGCCCGCCGCCCCCGGGGCGACGAAGGAGAAGACGGCCAGCGTGGCGCCCGCCGCGACCGCGCCCAGGCCCCCGACGAGCGACCCGAGCTTAGCGCCCTTGAGCCTCCCCGGGCGGAACAGGAGCAGGCAGACCACGGGCACGACCGTCACGGCCAGCACGACGGACGCGCCGATCGCGAAGGTCTTCGTGAACGCGAGCGGCCGGAAGAGCTTGCCCTCCTGGTCCGTGAGGAAGAACACGGGGATGAACGAGACGAGCGTGTTGGACACCGCGGTGAGGATCGCGCCGCCGACCTCGGTCGCGCCCTCGTAGACGTTCTCGAAGTGGCTCTTCCCGGGCGGGGCCGCCGCGACGCGCCGGTAGATGTTCTCCGTCATGATGATGCCCATGTCGGCGACGTCGCCGATCGCGA
>CAYXGZ010000075.1:0-13900 GCA_964464755.1 uncultured Planctomycetales bacterium
GTCGTAGGTCTTGAGGATCGTGTTCTTCGTGCTGAGGTAGACCGGCACCTTCGACATCAGCCCGTACTCGAAGCACGAGCGGGCGAAGTCGAGGATCGACGCGTCCGTGTTGAACATGCCCATCCCGACGCCGCCGCCCTCGAACTCGTTGACCACCCACTCCTGGCGGGCGCCGGCCTTCGGCTCCCACACGAGCTTCAGCGTGCCCGCGCCGTCGAGCTTCACGTCGGTGGCCTTGTACTGGTCCGCGTGCGCGTGGCGGGCGACGATGATCGGCTTCGTCCACGTCGTGACCAGCCGCGGCACGTTCTTGCAGACGATGGGCGCCCGGAAGATCGTCCCGCCGAGGATGTTGCGGATCGTCCCGTTCGGGGACTTCCACATCTTCTTGAGCGAGAACTCCTTCACCCGCGCCTCGTCGGGCGTGATCGTGGCGCACTTCACGCCGACCTTGTGCTTCTGGATCGCCTTCGCCGAATCGACCGTGACCTTGTCCTCGGTCTTGTCCCGGTTCTCGACGGAGAGGTCGTAGACCTCGAGGTCGACGTCGAGGAAGGGCAGCAGGAGCTTGTCCTTGATCCACTCCCAGATGATGCGGGTCATCTCGTCGCCCTTGAGCTCGACGACCGGATTCTTGACGCGGGTTTTCTTCATGGCGGGGAGGATAGCATCGGCCCTCGGAGTCGTCACGCGATCGGCGGGCTCACTTCGCGGGTTCGGCGGCCACGATCTCGAAGGGGATCGCCGGCAGGACGCCGATGCCGATCCGCCGGTTCCGGGCGCCCTTGCCCTCCTTCCCGCCGGACGGGTCGAGGTAGACCCCGACGATCAGGTTGCCCGCCGTCCCCGCGGGCGCGCCCTCCGCGTCGGCCTTGAAGAGCAGGACCAGTTCGCCCCTGCGTGGGGTGGTCTCGACGAGCGTCACGCCCTTCGGGGCGTCGCCCAGCTCAAAGGTGATCGACTCGGGCTTGCCCCGGCCGTCGAGGCGGAGCCGGAGCTCGGCCGTGCCGCCGCGGGGGATCCGCAGCGGGAGCGACCCGGCGAACTCGGGCGGCGAGCGGCGGGGTCCCGGGGCGGCCATGGTGGCGATCAGCTCCTGGGCCGGCACGAGGTGCCGCCAGAGGAAGGCTTGCATCGAGTCCTCGCAGGGCCGCGCCGCGCGGACGATCGTCCGGCCCCCGCACTCCGCGCTCCCCTCGATCCGGAGCGAGCGCGTGCCGTCGAAGCCCGCCGCCGGCGGCGTCAGCGTCATCCTCACGTGCCGCCCGCCCGCGGGGATCCGCGCGCCCTGGAGCTGGAACCCGGCCGGGGCGTCCTTCAGCGCCAGCGCGATGGGCCCGTCGAAGCCGTCGAGGCGGATCGCGTAGACGTCGACCAGCGCCGCGATCCCGGGCCGGAGGTTCAGCGTCGAGGGCGTCATCCGCAGCGAGAAATCGGGCCGCGGCGGGCCGATCCGCATCCGGTACGCGTGCGCGTCGCTGCCCGCGCGCTGCGAGTCCGAGATCCGCACCACGTAGGTCCCGTCCTTCGGCAGGCGGAAGCGGAGGTACGAGTCCGCGTGGTGCGTCAGCGTGCCCATGTCCGTGCGCAGGTCGCCCTCCTTGCGCTCGACGTCGTCGTTCCAGGCCAGGACCCGGCCCGCGGCGTCGCAGAGCCGGACGAGCGAATCGAGCGGCGACTGCAGGCGCCGGGCGAGCACCTCGACCACGACCTCGGCGTCCGCCTGGCCCTCGAAGCGGAAGGCGTCCTCGTCGCCGACCCGGGCGATCCGTCCGTTGACGACGACCGGCGTCTCGATCCGCTGGGCGGAGCCGGCCGCGTCGTTGGGCTCGCGCTCGAGGAGGTCCGGCAGCGGGTCGACCGCGAAGGTCACGGGGTTGCTCGTCCACTCGCCGTCGCGCAGCGAGGCCTGGCGGACGGGCTCGTCCCCGGGCCGGGTGTCCAGCGGCAGCTGCCGGGCGAGGACGTTCCACCCGTCGATGGAGGCGAGCGTCTCCGCGCCCTCGCGTCCGCCGAGCGGGAACACGCCCTTGATGAAGGGCTGCTCGGAGACGTGGACGCGGTAGACGAAGTCCTCGCGGCCCCGGTAGAGCGAGTCGTGGAGGCGGAGCTCGTACTCGCCGGTCCTCGGGACGCGGAAGAAGACGACGGGGTCCGGGTCGTAGCGGTAGTCGTCGGCGAACGCGAGCTCGCGGCCCTCCGCGTCGTGGAGCGAGAGCACGGCCTGGAACCAGCCGGGGACCGCGTCGGCGATGAAGGGGACGAGCCGGCGCGCCTGGACCTGGATGACGAGCGGCTGCCCCTCGACGGCGCGGAAGCGGAAGGCGTCCTCGTCGCCGGGGCGGATCTGGCCGTTCCAGGTCGCGGGCAGGTCGACGGCCGGGCCGGCCGCCGGGGCCTCGTCGTAGGGCTTCGGGTCCAGGTGCTCCGCGAGCCGGCCGACCTGGAAGACGATCGGGTTCGTCAGGCCGAGCTGGGCCCGGAGGCGGATCTCGCGGTCGCCCGGCACCGCGTCGGCGTCGATCGTGACCTCGAGCAGCACGGTCTCGCCCACGGGCGAGTTCTGCTGCTTCTTCTCGTCGGGCCGGAGCATCTCGTGCACGAGCCAGTCGAGCTCCACCGGGGCCAGCGTCTCGAGATTGTTCAGGAGCGGGTGGCTGGGGAGCTTCACCGGCTCCTTCGGCGGCTCCGAGGGCTTGCCCTCGCCCTTGAGGTCCTTCAGGCGGCGCAGGACCTCCTTGCGCTCGGGGCCGTTGAGTCGGATCGGCCGGCCCATGTAGCGGACGACCTTCGCGCGGACTCCCGCGCCGGACACGACCGCGTCCCTGGTCCCCGTGAGCACCTGGCCGCCCGCGAGCACCTGGACGACCGTGCCCTGGCGCCCGCCGGCCGGGTAGCAGTACCCGAGCCGGGGCTCCTTGATGTCCTGGAAGCCCGACGCGGCGGGGACGCCGAGGAGCAGCGCGGCCAGCCAGGGGAGGCGCCTCACGACATGAGCTCCTTCAGGCGGCCGCCGCTCTCGGCCCCGTCCTCGCGGGCCGGCATCGTGCGGACGTCGAGGCCCCTCGGGTTCGGCAGCGGCGCCTCGGGGTCGATCCCGAGCAGCTCGTAGATGCTCCCGATGACGTCGCGCGGGTAGACGGGCCGCTTCGCGACCTCGATCCCGCGCGGGTCGGACTCGCCGACGACGCGCCCCCCCTTGAAGCCGCCGCCCGCGACGAGCGCGGAGAAGCAGGCGCCGTGGTGGCCGCGGCCGCCGTTCCACGGGGCCTCCCACTGGACCTTGGGCGTGCGGCCGAACTCGCCGCCCCACCAGACGATCGTCGAGTCGAGCAGGCCGCGCTCCGCGAGGTCCTGGAGCAGCGCGGACATCGCCTGGTCCATCTCGGGCAGCTTGCGGCCCATGATCTCGAAGTGCTGCTTGTGCGTGTCCCAGCCGTTGTAGTTGATCGTGACGTAGGGGACCTTCTTCTCGACGAGCCGGCGCGCCATCAGGCAGGACTGGCCGAAGGTGTTCCGCCCGTAGCGGTCGCGCGTCTCGGGCTTCTCCTGCCCGAGGTCGAAGAGCTGGCGGACCTCGCCGAACATGAGGTCGTAGGCGTTCTTCTCGCAGCGGTCGAACTGCTCGAGGGCCGGGTCCCCGGGGCGCTCGCGGCCCAGGCGGTCGAGCCGGTGGAGCAGGTCCCGCCGCGCCCGCTGGCGCTCGTCGGTGATCCCCTCCGCGACGAGGCCGTCGACGGCGAAGGGCTGGCGGTTCGGGTCGCCGCCGGTGGCGAAGGGCTTGCAGCGCTGGCCGAGGAAGCCCGCCTCCGAGAAGCGGCCCTGCAGCTGCGTCAGCACGACGTAGGGCGGCAGCACGCCCGCGTGCCCGGGCGGCGGGCCCTTGAAGAGCGACACGACCGCGCCCGCGGACGGGTACACCAGGCGGCCGGACTTCCGGCCGGTCTGCGCGATGTACGCCGCGGTCTCGTGCGAGTTCACCCCGTGCGTCATGCTGCGGATGATCGAGTACTTGTCGGCCTGCGTCGCGAGCTTGGGCAGGAGCTGGCCGATCCGGACGCCGTCGACGTTGGTCTCGACCGGCTTGTCGAGCGGCCCGCAGTAGTCGCGGCCCGCCTCGGGCTTCGGGTCGAAGGTGTCGAGGTGGCAGGGGCCGCCCCACATCCAGATCTGGATGACGGACCGGGCGCGGGCGACGGGCGCCAGCTTCCCGAGGGGCAGGGCCAGGCCCGCGGCGCCGAGGGCGCCGAGCTTCAGCAGGTCGCGGCGGGTGGGATCGCCGACCATGGGCGGACTCCCTTCAATGGCGGAACAGGAATTCCTTGCTGTTGACCAGGGCCCACGCGAGGTCGTCGAGCGCCTGCTTCCTCGTGAGCCCCGGGGTCTTCGCGTAGGCCTGGACGGCCTCGAGGTCCTCCTTGGCCGGCCGCCGCGAGAGGACCAGGAGGTAGAGCGAGCGCACGACGGCCTCGCCGTCGCCCTTCGCGGCCTGTGCGAGCTCCCGGATCCGCGGGCTGTTCTCAAGGCGCTTCTGCATCGTCGTGGAATTCACGAGGTGCAGCCGCTGGGCGTCCGTGCACTCGTTGTTGCGCTCCGAGAAGAGTCCCGTGTCGCGCGCGGGGCGCCCGAACATCTCGAGGAAGGAGCTCGTGATGCTCCCGTCCGGCAGCTCGATCGTCCGGTGCTGCTCCGGGAGGAAGGTGAAGGGCTCCGGGATCGGGCTCGAGTACTCCTCGTGCGTCCCGGTGATCGCGCCCAGCGCGTCCACGAGGACCTCGGCGTCGAGGCGGGTCACCGGGTAGTGCCCGAAGAGCGCCGTCGCCTCGGGCGCGGCCTTCGCGGGCGTCGACGACTGCTGCCAGGTCCGGGACGTGAGGATCAGCCGGTAGAGCTGCCGCAGGTCGTAGCGCGACTTCACGAACTCGCGCTCCAGGGCGGCCAGGAGGGCCGGGACGGCCGGCGGGTTGTCGGCGCGGAGGTCGTCGGGCTCGTGGACGACGCCGCGGCCGAAGAGCCAGGCCCAGGCCCGGTTGACGACGGCCCGGGCGAACCAGGGGTTGTCGTCGCGGATCAGCCAGTCGGCGAAGACGGCGCGCGGATCGTCCTCGGGCCGCAGGACCGCCTCGCGGCCGTCGGGGAAGAGGGCCTTCCTCGCCTCGACGGGCGCCGGGTCGAGGAGGACGATCTCCTCCTTCCACTCCGAGGTCGGCTTGTAGGCCACGCGGGAGAAGAAGGCCGCCAGCCCCGCGGCGCGGTCCTTCGGCATCCGGTCGAGCCTCGTCCCCATGAACGTGAGGGCCACGGCCCCGGCGAGGTCCGCGGGCGTGCGGCCCTGGACGGCGCGCCAGAAGTTCGCGGGCGGCACGCGGACGTTGCTCCCGCTCGCCGCGAGCAGCTCGCGCGCGAAGCGGTCGTAGGGCCGGTTCTCGCGGATCGCGTCGTGGATCCAGCGGTGGTAGGCCTGCACCGCGTTGGGCCAGAGGTTGATGGGGAACTCGGACTTCAGCCGCAGCGCGTCGCCCCACTTCATCGACCAGTAGTCGGCGAACTCGGGCCGGAGCAGCAGCGCGTCGACCAGCGCGGCGCGCTTGTCGGGCGAAGGGTCGTCGAGGAAGGCGACGACCTCCTTCGGCGTCGGCAGCGTGCCGATGACGTCGAAGTACGCGCGTCGGACGAAGACCTCGTCGGAGCAGGCGGGCGCGAAGTCGAGCCCCCGGGCCCGGAGGGCGGCGCCCACGGCGTCGTCGACGGGATGGCCCGCGGGGACGGCGGGGGCGGCGAGGAGGAGGGGCAGGAGCAGCAGGACGCGGAGCATCGGGACTCCCCGGGGAATTCGTCATCCGTTCAACCCCGGACCGCAACTTCGGTTCCGCCAAATAGTTTAACAGGGTAAACGACTTGCGGGGGCCCGGATGATCGACGCCAGGACGCGGGACGACGAGGTCTTCCTGACGGGCACGTCGGACGGCGCGGCCGCGCTGCTCGAGTCGGCGGCCGCCGAGCTGGCCCGCCGCGGGGCGGCCCCGATCTCCGTGAAGGCCTACGGGCCCTCGGCCGAGCTGCGGGACGCGGTGCGGCGCAGCGGGCTGGGGGAGGGGATCCCGGTCACCTACCTCGAGGCCGGCCCCGGCCGCGTCGGCCTGCAGGTCTGGGCGGCGGGCGCGGACGTGAAGCCCGCCGGGCCCGGCCGGCTCTGGAGCGGGCGCGGCTTCCGCGCGCTGCACCTCCCGGCGGTCCGCGGCGAGGGCGGCGGCCCCGCGGGCCAGGCCGAGTCGATGTTCGAGCGGGCCGGGGCGCTGCTGGCCGCGCACGGCTTCGGCTGGCGCCACGTGAAGCGGACCTGGATCTACCTCGCGCGGCTGCTCGACTGGTACGGCGACCTCAACCGCGTGCGCAGCGGCGTGTTCCGGCGCGTCGGCGTCGACGCGGCGACCGGCTACCCCGCCAGCACCGGCATCCAGGGCCGCAGCGGCGCGGGCGAGGAGTGCCAGATGGACGTCCTCGCCGTCGACGGCCTCTCCGCGCGCTACATCGTCTCGACCCCGCGGCAGAACGAGGCCGCGGCCTACGGCTCCGCGTTCTCCCGCGGAGTCGTCCTCGACCGGGACGGCCGGCGCACGGTGCACGTCTCCGGGACCGCGAGCATCGACGCGGCCGGGCGCACGATCCACGTCGACGACCCCGCGGGCCAGGCGAGGGAGACCCTGGCCTGCGTCGAGTCGCTGCTCGGCGCCGAGGGCGCCCGGCTCTCCGACATCGTCTCGGCGACGTTGTTCGGCCGGGACGAGGGCGTGCTGGCGGCGGCGCGGGCCGCGCTCGGCCGCCTCCCGTTCCCGTTCGTGCCCGTGGTGGCGGACGTCTGCCGCCGGGACCTGCTCGTCGAACTCGAGGCGGTCGCCGCCTGGTGAGGTGCCCATGACCATCGTGGTGAGCTTCGGCGCGGACGCCCCGGCGGAGTCCGCGGGGCGCGTGCTCGCGCTGCTCGACGTCCCGTCGGCCGAGGATCCGCGCTGCCGCTGGCACGACGCGAACCTGCTCGTCGTCCGCTCGGGCGACGCGGCGGGCCTGGACCGCGTGCGCGGCGTGCCCGGCGTGGCGAGGGCCGTGGAGATCCCGAAGGACCACCCGCTCGTCTCCCCGGGGCGGCGCGGCGGCGTCGTGACCCTTCCGGGCGGCGCGCGCATCGGCGCGGGCGGGCCGGCCGTCATCGCGGGCCCGTGCAGCGTGGAGAGCGAGTCGCAGGTCGCGGAGATCGCGGAGATCGTGAAGGCGTCGGGGGCGGTCGCGCTGCGCGGCGGCGCCTTCAAGCCGCGGACCTCGCCGTACGCGTTCGGCGGGCTCGGCGAGAGGGGCCTGGAGTACCTCGCCCGGGCGGGGAGGAAGGCGGGCCTTCCGGTCGTGACGGAGGCGCTCGACCCGGGCCAGGTGGACGTCGTGGCCCGCTACGCGGACGTGATCCAGGTCGGCTCGCGCAACATGGCGAACTACCCGCTGCTCTTCCGCGTCGGCAGCCATCCCTCCGGAAAGCCGGTGCTCCTGAAGCGCGGGCTCGCGGCCACGGTCGAGGAGTTCCTCCAGGCCGCGGAGTACGTGCTGCTCGGCCGGCTGCACGCCGGGACCGAGGAGCCCGGCCTGCTGCTTTGCGAGCGCGGGATCCGGACCTTCGAGCCGTCGCTGAGGTTCACGCTCGACGTCGGCGCGATCCCGGTGCTCAAGGAGCGCTCGCGGCTCCCGGTGATCGCCGACCCGAGCCACGCGGCGGGCGTGCGGCGGCACGTGGCGCCCCTGGGCCGGGCCGCGGTCGCCGCCGGGGCGGACGGCCTGCTCGTCGAGGTGCACGTGGATCCGGACCGGGCCTGGAGCGACGCCGAGCAGACGCTGGACGCGGCGGGATTCAGGGACTTGATGGCCCGCCTATAATGGCCGGATGAGAATCGCCGCCGCGCTCGCGCTGCTCCTCGTCCCGGCCCTGCAGGACGCCGCCGACAAGCTCGACCCGGAGCTCAAGGCCCCGGGCAAGCACCACGCGATCTTCGTCCGCATGGCGGACCAGCTCCTCCCCGACGGCGCGGCGCATCCGAAGTTCTGCGCCGCGAGAGCGGGCGCCGACCGCCGCGAGCTGCGCCGCGAGGTTCTCCGCGCCCTGAAGGAGAAGAGCGACGCGGCCGCGAAGCGGCTCGGGCCCCTGCTCGGGAAGCTCGAGAAGGCGGGTGCCCTGAAGTCGACGGCCCGGTTCTGGATCGTCAACGGCTTCGCGGGGGAGGCGACGTCGGAGGCCTGCGAGGCGCTCGCCGCGGACCCGGCGGTCGCGTACGTGCACCTCCAGCGCGGGCCCGCGGGGGTCCGCCAGCAGGTCCCCGTCGCGGCGTCGTCGGCCGCGATGAACGAGGAGCAGTCGAAGCGGACCGCCGCGGCGCTGGAGCTCGTCGACGCGCCCGAGCCGGCGTACTCCGCCGAGGGGCTGGAACTCCCGTGGAACGTCGAGCGGATCGGCGCGCCAGGGGCCTGGAAGGACGGGGCGACGGGCGAGGGCATCGTCGTCGCGGTCGCCGACAGCGGCCTGCTCCCGATCCCCCCGCTGCTGCGCGCGCTGTGGCGGAACCCCGGGGAGAAGCTCAACGGCAAGGATGACGACGGCAACGGGTGGATCGACGACGTGTTCGGCTACGACTTCACGTCGAACTCCGGCTGGGTGCTGGACGACCCGGGCGTGCCGCACGGCTCGGCCTGCGGAGGCATCATCGCGGGCCGGCCCGCGGCGCCGAAGGGGATCGTCACCGGCGTCGCCCCCCGGGCGCGGCTCATGATGCTCCGCGGCATGGGCTACCTCCGCTCCTACGAATACGCGCTCGAGATGGGCGCCGACGTGCTCTCGATGAGCTACATGTGGGTCGGCATGGAGCTGGGCCATTACCGCGGCGTGTTCCGCACGGCGCACGAGCACCTCGACGCGGCGGGGATCGTCGCGGCCGGCGGCGCGGGCAACTTCGGGCAGAGCCACCCGGACGGCCGGCAGATCGCGGTCCCCAAGGACATCCCCTGCGTGCTCGCGGCGGCGGGCGTGGACAAGAACGGCGCGATGCCGAAGTTCAGCAGCCGCGGGCCCGTGTCGTGGAAGGGCGTGAAGTTCTTCGACGACCACCCGGACCTCGTGAAGCCGGACGTGACGACCTACAACGCGGGCTTCCCGTGCTGGAGCCGGGCGGACTTCGCCAAGGGGCCGCGCTTCGAGGAAGTCTGGAAGGGGCCCGACGGCACCTGGGGCCTCTACGTCGGCCTCCAGGGGAATTCCTTCGCGGGACCCCACGTCGCGGGCGTCGCGGCCCTCGTGCTCTCGGCGCGCCCGGACCTGCCGGCCTGGAAGGTCCGCGAGCTGCTCGTCGCGACCTGCGAGGACCTCGGCGACAAGGGCCCGGACGTCGCGACCGGCGCGGGGCGGATGCGCGCCGCGGAGGCCGTCGCGGCGGCCCGGGCGGCGGGGAAGTAGTCGGCCGCCGGAGCTTCGGGTAGAATCCCCGCCCCATATGACCCAACACCCCGCTCGGAAGCGCCTGGCGATCCTGGTCGGCGGCGGCCCCGCCCCCGGCATCAACTCCGTCATCGGCTCCGCGACCATCGAGGCCGTCAACAGCGGGCTTGACGTCGTCGGCATCTACGACGGCTTCAAGTGGCTCTCGACCGACGAGTTCGACCCGCTGCGCCACGCCACGCCGCTGGGCATCGCGGACGTCGCTCGCATCCACTTCACGGGCGGCTCCATCCTCCGGACCTCGCGCACCAGCCTCCTCGGCTCCAAGAAGTCCGGCGGCCCCGTGCTCGCGGACGAGGCCAAGGTCGCCATCGTGCTCGAGAACCTGAAGTCGCTCGGCGTCGACCACCTCCTCACGATCGGCGGCGACGACACGGCTCTCTCCGCCCGCTTCGTCTCGGAGCGCAGCCGCGGCGCGGTCAGGGTGGTGCACGTCCCGAAGACCATCGACAACGACCTCCCGCTCCCCGGCGCCGTGGACACGTTCGGATTCTCGAGCGCGCGCTTCTGGGGCACCTCGATCGTGAAGAACCTGATGGCGGACTCGCTGACGACGGGCCGCTGGT
The DNA here is from genome assembly GCA_964464755.1 of uncultured Planctomycetales bacterium. GTDB lineage: Bacteria > Planctomycetota > MHYJ01 > MHYJ01 > JACPRB01 > CAYXGZ01. The sequence continues at coordinate 10,096 of CAYXGZ010000075.1, forward strand.
ACCTCGTCACGACGATGGGCCGCAACGCGGGCTTCCTCGCGATGGAGATCGCGAAGGCCGCGGGCGCCACGGTGTCCCTGATCCCCGAGGAGTTCGCGGAGCTGACGACCGTCGCGCGCATCGCCGACGTGCTCGAGGGCTCGATGCTCAAGCGCCGCGTCACGGGCCGGCCGGACGGCGTGGCGGTGATCGCCGAGGGCCTGGCCTACCGGCTCGGCGACCGGCAGGAGCTGGAGCGCCTGCTGGGTCGCGAGGTGCCCGTGGACTCCGCGGGCCACCCGCGGCTCTCCGAGGTCCCGCTGGGCGAGATGCTCAAGCGCGAGCTCGAGGCGCGGGCGGTGGCCCGGGGCGAGTCGCTGACGATCGTGTCCCACCTCCTCGGCTACGAGCTGCGCTCGGCGGACCCGACGCCCAGCGACCTGGGCTACTGCCGCGACCTGGGCTTCGGCGCGATCCGGATGCTCCTCGACCCCAAGCTGGCCGGAATGCACGGCGCGATGGTGTCGATCGTGGACGGCCACCTCGTCCCGATGGACTTCCAGTCGATGATCGACCCGGCGACGAACCGCACGAAGATCCGCATGGTCGACGTGCACTCGCTGAGCTACAAGGTCGCGCGCGCGTACCAGATCCGGCTGGAGCGGACGGACCTCGACGACCCCGCGATGCTCTCGAAGCTCGCGGGCGTGGCGAAGATGACGCCGGAGGCCTTCAAGGAGCGCTACCGGATCGCGGCGACGCGGCTGGTGGACCTCGAGCGCCCCGAGCCCGTCCCGGTGAAGACGAGCTGAACGCGGCCCGGTCCGCGGCGTCTCCTGATGTGGAAGGAGACCAGGACCGCGCAGGACCGGACGGCCGGAACGCCGGACGAACCGGGCGCAGACCAGCGGAACGGGGCGCAGCGGATCGGACCCGAGCATTGACGTCGAACCGGGCCGACGGCTGAAGAAGCTTCGCGAGTCGACCCGCCCTCCCGCCAGGATCACGCCCTTCGACCCGACGGACCGAGCTCTCGTCCCTTTCCCTGCCTCCCGGGCTCCGGGATTCCGCATTCTCGTTTCGCCGCGACCGCGGCGGGGAAGGATCGACCATGGACCGGGGACACTCCGTCGGGAACCGTCCGTTGAAGCTGGCGCTGGGGATCGTCGTCGCCGTGACGGCCGTCGTGCTGTTCCGCTCGGGCCGGGAGCCCGGGGAGCTCGCCGCGCTGCAGGCCGCGAGCGAGGCGGTGCAGGCGAGGGCCCGCGGGGCGGTGGCGCAGCATGACGCTCCGGTCTACTCCAAGGTGGACGTGGCGGACGGGGTCGTCGACGCGCTCCCCGCGCCGTCGTGGGCGGGTTCGCTGAGGACGAGGTTCGTCCCCGACATCGACGTCCTCCCGCCGCCCCCCAAGGGCCCGCTGTTCGTCGCTCCGCGGGCGCGGCTCGAGTCCGTCGAGGCGGGTTTCGACGGGATCGATCTCGCGTGGAAGGTCGAGGTGGAGCCGGAGTCCGCGGCCCGGCGTCCCGTGCCCGCGCGGGCCTGGATCGTGGAACGGCGGACGACGGGGGCCTGGGAGCGGATCGCGGAGCTTCCGGCCGGGGCGAGGGCGCATCGGGATGCCGGGGTCGAGGCGAGGACGGAGGTCGCGTACCGCGTCAGCGCGGTCGCGGACTGGCCGGCGGCGGGTCGACGCGAGCCGGAGCAGCCCTCGAACGAGGTCACCCGGCGCTCGGCAGGGATCTGGAGGCTGCGCTTCCTGAACCCGGTCGCGGCGAAGGAGGGGCCGGACGGCGTGACCGGGCCCGGGCAGGTGCAGGTCACGATCGAGAAGCGGGATCCCGTCGCGGGCCGCGTCGAGCTGTCGCGCATCCACCGCGAGGGGGACCGGATCGGGCACTGGCCGGAGGAGCCCGGCGGCGCGGCGACGTCGGTGCATCCCGTGCGCAGCGCGGCGCTGGGACGGACGCTGCCGGTCGATTTCGGGGCGGGCGGCGTCGTGAAGCGGGTGGAGACGGGCGTGCGGGTGAAATACTCGTGGCGCAGGGCGCGGGTGAAGCAGACCCCGGCGGGCCCCGAGTTCGAGGGCTACGAGGACGTGGCCGGCGTCCAGGTGATCAACCGGGTGCTCTACACGGACGACGAGGGGCGCGAGCGCGAGGCGCGCTTCGACGTGACGAGCCGGCGCGCGGACGAGACCTGGGACGCGGCGAAGGGCGTCGTGACGACGGGGAAGTGAGCCTCAGCTGATCAGCAGCAGGCGCGGGGGATCTCCGGGCCGCGGGGGCGGCGCGCGGTGGATGCAGGGCGGGACGGGGCTCCCGGGGTAGTCCACCGCGACGCGCCAGAGGTTGCCGAGGCCGAAGGAGTACGGCTGCGCGCCCGGGAGCGGGACGTAGTGCAGGTCCATGCTGGACTCGGCGAGGTGCTGGCGGAAGGCGGCGTCGTCCCGGCCCCCGAACTGCGCGAGGAGCGCGGCGCGGGTCTCGGGGACGTCGACGCGCGCCCGCGCCTCGTCGTTGCGGAGTCCCTCGCTCGCGGGGCCGTGGTAGGTGCAGAGGTAGGTGTCGGCCGGCCCCGTGGCCCGGTCGACGTGGAAGGAGTGGACGTCGGTGGGCACGATCCGGCCCGCGTCGTCGCGCGGGTAGTCGCGGATGCAGTCGAGGGAGGGGTCGAGGCCGAGCTCGCGGAGCCGCCGCAGGTCCTCGAGGAGGACGGCGATCGCGGTCCGGCCCGCGGCGCTCGCGGGGAGGGCCTCGAGGCGGGCCTCGTCGAGGGCCAGCAGGCCCGAGCGGACGTCGAGGAGCCGCACGACTTCGCCGAAATCGCCGGGCAGGGTGCGGGTCCAGCAGAGGGCGTTGACGCCGCCGTCGAGCGGGGTCGAGACGAGTTCGCGGAAGCTCCCCACGACCTGGGTGCGGGAGGCGGCCGGGGCGGCTCGGCGGGAGTCGAGCATCGGCGACCAGCATACTACCCGAGCGCGCCCATCCGTCCCTGCTGGTAGTCCTCGATGGCCCGGCCGATCTCCTCGCGCGTGTTCATCACGAAGGGCCCGTAGGCGGCGATGGGTTCGTCGATCGGCTCGCCGGACATGAGCAGGACTCGCGCCGCGGACTCGACGTCGAGGGGGAGCGCGGTGCCGGGCCGGTCGTAGGCGGCGAGCTGGAGCGGGCCGGCCTCGGGGTGGCGGAGCCGGCCCTCGAGGACGAGGAGCAGCGCGGAGCGACCCTCGGGGACGGAGAGCTCGACGCGGCCGGGGGCGAGGGAGAGGTCCCAGAGGTCGACGGGGGTGTGGGTCTTCGCGGGGCCGCGGGTCCCGGCGAGCGATCCCGCGATGACGCGGGCCCGGCCGGCGCCGCCCGGGAGCGCGACGGAGGGGATGTCGCGGTCGAGCAGGTCCTGGTAGCGCGGCGGGGACATCTTGAGGCGGGCGGGGAGGTTGACCCAGAGCTGGACCATCTGGAGGGTGCCGCCGCGGCGGGTGAAGTCGGCGCCGTGCCTCTCCTCGTGCACGAGGCCGGAGGCGGCGGTCATCCACTGGACGTCGCCGGGGCCGATGCGGCCGCGGTGGCCGGCGGAGTCGCGGTGCTCGATCTCGCCCCGGTAGGCGATCGTCACGGTCTCGAAGCCGCGGTGGGGGTGCTCGCCGACGCCGCGGGGCTGGCCGCTCGAGGCGGGGAAGTCGGTCGGGGGCGCGTAGTCGAGGAGGAGGAAGGGGCTGAAGACGGCGGGGTCGTCGCCGTAGTCGAACATCGAGTGGACGGGGAAGCCGTCGCCGACCCAGTGGCGGGGCGGCGCGGGGCGGGTCACGAGGAGTCGCTTGTAC
>CAYXGZ010000076.1:0-225 GCA_964464755.1 uncultured Planctomycetales bacterium
ACAAGCACGGCAACGTCATCCACCTCGGGGAGCGCGACTGCAGCGTGCAGCGCCGCTTCCAGAAGCTCATCGAGGAGTCGCCCAGCCCGGCCCTGACCCCGCAGCTCCGCAAGGAGATCGGGAACGCGGCCGTGGCCTTCACCCGCGGCGCGAAGTACTACAACGCGGGCACCTGCGAGTTCCTCATCGACGAGCGCGGGCGCTTCTACTTCATCGAGATGAACG
>CAYXGZ010000076.1:235-13615 GCA_964464755.1 uncultured Planctomycetales bacterium
ATCCAGGTCGAGCACCCGGTGACCGAGGAGGTCACGGGCGTCGACCTGATCAAGGAGCAGATCCGCATCGCGGCGGGGGAGAAGCTCCGCTGGCGCCAGGGGGACATCCAGGTCGCCGGCTCGGCCATCGAGGTCCGCATCAACGCCGAGGACCCCGAGAACGGCTTCAAGCCGAGCCCCGGGAAGATCACGAACTTCGTGGCGCCCGGCGGCCCGGGCGTCCGCTTCGACAGCCACGTCCACGCGGGCTACGAGATCCCGCCGCACTACGACTCGATGATCGGGAAGCTCATCGTGCACCGCCGGACCCGCGAGGAGACGGTGGCGACGATGCGGCGTGCGCTCGGCGAGTTCGTGGTCGAGGGCGTGAAGACGACGATCCCGCTGCACCAGGCCATCTTCGACCACACCCAGTTCATCAAGGGGCAGGTCGACACGTCGTTCATCGACACGTACTTCAGCCGGTAAAGAAGAAACCCCCGCCCTCGCGGGCGGGGGTTCCGTGGACTCCGGCCGTTAGCAGACCCCGATCATCCCCTTCGAGCACTTCGAGGGGCAGCACACCCAGCCCAGCCTCCAGGCCGCGACCGCCGCGCCCGCCGCGAGGAGGAGGGGGAGGGCCGCCAGGAAGCGCGCGCGCCAGGTGCCCATGCCGTGGGCGTTCCGCAGCGCGTAGTAGTTCATGATCGGGCTGAGGATGAGCGCCGCGAGGTGACCTGCCACGGGGATCGCCATCAGGACGGCCACGCCGCTGTTGTAGGACACCATGCGGAAGGTCGTCTGGAACGAGCCCTTCGCGCCCAGCAGCTTCGCGGGCACGTGCCACAGGATCGACTCGAGGAAGGTCACCAGGCCCGTGGCCACGTAGGTCAGCGGGAAGAGCGCGAGGTAGCCCAGGCCGAGCAGCACCTGCTGCTTCGCCGAGAACTGGGCGGGGATGCCGGCCCCCGACGCGTGGGCGACGCCGTAGGCCACGACGAAGGGCGCGGCCAGCGCGAGGAGCTGCGCGTACTTGAACCAGGCGTACTTCAACGGCTTGCAGTAGCCGGCCTGCACGGGCATCTCGCGCCAGAAGCGGTCGGGGTGCAGGACCGAGCGGCCCCACGTGCCCCACCAGCGCCGGAGGGCGCCCTTGGACGCGCGGTCCTCCCAGCGGACGTACTTCACGTCCGAGGTGAACTGGACGTCGGCGGCGGGGACGGGCTGGACCACGACGTGCGGCCGCCGGGGGGCGACGGCCTCGTGGCCGACGACCTGCGGGGCGAGCTTCTCGCTGCAGTACTTGCAGACGACCGCGAGCACCGAGACGTCCTCGGCGCACGACGGGCAGACGCGGACCATCACCTTGTTGCAGGTCAGGCAGACGCGCTGCGTCTTGTCGACCTTCACGTTGCAGTGGGGACAGCTCAGGATCATGGTTAATGCTCCTCGATGCCAATATAGACGGGATCCCCGGGCGGTTTATGACCGAAAATCGAGGAAATCCGGCCGGGGGTCACTCGAGGTTGGCGTGGCGGCGGGCGAGCTTCCTTGTGCTGATCCCGAACTCGTCCTTGAGGGCGAGGATCACGGAGTCCAGGTAGAGGAACAGCACCTGCTCGAAGAGCGAGCGGGCGGGCTGGCGCGAGCGGATCCCGGACTGCCGCTCGCGGGGCTCGAGGGGCGAGGGGATCACGATCGCGTGGTGCGCGAGGCGGCCCAGCGGCGACTTGCGGCGTGCCGTGAGCGCGATGACCCGGGCGCCGATCGGCCGGGCCTTGCGGGCCATGTAGACGGGGAGGTGGGTCGAGCCCGTGCCGGAGCAGGCGATGAGCACGTCGCCGCGGGCGATGCCCGGCGCGCTGATCTCGTCGGCGAGGTGGACCTCCCAGCCCAGGTGCATGAGCCGCTGGCCGAAGGCCTTGACCACGAGGCCGCTGCGCCCGACGCCGGTGAGGTAGACGCGGCGGGCGTGCGAGAGCTCCGCGACGAAGGCGCGGGTCCCGCGCTCGCCGATGCGGTCCAGGACCGCGGCGACTTCGGCGAGGATGAGGGCGCGGTGGCTGCGCATTACTCGAGCACGAGCCTCGCCGCGTCGTAGGCCGGGCCCTCCCAGCAGATCCGGGAGTAGCGCCAGTCGTCGCCGTCCCGCACCTTGGTCACGCAGGCCCCGCAGGCGCCGAGGGCGCAGCCCATGCGCCGCTCCATCGAGACCTCGCAGTCGAGCTCCCGCTCGCGGGCGATGCGCACGACCTTGTCCATCATCCGGTCGGGGCCGCAGGTGTAGAGCATGACGCGGTCGCGGCGGGCCTTCGCGAGCTTCTTCACGAGCAGGTCCGTCACGAGGCCCTTCATCCCGCGAGAGCCGTCGTCGGTCGCGGCGTGGACCTCGACGTCGAGCGACGGGAACTCGTCGATCCCGTAGAGGTGCTCCTCCGAGCGCGCGCCGAAGAGCAGCAGGATGCGCGAGTCGACCCCGGAGTCCCTCAGCTGGCGGGCGAAGTGGTAGAAGGGGACGATGCCGACGCCTCCCGCGACGAAGACGACGAGGTCCCGGTCGGCGGCCGGCGGCGTGAAGCCGCGGCCGACGGGGCCGAGGAAGCCGACGGTCTCGAGGGGCTTCTTGCGCGCGAGGAGCTCCGTGCCGCGGCCCACGACGTGGTACACGAGGTCGAGGTTGGTCCAGGCCCCGCGCTGCGGGCGCACGTCCCAGAAGCTGAAGGGCCGGCGGAGCAGGGGGTCGTCCGCCTCCTCGTCCACCCGGATGTGGCAGAACTGCCCCGCGTCGACGCGCGCGTCCACCGGGGCCGCGAGGGTCAGCTTCCAGCAGGTGGGGGCGATCCGCTCCTGGCCGACGACGTAGGCGGGGCCGTTGTAGAGCGCGGGGTTGAGCGGCACGGCCGGATTGTAGCCCCGCGCGCCCGCCTTCGGCAATTCCTTGGCACGCGCCGGGCCCCGGCGATATCGTGGGGCCCGATGGCGAGGGGGATCGTCGCCCGGGCGGCCGATCTCGCGCGGCGGGCGGCCGTCGACGCGGGCGATTTCCTCCACTCCCGGCTCCGCGGCCGCCGGACCATCACCTCGAAGGCCGGCGTCGGCAACCTCGTGACCGAGATGGACCTGGCCTCGGAGCGGCGCATCGTCCGGGCCATCCGCCGGGAGTTCCCGGGCCACGAGATCGTGGCCGAGGAGGGCGGACGGAGCTCGGGGACGGGCGCGCGCTGGTACGTGGACCCCCTCGACGGGACCACGAACTACGCCCACGGGTTCCCGGTCTACTCGGTCTCGATCGGCTTCGAGCTCGACGGCGTCCTCGAGGCCGGCGCGGTGTACGGGCCGGGCGTCGGCGAGCTCTTCACGGCCGTGCGGGGCCGGGGCGCGAGGCGGAACGGGAGGCGCGTCGCCGCGTCGCGGCAGTCCCGGCTCGACCGGGCGCTGCTCTGCACGGGCTACTCGTACCGCTGGGAGACGAAGCTCGCGAACCTTCGGCCCTGGGGGGCCTTCATCCGGCGCGCGCAGGCGGTCCGGCGGGTCGGGTCGGCCGCCCTCGACCTCTGCTGGACGGCCGCGGGGGTCTACGACGGCTTCTGGGAGATGGCGCTGGGGCCCTGGGACATCGCCGCGGCGATCGTCGTGGGCCGGGAGGCGGGGTTGACGCTGACCGGGCTCCGCGGCGAGCCGGTCGACCTCTCGCGCGGCGACGTCCTGGCCGCGGGGGGCCGGCTCCACGGGAAGATGCTCGACGTGCTCCGGACCGAAGGGGGACTGAGATGAGCGGCGAACTCGAGAAGATCGTGGCGATGCTGGAGTCGGGCGGCGCGGAGCTGCAGTGCGCGGCCGCGATGGTGCTCGGCGAGCTCGCCCCGCGGGACGAGAAGGTCCGCAAGGCGCTCCTCGGGGCGCTGAAGTCGGACAACGAGACCGTGAAGCTCTACTCGGTCGAGGCGCTCGCGCGCATCGACGCGAAGTCCGCCGCGCCGCACCTGATCCCGCTGCTCTCGGGCCCGCCGCGGCTGCGCGCCCGGGTCCAGCAGGTCCTCGTCGGGCTGGGCGACTCGATCGTGCCCGTCCTGCGCAAGGAGCTCGACAAGGCCGCGCCCGAGCAGCGGGGCGGACTCCTCGAGGTGCTCGGCCGGTTCACCTCGGTGGACCTCGGCGACACGCTCCTCGACTCGCTCGCCGACAAGAACCCGGACGTCGTCCGCCAGGCCGCCGTCGCCCTGAAGTCGCGCTACGAGGCGCTGCAGGGGGCGGACCGCGACAAGGCGGCGAAGGGCCTCGCCGCCGCGATCGAGGCGCCCGCGCTCAGGAAGAACCCGTCGGCCCAGGCCGCGGGCCTCGCCATCCTCCAGTCGCTCAGGTCGCCCGCGGTGATCCGCTCGCTGCTCGGCTTCGCCGAGTCCGCCCGGGAGACTTCCGTCCGGGCGGCGGCCCTGGCCGCGCTCGCGGACACGGACTTCTCGGGCGAGGAGGACCGCGTCGTCGCGAAGCTGCTCCCGGTGCTCGCGGACGAGGACGAGGCCGCGCTGGTGTCGCCCGCCCTGCAGGTCCTGGCGCGGGCGAAGGTCGGCAAGGACCACGCGGACCGGATCTTCAAGCTCCTCAAGAGCCCGAGCCCGGCGGTGCGGCTCTTCGCCATCAAGTCGCTGGGCCAGCTCGGCGGCGCCCGCTCGGCAAGCGGCCTGATCGAGGGGCTCTGGAACTCCGACGGGCGGGTCTCCGAGGAGGCCGCGGCGGCGCTGCGCTCGAACCCGGGCTTCGCGAAGGCCCTCGTGAAGGCCCTGGGCGACGAGGAGGACGCGAACCGCGCGTGGAAGCTCGCGGGCATCCTGCGGACCTACCGCGACGCGATCGACGCCTCCACGGTCTCGGGCTTCCTCCGGAAGTTCCTCGGCCTCGTCGACAAGGGCAACCCCGCGGCGAAGGTGTACTTCGAGATCCTCCGGACCGCCGCGCCCTCGGAGCTCCGCGAGGAGATCTGCTCGCGGGCCCGCGAGCTCCTCGCCCGGAAGAAGGCCGAGCCGGCCCTGCACCTGCTGAAGCTCCTCGAGCGCGAGGACCTGGCCACGCCGGCGAGCGACTTCCTCCTCGCCCTCGCGCTCCTGAAGACGCTCCCGAACAAGGACATCGCCTTCGCGTCCCGGGACCGCAGCCAGGCCGGGCTGCTCTTCTCGAAGATCGTCCGGCGCGGCGACTTCCCGGTCCTCAAGCAGCTCGAGAAGGACGCGAAGCTGCTCGACCCGGCCGACTTCCTGTACCTGGGCTTCGTCGCGATCGAGCGGCAGGGCCTGGAGCGGGAGTTCGGGGCCGACGTCCTCCGGCTGCTCGTGAAGAAGGCGGGCTCCTCGCGGGAGGCGGCGGCCGCCAAGGCGAAGCTGAAGACCCAGGGGGCGTGATGGCGCCGGGGCTCCGCATCGCCACCCTCACGCGCATGCTCGCGGGCCCGGGGAAGGATCCCGAGTCCCTGCGGCTCGCGGTGGTCCACTGGCGCAACGCGCTGAACGCCGGGCTCGGGCCGCAGATCCCGGCGCCGCTGGACTGGGACGAGGCCGGGGAGCACTGGTCCGAGGAGGCCCTCGCGCCCGACCTCGCCGGGTCGCTGCTCGCGTGGGCGGCCTACGCGGAGCGCCCCGACCTGGTGCGGCCGGACTCGTTCTGGCCGGAGGACCCGCTGCTCGAGGCGACGCGGGGGCACGAGACGCGCACGCGCTTCGGCCAGCTCCTGGCCCGGCCCGCGATCTGGCTGCCCGGCGAGTTCCCCTTCGTGATGACCACGGTGGACCCCGCGGGCCGGCGGACCCGGATCGGGTCCAGCCCCGCGCTGCTCCGCCAGCTCGACCGCCTGCGCGACGAGACCTGGGGCCCGGACCCCGGCCCCGCGGCGTCGAAACTCGAGGAGGCCGCGCGCGCGGCCTTCGCGCTGTTCCACCGCTTCGCCGCCGAGGCGGTGCGGCTGAGGCTGCCCCTGGGCCTGGAGACCTGATGCGGCTGCGCAGCCTGCAGGCCGACTGGCCGCCGGAGCTGACCCGCCCCGTCGAGGACTTCGAGCGCGGCTTCATCTACCCGCCCGACCCCCGGACGGGCAACCGCATCGTCCACGGCGCCCAGACGCTCGCGCAGCTCCGGGCCCTCGGCCCGGCCTCGTCGTTCATCGCCGAGGAGGAGTCGGGTCGCGTCGACGGGCTGCTGGGCGTCGCGATCCGGCAGCTCCGCACGCCGGACGGCGAGGCGGTCCCGGTGCTGCAGGTCGTCGACTACCGGCTCCGGCCGGGCGGGGACGCCGAGGCGGGGAAGCGGCTGGCCCAGGCGGCGCACCTCTGGGGCTACTCGAAGGTGCACGCGGCGTTCGCGCTCGTGCCCGAGGACGATTCGCCCGAGGCCCCGGTCTACGCCGACCGCGCGTCGATCCCCGCGTTCCGCCCGCTCGCGAAGGTCGCGGTCTTCAAGTTCCCCTGCCCGGCGACCGGGGAACCGGACGACACCTGGCGCGCCCCGGCCGCGGAGGTCGAGCGCGCCTTCGTGGACTCCGTGCTCGGCCGCTACGCGCTGCCGGCCGGCGACGCCGCGGCCCGGTCCCGGATGGAGCCGGTCGGCCTGGTCGCCCCGGACCGCGCGGCCTGCGGGCTCGTCGAGGACGTCCGCCGGCACCGGCGGGTCCTGCGCGCCGACGGGCGCGAGCGGCCCTGGGCCCACCTCTCGAATTTCACCTTCCGCGAGGGGCCCGCGGCCCTGGAGCTCATCTCGCGGGCGCTGCAGCACGCGGCGAAGGCGGGCTGCACCTCGCTCTGCGTGGCGGTGCCCGAGCCGGACGCGAAGCGCCTGCGTCCGGAGGTCGCGCGGATGAAGGTGACCGAGATCCCGGTCCGGGTCTTCGGGACGCTGCTCGACCTGAGCCCGGCCTGGCACGTCTCGAGCGCCGAAATCTAGGCCCGGAAGACGTTCTCCCGCCCGACCGCCACGTTCCGGCACGCGTTGCGCGTGTCGATCACCAGCCGCGCGTGCCGCGCGATCTCCTCGTAGTCGAACGCCGAGTGGTCGGTGACGATGACGACGGCGTCGTGCGAGCCGACCTCGCCGGCCGTCGGCTCGACCTTCCTCATCCGGAGCCCGGGGTAGTGCCGCATCTCCGGGATCTCCTCGAAGTGCGGATCGGCCCACGAGAGCACCGCGCCCTTGCGCTGGAGGATCTGCGCGATCTTGAAGGCCGGGGACTCGCGCGGGTCGTCGATGTCCTTCTTGTAGGCCAGGCCGAGGATGAGGACGCGCGCGCCCTTGAGCCGGCGGCGCCGGGACTTGAGGACCTCCTCGAGCCGCTCGACGACGTAGTACGGCATGCGCACGTTGAGCACGCCGGCCAGCTCGATGAAGCGCGTGACGAACCCGTGCTCGCGGGCCTTCCACGAGAGGTAGAAGGGGTCGATCGGGATGCAGTGGCCGCCGAGCCCCGGGCCCGGGTAGAAGGCCTGGAAGCCGAAGGGCTTCGTCGACGCCGCGGCGATCGTCTCCCAGACGTCGATGCCCATCCGGTCGAAGCACATCTTGAGCTCGTTGACGAGCGCGATGTTGACGCAGCGGTAGATGTTCTCGAGCAGCTTCGCGGACTCCGCGACCTCGGGCGAGGAGACCTCGACGACCTTCTCGACGGCGCTGCCGTAGAGGGCCGAGGCGGCGCGCAGGCTGTCGGCGTCGAGGCCGCCGACGATCTTGGGGATCGACGCGTTCGTGAAGGTCTTGTTGCCCGGGTCCTCGCGCTCGGGGGAGAAGGCGAGGAAGTAGTCGCGGCCGCAGCGGAGCCCGGACTTCGCGAGCTCGGGGAGCATGATCTCCCGGGTCGTCCCCGGGTAGGTCGTGGACTCGAGCACGACGAGCTGGCCCGCGCGGAGGCGGGGGCGGATCGAGGCGGCGGTCTTCTCGATGTACGACAGGTCGGGGCGGCCGTCGCCGGTCAGCGGCGTGGGGACGCAGATGATGATCGCGTCGGGGACGCGGAGCTTGCGGAAGTCGGAGGTCGCCTCGAACTTGCGGGCGCGGCGGTACTTCCGCACGAGCTCGGAGGGGACGGAGTCGATGTACGACTCGCCCGCGTTGAGGCTCCGGACCTTGCGGGGGTCCACGTCGAAGCCGAGGACGCGGAAGCCCTTGGAGAGGAAGAGACGGACGAGGGGGAGCCCGACGTAGCCGAGGCCGATGACGCCGACGACGGCACGGCGGCTCCGGATCTTCGCGACGAGCGCGGCGGCGGGGCGCGGCCGGCGCAGGATGGGGCGCGAGGAGTCCGCGCGGTCCTCCGCGACCGAGTTGGGCCAGGGCCGGTAGCCGTGGGGCGCCTCGCGCGTGCCCCGGCGGTCGTCAACAGGCTCGGAGCGCGGCAGCCAGGGACTCGGTGGCGGCATCGATGTGGCCTTTCTCGACCGTGAGGGCGGGCAGGAAGCGGATCGCGGTCTCCCCGCAGCCCAGGAGGAGCAGGCCGCGGCGGAAGCACTGCTCGACGATGCGGTCGCGGCGGGCGGGGTCCGGCTCGCGCGTCGCCTTGGACTTCACGACCTCGATCGCGCGCAGCAGGCCGAGCCCGCGCTCCTCGTACAGGAAGTCGTGCTTGGCGACCAGGGCCTTGAGCTTGACCGAGAGGTAGGTGCCGAGCTCGGCGGCGCTTTCGACCAGCCCGTCGCGCTCGATGATCTCGATCGTCTTGAGCCCCGCCGCGCAGGCGACGGGGTTGCCGCCGAAGGTGTTCGCGTGGGCGCCCGAGGGCCAGACGTGGAGGTCCTTGCGGGCGATCATGGCGCCGATCGGGAGCCCGCCGCCCACGGGCTTGGCGACCGTGAGGATGTCGGGGACGACCCCGAAGTGGTCCATCGCGTTGATCTTCCCGGTCCGGCCGAGCCAGGTCTGCACCTCGTCGGCGACGAGGAGGATGCCGTGCTCGTCGCAGACCTTGCGGAGGCCCTGCAGGAAGTCCCTGGTCGCGACGTTGTAGCCGCCCTCGCCCTGGACGGGCTCGACGAAGATCGCGGCGACGTCCTCGGGCGGGCAGGTCTTGCGGAAGACCCACTTCGTGAGGAACTCGAGGTCGTTGAAGATCGCGTGGGTGACGTCGAGCAGCGGGGCGAAGTGCCTCCGCTGCGCGGGCTTCGAGGCGGTCAGCGAGAGCGCGCCGAGCGTCCGGCCGTGGAAGGAGTTGTAGAACGCGATGAGGCGCGGGCGGCGCGTGACGTAGCGGGCGAGCTTGATGGCCGCCTCGTTGGACTCGGTGCCCGAGTTCGTGAGGAAGCACTGCTTGGGCTCGCGGCCGGGGGCCAGCGAGGCGAGCTTCTCGGCGAAGCGGGCCATGACGTCGTAGTAGAAGTCCGTCCCGGCCATGTGCATGAAGCGGCCGGCCTGGGCGGCCACCGCGGCGACCACCTCGGGGTGGGCATGGCCGACGGCGTTGACGGCGACGCCGGCCGTGAAGTCGAGGAAGCGGTTGCCGTCCGGATCCCAGAGGAACTGCCCCTCGCCGCGGTCGATCACCAGCGGGTAGGAGCGCGTGTAGCTCGGCGTGATGAAGCGCGCGTCGCGGTCGATGATCGCCTTCGCCCGCGGTCCGGGCGGATCGACGAGGATCTCGGGCCCGAACGCCCCGGACGGGGCGGGCGGCTTGCGGGAGGCGGTCCGGCCCATCACTCCCTCCCTTCGACGCTGTAGTTCGGCGCTTCCTTGATGATCAGGATGTCGTGGGGGTGGCTCTCGCGCAGGCCCGCGGAGCTGACGCGGATGAAGCGGGTCTGCGTGCGCAGCTCGTCGATCGTCTGCGTGCCGCAGTAGCCCATGCCCGCGCGGACGCCGCCGACCATCTGGTAGACGAGGTCGTGCAGGGAGCCCTTGGTCGGGACCATGCCCTCGACGCCCTCGGGGACGAGCTTGCCCTTGTCCTCGACGTCGCGCTGGCCGTAGCGGTCCTTGGAGCCCTTGACCATCGCGCCGAGCGAGCCCATGCCGCGGTAGACCTTGTAGTTGCGGCCCTTGTGGATGATCGTCTCGCCCGGGCTCTCGGCGCAGCCCGCGAGCAGGCTGCCGACCATGACGCAGCTCGCGCCGGCCGCGAGGGCCTTCGTGATGTCGCCGGAGTGCCGGATGCCGCCGTCGGCGATCACCGGGATGCCCGCGGGCTCGGCGACGCGCGCGACCTCCATGACCGCCGTGATCTGCGGGACGCCGACGCCCGCGATGATGCGCGTCGTGCAGATCGAGCCGGGCCCGATGCCGACCTTGAGGCCGTTGACGCCCGCCTCGACGAGGTCCCGGGCCGCCTCGGCCGTGGCGATGTTGCCCGCGACGAGCTGCACCTCGGGATGCTTCTTGCGGATGTCGCGGACCGTCGTGATCACGTTCTCCGAGTGGCCGTGGGCCGTGTCGACCACGATCACGTCCGCGCCCGCCTCGACGAGGAGCGTCGCGCGGTCGAGGTCGAAGACGCCGACCGCGGCGCCGACGCGGAGCCGGCCGCGCGAGTCCTTGCAGGCCCGGGGGTGGAGGCGGACCTTGTTGAGGTCCTTCATCGTGACCAGGCCGCGGAGCGTCATCGCGTCGTCCACGATGAGCAGCTTCTCGACCTTGCTCTTGCCGAGCAGGGTCCGCGCGTCCTCGGCGGAGATGCCGACGGGCGCGGTGACCAGGGGCGAGCGGGTCATGATCTCCGCGAGCTTGCGCTCGTCCCCGCCCTGGAAGCGGAGGTCGCGCGAGGTGACGATGCCCTGGAGCTTGCGGTTCAGCGTGATCGGGATGCCCGAGATGTTGTTCTCCGCCATGAAGCGGCGGGCCGTCGCGACGGTCTCCTCGGGCCCGAGGCAGATGGGGTCCTGGACGACGCCGGCCTCGTAGCGCTTCACCTTGGCGACCTCGCGGGCCTGGTCGGCGGGCGCGAGGTTCTTGTGGACGATGCCGATGCCGCCCTCCTGGGCCAGCGCGATCGCGAGGCGGGCCTCGGTGACGGTGTCCATCGCCGCGGAGATGAGCGGGATGTTGATCCGGATCCCGGAGCTGAGGCGGGTGGAGACGTCGACTTCGGTGGGGACGACCTTCGACCGGCGCGGGACGAGCAGGACGTCGTCGAACGTGATCCCTTCGCCGATGATCTTGTCGGTCATGGGGCCCCGGAATTGGAGGGAATATAGGGGCCCCCCGGGGACCCGTCAAGGTAATGGGGTCGACAGGGGAGGGGACGGCGTACATAATGTCGGCCAACCGGTCCCCGCGGGGATCGTTCAAGCCACATGAAGCACGCCGCCGCTCTGCTCGTCCTGCTGGCCGCCGCCGGGTGCGCGGGCCGCTCGGGCGACGAGTCCACGCTCAAGTTCTACGACTGGCTCAACCTCCGCATCGCCGAGTTCAACGCCGCGCTCGACAGCCGCAACCACGCCCTGATGGTCCAGATCGAGCAGAAGATCTCCGAGATGACGGGGAAGCGCTACGACGAGGTGGCCACCGACGCCGCGTCGAGCACCGACCCGGCCCGGCGCTGGCTCGCCGTCATCGCCCTGGGCTTCTCGCACCGGCCGGAGTCCGCGGCGCACCTCGAGCCCCGGCTGGCCGACGCCGACCCGATGGTCCGCGGCGCGGCCGCGGCCGCGTTCGGCAACCTGCACGCGCCGAACCCGCCGGTCGCCAAGATCGCCGCGCTGCTCGACGACGCGACGCCGGAGACGCGCCTCGCGGCGCTCTTCGCGCTCAAGGAGCTGCTGCCCGCGGGCTCCGACGCGCCCTGCCTGGCCCGCGTGATCGAGTTCCTGGACGACCGCGAGTTCCGCTTCCGCTCGGAGGCGGTGCTCGTGCTCGGAGCGACGCGCCGGCCGGACCACCTGTCCGTGCTCGTGAAGCGGGCCCTGAAGGACGACCACGACCTCGTCCGCATGAACGCGGCGATGGCCATCGGCGGCTACGGCGCGGACGGCACGGACGCCGTGCCCACGCTGATCGAGCGGCTGAAGGACCGCGAGGCGAACGTCGTCGAGGCCGCGTACTGGGCGCTCAAGCAGATCACGGGCCGGACCGACGCGGACCGCTCCTACGGCGCGTGGCGCGAGTGGTACGACGACGTGATCAAGCTCTTCGAGTACGCCTGCCCGCAGCACCCGGAGGTCGTGCGCGAGTTCGGCGGCCCGTGCCCGCAGTGCGGGGCCCGCCTCGAGCCGCGCTCGAAGGCCGACCCGAACTTCGAGTACTACTGCCCGAAGGACCCCGACGTCGTGCTGCCCAAGTGGGGGAAGTGCCCGAAATGCAAGGCCAGCCTGGTCCCGAGGCGTCGGGACGCGGTGAAGTAGCCCCGGTCTTCCACGACGCCCCGGTGCGCATCCCGTTCGCGACGCCCGCGCCCGCCCGGAGGCGCCCCGCGGACGTCGTCCCGAGCGTCGTCCTGGGCCTGGCGGCCCTCGCCTGGATCGGGGCGGCCGCGGACCACCCGGGACCGGGGACGCTCGCGGCGGCGGGGGCCTTCGGCCTGGCCTCGGCGGCGGACTTGGCGGTCCGGGCCCTCGGCCGCTGACCGATTTCGGTTTGACTTGACCCCCCGTCGCTGATATAGTTCCCGCCTCTTATGCGCGGCACCCAGCAGAAATCGTTCCTCGCGAGCTCGAAGACGCACGTGGCCTCCTGGTACGTCGTCGACGCGACGGACCGCATCCTCGGCCGGATGGCGACCCGCATCGCCACCGTGCTGATGGGCAAGCACAAGCCCACGTACACGCCCTTCCTCGACACGGGCGACTTCGTCGTGGTGCTGAACGCCTCGAAGATCCGCCTGACCGGCCGCAAGCCCGAGCAGAAGATCTACAAGACCTTCTCGACGTACCCCGGCGGCCAGAAGGAGATCCCGTTCTCGACGCGCATCGTCACGCGGCCCGAGGAGGTCGTGCGGCGCGCCGTCCTGGACATGCTGCCCCGCGGCACGCTGGGCCGCCAGCGCATCACGAAGCTGAAGGTCTACGCGGGGGCCGAGCATCCCCACGCCGCCCAGGACCCCAAACCCCTCGAGATCAAGTAGGACCCGACATGGCTGAGAGCAAGCAGTACGTCTGGGGCACCGGCCGCCGGAAGACGGCCATCGCCCGGGTCCGCCTCTCCGTCGGCGCCGGCCAGATCACCGTCAACCGCCGGCCCTTCGACAAGTACTTCCTGACCGAGGAGGAGCGCAACGCGGCCCTCGAGCCGCTGCACGCCACCCGGTCCTACGGCCGCTACGACCTGCTCATCAACTGCTCCGGCGGCGGCCCCACGGGCCAGTCCGGCGCCGTCCGCCTCGGCATCGCCCGGGCCCTGCTCAAGGCCGACCCCACGACGATCCCGAAACTCCGGCAGGAAGGCTTCCTCACGCGCGATCCCCGCATGAAGGAGCGCAAGAAGCCCGGTCAGAAGGCCGCGCGTCGC
>CAYXGZ010000077.1:0-12459 GCA_964464755.1 uncultured Planctomycetales bacterium
AGGCCCCCGAGCTCGGCGACGCCGGGGCCGAGTTTGATGTCCGTGCCGCGGCCCGCCATGTTCGTGGCGATCGTCACGGCGCCCTTCTGGCCCGCGCGGGCCACGATGTAGGCCTCCTTCTCGTGGTACTTCGCGTTGAGGACCTCGTGGCGGATGCCGCGCATCTTCAGGCGCTCGGCGAGCGCCTCGGACTTCGCGACGGAGGTCGTGCCGACGAGGATGGGCCGGCCCGTGGCGTGGAGGCGGGAGATCTCCTCCTCGATGGCGTCGAGCTTCTCCGACTCGGAGCCGTAGACGACGTCGGGGTAGTTCTCCCGGAGCATCGGCCGGTTCGTCGGGACCTGGCAGACGTCGAGCTTGTAGATCTTGTCGAACTCGGTCGCCTCGGTCGCCGCGGTGCCGGTCATGCCCGAGAGCTTGGAGTACATCTTGAAGTAGTGCTGGAGGGTGATCGTCGCGTAGGTCTGCGTCTCCTCCTGGATCTTCAGGCCCTCCTTGGCCTCGACGGCCTGGTGCAGGCCGTCGCTCCAGCGGCGCCCGGGCATCATGCGGCCCGTGAACTCGTCGACGATGATCACCTCGCCCTGCTGGACGACGTAGTCCTTGTCGAGCTTGTAGAGGTGGTGCGCCTTGACGGCGGTCTCGATGTGGTGCGGCCACTCCATGTTGTCGCCCGAGTAGAAGGAGCCGACGCCGACGAGCGACTCGGCCTTCTCGATGCCCTGCTCCGTGAGCAGGACCATGTGCTCCTTCTCCTTCACCACGAAGTCGCCCGTGTGGATCTTCTCGCGGTCCTTGCCGACGATCTCCTCGCCCCGCACGAGCTTGCGGGCCACGCGGTCGGCGACGTAGTACTTCTCCGGCGACTCCTCGGCCGGGCCGCTGATGATGAGCGGCGTGCGGGCCTCGTCGACGAGGATGGAGTCCACCTCGTCCACGATCGCGAAGACGTGGCCGCGCTGGGCCTGGTCCTCCTTGCGGACCTTCAGGTTGTCGCGGAGGTAGTCGAAGCCGAACTCGTTGTTCGTGCCGTAGGTGATGTCCGCCCGGTAGGCCTCCTGGCGGTCCACGCCGCGGAGGCAGCGCAGGCGGTCCTCGCCGTCCGGGTGCTGCATCCGGTCGTAGAGGTAGGACTCCTCGTGGCCGATGCAGGCGACGGTCACGCCGAGCAGGTCGTACATCGGCCCGTTCCACTGGCAGTCGCGGCGGGCCAGGTAGTCGTTCACGGTGACGACGTGGACGCCCTTGCCCGTCAGCGCGTTCAGGTAGGCCGGCAGGGTCGCGACGAGCGTCTTGCCCTCGCCCGTGGCCATCTCGGCGATGCCGCCCTGGTGGAGCACCATGCCGCCGATGAGCTGCACGTCGAAGTGGCGCATGCGGAGGGCCCGGCGCGCGGCCTCGCGGCCCGCGGCGAAGGCCTCGGGGAGCACGGACTCCAGGGACTCGCCCTTGGCGAGGCGCTCCTTGAAGGACTTCGTGAGCTCGCGGAAGCCCGAGTCCGGGAGCGCCGACATTTTCTTCTCGAGCGGGTTGACGAGGTCGCGGACGACGATCCAGTGCTTGCGCAGCATGCGCTCGTTCTGGGTGCCGAAGACCTTGCCGAGGATCCTGCCGACGAATTCGACGACCTGTTCCATGACCGGCCTCTGGAGCTGGGGACGGGGATCGGGACGGTGGGGACGCGCGGGCGGGCGGGGCCGGGGCTCAGGGCTTCGTGCGGAAGACCGGCAGGCGCCAGTCGTAGCGGACGTCGTCGCGGCGGTCGGTCGTGAAGACCGGCGCGGCCGCGGGGGCGTCGAGGACGGGAGCGGAGGCGGCGGGCAGGCCCGGGACCGGCGCGGCGCAGGGGGCCGGGGTCGCGGGCGGGTTCCCGAGCCGGACGCGGATCTCGGTCGCGAGCGCCTCGACGAGGAGATCCGCCGGGGCGGCCGCGGACAAGTCGGCGGCCGACCAGCCCAGCGAGGTGGCGATGACCACCGACAGCGCGGGATGCATCGGGAACCAGTATACGGCGGCCGGACCGGCCCGGCAAGGCGGCCCGCCTGCTAGACTGTCGCCGTGCCCCCCACCTGGCCGCTCGACCCCGGGATCGACTTCCTCAACCACGGGTCCTTCGGCTCCTGCCCCCGCGAGGTGCAGGAGGCGCAGGACCGGACCCGCGCGAGGATGGAGCGGCAGCCCGTCCAGTTCTTCATCCGCGACCTGCCCGCGCTGCGCGACGCGGCCCGGGCGGCGCTCGCGGCCTTCGTCGGCGCGCCCCCGGCGGAGCTCGCCTTCGTCCCCAACGCGACGGCCGGCGTCAACGCGCTCGTCGGGTCGCTCGACCTGCGCGCGGGCGACGAGGTCCTCGTCACCGACCACGAGTACAACGCGACGCGCAACGCGCTGGAGCACGCCGCCGCGAGGGCCGGCGCCCGGGTCGTCGTCGCGCCGCTCCCCTTCCCCCTCGCCTCGGCGGACGAGGCCGTCGCGGCGATCCTCGGGCGCGCGACGCCGCGCACGCGCTTCGCCGTCCTCGACCACGTGACGAGCCCCACGGGGCTCGTGCTCCCGCTGGAGCGCCTCGTCGCGGAGCTGAAGAAGGCGGGCGTCGAGGTCGTCGTCGACGGGGCGCACGGGCCGGGCATGCTGGCGCTCGACCTGGGGAGGCTGGGGGCCGCGGGCTACACCGGCAACTGCCACAAGTGGGTCTGCGCGCCGAAGGGCGCGGCCTTCGTGCACGTCCCGGCGTCGCGCCTCGCGGCGCTGCGGCCGCCGGTGATCAGCCACGGCGCGAACGAGCCGCCGGGCCCCCGCTCGCGCTTCCACCTCGAGTTCGACTGGATGGGCACGGACGATCCGAGCCCCGCGCTCGCCGTGCCGGACGCGCTGCGCCTCCTGGGCTCGGCGCTCCCGGGCGGCTGGCCGGAGCTGATGAGGCGCAACCGGGCGCTGGCGCTCGAGGGGCGGAGGATCGTCGGGGAGGCGCTGGGGACGCCGCCCGCGGCGCCGGAGTCGATGATCGGCTCGCTCGCGGCGATCCCGCTGCCGGGCACGTTCGGGCGCTCAACGGCGGGCGCGTTCGGGCTGGACCCGCTGCAGGAGCGGCTGCTGGCGGAGCACCGGATCGAGGTGCCCGTGATCGCCTGGCCGGACGGGCGGCGCTTCGTGCGGATCTCGGCGCAGCTCTACAACTCGGCGGAGCAGTACGTCCGGCTCGCGGCCGCGCTCAAGAAGATCCTCTAGGCCTTCGCGGCGAGCGTCCCCACCAGGTCCGCGTAGCGCTTCACCCCCGCCTCCGCGAGCAGCTTCGACACGCCCTCGACGAGCCTCGAGCCGGTCTGCACGTCGACGAAGTTCGCGGTGCCGACCTGGACGGCCGACGCCCCCGCGACGGCGAACTCGAGGACGTCCTCGGGGCGGGAGATGCCGCCGATGCCGAGGATGGGCGTGCCGGGGAGCTTCGAGGCGATCTCCCAGACCATGCGCAGGGCGACGGGCTTGACGGCCGGGCCGGAGAGGCCGCCGGTGAAGCCGCCGAGCCGGGGGACGCGGCGCCTCCAGTCGACGGCGAGGCCCTTGAGGGTGTTGATGAGCGAGACGCCGTCGGCGCCGCCCTCCATGGCGGCCCGGGCGACGGGCACGACGTCGGTGACGTTCGGCGTGAGCTTGGCGAAGATCGGCCGGCGGGTCGCGGCGCGGCAGAGTCGGACGACGCGCTCGGTCGAGCCCGGGTCGGTCGCGTGGTCGAGTCCGTGCGAGACGTTGGGGCAGCTGATGTTGAGCTCGAAGGCGTCCACGCGCGGGAGGCGGTCGAGGGCGGCGACGAGCTCGGCGTACTCCTCGACGGTCTCGCCGGAGACGGAGAGGACCAGCGCGCAGGGGTAGTCCTTCACCTCGGGGTAGCGCTTCTTGATCCAGCCCTCGAGCCCGTAGTTCTCGAGGCCGATCGAGTTGAGCATGCCGCCGGCGGTCTCCCAGACGCGCGGGGGCGGGTTGCCCTTGCGGGGGCGCTTGGTGACGGTCTTCTCGACGACGCCGCCGAGCAGGCCGGGGTCGAGGACGGTGTCCATGAGCGCGCCCCAGGTGCCGGAGGCGACGAGGACGGGGTTGCGCAGGACCAGGGGCCCGGCGCGGACGGCGAGGTCGGGCGCCGGTTCAGGCGCCCGGGCCGGGCGGCGCGGGGGCCGCGCCGGGGACTTTCGGGGCATCGGGGTTCTCCGGGGCGTCGGCGCGCGGCATGGGCTCGGTGGGCCCCGCGGCGATGGCCTGGGTGGAGTTCCCCGGGTCCGCGGCCGCGGGCTTCTTCTTCTCGTCGAAGAGGAGCATCTCGAGCGACAGGAGCGCGACGCCGACGCAGATGTACGAATCGGCCAGGTTGAAGAGCGGCCAGACTCGGCCGTTCCAGTGGAACTTGATGAAGTCGCGGACCTCGCCGACGAGGATGCGGTCGGCCATGTTGCCGAGGGTGCCGCCGAGGATGAGGGCGAGGGACGCGGTGACGATCCAGTGCGGCTTCCGGAGCGAGAGGAAGATGGCGAGGATCGCGGGGACGGCGAGGACGGAGACGACGAGGAAGATCTGGCGGGCGCCGGGGAACATCCCGAAGACGATGCCGGGGTTCGTGGTGCGGCCGTAGCTGAAGAGTCCGTCGATGACGGGGACCTCGGCGCCGCCCTCGGGGATGGCCCGGAAGACGAGGTGCTTCGTCCAGAGGTCGAGGGCGGTGGCGGCCAGGGCGGCGACGGCGAAGGCGGTCCGGTGCCGGGTCATGCGGGGACCGATCCTACCACGTTCAGGCCGCCCCTTCCTCCTTGGTCTTGCAGCCGATGCAGAGGCGGGCGTAGGGGATGGCCTTGAGGCGGGGCTTCGGGATCGGCTTGCGGCAGTTCTCGCAGACGCCGTAGGTGAGGTCCACGATGCGCTCGAGGGCCTCCTCGATCTCCTGGAGCTCCTCGCCCTCGCTCTCCATGAGGCCGAGGGTGATGTCCTGCTCGAAGTTGTCGGTGCCCTGGTCCGCCATGTGCATGGGGAGGCTGGAGAGGTCGCCGGAGCCGGAGTCCTTGAGGGCCTGGGTCTCGAGCTTGTCGACGTCCCCGCGGAGCTTGCGGCGGATGAGGAGGAGGACGGTGCGGAACTGGTTGAGCTCGTGCTTGGAGAGCGGGGTCTTGACCTTCTCGGGCTTCGGCGCGGCGGCCTTGGGGGCGGCCTTGGGGGCGGCCTTCGGACCGGAGCGGGCCTCCGCGGCCTTCGGCTTGGCCGGGCGGGCGGGCTTGGCCTTCCTGGGCATGGATCCTCCTTGGGCCCGCCTACTTGGCGGCGGGGGTCGCCGGCTTCTTCGCCGGCGCGGCCTTGGACGCGGCCTTCTTCGCCGCGGCGGCCTCGGCGGCCTTGCGGTTCCGGCGGGCGCTGCGCTCGGTCTCGAGCCGCGCGATCTGGTGCCGGTGGAGACGGAAGGCGGCCGGGTTCTCGACGACGTCGGTGACGCGGCGGACCCGGAGGTCGAAGAGGGTCTTGCGGATCCCGTCGAGCTCGCGGGAGAGCTCGTCGTCGGTCAGGGCCTGGAGGTTCTTCTTCTTGGCTTTGGCGGCCATGGCGGATCCCCTAGCGCTTGCGCGCGACCATGCGCGTCTTGAGCGAGACCTTGTGGGCGACGAGGTTGAGGACCTGCTTGGCGAAGTCCTCCCCGACGCCGGAGACCTCGTACAGGATGGTCCCCGGCTTGACGACGGCGGCGTAGTACTCCGGCTCGCCCTTGCCCTTGCCCATTCGGGTCTCGGCGGGCTTGGCGGAGATCGACTTGTGCGGGAAGACGCGGATGTAGAGGCGGCCCTCGGTGCCCATCGCGTGGGTCGCGGCGACGCGGCCCGCCTCGATCTCGCGGGCGGAGAGCCAGCCCAGCTCCATGCACATCAGCGCGAAGTCGCCGAACGAGACGCGGTTGCCCCGCGTGGCGACGCCCTTGTAGCGTCCGCGCTGCGTCTTGCGCCACTTGACCCGCTTCGGCATCAGCATGGGATCGGTCCTTTATCCTCGGTCGGTTCCTAGGCCTTCGGGGCGGGCGGGGCTCCGCCGGCCAGCACGGGGACGCCGGCGCCCGCGGGCACCGGGGCCTTCCCGTCGCGGGTGTCGAAGCGCTCGCCGTGGTAGATCCAGGTCTTGACCCCGATGGTCCCCTTGGTCGTGATCGCGGTCGAGATGGCGAAGTCGATGTCGGCGCGCAGCGTGTTCAGCGGGATGCGGCCGAGCATGATGAACTCGCTGCGGGCGATCTCGGCGCCGCCGAGGCGGCCCTTGAGCATGATCTTCACGCCCTTGGCGCCGAGGTCCATGATCATCTCGGCGTAGCGCCGCATCGTGCGGCGGTACGGGGCGCGGCGGTTGAGCTGCTCGCAGATCGCCTCGCCGACGATCTGGCTGTCCAGCTCGGGGGTCTGGAGGTCCTTGACGTCGACGTCGACGGCGCGGCCGACCAGGACGGCGACGTCCTCGCCGATCTTGTCGACCTTGGAGCCCTTCTTGCCGATGAGCAGGCCCGGGCGGGCCGCGACGATGATGACGCGGAGCTTCTCGCCGATGCGCTCGATCTCGATCTTCGAGATGCCGGCGAAGCCGTACTCCTTCTTCACGAAGCGGCGGATCTTCTGGTCCTCGACCAGCCAGCTGCCGTAGTTCCGCTTCGTCGCGTACCACCGCGACCGCCACGGCAGGATGACGCCGATGCGGAACGAGGTGGGGTTGACCTTCTGGCCCATTCCTACTCCTTCTTCCCTTCGGCGGGCTTGGCGCCGCCGTCCTTGGGCGCGGCGGGCGCGGCCGGGGCCGCCGCCTTCGCCTGCTGCTTCGCGGCGCGGGAGCGCTCCTGGCGCTGGCGCTTCGAGCGGTCCCGGCGCGACTCCTTCACGGGGCGCTCCTCGAGGACGAACGTCACGTGGCAGAGGCGCTTCAGGATCTGCTGGGGCCGCCGCACCGACGAGGCGCGGGAGCGCTTGATGACGGGGCCGCCCTCGACCCGGGCCTCCACGAGGTGCAGGAGGTTCGCGTCGAGGTCCGCGTTCTTCTGGCGGGCCAGGTCCACCGCGTTGGCCGCGGCGGACTCGAGGAGCTTCTTGCAGAACGGCGCGCCGCGCTTCGAGCAGACGCGCAGGATCGCCAGGGCGCTGTTGTAGTCCTTGCCGCGGATGAGGTCGACCACGTACCGCATCTTCCGCGCGGAGATGCGGGCGTAGCGCAGGCGCGCCGTGTACCGCGCGGCCGATTCGGCCTTCGCGGGACGGGTCGCCGGGATCGCGGGGTCCGCCATGTCTTAAGCCTCCGCCGCCCCGCCCGTCGGGCTGGCCTTGTTCCCGGGGTGCCCCTTGAACACCCGGGTCGGCGAGAACTCGCCGAGCTTGTGGCCCACCATGTCCTCCGTGACGAACACCTTCACGAAGGTCTTGCCGTTGTGGACCATGAAGTTCATGTTCACGAACTCGGGGGAGATCGTCGAGCGGCGCGACCAGGTCTTGATCGGCTCGCGGGCCCCGGCGGCGCGGGCCTTCTCCACCTTCTTCTGCAGCTTGGGGTCGATGTACGGACCCTTCTTCAGCGAACGGCTCATGGTCGGCTATTTCCTCGTCTTCTGGAATCGTCCCGCCTTGCGCATGCGGACGATGAACTTGTTCGAGCGGTTCTTGCTCCGGCGCGTCTTGCCGCCCTTGGCGAGCTTGCTGCCCTTCCAGTTGATCGGGTGGCGGCCGCCGCCGGACCGGCCCTCGCCGCCGCCCATCGGGTGCGAGATCGGGTTCATCGCCGTGCCGCGGACGGTCGGCCGGACCCCGGCCCAGCGCTTCCGCCCGGCCTTGCCCAGCACGATGTTCGCGTGGTCCGAGTTGCCGACCTGGCCGATCGTCGCCCGGCAGCGCACGTGCACCCGCCGCACCTCGCCGCTGGGCAGCTGGACGTCGGCGTAGTTCCCTTCCTTCGCCTGGACGATCCCGAAGCCGCCGGCCGAGCGCACGATCTGGCCGCCCTTGCCGGGCGTCAGCTCCAGGTTGTGCACCATCATGCCGGTGGGGATGTTCTTGATCGGCATCGCCGAGCCGACGCGCGGCTCGACCTTCTCGCCCGAGAGGACCTCGTCGCCGACGTTCAGGCCCTGGGGGTGGAGGATGTAGCGGCGCTCGCCGTCCTTGTACTTGATCAGCGCGATCCGCGCCGAGCGGTTCGGATCGTACTCGATCTCCTCGACCGTGCCGGGGACCCCGTCCTTGTTGCGCTTGAAGTCGATGATCCGGTAGCGGCGGCGGTTGCCCCCGCCGATGTGGCGCGTCGTCAGGCGGCCCGAGTTGCCCCGGCCGCCCGTCTTGCGCACCGCCTCGGTCAGGGCCTTGAAGGGCTTGCTCGCGGTGATCTCGGCGAAGTCCGAGACGGTGGCGCCGCGGCGCCCCGCGCTGGTCGGCTTGTACTCGCGAACGGGCATGGGTCGTGTTCCGGCCTAGATGAGGTCCAGGCGGAACCCCTCCTTCAGGGTCACGTAGGCCTTCTTCCAGTTCTTGCGGCGGCCCTCGAGGAGCATGTTCTTCTGCCGCTTGACCTTCCCCTTCACCTTCACGGTCCGCACCGCCGCGACCTTCACGTTGTAGATCTTCTCGACCGCGCGGCGGACCTCGATCTTGTTCACGTCGACCGAGACGAGGAAGGTGTACTTGCCGGCCGCCTGGCCCGCCATCGACTTCTCGGTGACCAGCGGCTTCGTGAGGACGAGGTGGGGATTGCGCATGCTACTTGGCGGCGGGCGCCTTCTCCGTGTCCTTGCGGATCGCGAGGATCGCGTCGAGGGCCTCCCTCGTGAGGAGGACCCGGTTGTACTTGATGACGTCGTAGGCGTTCAGCTCGGCGACCGGCACCATCTTCACCCGCGGCAGGTTGCGCACGGAGAGGTGGGCGTTGCGGTCGTTGGCCTTCGTCACGGCCAGGACCGAGCGGTCGTAGCCCGTGTTCTTCAGCAGCCCGACGAAGGACTTCGTCGCGGGCTTCGAGAACGCGAAGCCCTCGATCACGCCGACTTCCTTGTCGAGGATCTTCCCGAGCAGCGCCGAGTCGAGCGCCGCGCGGCGCATCGAGGGCGTGATCCCCTGGCGGTACTCGCGGGGCTTGGGGCCGAACACGATGCCGCCGTGGCGCCAGATCGGGGAGCGGACCGTGCCGGAGCGCGCCATGCCCGTGTGCTTCTGGGGCCAGGGCTTGCGCGTCGAGCCGGCGACCTCGCCGCGGCCCTTCGTCGAGGCGTTGCCCTCGCGCTGGTTCGCCTCGTAGATGATGACGACCTGGTGCAGCAGGCGCTTCTTCACCTTGTCGCCGAAGATCTTCTCGTCGACCTTCACGGTGCCGGCGCTCTTGCCGTCCTTCGAGAACAGGGGGAGTTCCGCCATGGGGGTTCCGTGCTATCGGCCTCTACTTCTCGTCCAGCATCGCCTTGACGCGGATGTCGATGCCGGCCGGCATGTTCAGGTTCCGGAGCTCGTCGATCGTCTTCGAGGTCGGCTCCGTGATGTCGATGATCCGCTTGTGCGTGCGCATCTCGAACTGCTCGCGCGACTTCTTGTCGACGTGCGGCGAGCGCAGGACCGTGATCCGCTCGATCTTCGTGGGCAGCGGGATCGGCCCGTGGACCTTGGCGCCGGTGCGCTTCGAGGTGTTCACGATGTCGAGCGCGGACTGGTCGATCACCTCGTGATCGTAGCCCTCGATGCGGATGCGGATTCTCTGCGCCATGGCCCTGTAAGTCCCTTGGAAAGAGTGGCCAAGTATACCGAGGGTCCCGCCCGAGTCAAGCGGAATCCCCGAGGGAAACCCCTCAGCGGAGCGCCGCGCGCACCGCCTCGCGGTCCTCGGCGTACTCGAAGTCGAGCGACTCGAGCTTCGCGCGGATTCCGGGCGTCAGCGCGGGCGATTTCGCGACGGCGACGGCGAGCTCGCGCCGCGCGGAGGACGGCAGGTCCCGTCGGCCCAGGTCCGCGAGCGCCAGGTCGAGCAACGCCGCGTCCGCCGAGGGGTGGCGGAGGACGGACTCGAGCACGCCGCGGAGTTCATCTCGGTCTGAACGCGCGGCGAGCCCGCGGAAGAGCGCCTTCAGGGGCTCCGGCCCCAGTTCCGCGCGGGCGAGACAGGCCTCCGCGACGACGCGCGCGTCCCGGGAGTACGCCTCCCGCGTCGCGGCCGCCGCGATCTCCGCGAGGTCCTTCGCGGGGGCGTCGACGGCCAACCGGGCCAGCACCCGGACCCTCCCGCCGGACTTCATGAACTGCGGGGGGACGTTGTCCAGGGCGCAACGAAGGGCGCGGCCGGATTCCAGGACTGCCTTCAGCGCATCCGAGGGCATTAGTCCATCAGCGTCCGCCGGATCGCTGGGCAACTTGGGATCGGGATTCCTCAAGAAGAGGGTGTCGTCGATCTTGAATTGAGGGAAGTACGGCTCCAGGACTATCTTCGCAAGTAGGAGCCCTCCTAGACGGTTTCCAGACATGTCCGCAGGCCCCAGACCTGCGACGATCCTGCAAGGATCCCCGATCTTCAGCAGCGCCTCGAAGCCCTTCCCGTTCCAGAGCACCAGCGTGCTCCCCGGCCTCGCCCTCGAGAGCGGCACGCCCTCGGGCAGCGGGGGCACGGAGTAGCCGTAGAGGATGTCGTCGCCGACCGCGATGGACTTCCCGTCCTCGCGGCGGAGCGGGGGCGGCGTCGAGCAGGCGGCGAGCAGGAGCAGCGCGAGGACGGCGGCCCGGCTCATAGCCCGAACTTCGCGCGCTCGGCCGCCGGCACCGCCCGGTACTCGAAGGGCTCGAGGGTGTAGCGGCCGCGGCCCTGGGTCAGCCCGCGCATCGTCGAGGCGTAGCCGAACATCTTCGCGAGGGCCACGTTGCCCCGGATCGTCTTCTCGCCCTTCTCCGCCGTCATGTCGGCGATCTCGGCGCCGCGCCGGTTGAGGTCGTTGAGCAGGTCGCCCACGTACTCGTCGGGCGCGGAGACCTCGAAGCGCATGTGCGGCTCGAGGATCGTCGTCTTCACCTTGGACAGCGCGACCTTCAGCGCCTGCACGGCCGCCGCGCTGTACGCGGGATCGGCGGAGTCGGTCGTCACCTGGCCGCCCGTGAGGATGACCCGCAGGTACGTCATCGGGTAGCCCGCGACCGGCCCGGAGCCCGCGGCGCTCATCAGGCCCTCCTTGATGGCCGCGACGTAGCGCCGGAGCTGCTTCTCGGACTCGTAGTCGAGCCTCTGCTCGAAGACCGGCGCGACGGCCTCGCGGTCCGGCCGGATCTCGATGGCGACGCGGCCGAAGAGGGTCTTCTCCCCCACCTTGACCGTGTAGCTCTCGTCGGCGGTCCCGACGGACTCGATCGCCTCGCGGTACGCGACGCGGGGCTCGCCGATGTTCGCGGGCGTGCGGAAGTCCTGGTTGATGCGGTAGAGCAGGATCTCGCCGTGCAGCTCGCCCATGCAGTGCAGGATCGTCTGGCCCGTCTCGGGGTCCGTGCTGACCTTGAAGGTCGGGTCGTCCTTCGAGAGGCGCTTGAGGACCTCGTCGAGCTTGTCCTTGTCGGCGCTGGACTTCGGCTCGACGGCGAAGTTGACGACGGGCTCCGGGAAGGCCATGCGCTCGAGGAGGATCGGGGCCTTCTTCTCCGTCAGGGTGTCGCCGGTCGCGGTGAGCTTGAGGCCGACGACGCCGACGATCTCGCCCGGGCCCGCGGTCTCCACGGCCTCGCGGCTGTGGGAGAACATGCGGAAGAGGCGCTGGGTGCGCTCGTGCTTGTCGAGGCGCGGGTTGTAGAGCCCGTCGCCCGAGCGGATCTGGCCCGTGTAGACGCGGACGTAGGTCAGCTCGCCGTGGGCGTCGGTCTCGGTCTTGAACGCGAGCGCGGCGAGGGACTTGTCCTTGCGGATGTCGCGCTCGACGGGCTTCTCGGTCTCGGGGTCGAGGCCGCGCACCACGGGCCGGTCGAGCGGCGACGGGAGCAGCGCGACGACGGCGTCGAGGACGGGCTGGACGCCCTGGTAGTGCAGCGAGGAGCCGGCGAACGCGGCGACGACCTTGCCGGCGATGACGGCCCGGCGCAGCGCGCGGACGATCGCGGCCTCCTCCGGCTCCTTCCCGTCGAGGAGCTGGGAGAGCAGCGCGTCGTCGTAGTCGGCGACGGCCTCGAGCGTGGCCTGGCGGGCGGCCTCGGCGGCGTCGCGGAGCTCCGCGGGCACGGCGACGGCCTTGACCTCCTCGCCCTTCTCGCCCTCGAAGCGGAGGGCCTTGCGGCGGAGCACGTCGACGACGCCCTGGAAGGTGGAGCCGGAGCCCCAGGGGATCGTGACCGCGACCGGATTGGCGCCGAGCTTGGAGCGGAGCGTGGCGAGGGAGGCGTCGTAGTCGGCGCCGGGGCGGTCCATCTTGTTGACGAGGACGAGGCGCGGGATGCCGTAGCGGTCGGCCTGGCGCCAGACGGTCTC
>CAYXGZ010000078.1:0-12323 GCA_964464755.1 uncultured Planctomycetales bacterium
CGTCGAGGAACATGTACTCGCTGCACGGGTTCGAGGCGTTGATCTTGTCCGTGTTCGGGCACGTGTGCCAGGCGTTGATCGTCGAGTCGAACTGCACGCCCGGGTCGGCGCAGCGCCAGGCGGCCGTGGCGATCTTGTCCCAGAGCTCGCGGGCCTGGTAGACGCGGGCGGGCGACCCGCCGGTGCGCCAGGTGGTGGCCCACTCGCCGTCGCGGGCGAGGGCCTCCATGAAGCGGTCGGGGATGCGGACGGAGTTGTTGGAGTTCTGGCCGCTGACCGTGTGGTAGGCCTCGCCGTTGAAGTCGGCGTCCATGCCGCCCAGCTCGATCAGGATGCGGGCCTTCTCCTCCTCGCGGAGCTTCCAGTTGATGAAGCGCTCCACCTCCGGGTGGTCCATGTCGAGGCAGACCATCTTCGCGGCCCGGCGCGTCGTGCCGCCGCTCTTGATGGCCCCGGCCGCCTTGTCGTAGATCTCCAGGAAGCTCATCAGGCCGCTCGAGGTGCCGCCGCTGGAGAGCTTCTCCCCCTCGGCCCGGATCGCGGAGAAGTTCGTGCCCGTGCCCGAGCCGAACTTGAAGATCCGCATCTCGCGCTTGACCTGCTCGGCCATGTCCATCAGGTCGTCCTGGATCTTCTGGATGAAGCAGGCCGACAGCTGGGGCCGCGTGTAGGAGTCCACGGCCTCCTCGACCTGGCCGCTGCGCTCGTTCCAGTACCAGTTGCCCACGGGCTTGCCCGTGATGCCGTACTCCTGGGCCAGGCCGCAGTTGAACCAGACCGGCGAGTTGAACGCGCCGAGCTGGTGGATGAGCATGTACGTCAGCTCCATCTCGAAGGCGTCCGCGTCCTCCTTCGAGGTGAAGTACGACCCGAGCGTCTCGCCGGCCTTCCGCAGCGTGCGGGCGACCCGCACGACGGGCTGGCGGGCGGAGACCTCGTGCCCGGTGCCGGGGACGCCGGCCTTCCGGAAGTACTTCGACACGATGATGTCGGTCGCCAGCTGGCTCCAGCCCGCCGGGATCTCGACGTCCTTCATCTCGAAGACCGTGGACCCGTCCGGGTTCGAGATCTTCGAGGAGCGCTTCTCCCAGACGATCTCGTCGAACGGATGCACCCCGGGACGGGTGTAGACGCGGTGGAACTTCAGGCCCCGCGCCTTGGACGCGGTGCCCTTGCGGCCCTTCTTCGCCGCGGGCTCGACCGCGGCGGACGATCCGGCCTTCTCGAACAGGTTGCCCGGCATGACGGCTCTCCTCCCCAAACTACCCCCTCCCGGCTCGGCGGGTCGACCGGCGGGACGGCGTGACATAAAAAGATTCTACCCCTGGTTTACCGGAGAAACAGCGACGGCGGTACGGCGGTGTGCACCTTCAGGACCCCCCTCCCTCGTTCCGACTCGGCCGGCGCCCTTCCGGACGCCGGTTCAAATCTTTTATGTCGTCGGGCTCCCGTCGCCCGCGGTGTTCACCTTCAGCCGTACTACCTGTACTACCCAGGTGCGTTGATACCACAAGCGGTCGTGGGGCGTCAACGATATCCCGGCGAATCCGCGCGAAAATTATAAGCGGCCCGGAGGGGGCTCCGGGCCGCGTATACGGCGTGGAAATTTTCGCCCTAGGGAAAAACCCCCGGTCAATACTCCTTGGGCGCGGGCTTCACGTTTTCCTCGCGCCCCCCGCGGACCACCTTGACCGTCGAGTCGCCCTTGAGGAGCTCCTTCACGTCGCGGGAGGAGGACACCGGCTTGCCGTCGATCTCCAGGATCACGTCGTGCGTCTTCAGCCCCGCGGCCTCCGCCGTCGAGCCCTCGCGGACCGACTCCACGACGACGCCCCGGCCCTCCGGCAGCTTCAGGTGCGAGCGCAGGAGCTCCGGCACCGCGCCGAGCCGCGCGCCCTTCACGGCCGGCACCCCGAAGAAGCCCTCCGGGTCCCAGTCGGGCGGCAGCTCCAGCGGCCGGCGCTTGCGCAGCTCGTCCATCATCCGCCGCAGCTCCTCCTGCAGGCCGTCGAACGGCTCCGCCGGGAACTCCTCCTCGAGCTTCCAGCGGCGCGGCAGCTCCCGGACCTTCGCGCCGAAGGCGACCTTCAGGCCGTCCAGGTCGATGCCCTCCGCCGTGATCCCGAACCGCGCCGCGAGCTTCGCGTGGTCCTTCAGGAACGCCTCGAGCGACGCGGCCTCGACGACCGCGGAGCCGCCCCGGCCGTCCGGGTGCTCCAGGCGCACGGAGCCGTCCGCCCGGCGCTGGAACGTGATCGACTCCCCCGACGCGGGCGTGAGGACGTACGTCGCGTCCCCGTTGATCATCTTCACGACGACGGTCCCGGGCCGCGCGCCGGCGCGGGGCGCCGGGGCCTTCGGGGCCGCGCCCGGCCGCGCCAGCTCCTCGAGCAGCTGCTTCGCGCGCTGGCGCACCTCGGGGTCCGGGTCCTGCTCCGACGCCTTGCGCAGGGCCTCCGCCGCGGCGGCGCCCTCCTTGCGCAGCGTCGCGGCCGCCTTCTCCCGGACGCCGTAGTCCTCGCTGCCGAGGTCCTTGAGCGCCTTCTCCACCGTCCCGTCCTGGGCGAACGCCGCGGCCGCCGCGAGCAGCGGGGCCGCGAGCACGAGCGCGAGCTTCATGGGGGGGTCCTCCGGTTCCGGAAGATGGGTATCGCGGGCGGCCGGAAAGTTCGGACTACGCGGCGAATTCCGGGACGACCCGCTCCCGGATCAGCCCCGCCTCGTGGCCGAGCTGGTACAGGAGCTTCAGCGCCTCCTCGCCCCGCGGGCCGAGGTCGACGGTGTAGTCGTTCACGTACATCCCGACGAAGCGGTCGCCCTTCGCCTTGTCGAGCCCCCGCCCGTAGGAGAGCGCGTGCTCGAGCGCCTCGGCCCGGTGGGCCAGGCCGTACTCGATCGTCGACTTCACCACGGCCGCGAGGTCCCGCTTCACGTCCGCGGGGAAGGAGCGGCGCACCGCGTTGCCGCCGAGGGGCAGCGGGAGCCCGGTCTCCTGGCCCCACCACTCGCCGAGGTCGGCGACCCGGTGGAGCTTCGTCTCCTGGAACGTGAGCTGGCCCTCGTGGATCAGCAGCCCGGCGTCGACGTCCCCCCGCAGCACCGCGTCCTGGATGCGGTCGAAGGGCATGACCCGGGTCTTCACCCCGGGGCAGTAGAGCTTCAGCGCCAGGTACGAGGTCGTCAGGGTCCCGGCGACGGCGATCGTGACGTCCTCGAGCTCCTGCCGGGCCAGCGGGCGGCGCGAGACGAGCACGGGCCCGTAGCCGTCGCCGACGCTCGCCCCGCAGCGCGTCAGCACGTACTGGTCCCGCACGTGGGGCCAGGCGTGGAAGCTGACGGCCGTCACGTCGTAGAAGCCCTCCTGGGCGTGCAGGTTCAGGCTCTCGATGTCCTCGAGGACGTGCTGGATCTCGAAGCCCCTCGCGTCGACCTTGCCCTTCGAGAGGCCGTAGAACATGAAGGCGTCGTCGCTGTCGGGGCTGTGCGCGAGCGTGATCTTCCGGGGCCGGTTCACGCGCGCATGATAGGCCGGTGCCGGGGGCCGGTCAACGGCGGCGTCCGGCGTTTTCGAGTGGCGCCCCCCCGAGCGGCAGGGTAGACTCGGGTCGCCATGTCCAAGAAGACCGAGAAAATGAAGGTGACGGAGACGGAGCGGCGGCGCCTCTCCGCGCAGCCCACCAAGGTCTACCTCAACTCGGTCATGCAGCGCCTCTTCAAGGAGAAGTGGGCGCAGCACCTCGACCTGCTGCTCTCGGGCGACCGGGACACCCTCGACCTCTGCGCCCAGGCGCTCTCCAAGGACCTCTCGTTCTTCCAGCTCCTCCACGTCCTCTGCCTGGTGACGGGCACGCAGTTCGACCTCCGCGAGAAGGACCCGGCGCGGGCCGCCGACGCGTGGCTCGTGTGGTACGGGGAGCGGAAGGCGAAGCTGTCGTGGGACGAGAAGGACGAGGTCTGGCGGGCGCTGACCTAGCCGGTCACTCCTCCTCGTCGTCCTTCCTCTTCTTGTCGTCCTTCGGCGGCGCCTTGGGCGGCGCGACCTGGTCCTGGGCGAGATCCCGCCGCTCCAGCGTCATCTCCACCTCGACGGCCCCGCCCTCCCGCTGGATCGAGAGCTTCACCTTGTCGCCGGGCTGGCGGAGGCCCATCCGCATGCGGAAGTCCTCCCAGTTCGCGACCGGCTCCCCGTCCGCGGCCGTCACGAGGTCGCCGGCCTTCACGCCGGCCTTCGGGCCGGGCGCGCCGACGAGGATCTCCGCGACCTTGAAGCCCTTGCCCGCGTGGAAGTAGTCCGGCAGGAAGCCGTAGTAGCGGTTGCCGCCCTGGACGTGGTACTCCTTCATCTGCTCCGGGTCGCCCAGGAGCACGCGGGCCTCGAAGCCCTCGAATTTCTTCGCCTCGTCGCTCCAGCGCTTGCCCCGGACCAGGACCACCGCGCCGGCGGGGTAGGTCCCCACGACGCCGTGCAGCCGGTTCAGGTTGTGGACGCGCCGACCGCCGATGTTGAAGACGAGGTCCCCGAGCTTCAGGCCCGCCTTGTCCGCGGGGCAGCCCTCGGCCAGGCCCACGACGAGCACGCCGTCGCCGTACTCGCCGCAATTCGGGTACTGGTCATCCCCCGACTCGGTGAGCGTCACGCCCGAGAGGTGCCCGCCCCACTGGCGGCCGCCCGCCTTGTAGTGGGGGAGGAAGCGCGAGATCTGCGCCGACGGGATCGCGTAGCCGATGCCCGTGTTGACGCGGTTCATGAAGCGGCGGATCTCGATGCGGCCGTTGATGCCGATCACCTCGCCCTTCATCGTGATCAGCGGCCCGCCCGAGTTGCCGGGGTTGATCTGCGCGTCGGTCACCACGGCGTCCTTGTACCCGGGATTGTCCAGGTACACGTGCAGCGCCGAGACCATGCCGAAGGTCACCGTCGGCTCCCACGATTCGTTGCCGAGCAGGAAGGGGTTGCCGACGGCGATCACGGAGTCGCCGACCCGCAGCGCCTCGGAGTCGCCCAGCGGCACGAAGGGGAGGTCCTTCCCGCCGCGGACCTTGAGGACCGCGACGTCGTCCAGCGGGTGCCAGCCGACCAGGTCCGCCGTGAACGACTTCCCGCCGCTGAAGCGCACGGGCCAGACCTTCTGGCCGCCGGCGACGTGGTGGTTCGTCAGGATCCAGCCGTCCCCGGAGACGCAGACGCCGGAGCCGCCGCCGATGAACACGTACCCGGGCGTCACCTTCGCCACGACGGCCTTGAGCTCCGCGGCGTGCGCGGCGACCGGGTCGGGGTCCTGGGCCAGCGCGGCCCCGGCCGCCAGGAGGGCGAGCGCGAGCGTCTTCATTAGTTGGGGTTCTCCGCGAGGCGGACCTTCACGGCCTTGTCGACCTTCGCGCCCTTGGCGTCCTGGCGCCGGACCTTGAGCTCCACCTCGTCGCCGGGCTTCCGCTCGGCGAGCAGGCCCCGGAGCTCCTCGCCCGTCTTCACGGGCTTGCCGGCGGCCGCGACGATCACGTCGCCCGACTCCAGGCCCGCCTCCTCGGCGGGCGAGTTGCCGACGACCTGGTCGATCACGGCGCCCTCGTCGCCCTCCTTGGGGTCGGCGAGGGTGATCCCCATCCAGGGCTCCTTCGAGGCCTTCTCGGTGCGGCGCTTCTTCTTCAGCTCCGGCAGCGCCTTGTCGATCTCGGCGAGCTTCGTCGCGAACCCGACGCCGCTGGACTGGCCCCAGGGGGCGCGCGGCTGGACCCGGCCCGCCAGGCCGAGCAGCGCGCCGTCGAGCGTCAGCAGCGGCCCGCCCGCGTTGCCGTAGTTGAGCTCCGCGTCGGTCTGCAGCGCCGTGTTCTTGAAGCGGTTCAGGGCGCTGAGGATGCCCCGGTTCACGGTGACGGAGTTCTTGTCCGGCGCCCGGCCGAGGATCGCGACGAGGTCGCCGACGGCGGCCTTCGCGGGATCCGCGCGCGGCGGCACGGGGAGGTCCGCGGCCTCGATCTTCAGCAGGGCGATGTCGAGCGTCTTGTCCCAGCCGAGGCGCTCGGCGGGGAACTCGCGCCCGTCGGAGAGCGTGACGGTGATCGACTTCACGTCGCCGGAGGCGTTGAACGAGGTCGTCAGGATGTAGCCGTCGGCGGACCAGATGGTCCCGGTGCAGGGGCCCGCGGGGCGGTTGTAGTAGTCGCGGTCCGTGCCCGCGCCGCCCGAGCCCTGCCGGCCCTCGGGGTCGGCGTCCCGGACGATCTCGATGGCGACCACGCAGCGGCCGGCGGCCTCGCGCAGCGCCCGGACCTTCGCCGCCAGCGCGGCCTGCAGCCCGTCCTGGCCCGAGGCGGCCGGGGCCACCGCGAGCAGCAGCGCGATCGCGAGCGCGCGCTTCACTTCTTCCTCCCCACGGGGATCTTCAGCACCTGGGCGTCCCCCCGGTCGTCGACCTTGAGGAACAGCGTCGAGCCCGACTTCAGGTCCTTCACGGCGGCCAGGTACGCCGCGGCGTCCTTCACGGCCGCGCCGCCGACGGCCAGCACCTTCATGCCCGACGCGAGGCCCGCCTCGGCCGCGGGGGAGGAGGGCTCGACGGAGTCGACGACGGCCGCGCCGTCCTTGTCGGCGACCTTCAGGCCGATCCAGCCCTCGACTTCCTCGCCGGGCTTCTCGCCCGGGTCGACCGCCGGGCCCGCCTTGAGGCGGTCGATCACCGGCTTGAGGAGGTTGACCGGGATCGCCGCGCCGAGGAAGCGGTGCGGCGAGTAGTTCAGCGTGACGAAGCCCACCATGCGCCCGGCGCCGTCGAGCAGCGGGCCGCCCTCGATCTTCGGGTTCACGGCGGCCGTCGACTCGATGACCGGCCCGACGTAGGTCGAGTTGGCGCGGGGCTGGTCGAGGCGGTAGCGCGCGCTGACGACGCCCGCGGCCAGCGAGGCCGCGTCGTTGTCGATGATGGAGTTCGAGGCGTTGCCGAACGTGTAGACCGCGTCGCCGACCTTCACGCCGTCGGAGTCGCCGAGCTCGATCGGGCTGAGCTCGCCCTTGGGCTTCACGCGCAGGAGGGTCAGCTCGGAGTCGCGCGCCGTGGCGACGATCTCGGCCTGGAGGAGGCGGGGGCCGTTGAGCCAGACGCGGATGTTCGTCGAGCCCTCGGGGACGACGGCGTAGCTCGTGAGGATGAGGCCGTCGGCCGTGAGGACGATGCCGGTGCCGGAGCGCTCCCCGAGGGGGGCCTTGGCGCGGATGCCCGTGACGCTGCGCAGGGCCTTCTCGTGGACCTTTCGCTGGGCCTCGGCGTCGCCCTGGGCGAGGGCCGGGGCGGCGGCGGCGAGCCAGAGGACGGCGGCGAGGGGGAGTCGCGTCATGGAACGCCAGATTATACGGACGCGGGACGGGCCATGAGGCGGATTCCCGGAGGACCCGGCCCCGGCCGGGGCTACGATGAGGGGACCGGAGGTGAGCATGAGGTTCGCGGTGCTGCTGGCGGCCGTCCTCCTCCTGCAGGACGACGGCAAGGCGCCCCTGCGATGGTCGTTCGCGGCCGGCGAGAAGGTCGTCCTCGAGTTCTCCCAGTCCTACAAGGTCCACGTCGACGAGATCCCCGAGGAGTTCGCCGAGATCGTGGGCGAGGATCCCGTCGAGGTGAAGCTCTCCGGCGAGGCGCGCCTCGAGGTGACCTCCGTCAAGGAGGACGGCTCGATGGTCCTCGAGGGGAGGATCTGGAAGCTCAAGGCCTCGGGCTACTTCCTCGTCAACGACATCGTGTTCGCCTACGACCGCGAGAAGGACGGCGACGCGCCCAAGGAGGAGCCGGCCGAGGGCCCGGGGAACTTCGGGGTCAACCCGGACAAGGCGCTGCGCGCGGTGGCCACGGAGAAGGTGACGCTGACGATCTCGCCGCGGGGCAAGGTCGGCGTGCTGGCGGCCGGCGACGCGGGCGGCTACGCGGAGCGGATCTTCGACCTCGGCGGCGTCGTCGGGCTGCTGCCCGAGGAGCCCGTCGGGCCGGGCTCGACCTGGAAAGGCTCCGACAGCCTGCGGCTGCCGAGCCTGCCCATCCTCGTGAAGGTCGAGTCCACGACCACGTACGAGAAGCGGGCCGAGGAGGCGGGCGCGCCCTGCGCGATGCTCGTCTCGACGTACAAGGTCAGCTCCGAGCCCGCCGAGGCGAAGGAGGGGGACATGAAGCTCAAGATCGAGGGCTCCATGGAGGGCAAGGGCGAGGGCAAGTCGACCTTCCAGATCGAGTCGGGCCGGCCGAGGACCCTCGAGTCGAAGCTGACGATCAAGGCGACGCTGAAGGTGCCCGGGCCGTCGGGCGACGAGATCGAGATCAAGGGCCGCTTCGACCTGAAGCAGTCGGCCGAGCTGAAGCGGGAGAAGGCGTGATCCCCCTGCTGCTGGCCGCGGCGCTGCTGCAGGACCCGGCCCTGAAGGTCGAGCGGCACGACGCCTGGACGGTGAGCTACGCCCAGGAGACGACCGTCGAGTCGAGCGACGGGCGGGCGACGGCGCACTCCGTCGCCTTCCAGGTCGCCTGGACGGTGGAGTCCGTGGAGGGCGGGACGATCCGCCTCAACGGCGCGCTGCGCTCGGTGAAGGCCTCGGGCAAGGTGCGGGACCAGGCCTTCAAGTACGA
Source organism: uncultured Planctomycetales bacterium (assembly GCA_964464755.1). Taxonomy (GTDB): domain Bacteria; phylum Planctomycetota; class MHYJ01; order MHYJ01; family JACPRB01; genus CAYXGZ01. The sequence continues at coordinate 8,607 of CAYXGZ010000078.1, forward strand.
GTGGACGAAGGGCGGCGTGCCGAAGTCGGAGGGCGCGGCCGCGGCGGTCTTCGCCCCGCTGCACGAGAAGGGCTTCCACCTGAAGGTCTCGACGGCGGGGGCCGTGCTGGGCCACGAGGGCCTGGGCGACTACCTCGAGCAGTTCCCGGCGTGGAACCCGTCGGCCCTGCTGGGCCTGGCGGGCCCGGTGACGCCGGCGGGGAAGCTGACCTACGACTTCGCGCTGGGCTTCGCGCTGGAGTACGTCCCCGGCGGCGCCGGGGCGAAGCGGACGGCGAAGCTCGCGTTCTCGAAGCGGGCCGACGAGGACATGGCCCCGCGCGTGAGCGGGGAGGGGACGGCCGAGGGCGGCTTCGACGCCGCGAAGGGCCGGCCCTCGGGCTCCGGGAGCGGCTCCCTGAAGGTCGCGGTCCAGCAGGGCGGGCTGAAGAAGGACGTCGCGCAGGCCTGCACGTTCAAGGTGGAGTGATCCCACCCGGACTGATATAACGGTCGGCCTATGCGCTGGTCCCGAGCCTTCTACCCGACGCTCCGCGAGGCCCCCGCCGACGCGGAGAGCACGAGCCACAAGCTCATGGTCCGCGCCGGGCTGGTCCGCCAGCTCTCGGCGGGCGTGTACTCCTGGCTGCCCCTGGGCGTCCGGGTCCTCCAGAAGATCCAGCGCATCGTCCGCGAGGAGATGAACCGCGCCGGCGCCATCGAGGTCTACCTCCCCGTCCTCCACCCGGCCGAGCTCTGGAAGGAGACCGGCCGCCTCGAAGCCTTCGGCGACACGATGATGAAGCTCCAGGACCGGAAGGGGCACGTCAACGTGCTCGGCCCGACCCACGAGGAGGTCATCACGGACGTGGTCCGGGGCTCGAACCTCTCGTACCGGCAGCTCCCGCTGAACCTCTACCAGATCCAGTCGAAGTTCCGCGACGAGGCCCGGCCGCGCTTCGGCGTCGTCCGGACCCGCGAGTTCATCATGAAGGACGCGTACTCGTTCGACGCGGACTTCGCCGGGCTCGACAAGAGCTACCAGCTCATGTACGACGCCTACGTCCGGATCTTCACGCGCTGCGGCCTGAAGTTCCTGCCCGTCGAGGCGGACACCGGGCTGATCGGCGGCGACGTCTCCCACGAGTTCATGGCGCTCGCCCCGGCGGGCGAGGACCACATCGTCATCTGCAAGGCCTGCGGCTACGCGGCCAACACGGAGAAGGCGGGGGTCGGCCAGGCCAAGGGCGGCGTCGACCAGAACCAGGAGACCTCGATGATCCTGGGCGTCTCCGAGGTGAAGACCCCGGGGGCGCACACCGTCGAGCAGGTCTGCGAGTTCCTCAAGGTCCGGCCGGCCGAGCTCGTCAAGACGATCCTCTTCCGTACCGACCGGGGGCCCCTGGCGGCGCTCGTGCGGGGCGACCACGAGGTCAACCCGATGAAGCTGCGGCGGGCCGCCAAGGTCACGACCCTGGAGCTGATGACGCCCGCGGAGATCCAGGCCGCGACGGGCGGCCCGATCGGCTTCAGCGGCCCCGTCGGGCTCAAGGCGCGGATCCTCGCCGACGAGGCCCTGCACCACCTCAAGAACTTCGTCACGGGCTCGAACCGCGCCGACGTTCACTTGCAGAACGTCAACCTCCACCGGGACTTCAACCCGGAGAGCTTCGCGGACCTCCGCTTCGCCGTCGAGGGCGACCCCTGCCCGAAGTGCGGCGACCCGCTGCGCTTCGAGACCGGCGTCGAGATCGGCCACGTCTTCAAGCTCGGCACGCGCTACTCCGAGAAGATGCGCTGCGAGTTCCTCGACCCCCAGCAGCAGCGCAAGCCGATGGTCATGGGCTGCTACGGCATCGGCGTCACCCGCATCGCGGCCGCCGCCGTGGAGAACCACCACGACGCCGCGGGCCCCTGCTGGCCGCGCGAGCTCGCCCCCTTCCAGGTCCACCTCGCGAGCCTGAAGGGCAAGGAGGAGAAGGTCCTCGCCCTCGCCGAGCAGGCCGTCGCGGACCTCGAGAAGGCCGGGTGGGAGGTTCTCTGGGACGACCGCGACGAGGCGCCCGGCGTGAAGTTCGCCGACGCGGACCTCCTCGGCGTCCCGGTCCGCGTGACGATCGGCAAGAAGTCCGTCGAGGGCGGCACGGCCGACGTGCGGACGCGCAGGAGTCCCGACCAGAAGAGCGTCCCGTTGAAGGACCTCGTCGCGGCGGTCCAGGAGGCGTGGGATGCGTATCGTCCGTAGCGGGGCCTGGATCGCGCTGCTGGCCCTGGGCTGCAGCGGGACCGGCTCGTCCACCGACGGCGTGACGCCCGAGGAGGGCGCGACGCAGGTCGCCAAGATCAGCTACCTGCGCTTCGACTTCATCCAGAACCCCCAGACCGGCCAGAAGAAGTGGATCCACACGTACCGGCTCATGCTCTCCGAGAGCTGGCGCGCCAAGCGCGGCCCGGCCAACGCGAAGGACGAGCCCTTCCTGCGGCTCTACATGGACCCCTACCTCTCCGACGCCGTGCCGGACTCCGTGATGGCCGGGCTGCTCACCGAGATCCGCCGCAAGGGCTTCGACCAGCTCCAGGAGACGCCCGTCGAGATGATCAACCTCGAGGCCCTGCGCCGCGCGGAGCGCGAGGGCAACAAGGACGTCCTGAAGTGGAAGCGCATCATCTTCGTCGAGACGGACACCTGGAAGCGCTGCATCACCTGCGAGGACAACGACGACACGGGCCGCGGCTCCCGCCCGCCCGGCCCGAAGACCAAGGCCTTCCTCGAGGTCGAGCGCGCCGTCCTCTCGGTCGCCACCGGCTACACCATCCAGGTGACCGTCGAAAAGGACCCGACCAAGCTGAGATAGCCTGCCACTTTCGCAGGCAGGCGGAGCGGCGGGTTCCGGGGGTGCAACCATCTATCCCCCATAGCGTTCCGTGGATTCCCTCCGCTCCCGCTGGCACAACGATTGCGCCTCCCTAGTCCATGAACCTCGAGAAGTACACCACGAAGGCGCAGGAGGCCCTGCGGGCGGCCCACGCCGCGGCGCAGGAGGCGGGCCATCCGGAGCTCCATCCGGAGCACCTGATGACGGCCCTGCTGGACCAGGAGGACGGCGTCGTCAAGCCGGTCCTGGAGTCGCTGCCGGCGGACGTCGTCGCGCTGCGCGAGAAGCTGGAGAAGAACCTCTCGCTGCTGCCGGCCCGCAAGGGCGGCGAGGCCGCGGTCTACCTCTCCCAGCCCGCGAACCGCGTCCTGGCCGACGCCGAGAAGGAGGCGAAGGCCCTGGGCGACGGCTACGTCTCCGGCGAGCACCTGCTCCTGGCGATGGCGGGGACCTTCGGCCTGGAGCGCAAGCGCCTGCTCGAGGCCGTGCGCCGCCTGCGCGGCGCGCAGAAGGTCGACAGCCCGGACGCGGAGTCCCGCTACAAGACGCTCGAGAAGTTCACGCGCGACCTCACGGCGATGGCCGAGCAGGGCAAGCTCGACCCCGTGGTGGGGCGGGACGAGGAGATCCGCCGCGTGATGCAGATCCTCTCGCGGCGCACGAAGAACAACCCCGTGCTCATCGGCGAGCCCGGCGTCGGCAAGACGGCGATCGTCGAGGGCCTGGCCCGCCGCATCGTGGCCGGCGACGTCCCCGAGAGCCTGAAGGGCCGGCGCCTCCTGTCGCTGGACCTGGGCGCGCTCGTGGCCGGCACGAAGATCCGCGGCGAGTTCGAGGAGCGCGTCAAGGCGCTGCTCAAGGA
>CAYXGZ010000079.1:0-12289 GCA_964464755.1 uncultured Planctomycetales bacterium
TTCCGCTGGCTGGAGGCCCCCGAGCCCGCCGCGCTCCCGCACGCCCTCGGCCTGCTCGGCGAGCTCGGCGCCCTCGACGCGGCCGGCCGCGTGACGGACTCCGGCCGCCGCATGGCTGCGTTCCCGCTGCATCCCCGGCTCTCGCGGATGCTGCTCGCGGCGGACGAGGCGGGCTGCGTGCCCCGGGCCTCGCTCGCGGCCGCGCTGCTCTCGGGCCGCGACCTCCTGCGCCGGGGCGTCGACGGATCGACCGCCGAGGCCCGCGAGGACCGCATCGGCGACGGCGACGGCTCGGACCTCGACCGCCTGCGCCGGGCCTGGGAGTTCGCCGCGTCCCGCCAGTACCAGCCCGAGGCCTGCCGCAAGGCCGGGATCCACGCCTCCGCCGCCCGCCAGGTCGGCCAGGCCGCGGACCAGATCCTCCGCCTCGCCGAGCGCGAGGGGCTGACGATCGACGTCCTCCGCGAGGGCGACCTGCGGCCCTGCCTCCTCGCGGGTTTCCCCGACCGCGTGACGCGCCGCCTCGACGAGGGCACGCTGCGCTGCGAGATGGTGCACGGCCGCCGCGGCCTCCTCGCCCGCGAGAGCGCCGCCCGCTCCGGCTCGCTCTTCGTCGCCGCCGAGGTCCGCGAGGTCGAGGTCCGCGGGGGCGTCGAGACGATCTTCTCGCTCTGCTCGCCCGTGGAGCTCGCCTGGCTGGAGCGCCTCTACCCGGAGGCGATGTCGCGCGGCGTGAAGGTCGAGTACGACCCGGGCCCGCGCCGCGTCGTGGCCGACGAGGAACTGCGCTACCGCGATCTCGCGCTCGAGTCGCGGCGCCTGGACCGGGCCCCGGCGGAGGAGGCGGCCCGGCTGCTCGCCCTCGAGGTGGGCGCGGGGCGCCTGCGGCTGCCCGGCTGGGACGACGCCGTCGAGGCCTGGATCCGGCGCGTCAACCTCGTCGCGAAGTCCTGCCCCGAGCTCGGGATCCCGTCGATCGGCGACGCGGACCGCCTATCGATCGTCGAGCAGCTCTGCGACGGCGCGGTGTCGGCCAAGGAGCTCGGCGAGAAGAAGGTCCTGCCGGTCGTGAAGGCCTGGCTGTCGGGACCGCAGGTCGCGCTCGTCGAGAAGCACGCGCCCGACCGGCTGGAGCTGCCCAACGGCCGCCGCCCGAAGGTCGACTACGCGCCGGACGGGACGGTGGCGATCGAGGCGAAGATCCAGGACCTCTACGGGGTGGAGCGCACGCCCCGGCTCGCGCTGGGCCGCGTCGTCCCCATCGTGCGCATCCTCGCGCCGAGCCAGCGGCCGGTGCAGGTCACCGCGGACCTCGAGGGTTTCTGGCGCGACCACTACCCGAAGCTGAAGAAGGAGCTGCAGCGCCGCTACCCGAAGCACGAATGGCGCTAGCGGTAGATGTTCACCTTCCCGTCCTCGAGCCCCGCGGCCAGGGTCTTCCCGTCCGGGCTGAAGGCGAGCGCCGCCGCGTTCGTCCCCTTGATCTCGTGGAACTTCAGGACGGCCCGGCCGATCGGGTCCCAGAGGTAGATCCCGAGGCCGGTCTGGCTCGTCGCCAGCACCTTCCCGTCGGCGCTGAAGCGCACGGCCCAGACGCTCGCGTTGCGCAGGAAGTGGTTGTGGAGCTCCTTCATCCCGGCGGCCTCGCGGATCGTGAAGGTCGTGTCGTTGTAGCCCGCGCAGAAGAACTTCCCGTCGGAGCCGTAGGCGAGGTCGCTGCCCTCGCCCGTCGGCTCGGCCTTGTCGACCTTCCACTCCGTCGCCGTGCGCTTCGCGAGGTCGACGACCGTGAAGGTCGGCGGCGAGCCCCCGGTGACCGCGAGCGACCCGCCGTCGGGCGAGAACGCGGCCGCGCGGAACATCTTCCCCGCGGCGAAGGTGCGCAGCGGCTTCCGGCCGGCGACGTCCCAGAGCAGGACGCCGGAGCCCCACGACACGGCCGCGAGGAGCGTCCCGTTCGGGCTGAGCGCCATCCCGTGGATGCCGCCCTGGTCCTTGAAGGGCGTCTGCACGGGAACGGGATCCACCGGCCCCGCGGGGCCCGGGGTCCAGTACGTCACGAAGCCGTAGACGTCGGTCGTCAGCAGCGCGGTGGAGTCCGGAAGCCAGGCGACGCCCGAGGCCCGGTAGTCCATCCTGGCGGCGCCGAGCTGCTTGAAGTCGACGGCGTCCCAGAGCGCCAGGCCCTGGTCGCCGTAGCCGGCGGTGGCCAGGTACTTGCCGTCCGGGGACCACGCGACGTAGACCTTGCCGCCTTCGTGGCCCGCGAGCTCGGTGAGCCGGGACGACGCGGCCGCCGGGAAGGCGCCGGGGGGGACCTTGGGGGCGGGCGGCTTCGCGAGGAACTTCGCGTCGAGCGGCTCGAACTGGGGCTTCGAGCAGGCCGCGAGCAGGACGACGACGGGAATCAGGCGTCGCATGTCACCTCCGGGGTTCGAATCGCATCATACATCGGCTACAATTCCTGCCCATGCTTCCCGCCCTGGTGCTCGCGCTCCTGGCCCAGGTCCAGCCGGGCCCGACGCCCGCCCCGACCCCCGCGCCTCCGGCCGCCGAGCAGGACTTCACGCCCTTCCCCGAGTGGCACCTCTTCCAGCCGATCCTCGCGGATCCGCGCGACCCGCACTTCGGCGCGGTGTACCGCTACTACCTGACCGACAACGGCGTGGTCCGCCACGCGGCCGCGGTCAGCTTCGGCGAGATGTTCGGGCTGGCGGGCTGGAGCCTCGGGGACCTGGGCCGGCTCGAGTTCGGCGTCCACGCGGGCGTCTTCGCGGTCTTCGACCTCGCCGCGGAGAGCTTCGACCTCATCAACGCGGACTACCTGCTCGGCTTCCCGCTCGCCTGGTCCCGCGGCGACTGGGCCCTGCAGCTCCGGATCTTCCACCAGAGCAGCCACCTCGGCGACGAGTTCCTGCTGCGCGGGCCGGTCGACCGCGTCAACCTGAGCTACGAGGTCGTCGACTTCAAGGCCTCGTACCAGTGGAAGGATTTCCGGGCGGTCGCCGGGATCGGGAGCATGGTCCACTCGGATCCGTCCGACATCGACCCGCTGCTGCTCCAGCTGGGCGGCGAGTGGGAGCCCGGCACGGACTGGTTCGGCGGCGCGGCGCATCCCGTCTTCGCGGTCGACTTCCAGTGGACGCAGGAGAGCAACTTCGGGCTGGACCTCTCGGCGAAGGCGGGGATCCTCCTGCACAACCCGATCCGCGGGCGTCGCCGCATCCGCCTGATGACCGAGTACTACCGGGGCCGCAGCCCCGACGGCCAGTTCTACGACGAGCGCTCCTCGACCGTCGGCGTCGGGATCCACGTCTACTTCTGATCGGCCGCGACCTCGCGCCGCGCGACCTCGCCGAGCAGGGACGCGGGCAGCAGCAGCTCCGACGCCGCCTTCAGTTTCCGCGCCGCCTCCTCCGGCCGACCCTGCTGGCGGTCCCGGAAGGCGAACATGACCAGGGCCTCCCCGCGCCAGCGCCGGCCGTCCGGCAGGGACTCGAGGTAGCGGAAGAACTCCGTCTCGTCGTCCGTCCCCGCCAGGGCCCGCCGGAAGGGGTCGCTCACCGGCAACGCCTTGAGCGCCGCCCCGGTTCCCTCGGCCGCCACCGTCAGGAAGAGCGCGAACCGGTGCTTCCTCCCTTCCTCGAGGCGGACTCCCGGGAGCAGCTCGAGGGCGGTCTTCCAGTCGCGCGCCTCGAGCGCGGTCACCAGCGGCCCGACGCCGCCATCGATCTTCCATCCGGCCTCGCGGGCGCCGTCGTAGCGGCGGATCGCGATCCGCCAGGCCCCGAGGTCCGACGCCTCGTTGCCCCGCTGGTGGAGCTCCCAGCCCAGCGCGTACCGCAGCTCCTCCCCGGACGGGCCCTCGATCCCGCGGGCCAATAGGAGGCCCGCCTCCACCGCGCCATGGGAGGCGATCGCCCGCGCGGCGGCCGCCCGGAACTCGTCCTCCGACGCGGCCCGCGCCGCCAGGCCGCCGAGGGACTCCTGGAGGTGGGGGATCGCCGCGGCCGGCGGAGTCTCCCAGAGCGTCGCGCACGTCCCCGTGCGGATCCGCAGCTCGGTGCCGATGAACTCGTGCGTCGCCAGGCTGGTCGAGAGGTCGGGCATGCGGCCCGAGGCGTCCCAGAAGCGGACCAGCCCGTCCGAGCCCCCCGTGACCAGCTCGTTCCCGCCGGGGCGGAAGCGCACGCGCGTCGCGTGCGACAGCGCGTAGGCCACCTGGAGCCGGTTCGTCGCGAGCTCCCAGATCCTCAGGGTGCCCCGCTCCCCGGCCGCCGCGAGCCGCGCCCCGTCGGGCGAGAACGCGAGGTCGAACTGCTCGCCTTCCGCGCCCGGCAGGCGGGCCAGGAGCGTGCCGGCCTGCAGGTCCCAGACCTGGAGGTCCCGGCCCGGGGCCCTCCCCGCCGCCCGCCGCCCGGCCGGATCCACCGCGAAGTTCCTCAGGCCCCGCCACGCGATGCGCAGCGGCCTCGGCTCGGCGTCGCCGAAGATCCAGAGCCGCCCGTCGTCGTCCGAGGCGGCCACGCCGTCCGGCCCCGCGAACTGGAGGGTGATCAGCGTCGTCCCCGGGGGCCGGGGCCAGGTCTTCCACGCCTCGCCGGAGGCCTCGAGACCGACCACATCGCCCTTGTGCAGGAAGGCGACGCGCTTCCGGTCGGGGGACACCGCCATCTCCTTCGCGCCGTCCAGGTGGCGGACGGGCTCGGCGCGGCCGGGCACGAGCAGCGCGCCGCCCTCCAGTCCCAGGGCGGCCACTCCTCCGCCCTCGAGGAGGGCGACGCGGCGCAGGCGGTCCAATCCGGGTCGGTGCGTTTCCAGCAGGCGGCCAGACTCGATGTCCCGGACCCGCACCTCGCCCTGGCTGGGCGTCGCGATCCGGGTCCCGTCGGCGCTGAAGTACAGGTCCGACCCCGGGTTTCCGCCGGTGTCGCGCAGGATGCGCAGCTCCCGGGTCCGCGGCGTCGCCCAGAGGACGAGGCGGGAATCCTCGGAGCCGGTCAGCATCGACTTCCCATCCGGGGCCACCGCGAGGCTGGGCGTCCAGCTCGGCAGGGGGATGCGGACCTTCGGGTCGGGTTCGGCCGACTCCAGGTTCCACAGCACCAGGCTCTTCTCGAAGCCCGCGGTGGCCATCGCGCCGCCGTCCGGGAAGATCGCCAGCGACGTGATCTCGCCGGAATGCGACTTCAGCACGCGGAAGTCGTCGCCGGACTCGAGGTTGAAGCGATAGAGGTTTCCCTGCCCGCCGCCCACGGCCATCCAGAGGCCGTCGGGATGGAAGGCCATGCAGGAGCCGCCGTCGGGCCAGGTCTTCCTCAGAAGCAGGCGCCCCGACTTCGCGTCGTGCAGGGTGACGTCGAAGTTCAGGCAGGCGATCAGCGTACCGTCGGGGCTGCCGGCGATCGCGTTTCCCGCCTTGGCCGCGAAGGCCAGTCGCGGCGTCCCGTCCGCGGGATCGAGCACGGCCGCCTCCTCGGCGTCGCCCGCCGCCAGGCGCCCGTCGGCGAGCACCGCCAGCGACTCCACCTTCCTCGGGCGCTCCGCGATCCAGATCGGCTTCCCGTCCGCCGCCGCCAGCGCCTCGACCCGGGCCCCGCGCGCCACGTAGAGCGTCGTCCCGTCCGCGGAAACCGCCAGGCGCGTGGCGGACCCGCCCTTCGGGCCCAGGCTCCAGAGCACGGTTCCGCGCACCGAGTCCCAGGCATGGATCCAGCCCCGGTTGTCGCACGAGACGAAGCGGCGGCCGTCGGGGAGGAAGACGGAGGCCACGACGCCGCCCGCGGGACCCGGCGACCCGGACCGCGCCCGCCCGTCGACCCCGTCGTAGACGAGCAGCTGGGTGCCCAACGACCCGGCGAGGACGCGCCCGTCCGCGCTGCAGGCAAGGCGGGTCGGAACGGCCCCCTCGAGGCTCCAGGCCGGGTCCGCCCCTTCCCGGTCGAGTCGACCGGCCCGCGCGACGAAGCGCGCCCCGTTCCCCGCGACGACCGCGTCCACCACGTCCCGGGCGATGACCACGCCGAGCGTCCGCTCGGCGGGATGGTACCAGCGCGCGCCGAACTCGCCGACGACCAGGACCCGGTCCCCCTCGGAGCGCAGCGCGTCCACGCGGCCCCCCGCCTGCATCCGCTTCGGCCCCTTTGTCTCGTCGCGGGGCCAATGGCTGAGGCCGAACCGGACGTCGGCCACCAGCAGCCCGCCGTCGGCGAGCCACTCGAGCGCCCGCGGGTTGTTGTCCGCGGCCCGGAAGCGGCGGAGCCGCTCGCCCCGGGCCAGGTCCCAGTCGGTGAGCTGCCCGTCCGCGCCGGCGATCGCGAGGCGCTTCCCGTCGGGCGACCAGGCCAGGACCAGCGCGCGGAAGTCGGGCAGCTCGATCGGCTCCAGCTCCGGCAGGGTCCAGGCCCGCGCGCACTCCTCGACCCCGGCGAGGCGCTTCCCGTCCGGGCTGAAGCGCAGCGAGCGGCAGTGCCGCGCGGACCGCGACTTCAGGCGGCGTCCGTCCGCCGCGTTCCAGAGATGCAGCCAGTCGTCGGGGCCCGACGTGGCGATCCAGGCCCCGTCTGGGGAGACCGCGACGGTGGAGTTCCCCGCGCCGGGGTGGTCCACGGGGCTGGTCCAGAGCGGCCGGACGTCGAACGTGGACTCCAGCAGCCGCCAGGCGCGGGCCTCCTCGTCGCTCCCCGGCCAGAGCCGGGCATCACCGCCCGCTGGGTTCGGCGCGAAGCCGTCGAAGTCCAGGGCCTTGGCCGCGGCGAGCCGGCCTTCGAAGTGCCGTAGATCGGCGACGTACTGCTCGGCGCGGGCCAGGAATTCCCGTCCCTTGTCGTGGCGGCGCTGCGCCTCGGCGACCAGCTTCGAGCCCGTCGAGTCCAGCCACCCGAGCAGGAGCCGGCGCTGCTCGAGGTCCGCCATCGAGGCCGACGAGGCGGGCGGGGCCGACTCGATCCGTCGGCGCGCCTCCTCCGGGGGACGGCGCCCGGCGAGCAGGGCGTTCCAGGCCGCCTCCAGCCCGTCCAGGTACGCCTTCATCGCCGCGACCGCGGGCGCATCGGCCAGCGGGGCCAGCGCCCCCAGCGCCCGCGCCGCCTCCGCGTCCGGGAGCAGCGCCGTGAGCGGCCCGATCGTTGCCGCGAACTCCGGCGCCGGATCCCTCGCGAGATCCGCCAGCGCCCTCGCGGCCGCGGTCCTCGGCCCCGCCTGCGGATCCCGCAGCAGCCTCGCCACGTGCGGCACCGCCGAGCGCACCAGGTCCGCGCGCTCGGGCTGCTCGGCGACGAAGCGCGCCAGCGCCTCGGCCGCCGACGCGCGGAGCTCGGCATACTCGGGTCCCGCCATGTACAGCGGCGAGACGAGCTTGGGATTGAGGACGGGACGCACCGGCAGGAACAGGAAGTCGCCCTCGCCGCCGCCCAGGGCCGCGTAGCGCGGCGCCTGCTTCGCCCGGAAGCTCCGGTTCTCGTTCACCAGCGTGTGCGAGAGGTAGTGGCCGAGGTCGCTCGCCGGCAGGATCCCGTCCGGGCGGCCGGTCAGGCCCCGCAGCGCCTGCAACAGCACCCCCGTGAACGGCGAGTGGCCCTCGAGGTCCTTCGGCAGCGCCGCGTACGCGTTCGCCGCCTGGCTCAGGTCCGCCACCGCCTCGTCCCCCGCCCCCGCCGTGATCACCTGGAAGGACCGCCGGTTGAAGACCCGGCCCAGGTTCTCCTTCTCGGAGACCCTCAGCGCCGCCGGGCCCAGCACGGTCACCGCGTCGCGCAGCTCGGACTTCTCCGCCAGCGCCGCGCCGCTGAAGCAGCAGTCGAGCACGACCAGCGTGTGGTGGGCCTCGGCGGCGCGCAGCGTGGCCGCGACCTCCGCCACCGGCCAGAGGTTCCTCCACGACGCGGGATCCGTCGACGGCAGCTCCGCGTCGCCGGGCAGGAGCTTCCCGGGAAGGCCGTGGCCCGCGAAGTAGAACAGCGCCGCGTCCCGGCGGGTCAACTTCGCGCGGAACGCCTCGAGACGACGAACCAGTTCCGCCTTCGTCAGCGGGGCCGGCGACACCGCGAGCCCGGGAACGGGGCTGGGCCGGTCCAGGTGCAGCTCGACCTCGAAGCCGAAGCGCGACGCCAGCGTCGCCGCGACGTCCGCCGCGTCGAAGGCCGGGCCCGAGAGGTCGCTGACCGACTCCGCGGGGTAGCTCGTCACGCCGACCACGAAGGCCCGCCGCGCGCCGTACGCGATCGGCGCGTCCGACCCGCCGGCCGCCGCCCGCCCGAAAGGGTCGCGAGTCCCGGGATCCGGAGTCGGCGACGGCGCCTTGGCGTCGCAGGAGACCAGGAAGGCCAGGGCGAAGAGCGTCGCGATTCGCTGCACGGGACCGATTCTAGCTCCCCGGCCTCAGCTCCGGCCCGGGCACCTCGCCCCGCCAGCCCTGCAGCACGAGCACGTAGTTGCCGCGCTCGTAGGCGTGCGGGTTCGGGCATTTCAGGAGGCTCATGCTGCCCTGCGCCTGGCGCAGCGAGTGGTACTCGTGCTCCTCGAGCCACTCCTCCATCTCGTCGCGCGCCGAGCTCAGCACGCCGGGCCCGCGCTTCAGCAGCGCCGACACCATCTGGACCGCGTGCGCCCCGCACATCACGCCCTTCAGCGCGTCGATCCCCCCGTGCACGCCGCCCGTCAGCGCCAGCGAGGTCGTCACCCGCCCCGACAGCAGCGCGAGCGTCCGCAGCCGGAGGTTCAGCTCCGCCGGCGTCGAGAGCCTCAGCACCCTCGAGACCTCGAGGTTTTCCACGTCGAGGTCCGGCTGGTAGAAGCGGTTCAGCACCACCAGCCCGTCCGCCCCCGCCTTCTCGAGGCGCTTGGCGACGTGCGGCAGCGACGTGAAGAACGGCGACAGCTTCACGGCGACGGGGATCTTCACCTTCCCCTTCACCTCCTTCACCATCCCGACGACCCGGTCCTCCACCGCCGACCCGGGCTCCTCGACGTCCGTCGGGACCATGTAGACGTTCAGCTCGAGGGCGTCCGCCCCCGCCTGCTCGATGAGGCCCGCGTACTCCAGCCAGCCGCCGGGCGTGGAGCCGTTCAGCGAGCCGATCACCGGCACGCCCACCGACTTCTTCACCTGCGCCAGGTGGTCCAGGTACTCGTGCGGCCCCAGCCGGAAGGAGTCCGGCGACGGCAGGAAGCTCGCCGCCTCCGAGAACGAGTCCTCGTTCCCGTCCCGCACCCGCTGGAAGCCCATCTGCTCGGCGACGATCTGCTCCTCGAAGAGCGAGTGCATCACGATCGCCGACGCGCCGGCGTCCTCGAGCCGCTTCACCATGTCGAGGTCGTCCACCAGCGGCGAGGCGCCCGGCATGAGCGGGTGCTTCAGCTCCATCCCGAGGTAGGTCGTGCGAAGGTCCATGCTATTTCGCCTCCGGATCCACGTGGATGCCCGCGAGCTGCTTGTAGATCGAGCCCGTCACCGCCGCCTGGCGCTGCGCCGCGGCGAGCAGGCGCTGGAACCGCTTGGGATCATACCGCTCCGCCATCCAGAACCTCGTCTCGTTGCGGAGGTACTCCATCGGCGACACCGTCGCCGGCCCCGAGTCGAGCTGCAGCGCCGGCGCGCCCGTCGCCCCGACGCGCGGGTCGTAGCGGTAGATCGGCCAGATCCCCGAGTCCACGGCGAGCTTCTGCTGCCGCGCGCCCTGCGAGAGGTCGTAGCCGTGCGCGATGCAGTGGCTGTACGCGATGATCAGCGACGGGCCCGGGTAGGACTCCGCCTCCGCGAAGGCCTTCACGGTCTGCGCGTCCTTCGCGCCGAAGGCCACGCGCGCCACGTAGGCGTTCCCGTAGCTCATCGCGATGAGGCCCAGGTCCTTCTTGGGCGCCTCCTTCCCCGCCGCGGCGAACTTCGCCGCCGCGCCCAGCGGGGTCGCCTTCGACTGCTGCCCGCCCGTGTTCGAGTAGACCTCCGTGTCGAGCACGAGGATGTTCACGTCCCGGCCCAGCGACAGCACGTGGTCGAGGCCGCCGAAGCCGATGTCGTAGGCCCAGCCGTCGCCGCCCACGAGCCAGACCGACTTCTTCACGAGGTAGTCCGCGAGCGCCGAGAGGCGGCGCGACGGCTCGTCCGTCCGCTTCGCGAGCACCTTGCGGAGCAGCTCGACGCGCTCCCGCTGCGCCGCGATCCCCGCCTCGGTGGACTGGTCGGCCTCGAGCAGGCCCTTCGCGAGCTCGTCGGAGAGCCCCGCGCCCGCGGCGAGCTGCCGGGCCTGGTCGCGCAGGGCGTCGGCGCCGAGCCTCAGGCCGAGCCCGAGCTCCGCGTTGTCCTCGAAGAGCGAGTTGGCCCAGGCCGGGCCGCGGCCGTTCCGATCGGTGGTCCAGGGCGTGGTCGGCAGGTTGCCGCCGTAGATGGACGAGCAGCCCGTCGCGTTGGCGACGAGGAGCCGGTCGCCGAACATCTGGCTGAGGAGCTTGAGGTACGGCGTCTCGCCGCAGCCCGCGCAGGCGCCGCTGAACTCGAAGAGCGGCGTGGCGAACTGCGTGGTCTTCACGTCGGCCTTCATCGCCGTCCGGTCCGGCTCGGGCAGGCCGAGGAAGAACTCGAAGTTCGCGTGCTCCGGCTCCCGCAGCGGGGCCTGGGGCACCATGTCGATCGACTTGTGCTTCGGGTTCGACTTGTCCTTCGCGGGGCAGACGACGACGCAGAGCGAGCAGCCCGTGCAGTCCTCGGGCGCCACCTGGATCGTGTACTTGAGGCCGGGCAGCTCGCGGCTCTTGAAGTCCACGGACTTGAAGGTCGCCGGCGCGCCCGACAGCGCGGCGGGCTCGTAGATCTTGGCCCGGATCGCGGAGTGCGGGCACACGAAGGCGCACTTGTTGCACTGGATGCAGAGGGCCTCGTCCCAGGCCGGGATCTCCGGCGCGAGGTTCCGCTTCTCCCACTTCGCGGTGCCGGTCGGCCAGGTGCCGTCCGGCGGGAACGCGCTGACCGGCAGGAGGTCGCCCTTGCCCTCGATCATCGCGGCGCTGACGCGCTTCACGAAGTCCGGGGCCTCCGCCGGGACCGGCGGCGGCCGGACGATCGCGGAGCCCGCGCGGGCCGGGACGGGGATCTCGTGGAGCCGGGCGAGCGCGGCGTCGACCGCCGCGTTGTTGCGCCGGACGACCTCGGGGCCCTTCTTCGAGTAGGAGTGCTCGATCGCGCCCTTGATGTGGCGGATCGCCTCCTCGCGGGGCAGCGCGCCGCTGATGGCGAACCAGCAGGTCTGCATCACGGTGTTGATGCGCCGCCCGATGCCGGCCTCCTTCGCGACCGCCTCGGCGTCCACGGCGTAGAGCTTCAGTTTCTTGTCGAGGATGCCCTGCTGGACCTCGCGGGGCAGGCGGTCCCAGGCGCCCTCGGGGCCGCCGGGGAGGTTGACGAGGAAGGTCCCGCCGGGCGCGGCCGAGTCGAGCACGTCCAGTCGCTCGAGGCACGACGCGTGGTGGACGGCGACGAACTGCGCGCGGCGGATGAGGTACGGCGAGCGGATGGGCCGCGGCGAGACGCGGAGGTGGCTGACCGTCATCGCGCCGGCCTTCTTCGAGTCGTAGACGAAGTAGCCCTGGGCGTGGCGGTCGGTCTCCTCGCCGATGATCTTGATCGAGTTCTTGTTGGCGCCGACGGTGCCGTCGGAGCCGAGGCCGAAGAAGACGGCGCGCGAGACGTCGTCCGGCTCGAGGTCGAACTCCGGGTCGTGCGCCAGCGAGAGGCGCGTCACGTCGTCCACGATGCCGATCGTGAAGCGGCGGCGCGGCTCGGGCTTCGCGAGCTCGTCGTAGACGGCCTTCACCATCGCGGGGGTGAACTCCTTGGAGGAGAGCCCGTAGCGGCCCGCGACGACGAGGGGGTCCGGCGTCCGGGGGAGCTCGCGGAGCGCGGCGACGACGTCGAGGTAGAGCGGGTCGCCCGGGGCGCCGGGCTCCTTGGTGCGGTCGAGGACGGCGACGCGGCGGGCCGTCGCGGGGAGCGCGGCGAGGAGCTGGCGGAGCGGGAACGGGCGGTAGAGGCGGACCTTGAGGACGCCGACCTTGGCGCCGCGGGCGTTGAGGTGGTCGACGGTGTCGTGGACCGTGTCGGTGCCGGAGCCCATCAGGACGATGACGCGGTCGGCGTCGGGGGCGCCGTGGTAGTCGACGAGGCCGTAGCGCCGGCCGCTGCGCTCCGCGAAGCGGGCGAAGGCCTTCTCGAGGATCCCGGGGACGGCGTCGTGGAAGGGGTTGCAGGCCTCGCGGGCCTGGAAGAACGTGTCCGGGTTCTGGGCGGCCCCGCGGA
>CAYXGZ010000080.1:0-11687 GCA_964464755.1 uncultured Planctomycetales bacterium
TGGCGCCGTGCGCGATCGCGTCGGCCTTCTCCTCCCGGGCGACCTTCACCTGGTACTTCGCGATGATGGGCCGGGCCAGCGAGGTGCCCATCAGGTACGTGCCCTCGTAGACCGCGTTGGCCGCGACGGCGGGGACCACGAAGTCGCGCACGAACTCCTCGCGGAGGTCGAGCACGCGGACCTTCGAGGCCCCGGTGCGCTTCGCCTTGCGGGCGACCTCGTCGAGGTCCTCGCCCTGCCCCACGTCGGCGACGTAGGCGACGATCTCGGCCCGGTACTTCTCGATGAGCCACTTCATGATCACCGAGGTGTCGAGGCCCCCGGAGTACGCCAGCACGATCTTCTTCATCGGTTCTCCCTGGGTGTGCGATCAGATGTTCGCGAGGCGGCGGAGCCGCTCCGTGACGGCGCGGGCCCGGGCCCCCTCGCGGACGACGAGCAGCAGCGTGTCGTCCCCGGCCACGGTGCCGAGGATCTCCTTCCAGCGCAGCGCGTCCAGCGCGAGGCCCGCCGCGCCGGCGCTGCCGGGGGCGGTGGACACGACGACGAGGTTGCCGGACCAGTCGGCGTCCCGGACCGAGCGGGCGAGCACGGAGACCGCGTCGTCCCCGGCCGGCGACGCGGGCCGGGCCACGAGCGCGTAGTGCGGCCCCTCCCCGTCGGCCCCGGCGACCTTGGCGAGCCCGAGCTCCCGCACGTCGCGGGACAGCGTCGCCTGGTCCACCGAGAACCCGGCGGCCGCGAGGAGCTTCTTCAGCTCCCCCTGGGTGCGGACGACGCGGGCCGCGACGACCCGGACGATCGCCTCGTGCCGCTCCGCCTTGCCGTGCTGGACCTTCATAAATATGCGGTGAGACTACACATTTATGCAGTCGGTACAAGGAAATTCGCGGCCGGGGCGGGGATCAGCGGCGGGCGGGGGCGGCGGGCTCGAAGTGGGAGAACGTCACGGTGGCGTCCTGGAGGTCCTGGCGCTCCGCGCCGGCCACGAAGCGGAGGCTGAGGTTCTTGGACTTGAACGCGGGGACGGCCGCCTCGACGCGCTCGAGGAAGCGGACGAAGGCGGAGCGGGCGACGGGCTGGTCGGCCTTCCCGGAGACGCTGAAGTAGTACGGGTACTCCTTCCAGCGCGCGCCGGACTGGGGCGCGGAGGGCGGCGTCAGGTTTCCGGCGGGCAGGCCGGCCTCCCGGGCCTTCCCGGACAGGAAGCCCGCGTACTCGCCGCCGGCGATGGCCCGGCTGCCCGCGGGCAGGCGCTGCTTGCGGGCCTCGAGGAGGCGGTAGTCCGCCCGGAGCTTCACGACGAACTCGTAGTCCTTCTTCGCCTTGCCGAGCTCGTCCTCCGTCTCGCGGGCCCGGGCGTCGAGCTGCCAGGCCAGCACGCCGAGGCCCGCCGTCGCGACGGCGGCCGCGGCAAGCGCCCAGCCCGTGAAGCCCCAGCGGCGCGCCTTCACTTCTTCCCCCGCTTGAGCGTGAACGAGAAGCGGACCGCGTCCTTCTCCGGCGTGTAGGGCCCCTCGGTCAGCGCCCACGCCGGGTCCGAGTAGGGCTCCACCGACTTCAGCTTCTTCTTCAGGGCCTCGCCGAAGCCGGGGTTGCGGATCTGCCCCGTCAGGACCACCGAGACCTCCTCGGTCGTCAGCGGCTGCTGCGTCACGGTGATCCCGTCGATCGACGCGTAGAAGGCCTGGTCCTCGATCTTCTGGGAGCCGTGCTGCTTCTGGAACTGCTCGAGGGCCTTCCAGACCTGGCCCGCGAGGTCGAGCGCGGAGCGCTCCACCGGGTGGTCGCCCTCGCCGACCTCGGCCTTCAGCGCCGCGTGGGCCTGGCGGAGGTGGTCCCGGGACCTCGAGGGGTCCTCCTTGAGCTCGGCCGGCCACTGGTCGGGGCTGTGGTGGATCGCGTCCGCCGCGACCTGGGCCTGGTACTCGTGCACGCGCCTCAGCGCCGCGCGCCGCTCCTCGAGGCGGAAGCCCGCGTGGAGCGCCACGAGGCCGACGAGCAGCAGCGCCAGCCAGGCCGCCACGAGCCCGGTGGACTTCACGGCGTCGAACTTCTTCGCGTACGAGTAGTCGCCCCGCCGGAAGTCGGTCCCCGCCGGGTCCACGTCCGCCGCCTTCAGGGCGAGGCCGACGGCCACCGGGCACTGCCGGCCGATCCGCGCGTCGTCGCCGAACGGGTGCTCGGCCCCGGCGAGCAGGTCGAGCGCCCTCACCGGGAGGCCGACGGCCTTCGAGAGCGGCTCCGCCACGGCGCCCGGGTCGAAGTCCCCCGCGAGCAGCAGGTGCGTCGGCGAGGCCGTGCCGGTCGAGGAGAGCAGGAAGCGCGAGATCTCGCGGGCGAGGATGCCGACGAACGAGTCTCCGCCGGGCGCGCCCTCGTGGCGCTCCCACTGCGTCTCCGTGAGGACCACGATCGGCGAGGGGTGCCCCGTCGACGTGTCCTTGGGCGAGCCCTCGGGGGCCGGGGGCGGCGGCCCCCCCGGGGAGTAGCGGATGGAGCGCGCGGAGCGGGGCCGGCGCTGCTCGACGAGGAGGACCTTCGTGTAGCGCGCGCCGCCGTAGACGACGAGGAACGGCTCGTCCTGGGCGATCGCGCCGCAGGCGCTCATGGCGACGAAGAGGGCCGCCACGTCGAGGTCGAGGATCGCGGGATCCGCGCCCGCCGAGGCCAGGAGCTGCAGCCGCTCCTCGACGACGGGGCGCGGCACGCCCGCGGCGAGCACGTGGGTGCCCTTCCCGGCCGCGGGGCCGCGGAGGTAGTCCACGACGAGGTCGCCGATCGCGTGGTTGTGGATCAGGCTCTCGAGCTCGAAGGGCACGGTGGCGCGGAGCTGCTCCTCGGACGTGAACGGCAGGGTCAGCTCGCGGAGCACGGCCTCGCCGGCGTCGAGGGAGGCGGCGATGCGTCCTCGCGCGCCGCCCGCCTTGGCCAGGGCCGCCGCGACGGCCTCGCGGGCCCGCTCGGCGGGGGGGCGGCCGTCGGGGGAGACCGGGACCTCGGCGAAGGCGACGATCCGGGGGCGCCGCCCGCCGTCGACGACGGCGGCACGCGCCCGGGCTCCGTCGAATTCCAAGCCGACGCCGCGGGCCAAGGGACCTCCGGGGTGGGAGTCGCGCCGGGGCTACCGCCCCGGCCGCCTCTTCAACGACCGGGCCCGCCGCGGGTTGGCGCCGGGATCCGGCCATTCCCCGGAGAAGACCTCCACGGCCGGGCCGGTCATGAGGATGCTGCCGTCCGGCGCGTGCTCGATCGTGAGGATGCCACCGCGCAGGAGGAGCTCGACCTTGGGGCCGATCTTGCCGGCCGCGTGGAGGGCGACCGCCGTGGCGCAGGCCCCGGTGCCGCAGGCGAAGGTCTCGCCGCTGCCGCGCTCCCAGGTCCGCTGCCGCACCTTGTGGTGGCCGCCGAGGACGCGGACGAAGTGCACGTTGACCTTGGACGGGAAGTCGGGGTGCCGCTCGATCGCGGGTCCGAACTTCTCCACCGGGAAGAGGTCCGGGTCCTCGACCTCGACGACGAAGTGGGGGTTGCCCATGGAGACGACCGTCCCCGCGAACTCCAGCCCGTAGGCCTCGATCTTCTCCTTGCGGGTGATCGAGCTCCCGTCCGCGCGCACGTGGAAGGACTTCGGCACGGGCCGGGGCCGGCCCATGTCCACGGTCACCTTGTCGACCAGGCCGTGGTTGACGTGGAGGACGAGGCGGATCCGCCCGGCCTTCGTCTCGAGCTCGACCTTCTTCCGGGCCGTGAGGCCGTGGTCGTAGACGTACTTGCCGATGCAGCGGACCCCGTTCCCGCACATCTCGCCCTCGGAGCCGTCCGCGTTGTACATGATCATGCGGAAGTCGGCGACCTTGGACGGGGCGATCAGGATGAGGCCGTCGGAGCCGACGCCCGTGCGCCGGTCGGAGATGACGCGGGCCAGCTCGGGCGCGTCGTCGATCTTCTCCTGGAACGCGTCGACGTAGACGTAGTCGTTCCCGGCGCCGTGCATCTTGGTGAACCGCATGCCGTCCGCATTCTAGGATGTCGCGGCCCCCGCGGCAATCCACCCCGGGTTGCTCCGGCCCCCCGGTCGTGCTACCATCGCCCGGCACGGGAGCCCGGAGAGAGCGAGAGGGGGGAGCATGGCCATCCTGGCCGGGATCGACGAGGTCGGCTACGGGCCCAAGCTCGGGCCGCTCGTCGTGTGCGCGACCGCGTTCCGCGTCGCCGATCCGAAGCGCGATCCCTGGACCGAGCTGTCCCGCGCCGTGTCGCGGGCGCCCGCCCCGGGCCGCCTCGCGGTGGCCGACAGCAAGGAGCTCTACTCCCCCGCCGGCGGCGTCGGGTCGCTCGAGCCCGCCGCGCTCGCCTTCCTGGCGACGCTCCCGGGCCGGGGCGACGGCGGCTTCCGCTCGCTGCTGCGCCAGGTCGCCGCGGAGGGCGCCGACTCCCTCGACGCCCATCCCTGGTACCGCGGGTCGGACTTCCCCCTGCCCCAGGAGACGCCCGCGGGCGAGATCGACGCCCTGGCGGCCAGGCTCTGGGGGGAGATGGTCCGCGCCCGCCTCGTCTCGCTGGGCTGCTGGGCCGCCTGGACCGAGCCCGACCGCTTCAATGCCGCGGTCGCGGGCGCCGCGAACAAGGCGGACTACCTCTTCGTCGAGGCCTGCCGCCTCGTGCGCTCCGTCCTCGCCGCCGCGCCGGGCGAGGAGGCCGTGATCCGCATCGGCAAGCAGGGCGGGCGCCGCTTCTACCTCCCCGGCCTGGTCCGGGAATTCGGCAGCGTCTGGGTCCACGGCGAGACGGCCGCGACCTCCTCCTACGAGTTCCGCGAGGGCGGCCGCAGGGTCGTCGTCGAGTTCCTCCGCGACGGCGAGTCCCGCGACTTCGCCCTGGCCCTCGCGAGCGTCGTCGGGAAGTACCTCCGCGAGGGGGCGATGCGGCTCTTCAACGCCTGGTGGGCCGCGCAGGCCGGCGGCGTCCGCGCGACGGCCGGCTACGGCCGGGACGCCTCGCGCTTCTGGAGGGAGATCGAGCCCCACCTCGACCGCCTGCGCATCGACCCCGCGGCGGTCCTCCGGACCCGCTAGACATGGCCCGGAAGCGGCGCGGCGGCCAGATCGACCGGCTCCTCCGGCTCATCCGCCGCTTCACGCACGGCCGGGCCGGCGTGACGGTCCCCGAGCTCCAGAAGGAGTTCTCCGTCTCGCGCCGCACCGTCTACCGCGACCTCGGCCAGCTCCAGCGCGCGGGCTACCGCTTCGAGGGCGACCCCTCGGTCGACGGCGACCTCAAGCGCTGGCGCTTCACGGCGGGCCAGCGGAAGGACCTCTCGACGACCTTCGCGGACGAGGAGCTCATGTCGCTCTACTTCTGCGTCAACCTCCTCGCCCCGCTCCGGGGGACGCCGCTGCGCACCGGCCTGGAGAGCGCGCTGCAGAAGATCGAGGCGACCTTCGGGGCCCGCGAGCGCGAGCGCTTCGGCGACCTCGTCTTCACGCACGTGGCCCGCCTCGGCCCGACGAAGGACTACGCCCGCCACGGCGCCACGGTGGCCGCCGTGAGCCGGGCCTGCCTCGACCGCCGCGTCGTCCAGCTCGCCTACCGCGCCGGCGGCGACGAGGCGCCCAAGAGCTACCGCTTCCACCCCTACTGCCTGGCCTACTCGGCCGGCGAGCTCTACACCGTGGGCTGGTCCGAGCACCGCGAGGCCATCCGCACCCTGCGCGTCGACCGGATCGCCCGGATCGCCGCGACGGCGGACGGCTTCGAGCGGCCGCGCGACTTCGACCCGGAGGACTACCTCGGCCGCGGCTTCACGATGTACGCCGAGGGCGAATCCGAGCCCGTGAAGATCGAGTTCTCCGGCAAGGCGGCCGCGGCGATCCGCGACAAGGAGTGGCACCCGACCCAGCGGATCGAGGAGCGGCCCGGGGGCCGCCTCGTCCTCAAGATGACCGTGCAGGGCCTCTCCGAGGTCGCGCGCTGGATCCTCTACCACGCGCCGTTCGCCCGGGCCCTGGAGCCCGAGTCCCTCCGGAAGCTCGTGGCGGAATTGTCCGACGAGGTCCGCCGGGCCCACTAGGACGCGCCTATAATGGCCGGCGCACCATGGACGACCTCGGCAACCTCGTCGCGAAGCTCGCCCTCCGGGCGAAGCTCGTCACCCCGGAGCAGTACGACCAGGTGACGCGCGCCTACCTCGAGGCGGACGGACGCAAGCCCTACGGCGCGATCCTCCTCGAGAGCGGGATGCTCTCCGGCGGGGCGCTCACCTCCCTGCTCCACGACCACCAGCACGCGGCCGCCCGGGTCGTCGAGGACCTCGTCGCCCGCCGCGTCGTCGCCGAGAAGTTCGCCTCCGAGGAGACCCTCGAGGAGCTGCGCCGCGTCACCGAGGACATGCGGGCCAAGGGCTTCGACTTCGACCTCATGGAGCTCCTGCTCAAGCGCAACGCGATCTCCCAGGAGCAGGCCGGCGAGCTGCGCCGGCACCTCCGGGAGGAGGTCGTCGTCTGCCCCGTCTGCCTGAAGGTCCAGGCGCCGGCGGCGGGCGGCGGCGCCGCCTCCTGCGCGAACTGCCGGGAGGAGCTCTCCGCGGCGGCCTCGGCGCGCCTCATGGACAGCGTCGTCACGGCCGCGGCGATGGTCCCCGAGGGGGCCACGGCGCGGACGGATCCGGAGTACCCCACGCAGCTGGGCCCGTACAAGATCCGCCGGGAGGTCGGCCGGGGCGGCATGGCGGTCGTCTTCGAGGCGGAGGACGCCCAGACCGGCAAGGTCGTCGCCCTGAAGGTCCTGCGCTCGAACGTGACGCTCGACCACGCCTACCTCGCGCGCTTCCACAAGGAGGCGGAGATCCTCGAGCGCCTCGACCACCCGAACATCGTCCGCGTCCACGGCATCGGCCAGAGCGCCGGCTTCCACTACTACGCGATGGACTTCGTCGACGGGAAGGGCCTCGACAAGATCGTCCAGGAGTGCCGCCTCAACCTGCGGCGCACGGCGGGCTGGATCCGCGACATCGCCCGCGCCCTCCAGCTGGCCCACGACCGGGGCATCATCCACCGCGACGTGAAGCCCGGGAACATCCTCGTCGATTCCTCGGGCCACGTGACCCTGACGGACTTCGGCCTCGCGCACCGGGAGCGCTCGAACAAGCTCACGGTCTCGGGCCTCACCGTCGGCACGCCGAACTTCATGTCGCCCGAGCAGGCCCGGGGCGACCGCTCCAAGCTCGACCACCGGACGGACATCTACTCGCTGGGCACGACCTTCTACAACCTCGCCGCGGGCCGGGTCCCCTTCCCCGGCAACACGCCCGAGATGGTCGTCCAGCAGATCCTGCACTCCGACCCGAAGCCGCCCTCGCAGGGCAACCACGACATCGACCCCGCGCTCGAGACGATCATCCTGCGGGCGATGGAGAAGGACCCGGAGAGGCGCTACCCCACCGCCGCCTCCATGGCCGACGACCTCGACCGCTGGCTCGGCGGCACGAACATCGAGATGAAGTCCGTGGGCGTCCGGGAGCGCGCGGGGCGCTGGTGGACGCGGCACCGGGCCCCGCTCGTCGCGGGGACGCTCGCCCTGGCCCTGGGCCTGGGCACCGGGCTGGTCCTGCGCTCGTGGGAGAAGGCCCGGGGCGCGACCGCCCTCGCGGCCGCGGCGGCCGACTACGCCACGCTGCGGGGGGACTTCAAGGCGCTCCGCGAGCGCCACGACGGCGCCGCCGAAGAGCGGATCCGCGAGCAGAAGGCGGCCATCGAGCAGGCGACCGCCAGCCTCGCCGGGCAGATCCGCACGCTCGAGGAGGACCATGCGAAGAAGGTCGCGGCGCTCGCCGCGCAGGTCCACAACCGCGAGCAGCAGATCGAGGCGGAGCGCTCGGAGCAGCTGATGATCGGGCTGAGGGCGATCCGGGACACCGCGGAGCACTTCGACGCCGTGGGATCGCAGCTGCTCTCCGAGGGCGAGTTCGCCGGGGCGGCCCTGCTGTTCCGCCGGGCGCGCGAGGAGGCGAGGCGCGTCCCCGCCCACGCGGCCGCCTTCCCCGACGCCGTCCAGCGCCGCGTCCGGGACAACCCGGAGTACCGCGAGCTGGTCACCATCGAGCCCCGCCTGGCCAACCTCCAGCGGAAGCTCGCCGAGACCGCGGCCCGGGACACCTGGACCCGGTGGATCGCCTCGGGGGACCTCGGCGGCTCCCTGGGGGCCGCCCACCGGGTCGTCGAGGAGTTCCCCGGCGCCGCCGAGCCCCTGCTCGTCCGGGGCTGGCTCAACCTGCGGGCCGAGCGCTACGACGAGGCGGCCGCCGACTTCCGCGAGATGCCGGCCGGGACCCTCGAGGAGCTGCAGGCGGTCGTGGGCCTCGCCGAGATCCGGGCCCTGCAGGGCAAGCTCGCCGAGGCGAAGTCGATCCTCGAGAAGATCCCCGAGGGCGCGGGCCGCTCGGCCGACTACCACCGCCTCCTCGCCTCCTGCCACCTCGGGCAGGGCCGGGCCGCGGAGGCCGTGAACGCCGCGACGCCGCCGGACCGCAAGGCCACGGCCGAGCTCCTCGCCGTCCGCGCCCGGGCCCTCGTCGCGACGCGGGATCCGGAGAAGGCCCTCGCGGCCGCGACGGAGGGGCTGAAGCTGCTCCGCGAGCACCAGGCCGGCGGGGGCCGCACCGCCCACCTGCTCAGCGGGCGCCGCCGCCTGCCCTACGACCTCTGGTCGGCCACGGCGGAGGCCCAGCTCCTGGCCGGCCGCAAGGCCGAGGCCCGCGCCGCCGCGGCCCGGGCCCTCGACGTCGTGCCCGGCGACCCCGCCATGACGCGGCTCCTCGAGGCCGCCGCGGAGTAGTTGCTGGCCCGGTCCGGGCCGGCCCCCTATAATCCCGCCGGATGAACGGTCCGAACGACCCCGAGGTCCTCCTCGTCAACGCGTTCCGGGACCCCTTCAACACCGTCGTCGCCACGGCCCGCACCTGCTACTCCTCCCGGGTCGTCCTGCCCGCCGACGTCGACAAGGACGAGAAGAGCCGCGACCTCCGCGACCGGATCTACGCCTCGATCTACCAGGCGGGCCACCACACGACGATCCAGCACCCGACCTTCCAGTTCGTGCTGCGCCGCGTCTCGCGCCACTTCGTCTGGTCCTTCCTCCACGCCCACCCGTACTACAACTCCGAGCAGGTCAGCCAGCGCTACGTCGAGGTCAAGCCCGACAACTTCGCCGTGCCCGCGCTCCCCGAGGCCGCCGCCCGGGTCTACGCGACCGCGGTCCGCGCCCTCATGGACGGCTACTTCCGCCTCATCGACCTGCTCCGCCCCGACGTCGAGCGCGAGTGGTTCGCCCTCTACCCCGCCCGGAAGTCGAGCCCCGCCAAGTGGGAGGGCGCGATCCACAAGCGCGTCCTCGAGGCGGCCCGCTACGTCCTGCCGGTCGCCGTCCACGCCCACCTCTACCACACGATCAGCGGCCTCACGCTCCACCGCTACCACCGGCTCTGCCGCCAGTTCGACACGCCCGTCGAGACCCGGGCGGTCGTCGAGGCGATGGTCGCCGAGGTGAACCGCCTCGACCCGCTCTTCTTCCGCGACATCGAGGAGAGCGTCCCGATCGAGGAGACCCTGGAGCACCGGCTCTTCGCGGAGTTCCACGGCGCCGCGGCGCCGGACGCCGCCTTCGCGGCCGAGTTCGACGCCTCGCTGGGCGCCTACCGCTCGAGGCTGGTCGACTGGAAGGCCAACGCCGAGGCGACGACCGCGGCCGCCGTCCGCAACGTCCTCGGCCTGTCCGCCGCGCGGATGGGCGACGCGGACGCGATCGCCACCGTGCTCCACCCGGCCCGCAACCCCGTGCTCTCCGAGAGCCTCGTCCTCACCGAGATGTCCAAGCTCTCGCGGGCGCTGCACCACCCGCACTACACCTTCCGCAAGAAGCTCAGCCACACGGCCGATTCCCAGGACCAGCGGCACCGCATGACGCCCGGCTCGCGCCCCGTGCTGGCCGCCCAGCTCCGCGGCGACGCGCCCGACGTGGTCCTCCCGCCCGTGATCGAGGCGAACCCGGCGGCCCGGGACGCCTGCGACCGCCTCTTCCGCGACGCCTGGGCCGCGATGGCCCGGATCCGCGAGCTCGGCGGCTCCGCCGAGGCGGCGCACTACCTGCTGCCCAACGCCGTCGCGGTGCGCTTCGAGGAGTCCGGCGACCTCCTGAACCTGCACCACAAGTGGACGACGCGGCTCTGCTACCTGGCGCAGGAGGAGATCTGGCGCTGCTGCCGCGAGGAGGTGGAGCAGGTGGAGAAGGTCCACCCGGGCTTCGCGGGCTACCTGCGGCCCCCCTGCTCGCTGCGCAAGGAGGCGGACCGGAAGCCCTACTGCCCCGAGGGGGACCGGTTCTGCGGCGTGCGGGTCTGGGAGCTCGCCCTGGGCGACTACCGGCGCTCGATCTGACCTACTTCGCGTACTTGTCGAGCAGCTTCTTGTAGCGCGGGTCGGGCCGGGCGACCTCGAGGTCCTCGTCCTTCTCCCAGTGCTCCGTCCACTTCGTGTGGCAGCCGCAGGTCGTCTTGAAAAGCTCCGCGACGCAGGCCTTCTCGAGGTACTCGAAGCACTTGTCGAGGTCGGCCTTGCGGTCGTCGCCCTCCTTGGTCTTCGCCTCCAGGCCGTGGATGCAGCCGAGGTTGAACCACGTGACCGCGACGGCCTTCCGCTCGTCGTTGTTCAGCGCCGCGGCGGCCGGGGCCATGCCGAGGCCCTTGAGGAAGTTGTCCCTGGCCCGGGCGTAGTTCCGCAGGCCGAGGTCCTGGTTGCCGATCCGCAGCCAGTACTTCCAGTCGCGCGGGTCGGTGCCCGCGGCCTTGGCCTGGAGCTTCTTCTCGGCGTCGTCGCGCTGCCGCTTGAGCTGCTTCCAGACCTCGGAGCGGCGGAGCTCCTGGGGGAAGCGGTCGATGATCTGCATGACCGCCTTCCAGTTCTGCTCCAGCTCCAGCTGGGAGAGGTAGGCGGCCTTGTCCCGGCTCCACTCGCGGGCCTTGTCCTCGAGCGGGTCGACGTACTGGCGCTCCAGGTCCTCGACGTCGGGCTTGCGGTCCGGGCACTTCGTGACGGCGAGCTCGCGGGCCTTCTGGAGCTCGGCCTTGATCGCGTCCCAGCGCTGGTAGGTGGTCCCGTCCTCCTGGATCTGCTTCTTGATCCGGGCGAGCATCTCCTCGAGCTGGCGGGAGGCCTCCTTCTCGGCGATCTTCGCCTCCCAGCGCTTGCGCAGGGCGCGGAACTGGTCCTCGCTCGAGGACCCGAGGATGACCGGCTCCGCCTCGCGGAGCTTCGCCGCGATCGCGGAGGGGTCGGCCGAGTTCGCCTTGATGTAGGCGTCGAGCTCGTCCATCTTCTTGGAGGCCTTCTCGTCCGGGGTCTCGCCGGAGACCTTCCGGGCCTCCTCCTTCTTCTTCACGATCTCCTTGCGGCTCTCGTCGCGCGTCTCGGTCTCCGTCTTGAGCATGAGGACGAGCGCGGCGACGAGCCCGAGGAAACCGACGGCGCCCCCGAGGATCAGGGGCAGGTGGTTCTTCTTGCGGCGGCCGCCGCGGACCGGGGCCGGGGCCTCCTCCTCCGCGGGCGCCTCCCCGCCGTCGTCGTAGTCCGGCTCGGGCTCGGGCTCCGGCTCGGGGCGGCGGGCCGCGGGCCGGCGCGCGGGCGCGGGCGCGG
>CAYXGZ010000081.1:0-11468 GCA_964464755.1 uncultured Planctomycetales bacterium
GTCTACGCCTTCAGCTTCGTCGACCAGAACAAGAAGGAGTCCAAGTACTGGCGCGACGTGGGCACGATCGACGCCTACTTCGCCGCCAACATGGACCTGATCTCGGTCACGCCCCAGCTCAACCTCTACGACCAGGACTGGGCCGTCCGCACGGCCCCGATGATCGCGCCGCCGCCGAAGTTCGTCTTCGCGCAGGAGTACCCGGGCGGCCGCCTCGGCGTGGGCCTCGACTCCCTCGTCTCGCCGGGCTGCATCATCTCGGGCGGGCGCGTGCAGAACTCGATCCTCTCGCCCAACGTCCGCGTGAACAGCTACTCCCTCGTCCAGGACTCGATCCTCTTCGAGAACGTCCGCGTCGGCCGGCATGCCCGGATCCGGCGCGCGATCATCGACAAGGACGTCGAGATCCCCGAGGGCATGCAGATCGGCCACAACCCGGACGAGGACCGCAAGCGCTTCCTCGTGACGGAGAGCGGGATCACGGTGATCTCGAAACGGACGGTCATCTGACGTGACCGTCCTGACCTGCCCGGCCTGCTCGGCCCGCGTCGAGGTGCCCGACGGATCCCGCGGGGCCCGCGTCTTCTGCACCTCCTGCGGGGGGGAGATCGCCGACGGGGCGGAGTCCGCGATCCCGACGATGAAGGTCGACGTGTCGGAGCCGGAGCCGACGTTGACCCCGATGCCCGTGGCCGACGACCGCCGTCCCTGCCCGTCGTGCGGCACGAAGGTCCGGCCCGACGCGCGGATCTGCTTCTCGTGCAAGGCCGAGCTCGTCTCGCCGACCGCGCCCGCCCCGGCGCTCGCGGTCCCGCCCGAGGTCCGGCAGCGCAGCCAGGCCGGGATGTGGATCGTCATCGCCGTCGCCGGCTCCCTGCTCTTCCTCTGCGGCATCGGGTTCCTCGGGCTCCTCCTCTTCGGCCAGGGCCTCAAGCAGGCGGGCCAGCTCGCGGAGTGCCGCACCCAGCTGCACGTCCTCGCCTCGCGGCTCGAGGAGGCCGTGAAGCGGGAGGGCCGCCCCGCGGGCGCCGCGCTGCGCGGCGAGGCCTTCCTGAAGGCCGCGTCGGGCGACGCCGAGTTCTCCTGCCCGGGGCACGCGGGCAAGGGGACCGGCTACCGCGGGCCCGCCCGGCCCTGGTCCGCCCTGGCCCCCAGCGACGTCGTCTGCTGCTGCGACTCCGGCAACCACGGCGAC
This sequence comes from uncultured Planctomycetales bacterium, assembly GCA_964464755.1. Classification (GTDB taxonomy): domain Bacteria; phylum Planctomycetota; class MHYJ01; order MHYJ01; family JACPRB01; genus CAYXGZ01. The sequence goes on from CAYXGZ010000081.1 coordinate 1,196, forward strand.
GCGCTGCTCGTCCTCACGCGCGACTTCAAGGTCCGCGAGATCGCCCGCTCCAGCCCCGAGTTCGCCCAGGTGCTCGCCGGGACCTCGAAGTAGTTGACCCCCGCGGGACCGGACGATTAACTGGGGCGCCAGCAACCCGAGAGGAACTCCATGGCTGAGAAGACCGCCGGTCCCTACGACGTCGTCATCATCGGCAGCGGCCCCGGCGGCTACGTCGCCGCGATCCGCGCGGGCCAGCTCGGCCTCAAGACGGCCCTCGTCGAGAAGGACGACAAGTTCGGCGGCACCTGCCTCTGGCGCGGCTGCATCCCCACCAAGGCCCTCCTGCACGACGCCTGGCTCCTCGAGCAGTTCAAGCACGCCGACAAGCACGGCATCTTCGCCGACAACGTCCGCATCGACTTCCCGAAGGCCATGGAGCGGAAGGACATCCTGCTCAAGAAGCTCGGGATCGGCGTCGCGGGCCTCCTGAAGAAGAACAAGGTCGACACGATCCAGGGCCTGGGCCGGATCCGCAAGCCCGGCGTCGTCGAGGTGACCGCGGCCGACAAGTCCGTGACCGCCGTGACCACGAAGAACATCGTGATCGCCACCGGCAGCGAGGCCCGCGCGCTGCCGGGCCTGGAGCCCGACGGCAAGGGCGTCATCACGAACGTCGAGGCGCTGACGCTGGCGAAGATTCCGAAGTCGATGGTCGTCGTCGGCGCGGGCGCCGTCGGCATGGAGTTCGCCTCGATCTACCACGCGTTCGGCACGCAGGTGACCGTCGTCGAGCTGCTGCCCCAGGTGCTGCCCCTCGAGGACGAGGAACTCGCCAAGGCGCTCCAGAAGCTCTGCGAGAAGCGCGGGATCAAGATCCACACGGGGACGAAGACGGAGTCCGTGAAGGCGGTGAAGGGCGGCGTCGAGGTGAAGCTCGCCGGGGGCTCGACGGAGAAGCTCGTCGTCGAGAAGGTCCTCGTGGCCGTCGGCCGCAAGCCGAACACCGACAAGATCGGCCTCGAGAACACGAACATCAAGGCCGAGAAGGGCTTCATCCCCGTCGACAAGTTCATGCGGACCAGCGAGCCCGGCGTCTGGGCGATCGGCGACGTCGTGCCCACCCCCCAGCTCGCCCACGTGGCCAGCGCGGAGGGCATCCTCGCCGTCGAGACGATCAAGGGCCTCGAGACGCACCCGATCAACTACGAACGCAACCCCGGCGTCACGTACTGCGACCCGCAGGTCGGCTCGGTCGGCCTGACGGAGAAGAAGGCGAAGGAGCGGGGCCACGACGTCAAGGTCGGCCGCTTCCCGTTCATGGCGCTCGGCAAGGCGAAGATCGAGGGCGAGGAGGACGGCTTCGTGAAGATCGTCGCCGACGCGAAGTACGGCGAGATCCTCGGCGTGCACATCCTCCACGCGAAGGCGGGCGACCTGATCCCCGAGGCCGTCGCGATCCTCCAGGGCGAGATGCCCGTGGAGACGCTGCTGCACACGATCCACCCGCACCCGACGCTGTCCGAGGGGATCGCCGAGGCGGCGCACGGGATCTACGGCGCGCCGATCCACGTGTAACGGGGGAGGGGCCGGCTCGTCAGATCCTTACCATGAGCATGAACTGCCCCTCCTGCAACGATCCGGCCCCCGAGGGCGCCCGCGTCTGCCGTTCCTGCGGCACACCGATCTCGAAGCGCTGCCTCTACTGCGCCGAGAACATCCCCGCCGCCGCGCTGCGCTGCCCGGTCTGCGCGAGCGACCTGGGCGCCGCCTCCGCGCCCGCGGCCAAGGCCCCGCCGCCGCCCGCGCCCGCCGCCCCGGCGCCCCGGGCGGCCCCGTCGTACCCGGTCGGCGAGAACCGCCACCTGGTGCTCGTGCTGCTCCTCACGCTCGTGACCTGCGGCATCTACGGCCTGGTCACGATGTGGAAGATCGGCGACGAGCTGAACCGGCACCGCGGGAGCAACGACCTCAACCCGACGCTCGACATCGTTCTCGGCATCCTGACCTGCGGCCTCTGGTTCATCTACGCCCGCTACCGCTACGCGGAGGCCCTCCGCGACGCCTCCGCGGCGGAGGCGCTGCCCCGGCAGGACGTCACGACGATCTGCCTCGTGGTGGACGTCTGCGCGGTGTTCTTCGGCGGCCTGCTCAGCCTCGTGTCGCTGCTCATCCTGCAGAACGCGGTCAACGAGCACTGGGAACGCCACGGCGCGTGACCTCCCCCGCCTGCCCGTACTGCGCCGAGGAGATCCCCGCGGGGTCCCGGCGCTGCGGCTCGTGCGGGAAGGAGCTCGTCAAGACCTGCGACTTCTGCCTCGAGGAGATCCCGGCCCTCGCCCGGACCTGCCGGTACTGCCGCAGCGACCTGCGCAGCCCGACCGGGGGCGATCCCCGCGAGCCGGGGCCCGAGGAGCGGCGCCGGGCCGCGACCCTGGGCGAGGAGCGCGGAGTCCTCGTCACCGTGCTGCTCGGCTTCATGACCTTCGGCATCCACACCCTCGTCACGCTGCACCACCAGATGCGCGAGATCGCGGCGCACCAGGGGAAGGGGCGGGGCCTCGACCCGAACCGCGACATCCTCCTGGCGACGCTGAGCTGGGTCTTCACGCTTGGCCTGGCGCCCGTGGGGGTGTATTACGTCCTGTACAAGTACCCGAAGGCCCTGCAGGAGACGTGCCTCGACGAGGAGGTCCCGTGCCGCGACGTCCTGACGCCCGCGCTGCTGCTGGCGCTGTCGGGCCTGTCGCTGCCGTGCATCGGGACCTTCCTGCCGCTCTGGTCCGTCTCCGCGGCGCTCGTGCAGAATGAGCTCAACCAGCACTGGATCGCCCACCGCGCCCTCCGGGCGTGAGACCTGGCGCCTCGTCCTCTTCGCGGCCCTCACGGCCGCGATCGGGGTGGCCGCGCTGTGGACGCCGTCCGACCGGGGCCTGCCCTCCTGCCTCCTCAAGCTGCAGACCGGGATGTCCTGCCCGGGCTGCGGGATGACGCGGGCGGTCTGCGCGCTCGGGCACGGCGACGTCAGCGGCGCGCTGCGCTACCACGCGTTCGCCCCGCTGGTCGCCGCCGCGGCGCTCTACGCCTGGGGCGCGCTCGGCGTCGGCCTCGTCACCGGCCGGGCCTTCCTGCCCGCGCCCTCGGGCCGCCTCGCCGGGATCGGCGCCCTCGTCTTCACCGGCGCGTTCCTCGCGTACTGGCTCGTGCGCGTGGTCACCAAGACCGCCCCATGAGCCCGCCCTGCGACCTGCTCCTCCCCGGCCGGCTCCGCTACGCCGACGGCGTCGCCCTGCAGAAGGACCTGGTCCGCCGGCGCGCGGCGGGGGAGATCCCCGACACGCTCGTCCTCCTCGAGCACGAGTCCGTCGTCACGTTGGGCAAGCTCTCGAAGCGCGAGCACGTCCTGGCGGACGACACCCGGCTCGCGGCCGAGGGCGTCGAGCTGCACGAGAGCGAGCGCGGGGGCGACGTCACCTGGCACGGCCCCGGGCAGCTCGTCGGGTACCCGATCGTCGACCTCTCGGCGCTGAAGCGCGACGTGAAGTGGTACGTCGAGCGCCTCGAGGAGGTCATGATCCGCGTCGCGGCGCGGCACGGCATCGTCGCGGGGCGGGCCGAGGGCATGACCGGCGCGTGGGTCGGGGACCGGAAGCTCGGGGCGATCGGCGTGCGCGTCGAGCGCTGGATCACCTCGCACGGTTTCGCGCTGAACGTCTCGCCGGACCTCTCGGCCTTCGGCCTGATCATCCCTTGCGGGCTCCGGGGGAGGGGGGTAACATCCATCGCCGCCCTCCTGGAGCGGCCGGTTGGAATGGAGGGGATCTTCCGCGATGTCGCCGAGGAATTCGGCCTCGTCTTCGACCGCCAAGTCCGCCCCGTCGCCGGCCGGGCGTGAGCTGCTCCGCACGGCCTACCGCTGGCTGCGCCTGACCCGCGAGGTCGAGGACCGCGCCGCCGTCCTGTACAAGCAGGGCCGCATCCACGGCGGCAATTTCTCCAGCAGGGGCCAGGAGGCCATCTCCGTCGGCACCGCGCTCGCCCTCGAGCCCGGCGACAAGATCGCCCCGATGATCCGCAACCTCGGGGCGGTGCTCGTGCGCGGCCACACGCCGTTCGAGGTCCTCTCGAGCTACCTCGCGAAGGCCACGAGCCCCAACCGCGGCAAGGACAACTCGACCCACTTCGGCAGCGTCGAGAAGACCGGCGTCGTCGCCTGCATCAGCCACCTCGGGACCCTCGTCCCCGTCATGACGGGGATGGCGCTCGCGGGGAAGCTGCGCGGCCAGGACCTCGTCGCGCTCACCTACGTCGGCGACGGGACGACGTCCACCGGCGAGTTCCACGAGGGCCTCAACTTCGCCGCCGTGCACCGGGCGCCGCTCGTGCTCGTCATCGAGAACAACGGCTGGGCCTACTCCACGCCCGTCGAGCGGCAGACGCCCGTCAAGGACCTGGCCGTGAAGGCGGCCGCGTACGGGATCCCCTACGCGATCGGCGACGGCAACGACGTCGCCGAGGTGTACGCGCTCGCGAAGCGCTTCGTCGACGAGGCCCGGGCGGGCGGCGGGCCGCGGGTCCTCGAGTTCAAGACGATGCGCATGCGCGGCCACGCCCAGCACGACCCGGCGGACTACGTGCCCCCGGCCCTGCTCAAGGAGTGGGCGAAGAAGGACCCGATCGAGCGCTGCGAGAAGGCGCTCGGGCTGACGAAGAAGGAGATCGACGCCGAGACGAAGCGGGTCCGGGCGGAGGTCGCGGAGGCCGAGAAGCGGGCGATCGAGGCCCCGTACCCCGACGGCGCGGAGGCCTTCCGGGGCGTGTACGCCGACGACTCGATCACCGCGTTCACCAAGTGGTGGAACGGCTGATGGCGCTGGTCACCTACCTCGACGCGATCCACGACGCGCTCCGCGAGGAGCTGGCGCGGGATCCCGCGGTCCTCCTGCTCGGCGAGGACATCGGGAAGTACGGAGGCGCCTTCAAGGTCACGAAGGGCCTGCTCGACGAGTTCGGCGCGAAGCGGGTGCTCGAGTCGCCGATCTCGGAGCTCGCGCTCGTGGGCGCGGCGGCGGGGCTCTCGTACATGGGCTTCCGGCCCGTCGTCGAGTTCCAGTTCATGGACTTCATCTCCAGCGGCTTCGACCAGGTCGTGCAGTTCGCGGCGACGAGCCGCTACCGCTGGGGGCATGCCTGCCCGATGGTGCTGCGCGGCCCGGCGGGCGCGGGCGTCCGGGGCGGCATGTTCCACTCGCGCTCGGTCGAGATGTGGTTCGTGCACTCGCCGGGGCTCAAGGTCGTCGCCCCGGGGACGGTGCGCGACGCGAAGGGGCTGCTGAAGAGCGCGATCCGCGACGCGGACCCCGTCGTGTACCTCGAGCACAAGCTGCTCTACCGGCGCCTGAAGGACGACCTGCCCGAGGGCGAGGAGATCCTCACGCCGATCGGGAAGGCGGCGATCGCGCGGCCGGGGGAGCACCTGAGCATCGTCACCTACGGGGCGATGCTCCAGGCCTGCCTCGAGGCGGCCGGCGAGCTCGAGAAGGAGGGCGTGTCGGCGGAGGTCGTCGACCTCCGGACGCTGCACCCGCTGGACCGAGAGACGGTCGCCGCCAGCGTGCGGAGGACGCACCGGCTCCTCGTCGTGCACGAGGACACGCGGACCGGCGGGCTGGCGGGCGAGATCGCGGCGAGCGTCTGCGAGACGGCGTTCGAGGAGCTCGACGCCCCGATCCTCCGCGTCACGGCGCCGGACACGCCCGTGCCGTACGCCCCGACCCTGGAGGACGCGTTCCTCCCCTCGGCCTCCGACGTCGTCAAGGCGGCGCGGAAGCTGGCGGCCTACTAGAGCATCCACTAGAATCTCTCGATTCCCGGAGGCCAGATCCCATGCCCACCGACGTCAAGATGCCCCAGATGGGCGAATCCATCTACGAGGGCACGATCACGAAATGGATCCGCAAGGAGGGCGAGGCCGTCCAGAAGGACGAGCCCCTCTACGAGCTCTCGACGGACAAGGTCGACACGGAGATCCCGTCGCCCGTCTCGGGCGTGCTGAAGAAGATCGTCGTCGCCGCGGGCCAGAAGGTCCCGATCCACACGGTCGTCGCGATCGTGGACGAGGGCGGGAAGGGCTCCGCGCCCGCCCCGGCGCCGAAGGCCCAGCCCAAGGCCGAGCCGAAGCCCGAGCCCAAGCCCGAGCCCAAGGCGGCCCCGGCCCCCGTCGCGCCACCGGTCGCGGTCCCCGCGGCGGGCGGCAACGGCGCGGCGCACGGCGAGCGCGTCTTCGCGACGCCGCTGGTCCGCAAGATGGCGAGGGAGGAGGGCGTCGACCTCTCGACGGTCCGCGGCAGCGGCCCCGGCGGGCGGATCACGAAGGAGGACCTCCAGGCGCACCTCGCGGGGAAGGGCTCCGCGCCCGCCCCGGTCGCCGCGGCGGCCCCGCGCGGCCCCGTCGCCGTCCCGGCGCCCCAGGCCCCGGCCCCCTCGGGCCCCCGGCCCGTCGGCGTCGTCCCGATGTCCCCGATGCGCGTGAAGATCGCCGAGCACATGGTGCACTCGAAGCACACCTCGGCCCACGTCCACACGCTCTTCGAGGTCGACCTCTCCCGCATCGTCGCGGTCCGCGACCGCGAGAAGGCGGACTTCGAGCGCGTCTACGGCACCAAGCTGACCTTCACGCCCTTCTTCGCCGCGGCGGCCGTCGAGGCGATCAAGGAGTTCCCGATCGTCAACTCGTCGGTCGAGGGGACGAACCACAACTACAAGCGCGAGATCAACCTCGGCATCGCCGTCGCGCTGCCCGAGGGCCTGATCGTCCCCGTGATCAAGAAGGCGGAGGAGAAGAGCTTCCTCGGCCTCTGCCGGGCGATCGAGGACCTCGCGGGCCGGGCGCGGAGCAAGAAGCTCGGGCTCGACGACATCCAGGGCGGCACGTTCACGATCACGAACCCCGGCATCTACGGCGGGCTCTTCGGCACGCCCGTGATCAACCAGCCGCAGGTCGCGATCCTCGGGATCGGCGGCATCGAGAAGCGGGCCGTGGTCATCGACGACGCGATCGCGATCCGGCCGATGGCGTACCTCGTCCTGGGCTTCGACCACCGCGTGATCGACGGCGCGGTCGCGGACCAGTTCATGGCGCGCCTGAAGCAGCTCCTCGTGAACTGGAACCTCCCGATCAAGTGACGGCCTCCCCGACGCCCGCGGAGCACGTCCGCAAGCCCGCCTGGCTGAAGGTGAAGTACCCGGCCGGCGCCGGGTACCAGGAGACGCTCCGCACCGCGCGCGAGCACGGCCTCCACACGGTCTGCGAGGACGCGATCTGCCCCAACATCGCCGAGTGCTGGGCCAGCCGCACGGCGACCTTCATGATCCTCGGCGACATCTGCACGCGGCAGTGCGGCTTCTGCCACGTGAAGAGCGGCCGGCCCGACGGCCTGGACCTCGACGAGCCCCGCCGCACGGCCGAGGCCGTCGCGCGCCTGAAGATCTCCCACGCGGTGATCACGAGCGTGAACCGCGACGAGCTCCCGGACGGCGGCGCGGCGATCTTCGCGGCGACGATCCGCGAGATCCGCCGGCTCAGCCCGAGGACGCGCGTCGAGCTCCTCACGCCCGACTTCCTCGGCAAGCTCCCGGCCCTCGAGACCGTCTGGGCCGCGCGGCCCGACGTCTTCGGCCACAACGTCGAGTGCGTGAGGCGGCTGCAGCGCAAGGTCCGCTCCGCGGCGAACTGGGAGCGCTCGATCGGCGTGCTCGCCGAGACGAAGCGGCGGAACCCGGGGATGTACGTCAAGACCGGCCTGCAGGTCGGCCACGGCGAGACGCGGGAGGAGATCTCGGAGGCGCTCGCGGAGCTCGCGGGCCTCGGCCTGGACATCCTCACGATCGGCCAGTACCTCCAGCCGACGCGCGAGCACCTGCCGGTGCGCCGCTTCGTGCCGCCGGAGGAGTTCGCCGAGCTCAAGGCCGAGGCGCTGGGCCTGGGGATCCGCTACGTGCAGAGCGGGCCGCTGGTGCGGTCGAGCTACCGGGCCGAGGAGCCGTTCACGGATCCCGCGGGGCTCCGGGCCGCTTCCCATTGACACCCGTTTCCGCGGCTGATATCACGATCCACCCGAACTCGACAACTTAAGGAGACGCCGAGGTGATTCCTTTCGTCGCTCGCGAGATCTTCCTGACCAAGGGCGTGGGCCGGCACAAGGACAAGCTCGCCTCCTTCGAGGAGGCGCTGCGCAACGCCCGCATCGCCAAGTTCAACCTCATCCACGTCTCCAGCATCTTCCCGCCGCACTGCAAGATCGTCTCCCCGAACAAGGGGCTGGCGAAGCTCAAGGCCGGCCAGGTGCTGCCCGTCGTGCTCGCGCGCAACGAGACGAACGAGAACCACCGCCTCGTGGCCTCGTCGATCGGCGTCGCGATCCCGGCGAACAAGGACCAGTACGGCTACCTCTCCGAGCACCACAGCTACGGCGAGACCGACGAGCAGGCCGGCGAGTACGCCGAGGACCTGGCCGCGTCGATGCTCGCGACGATCCTCGGCCTGGACTACGACAAGGGCGCGACCTGGGACCAGCGCGAGGAGCAGTGGAAGATCTCCGGCAAGATCGTGAAGACGATGAACATGACGCAGTCGGCGATGGGCGGGCCGAACGTCTGGACCACCGTCATCGCCGCCGCGGTCCTGATCCCGTAGCGTCCCTTGCCGCGCCGCGCCGGGGGTGATACAACCCCCGGCATGACCCTCCGCCTCCCCGCGGTCGCCGGGATGTTCTATCCCGCGCGCCCGGCGGCGCTCGAGGCCCAGCTCGGCCGCCTCCTCCGGCCCCGCGCCCCGCGGCCCGCCCACGCGGTCCTGCTGCCCCACGCGGGCTACGACTGGTCCGGCCCCGTCGCCGGCGCCGTCCTCTCCCGCGTCGCCGTCCCGCGCGACGTCGTCCTGCTCTCGTTCTCCCACGCGGGGGAGGGCGCCGACTTCGCCATCTGGCCCCGCGGGGCGTGGCGCACGCCGCTCGGCGACGTCCCGGTCGCGGAGGACCTGGCCGCGCGGCTCCAGGAGGCCATCCCCGTCCTCGAGGAGGACGAGGGCGGCTTCCTCCGCGAGCACTCCGGCGAGGTCCAGGTCCCGCTCCTGCGGGCCCTCCAGCCGGACCTGCGCCTCGTGCCGGTCGCCGTGAACGCCTGGCGCGGCGGCTCCGGCGGCGCCGACGAGATCCGCGACTTCGCCCGGCTCCTCGCGTCGGCGCTCGGCGACGAGCTCGTCGTCGCGACGACCGACCTCACGCACTGCGGCGAGGGCTACGGCGTCGAGATCCCCCCGGGGTTCAGCGCGGCGCGCTACGCCCGGTCGCAGGACGAGTCGGTCCTCGCCCCGATGGAGAAGCTGGACGTCGACGGCTTCCTCGAGGCCCGGGACCAGCGGGACGTCACGATGTGCGGCGTCGGCCCCACGATCGCGTTCCTCGAGTACGGCCGGGCCCGCGGGGCCGCGGCCGCCGAGCGGGTCTCCTACGCGACGAGCGCCGACGCGGACCCCGGCGACGACCGCGCCGTGGGGTATCCCGGACTTGTCATTTGGCGGTGATGGGGTAGCATCACGGCCTTCATTCAGGAACCGACATGGCCACCACGTGGACGTTGAAGCGCACCCACACCTGCGGGGAGCTCCGGGCGGGCGACGAGGGCAAGACCGTCGTCCTCAACGGCTGGGTCGCGAACCGCCGGAACTACGGCAAGCTCCTCTTCGTCGACCTCCGCGACCGCTACGGCCGCACCCAGGTGCTCTTCAGCCCCGACCGGGCCGCCGGCCTCGTCGCCGCCGCCGACCAGCTCAAGGGCGAGTTCGTGATCGCCGTCAAGGGCGTCGTCCGCCGCCGCGACGCCGCCAACGTCAACGCGAAGCTCCCCACGGGCGAGGTCGAGATCGACGCCGTCGAGCTCCAGGTCCTCAACGAGGCGAAGACCCCTCCCTTCGAGGTCTCCGACCACCTCGACGTCACCGAGGAGATGCGCCTCCAGCACCGCTACCTCGACCTCCGGCGCCCCGCGATGCAGCGCAACATCATCACGCGCCACCGGATCACCCACGCGCTCCGCGAGTCGATGAACGCCCAGGGCTTCCTCGACATCGAGACCCCGGTGCTCGTGAAGTTCACCCCGGGCGGCGCGCGCAACTTCCTCGTCCCGAGCCGCCACTACCCGGGCCGCTTCTTCGCCCTCGCGGAGAGCCCCCAGATCTTCAAGCAGCTCTACATGGTCGCGGGCTACGACAAGTACTTCCAGATCGCCCGCTGCT
>CAYXGZ010000082.1:0-10429 GCA_964464755.1 uncultured Planctomycetales bacterium
ATCGGCTACTCGACCTGCCACTGGTGCCACGTGATGGAGCGCGAGTCGTTCGAGAGCGAGATCGTCGCGAAGCTGCTCAACGACCACTTCGTGAGCATCAAGGTCGACCGCGAGGAGCGGCCCGACGTCGACGCCGTGTACATGGCCTCCGTGCAGGCGATGACGGGGCACGGCGGGTGGCCGCTCTCCGCCTTCCTCGGCCACGACAAGACGCCGTTCTTCGGCGGGACCTACTTCCCCCCCGAGGACGCGGGAGGCCGGCCGGGGTTCACGTCGCTGCTCGCCCGGATCTCCGAGCTCTGGAGGACCGAGCGCGCGAAGCTCCTCGAGGGCGGCCGCGCGATCGCCGAGCACCTGTCGCGCGCGGATCCCAAGGCGCCGAAGGCGGTGCTCCGCGAGGAGTTCCTCGACCGCGTCCTCGCCGGGATCCGCAGCCAGCACGACCCGGGGAACGGCGGCTTCGGCCACGCGCCGAAGTTCCCCCGGAGCGTCACGCTCGAGTTCCTGCTGCGCAGGCACCGGCGCAAGCCGGACTCCGACGCGCTCGCGATGGCCCGGGGCCAGCTCGACGCGATGCGCCGGGGCGGGATCTACGACCAGCTCGGCGGCGGCTTCCACCGCTACTCGACCGACGAGCGCTGGCTCGTCCCCCACTTCGAGAAGATGCTCTACGACAACGCGCTCGTCGCCCGGGCGTACCTCCAGGCCTGGCAGGCGACCGGCGACGCCGAGTACGCCCGCATCGTCCGCGAGACCTGCGACTACGTGCTGCGCGACCTCTCCTCGCCCGCCGGCGGCTTCCACTCCGCGGAGGACGCGGATTCCGAGGACTACGAGGGGACCTTCTACCTCTGGACCCCGGCGAAGCTGAAGGCGGTCGTCCCCGGGCCGGACGGCGACCTGCTCTGCCGGGCGCTCGGCGTCGTCGAGGGCGGCAACTGGGTGCCGCACGAGGCGCGGGAGCCGAGGGGCAACAGCGTCGTGCACGAGGCGGCGACGCCGGCGGAACTGGCGGCGGAATTCAAGCGGCCGGAGGCGGAGGTCCGCAAGGTCCTCGCGGACGGCCGGCGGCGGCTCTTCGAGGCCCGGGCCAGGCGCGTCCGGCCGCACCTCGACGACAAGGTGCTCACGGAGTGGAACGGGATGATGATCGGCGTGCTCGCCTCGGCGGGCGCGGCCCTCGACGAGCCGAGGTACCTCGCGGCGGCGGAACGCGCGGCGGACTTCGTCCTCAAGACCCTGCGCCGGCCGGACGGGCGCCTGCTCCGGCGCTGGAGGGACGGCGAGGCCTCGATCCCGGCGTTCCTCGACGACTACGCGTTCTTCATCGAGGGGCTCCTCGACCTGCACCAGGCCTCCCAGCGCCACGACCGGCTGGCGACCGCGATCGACCTGGCCGCGTCGATGATCGACCTCTTCGCCGCCGAGGGGGGCGGGTACTACCTCGCGGGCCGGGACGGGGAGACGTTGTTCGCCCGCACCCGGGAGACCTACGACGGCGCCCTGCCCTCCGGCAACGCGGTCGCGGCCCACGTGCTCCTGCGCCTCGCGGCGCTCGCGGGCCGGGAGGACTTCCGCCAAGCCGCGGTCTCGACGATCGAGCGCTCGTCGCAGGATCTCGCGCTGCACGGAGCCGCGTACCCGCACATGGCCTCCGCGCTCGACGCGCACCTCGCGCCGTGGACGGAAATCGTGATCGCGGGCGATTCGCCCGAGCTGCTTCGCGAGGTGCGGCGGAGGTACCTACCGAACGCGCACGTCGTCGTCGTCCCGGCGGACGGGCCGGACGACGCGCTGGCCGCGCGGATCCCGGGCGCCCGGGACAAGAAGGCGGTCGCGGGCCGGGCCGCCGCGTACGTCTGCACGGCGAGCACCTGCCTCGCCCCCGTCACCACGGGCGCCGAACTCGGGAGGATCCTCGACGGGAAATAGCCGATATAATCCCCGTTCTTCCCGGAGGTCGTCGACATGGGTCCCTGGGGCCGCATCCTCGCCGTGCTCGTCGGGCTGGCCGCGCTCGCCGTCGGCGGCCTCTACGCCTACCAACGCTACGTGCTCGAGGCGGATGAGCGGCCCGTGACGAAGCCATCGCCGACCCCGGTGCCCGGCGCGACGTCGGCCCCGCTTCCCTCCCTGAGCCCCATCCCCTCCCCGGTGCCCGGCGCCCCGCCGCCGCCGGAGTTCAGGCACGAGTGGAGCGGCTTTCCGCCGGGGTCCACCGTGACCTACGGCACTTTCCAGAAATCCGCGAAGGGCGAGCTCTCCTCGGTCCTCCGCATGACCCTCGGCAAGTCCGAGGGCGCCAAGTTCAGCGTGAAGATCGAGAACCTGATCAACAACGAGCCCGCGGGGTCCGAGACGAAGGAGGCCGAGGCCGCCTGCGAATGGGGGGTCCGGACCGGCCGCGGCAAGATCGACGTCGACGGCCGCACCTACGACTGCATGATCTACTCCCGCGAGACGCAGGCGGGCAACGCCACGGAGCGCACGCAGCGCTGGGTCTCGGACAAGGTCCCGGGTCGCGTCGTCCAGGAGGAGACCGTCATCTACGTCGGATCGAAGGTCATCCGCACCTCCGGCCGCCTGACGCGGCTCGGCCAGACCGCGCGAGTCGGTTCCCGCACGGTGACCTACGCCGTCTGGGAGCAGACCGGATCCAATCTCGAGGGCAGCCAGCTCGACGTGCTGCGCTGGATCACCGAGGAGATCCCCGGCTTCCTCGTGAAGGAGGAGAAGCGGCTCCTTGGCGCGTCGAAGGAGCTCATCCTCCAGACGCGGGAAGCGACCACCTTCGAGGTCAAGTGACCCGGGCGGCCCTGCTGCTCCCGGTCCTGCTCGCCGCCTGCGGCCAGTCCGCTCCCCCGGCTCCCCCGGCCTCGCCCCTCGATCGCGGGATCGCCTGGCTCCTCGCCCGCCAGGAGGCCGACGGATCCTGGCGCGGCCGAGACGTGCAGCTCTTCAGCCTCGGACCCGCGCTCACGGGCTTCGTGCTCCACGCGTTCTCCTTCGCCCGGGACGGCTCGGTGCCGCCCGCGGCCATCGACCGGGCCCTGGCCTTCCTGCGCCAGGGCGTCACCGAGGACGGCGCCGCGAGCGCGAGCGATTACCCGTGCTACTCCACCGCCCTGGCCCTGCTCGCCTTCCGGCGCCATCGTCCGGAGGGCTGGGAGGAAATCGCCCGCCGGCTCGAGGCGGCGCTCCGCCGCCTCCAGCTCGACGAGGACGAAGGCTGGACCCCCGCGGACCCCGAGTACGGAGGCTGGGGCTTCGGGCGGCCGACCGGGCCGCGCGATCCGCATCGGCTCGACATCTCCGTGACGCGCTTCGTCGTGGAGGCGCTGGCGCCCGCGGGGCCGCAGGATCCCGCGCTGCAGAAGGCCCGCGCCTTCGTGGAACGCCTCCAGGGACCGGACGGCGGCTTCCATTTCACCCCGCTCGACCCCGTGTACAACAAGGCGGGCGAGCAGGACGGCCGGCGCCGTTCGTACGGAAGCCCCACCGTCGACGGGCTCCTCGCGCTGTCCCGGCTCGGGTCGGATCCGACCCGGCTCCGGGACGCCGGGGCCTGGCTTCAGCGGAATTTCAACGAGTTCGCCTGCCCGGGCTTCCCGGAAGGCCACCGGCCGGACTGGCCCCGGGGCCTCGTCGGCTATTGGCGCGCCGGGGCGGCCCGGGTCGTCGATCCCGAGCGCAAGCGGCGCATCGCCCTCGTCGTGGCCGCCGAGCAGCGGCCCGACGGCTCCTGGCGCAACGCCGTCGAGCTGATGAACGAGCACGACCCGCTCCTCGCGACGGCCCTGGCCGTGCTGGCCCTCGGCGCCTGCGAATCCCGCTAGCTCCGGTTCCCCTTGCCCGGACCCCGTGCTATACTCCGCGCCTTCCCCATGACCCTCAAGATCGCCGTCCCGAACAAGGGACGCCTGATGGAGGACACCCTCGATCTCCTGCGGAGCATCGGGATCCGGGTCCCCCACTCCCCCGACCGCAACCTCATCTCGACGACCAACGGCGGCCGCTACCAGGTGCTCTTCGCCCGGGCCGCCGACATCCCCGAGTACGTCGAGATCCGGGCCGCGGACGTCGGGATCACGGGCAGCGACCTCGTCGCCGAGACCGGCGCCAAGGTCCGCCGCCTCCACGATCTCGGCTACGGCGCCTGCCGCCTCGTCCTGGCCGCGCCGGAGGCCTCGAGGATCCGCTCCGCGGACGACCTCCCGTCCGGCGCCCGGGTCGCGACGGCGTTTCCGAACCTCGCCCGCCGCTGGTTCGAGTCGCGCCGGCGCAAGGTGACCCTCGTCCCGATCTCCGGCGCCGCGGAGCTCACCCCGTACATCGGCGTGGCCGACGCGATCGTCGACCTGACGCAGTCGGGCGCGACGCTCAAGCAGAACCACCTCCGCATCGTCGCCGACCTCTTCGAGTCCGTGGCCGTCGTCATCGGCCCCGAGCAGGGCGACCCGTCGCGGGCCCAGGACGTCGAGGACCTCGTCGCGGCCCTCGAGTCCGTCCGCCTCGCGCACCGCAAGCGTTACCTCATGGCGAACGTGCGCCAGGCGAAGGTCCCCGCGGTCGCGAAGCTGCTCCCGGGCGTCAACGGCCCGACGGTGATGAAGCTCGCGACCCGCGGCATGGTCGCGATCCACTCGGTCGTCGAGGAGGACGCGATCAACGGCCTCATCCCCAAGCTGAAGAAACTCGGCGCCTCCGGGATCCTCGTCCTCCCGATCGAGAGGATGGTCCCGTGATCCCGGTCAAGCGGCTCTCCGACCTCGACCCGCTCTCCCGCCGGGCGCTGATCGCACGTCCCGGCGTCGTCACGCCCGACCTCCTCGCGGCGGTGCGCACCATCGTCGAGGACGTCCGCGACCACGGCGACGGCGCCGTGCGGGCCTACTCGGAGAAGTTCGACAAGGTGAAGCCCGAGGTCTTCGAGGTCCCGCGGGCGGAGCTCGAGGCCGCGCGCGCCCTCCTGACGCCCGCCCAGCTCGCCGCGATCGAGGAGGCCCACCGCAACGTCAGCGAGTTCCACGCGGCCCAGGCCCGGCAGGCCGTCGAGATCGTGCTCGGCGACGGCCGCGACGTCCGCATGGGCCGCCGGCACGTGCCCTATCGCCGGGCCGGGATCTACGTCCCGGGCGGGCTCGCCGTCTACCCGACCTGCGTGCTCATGAACGCCGTCCCGGCCCGCGAGGCCGGGGTCGCGGAGCGCATCCTCTGCACCCCGCCCGCGGCGGACGGGACGATCCATCCCGCCGTGCGCTACGCGGCGCTCGTCGCCGGGGTCCAGCGCGTCTTCCGGATCGGCGGCTCCCAGGCGATCGCCGCCATGGCCTACGGGACCGAGACCGTGCCCCGGGTCGAGATCATCGTGGGGCCGGGCAACCGCTTCGTCACAGCCGCGAAGAAGGTCGTCGCGGGCGACGCGGCGATCGACTTCCTCGCGGGGCCGACCGAGCTCCTCATCCTCTCGGACGGCACGGGCGACCCCGCGTTCCTGGCGGCGGACCTCATCGCGCAGGCGGAGCACGATCCCGCGGCCTGCACGATCCTCGTGACGACGTCGGCGGCGCAGGCCGAGGCGGTCTCGCGCGAGCTGGCCCGGCAGGTCGCGCTGCGCGAGCGCAAGGAGATCATCCAGAACGCCCTGGCCCGGCACGGCGCCCTCCTCGTGGCCGAGTCGCTGGAGCCGGCGATCGAGTTCTCGAACGACTATGCCCCCGAGCACCTGGCGATCGTCACGGCGGATCCGGGGAAGGTCCTGGACCGGATCCGGCACGCGGGGGCCGTCTTCCTGGGCGAGCACACGCCGGTCGCCTCCGGGGACTACTGCGCGGGCCCGAACTCCACGCTGCCCACGCTGGGCGAGGCGCGGAGGTCCAGCGGCCTGAACGTGTCCACCTTCCTGAAGTCCGTCACCTGGCAGCAGCTGACCCCCGCGGGGCTCGAGAAGCTGGCCCCCATGGCGACCACGCTGGCGAAGCTCGAATCCCTCGAGGGTCACCTCGCGTCGATCGAGATCCGGCGGGGACGCCATGGACATTGACGGGCTCCTGCGCGCCGCCGTCCGATCCCTCCGCTCGCCGTCCTACCCGCCCGAGTCGACGGATCGGGTCCGGATGGACGGCAACACGAACCTGCTCGGGCCGAACCCGGCCGTCGAGGAGGCGGCCCGGACCTTCGCCTCGCGCGTCGTGCAGCACTACCCCTCGGGCCTGCAGGACGGGTTGAGAGCGGCGCTGGCCCGGAAGCACCGGCTCGAGCCGGGCGAGATCCTCGTCGGCGCGGGCTCCGACGAGTTGATCGATCTCGTGCTGCGGACCTTCGTCGATCCCGGCGACGCCGTCGCCTATCCCGTGCCGACGTTCGTGATGTACGCGTTCTACGCGAAGCTGGCCGGCGCGCGGCTCGCGGAGCGCCCGCTGGGGCCCGGCTTCTCTCTGGACGCGGACGGGCTCCTCGCCGAGCGGGCGAAGGTCACCCTGATCGCCTCGCCGAACAACCCGACGGGCAACCGCTTCCCCGAGGCGGAGCTCCTCCGGATCGTCCGCGACGCGAAGGGCATCGTGGTGCTCGACGAGGCCTACGCGGAGTACTGCGGCCAGGACTTCCTGCCCCGGATCCGCGAGTTCCCCAACCTCGTCGTGCTGCGCACCTTCTCGAAGGCGCACGGGCTCGCCGGGATCCGGGTCGGCTGGCTCGCCGCCTCGAAGCCCCTCGTCGACCGGCTCGTCCGCGTCAAGACTCCGTTCACCGTCGGCCTGCTGAGCGAGTGGACCGCGATGAAGGCCCTCGAGGACGACCGCTACGTCGAGCGCTCCCGGGAACTGGCCCGGGCCGAGTCGGTCCGGCTGAGGAGCGCGCTGGCGCCGCTCGAGACGGCCCCGACCGACTGCAATTTCCTCCTCGCCCGGGTCGGCGCCCGGTCCTCGGAGCTCGTGCAGAAGCTCGCGGCCGCCGGTCT
The DNA here is from genome assembly GCA_964464755.1 of uncultured Planctomycetales bacterium. GTDB lineage: Bacteria > Planctomycetota > MHYJ01 > MHYJ01 > JACPRB01 > CAYXGZ01. The sequence continues at coordinate 6,962 of CAYXGZ010000082.1, forward strand.
CCTCGTCCGGGACATGAAGGGCTTCGCGGGCCTCGACGGCTGGATTCGCGTCACGGTGGGCCGGCCGGAGCACAACGACCTGCTCGCGGCCCGCGTGCGGGAGTTCCTCGCGTGAAGCATGTCGTGCTCCTCGATTACGGGGTCGGGAACATCCACAGCATCTCGAAGGCGCTGGAGCGCTGCGGGGCGGTGGTCGAGGTGCGGGCGGACGCGGCCGGGGTCCTGCAGGCCCCCGCGCTGGTCCTCCCCGGGGTCGGCGCCTTCGGGGCCGTGGCGAGGGTCATCGCGCCGTACCGGGCGGAGCTCCGGCGGCGCCTCCAGGAAGGCCTGCCCGCGCTCGGCATCTGCATCGGGATGCAGATCCTCTACGAGTCGAGCGAGGAGTCGCCCGGCGACGGGATCGGGCTCCTGCCCGGCCAGGTCCGGCGGCTGCGCCATGCCCGGCTCCCGCACATCGGCTGGAACCTGGTCTCGCATCCGGGGTCCGGGATCTTCCGGGGGGTTTCCCCCGGGGCCCGTTTTTACTACGTTCATACCTTCGCGCCGTCCGAATGCGGCGAGGGCGTGCTGGCGACCAGCGACCACGGGGGCCGCTTCGCCGCCGCCGTCCGGAGCGCCCGGACCTGGGGCGTGCAGTTCCACCCGGAGAAATCGAGCGAGGAGGGCCTGCGCGTGATCCGGAACTTCGTGGACTCGCTGGAGACGACCGCATGATCGTGTACCCGGCCATCGACGTCTGGGGGGATCGGGTCGTCAAGCTCGACTCGTCCAACCACGCCCGCGTCGAGAAGGACTACGGCGGCCTCGACGAGATCTACGACCGCTGGTTCCGCCTCGGCTCCCGCTGGTTCCACCTCGTGGACGTCGGTTCCGCCGTGGCGGGCGGCAAGCCCGGGCGCGCCGCCGCGTTGCACCTCGCCCGCCGCTCCGTGGGCGCCCAGTTCCAGTTCGGAGGCGGCCTCCGCGAGGAGACGTCCATCGTCGAGGCCGCGGCGACCATGCACCGCGTCATGCTTGGGACCGCGGCCATCGAGGACCCGGTCGCGTTCCGCACGTTCGCGGAGCGCTTCCCCCAGAAGTTCGTCGTGGCGCTCGACGCCGCGGGCGACCAGGTTTTGGTGAACGGCTGGCAGAAGAAGTCCGGCGATACGGTCGAGGACCTCGTCGCCATCTTCGAGGACATGCCCGTCGCGGGCGTCCTCTACACGAACGTCTGGGTGGAGGGCAAGGGACGGGGCGTGATGTGGGAACCCGTCCGCCGCCTCCTCAGGGCGACGAAGCTCCCCGTGACCTTCGCGGGCGGCGTGAGCTCGATCGACGACGTGAAGCAGTTCCGGGACCTCGGGGCCGCGGGCGTGATCCTCGGCTCGGGCCTCTACTCGGGCAAGGTCGACCTGGCGCAGGCGATCGAGGAGTCGGGCAAGTGAGGAAAGCCACGCGGAAGCGCACGACCCGGGAGACGGGCGTGCAGGTGAGCCTGGACCTCGACGGCCGAGGGAAGGCGGACATCCGCCTCCGCGAGAAGTGGCTCGTCCACATGCTGGAGTCGCTGGCCCGCTTCGGTCGCTTCGACCTGAGCGTCCGCGCCGGGGGGGACTTCCCCCACCACGTCGTGGAGGACGTCGCGATCACGCTCGGCAAGGCCTTCCGCGAGGCGATCGGCGAGCGCCCCGTCGCGCGGGTCGGCAGCGCCACCGTCGCGATGGACGACGCCCTCGTGCTCGCGGTCGTGGACCTCGTCGACCGGCCCTACTGCGAGACGCAGCTGCCGGACGAGATGCTCTCGCACTTCCTGCGGAGCTTCGCCATGGAGGCCCGGATCACCCTGCACACGCTCGTGCACCGCGGGCGGAACTTCCACCACGTCTCCGAGGCGACCTTCAAGGCGCTCGGCATGGCCCTGCACGACGCGACGCGCCCCGCCGCGGCGCTCGTGAGCACCAAGGGCCGCGCCCGCTGGAAATGATGCTCGCGAAGCGCATCATCCCCTGCCTCGACGTCCGGGACGGTCGCGTCGTCAAGGGCGTCCGCTTCGAGGGGCTCGAGGAGGTCGGCGATCCCGCCGAGCTGGCGCTCCGCTACGAGGCCGAGGGCGCGGACGAGATCGTCTACCTCGACATCACGGCGACGCTCGAGGGCCGGCGCACGATGCACGACCTGGTCTCGCGGACCGCCGACGGGCTCTTCATCCCGCTGACGGTCGGGGGCGGACTTCGAAGCTTCGAGGACGTGCGCGACACGCTGCGGGCCGGCGCGGACAAGGTCTCCCTGAACTCCGCGGCGCTGGCGTATCCCGGGCTCATCGAGCGCGCCGCCGGCGAGTTCGGCTCGCAGTGCGTCGTGGTCGCGATCGACTCGAAGCGGGTGGACGGGGTCGACCGGGTCTTCACGCGGGCCGGCACGGCGGCGACCGGCCGGGAGACCGTCGCCTGGGCGAGGGAGGCCTGCGGGCGCGGGGCGGGCGAGATCCTCCTGACGAGCATCGACCGCGACGGCACGCGCGAGGGCTACGACCTGGCGCTGACCCGGGCCGTGGCGGAGGCCGTGACGGTGCCGGTGATCGCGTCCGGCGGGTGCGGGACCTTCGACCACCTGGTCGAGGCCCTGACGACGGGCGGGGCGGACGCCGCGCTCGCGGCGTCGATCTTCCACAAGGACCGGAGCGCCGTCTCCGAGGCGAAGCGGCGGCTCCGTGAACGGGGAGTGCCGGTCCGATGAAGAAGCTGATCCCCGTCGTGGCGCAGGACGCCGCGACCCTCGAGGTCCTCATGGTGGCCTGGGCCGACGCCGAGGCGCTGCGGCGGACGAAGCGGACCGGCTACATGCACTACTGGAGCCGCTCGCGGAAGCGGCTCTGGAAGAAGGGCGAGAGCTCGGGCCACTTCCAGAAGGTCGTCTCGCTGCACTGGGACTGCGACCGGGACACGCTGCTGGCGCGGGTCGAGCAGGTCGGGCCCGCGTGCCACCGGGGCACGCCCACCTGCTTCTCACGGAAGCGCCTGCCTCCGGCGCGCGACGCGGTCGCGCACCTCGGGGAAGTGTTCGCGGAGCGGAAGCGGCGGCCGAAGGCGGGGAGCCACACCACGAAGCTGCTCCGGGATCCCGCGCTGCTCCGGCGCAAGGTGCTCGAGGAGACCTGCGAGCTGCTGATGGCCGCGAGGAGCCGGAAGCGGGGCGAGATCGCCTCGGAGGCGGCCGACGTGCTCTACCACGTCGCCCTGCTGCTCTTCGCCTCGGGCGTGCCCTGGAAGCGGGCCCTCGACGTCCTCGAGTCCCGGCGCCGCTAGAGCGCCTCGACGATCATCGCGATCCCCTGCCCGCCCCCGATGCAGGCCGACGCGACGCCGAGCTTCTTCTTCCGCCGGCGCAGCTCGTAGAGCACCGTGAGGATGAGGCGCGTGCCGGTCGCCCCGAGCGGGTGCCCGAGGCCGATCGACCCGCCGTTCACGTTGCACTTGTTGCGGTCCA
>CAYXGZ010000083.1:0-10268 GCA_964464755.1 uncultured Planctomycetales bacterium
AGCTTGTGGCGCTTCCCGCCGGCCGTGACCTGCCGCTCCTGCATGGCCTCGAGCAGCGCCGCCTGGGTCTTCGGCGGCGTGCGGTTGATCTCGTCGGCGAGGACGAGGTTCGCGAACACGGGCCCGGGCCGGAAGGTCAGCGCGAAACTGGCCCCGGCCGCGGCGGGGGCCGAGCCCGCCAGCAGCTCGTAGCCGGTGATGTCCGCGGGCATCAGGTCGGGCGTGAACTGGATGCGCTGGAACTTCCAGGTGAAGAGGGACGCGAGCGTCCTGACGAGCAGCGTCTTGGCCAGGCCCGGGACGCCGACGAGCAGCGCGTGGCCGTTGCAGAGGGTCGAGATGAGCAGGAGGTCCACGGCGGCCTCCTGGTGCATCACGACTCCCGTCAACAACCCCCGGATCGTCCCGACCTGCTTCAGGAACGCCTCGACGGGAGCGGGAAGACTCACCCTCGCACCTCCTGGTTCGGCCGGGCCCAGGCTCCGGCCGGCGACGGCGGGGCCGCCCCCGGCCTGTGGACGTGCCTCCGCCACAGTACTAGAAGCAAACGGCGGCGCGAGATGGCGGAATATGGAAAAAATGGGCGGCCCGCCGGAGCGGGTGGTATCCTCCCGCCCATGAGCAACCCCGGCGCGCCGTTCCCCGTCCCCGATCTCCGCGAGAAGTCCTCCTTCAAGGGCAAGGAACAGGTCAGCGAGCGGCGCCTCTGGATGCAGCTCCTCGCCTTCACCGGCGCCCGCGACCTCCAGGCCCTCGTCGACGCCCTCCGCAGCGCCCATCTCGAGGCCGTCCTCTACCTCGACGTCAACGACCCCCGCGGCGTCGCCGCCCTCGTCATGGCCGAGGACCCCGCCGTCCTCACCGGCGCCTGGCGCGACCTCATGTCCACCGGCCCCTTCGGGTACCTCGTCGCCCGCCCCGAGCTCACCATGACCGGCCGCACCTACGCCACCGGCCGCGAACCCGACCTCGAGTTCGCCCTCCTCCAGAAACCCCGCCAGACCGCCCTCAACCCCGCCTGGCCCTGGGCCGTCTGGTACCCCCTCCGCCGCAAGCCCGCCTTCGCCGTCCTCCCCCCCGAGGAACAGGGCAAGATCCTCCACGAGCACGCCATGATCGGCATGGCCTACGGCGGCGCCGACTACGCCCACGACGTCCGCCTCTCCTGCTACGGCCTCGACCGCGACGACAACGAGTTCGTCATCGGCCTCCTCGGCAAGGACCTCGCCCCCCTCTCCCAGTGCGTCCAGGAGATGCGCAAGACCGTACAGACCTCCAAGTACATCAAGAAGCTCGGCCCCTTCTTCGTCGGCCGCGCCGTCTGGCAGGCCCCCGCCCCCGGTCGTTGACCAAAGCCGGGACCCCGTTCGTGCCGATATCCCTTCCTGGATGGATCTCTTCGACCGCCTACGCTCCGACGAGGACGTCGCCGACGCCCCCGCCCTGAACGCCGTCCTCCGCGGCGACCTCGCCCCCGACGCCGACGACGGTGAGGGCCGCTCCCTCCTCTGGTGGGCCTCCGCCCGCGGACTTCGCGCCCTCGCCGAGCTCCTCGTCGACCGCAAGGCCGCCCTCGACCGCCCCGACGAGGGCGGATGGACCCCCCTCATGAACGCCGTTCACTCGGGGAACGCGGAGCTCGTGCGCCGCCTCCTCGACCGCGGCGCCGACCCGAACCTCGCCTCCGCCGACGCCGAGACCCCCCTCATGCGCGCCTGCACCCGGGGCGACGAACCCGCCGTCGCCGCCCTCCTCGACTGGGGCGCCGACGTGAGGAAGAAGGACCGCCGAGGGATGGACGCCCTCGCCCGCGCCGCCGAAACCGGCCACGAAGGCATCGTCAAGCGCCTCCTCGAGCGCGGGGCCCGGCCCTCGCGGCTCGCCCTCGAGCTCGCCGTATTCCGCCGTCGCGCGGAGGTCCTCGCCCTCCTCAAGGAGTCCCCATGAACCTCGGACCGCTCCACGACTGGCTGACCGGCCCCTTCCTCGACAATCCCCGCTGGCTCTGGGGCGTCGCCGGAGTGGTCGCCCTCCTCGCCCTCCTCGTGCAGCTCCTCCTCCGCCGCCTCGTCGTCGCCCGGCTCGGCGCCCTCGCGGCCAAGACGGAGACGCTCCTCGACGACGTCGTGGTCGAGACGATCCGGCGCACCAGCCCCCTGTTCATGCTGGCGATCGGGGTCCTGGCCGGGTCCTTCGTGCTGGGCCAAGGGGAACGCGCGGAGCTCGTGCGCCGCCTCCTGGTCGTGGCCTCGCTCTTCCAGGGCGGGATCTGGGGAGGGGCCGCCGTCGGCTTCCTGCTGAGGAGCTGGCAGGGGAAGGGGCGCACCGACGTCGCCGCGATCAGCATCCTCTCCTTCCTCGGGCGCCTCGGGATCTGGCTCCTGGTCGGCGTCCTGGCGCTCGACAACTTGGGCGTCAAGGTCACCACCCTCCTGGCCGGCCTCGGGGTGGGCGGGATCGCCGTCGCCCTGGCCGTCCAGAGCATCCTGGGCGACCTCTTCGCCAGCGTCTCCATCCTCCTCGACAAGCCGTTCGAGGTGGGCGACTTCATCGTCCTCGGCGACATCCTGGGGACCGTCGAGAAGGTGGGCGTGAAGACGACCCGCATCCGGAGCCTCTCGGGCGAGGAGATCGTCGTGTCCAACGGCGACCTCCTCGGCAGCCGCATCCGCAACTACCGCCGCATGACGGAGCGCCGCGTCGCGTTCAAGGTGGGCGTGGCCTACGACACCCCGCTGGCCAAGCTGGAGGCGATCCCGGGCTGGATCCGGGGCATCATCGACCCGAAGCCGACGGCCCGCTTCGACCGGGCCCACCTGCTGAACCTCGGGGCGCACTCCCTGGAGTACGAGATCGTCTACTACGTGAACTCGAGGGATTACCTCCCCTACGCCGACCTCCAGCAGGCGATCAACCTGGAGATCCTGGGGATCCTGGGGAGGGAAGGCGTCGAGATCGCGTTCCCGACGCAGACCATCCACCTCCGCAACGTCGACTAGGTCGCCCCGGCCGCGACGAGGTCGGTCGGGCGCTCCACGCGCTCCGCCGCCGGCCACTCCACCCCTGGGTCGTACCACCGCCGCAGCGCGGCGGCCACGTCGGCCGTCTCCGCCGCGTCGATGAAGGCCTGCCGGACCTCCGCGCGCCGCGGGTGCAGGTCCGCGTAGCGGATCCCGAACTTCCGCACGATGCGCCCCGCGCGCTCCGCGCCGTACTCCGCGATCGCCAGCTCGAGGTGCTCCCCGAGCGCCGCGCCCTGCTCCGCGACCGAAGGCGGCGGGGGCAGGGGCCGGCCCGCCTCCAGCTCCGCGAACTCCCGGAACACGAACGGGTTGCCGATCGCGCCGCGCCCGATCCACGCGCCGTCCACGCCCGTCTCCGCGAGCATCCGCGCGGCCGCTCCGGCCGAGAAGAGGTCCCCGCTTCCGAGGATCACGCGGTCCCCCGCGTGCCGCTTCGCGCGCGCCAGGAAGCTCCAGTCGCTCGGGCCGACGTAGCGCTGCTTCACCGTGCGGCCGTGCACCGTCGCCGACGCGACGCCCGCCGCGAAGGCCCCGTCCAGGATCTCGAAGAAGTTCCGCTCGCTGTCCGCCGAGTCGTCGTAGCCGCGCCGCAGCTTCAGCGTCACCGGCCGCCGCCCGCCCACCGCGCCGACCACCGCGCGCACGATCTCCAGCGCCGTCGCGGGCTCCGTGAGCAGGTAGCCGCCCCGGCAGCGCCCCAGGACCTTCTTCACCGGGCAGCCGAAGTTGATGTCGACAACGTCGTAGCCCGCCTCGACGAGCTCCCCGGCCGCCTCCGCGAACTGCGCGGGATCCCCGCCGAGCAGCTGGCCGCCGATCGGGTGGTCGTCCGCGCCCAGCGACAGCAGCCGCTTCCGCAGCCGGCCGTTCAGGAGCACGAGCTCGTCGAGCACCACCTCCGCCATGGCGAACGCGCAGCCGCGGCGGCGGGCGACGATCCGCATCGGGCGGTCCGAGTAGCCCGACAACGCGGCCTGCACGGCGCGCGAGCCGAGTCGCAACGGTCCGAGCGGCAGCATGCGGCGATGATACGGCGGGACGGCCCGACTTGACAGGGGGGATCGGCCCCCTAGGATGGGGGCCATGCCGGAGACCGACCTCCTCATCCTGGGCGCCCTGAAGGCCGCCGCGGAAGCCAGGGTCCGCCTCGCCGCCTCCGGCCCGGCCCCGGAGTACTGGGAGCTCCTCGTCGCCGAGAAGGACCACCCCGGCATGCTCGCCAACGCCGACGCGGTCCACCTCGGCCCGGTCCTCGCGACGCTCCGCGCCGTCCACGGCAAGGTCGCCCGCGGGCTCGTCTCCCTCGCCCAGGTCGCGCTGCCCGGCGTCGATCCCGACTCCGTCTCGATGCTCGTCGGCTTCGTGATCATCAGCCCGAAGGGCCGCGACGCGGCCCTGCGCTGGATCGCCGACCCCGCGGCCCACGAGGCCGAGGCCCGCGACCGCCTCCGCGGCGTCCTCGCGACCGTCGAGGCGCACCGCGCCGCGCTGGCCGCCGCGCCCGCGGCGGCGTCCTCCTCCGACTCCAGCACGGTCACCGCCTCCGCGATCAAGCTCCCCGCGCACTCGAGCGAGGAGACGATCCTCGAGCTCAACCTCAAGGACCTCTACCCGGGCGGGCAGATCCCGCTGCTGCCCGCGGGCGTGGACCGCGACGTGCTCGACCAGGTGAAGCTCGCCGAGACCTGCCGCGGCGTCTTCCAGGCCGCGAACCTCAAGGCCGAGACCTGGGAGATCCTCGCCTTCGTCATGGAGGACGGGGCCGAGGCGCGGAAGAAGACCGCGCTGCTGGCCGGGATCCCCGACGTCCGGTCGCCGCAGTACCGCATCGGCGCCCAGGCGCTCTTCGACCGGCTCCTCAAGGTGCGCTCGGCGCACTCCCGCTTCGTGCTGAAGCTGCGCACCTGGCTGGCCTCGCTGGCCGTGGAGCGCAACGACCCCGAGCAGTTCGAGATGGCGCTCGGGTTCATCATCGCGAGCCCCAAGGGGCGCGAGCGCGCGGCGCAGTGGCTCGATTCCCAGGACGCGTCGCGGCCGGAGGCGACGACCCGCCTCACGGAGCTCCTCACGCGCGCGCGCCGCTACCGCGAGGCCCTCAAGGGTTAGCCGGCGAACGGCTTGCCGCCGACCTCGGGCGCGGCCGGCTTCGCGGCCCCCGTGATCCGCCGGTACGTCGCGTCGTCCACCTGCGCGGCGTTCGCCTCGACGAGGAGCTTCAGCCACTCCGGCCGGAAGACGCGGTACTCCTTGTTCTTCGTCGCGAAGAAGCCCTCGCCGACGTAGAACGCGGCGGGCCCGGCGACGACCTGGCCCTCCTTGAGCTTCGCCCGCGCGGCCCAGCCGCGGACCAGGGCGTCGTAGATCATGAACGCGAGCGGGATCCCGACCACGATCGCGCCGATCCCGATCCAGGTCGAGACCGGGCTCCTCTTCTCGAGCCCCAGCTGCTCGCCGATCCAGATCCCCGCGATGATGCAGCCGATGAAGGTCGCCATGACCATCGGCACGAGGAGGCAGCCGATGCGCGAGCGGAGCTTCACGTAGCGCTCCACGAGCGGCCCGCAGTCGGCGCAGTAGTAGAAGGTCTGGTAGTAGGTCGTGCGGGTGAACCACCAGGTCAGCGGGTTCGCGAAGCCCGTGCGGTGCTCCAGCGACGGCGCCTTCAGGCAGTTGGGGCAGGCCCGGGGGATCTGCTGGGCCTCCCCGGACAGCACGACCGACGGCCAGGTCCCGATTCGCTGCATGTCATCTCCCGAAGATCCGGCCCAGGATGAACCCCGCGAACAGGAGGATGATGGCGAGCGCCCCGAGGAGGATCCAGAGCGTGCCGTACGGATTGTGCCAGCGGTCCGCCCAGGCGCCGGAAGTCCGGGGCGGGGTCGCGGGCACGAGCTCCAGCCCGGCGCTCTCCGTCGTGCCCTGCTGGGCGGCGGCGAAGACCTCCTCCATCCGCGCGATCTCGTCGGGCGTCCGGGCGAGGATCGTCGCCGTGAAGCGGGGGAACTCGATGCGGAACTCGCGGCCCTCGTACTTCTGGTTCGAGTCGTACTTCTCGGTCTTGCCGGAGCCGGTGGCGTCGGCGAGGCGGCGCGCGACGAGGTCGCCGTGGTCGTAGCCGGCCTCGACGTAGACCCTGGGCGTGACGAGCTGGAAGGGCCTGGAGCGGCTCGAGAGCGCGCGGACCGTCTCGAGCACCGCGAGCGGGCCCCAGAGGGCGAAGGGCGGGACGATCACGCCGAGGAGGAGGTACTCCCACCACGCCTTGACCTGGGGGAGGGCGAAGACGGCGAGCGTCACGGCCAGGGCCGTCATGCCGAGGCCGGCGATCGGGCCCGCCCAGAGCCCCTTGCCGTGGCCGCGGTCCGCGACGAAGGAGGGCACGCCGGGGATCCCGCGCTCGTCGGGGATCCGGGCGAGCCGGGTCCGGAGCTCGAGGGGGAGCTCCCGCATCCGCCAGAACATCCCGACAGATTACCAGACTACTCCCGCGCGCGGAGCGACAAGACGTAGTGGACGATGCTCCAGCGCTTCTCCTCGGAGTGGAAGAGCGGGCCGTAGACGGTCATCGGGGAGCCGCCGCGGCCGAGGAAGATGGAGCGGTAGAGGTCGCCCGGGTCCGAGCCGCTCTTGAAGACGCCGCGCACGAGGTCGGCGGAGCGCGCGATGGGGCGCCCGACCTCGTCGGTCCAGTCGAAGCCCCTCTCCTCGCGCCGCAGGCCGCGGTAGTCGTTGCCGTGGCAGGTGCGGCAGTCCATCGACTCGACGTACATCCGCCCGGCCTCGAGCCGCTCGGGGGTGGCGGGCAGGGGCTCGCCCACCGGGGTCGGCGTGCGGTCCTCGCGGTCGAAGGGGTTGTAGCCGCCGTCGGGCGCGTCGATCCAGGCGAGCGACTTGAGGTGCCCGACGAGGTGCCAGCGGACGTCCTCGGGGAGGTGGGAGAACGGGGGCATCGCCGAGCCCGGCATGCCGCGCGTGATCGTGGAGTAGAGGTCCTCGTCGGTGGGCAGCGTCGGCGTCGAGCGCGAGCGGTAGATGCCGCGGCGGAAGGCGCGGGGCCGGCCCTCGGACTCGAAGAAGGGCGCCGCGGGGCCGTCGCCCCGGCCGGTCTCGCCGTGGCAGGTCGCGCAGTGCGTGAGATAGAGGTCCCGCCCGAGCTCCGGGTCGGGCGCGGGCCGCGGGGGGAAGACGGCGGGGCGGGGGAGCATCGCGACGGGCCGGCGATCCCGGAGCGCGGCGAGGTAGGAGACGAGGCGGCGCGAGTCCGCGACGGGCGGCGTGAAGTCCTCGTGGCAGGCCAGGTCGGGCCGCTCGGCGACCATCCGGTAGAAGCCGTCGGAGAGCGGGGCGCCCGAGGTCACGAAGTCCGGGCCCTCGCCGCCGGGGCGGTGGCAGGACCAGCAGCGGGAGAGGACCCAGGCCACGCGGTCCTCGTGCGGCGGCAGGTTGGTCGGCGTCGTGACCATCGTGCAGGCCGCGACCGCGACCAGCAGGGCGGCCGGGACGAACCGCTTCACGCTAGTCCTCCGCCTCCCCGGCCTCCCAGCCGCCGCCGAGCGACTTGTAGAGGGCGACGACGGCGGAGGCGAGCTGGGCCTCGCTCTGCGCGCGGGCCGACTGGGCCTGGAAGAGGCCGCGCTCGGTCTCGAGCACGTCGAAGAAGCTGACGAGGCCCTTGTCGTGGAGGTCGCGCGCGAGGCGGGAGGCCTTGGCGCTGGACTCCTCGGCCGCGCGAAGCGTCGTCGCTCGCCGCGACTCCTGCGAGGCGGCCGCGAGGGCGTTCTCCACCTCCTCGAGGGCGACGAGGAACGCGAGCTCGTAGGCCGAGGCGGCCGCCGAGGCGCGGGCCTCGCGGATCGACACGGCCGCGCGGAGCTTTCGGCGGTCGAAAAGGGGCAGGCGCACGGCGCCGCCGAGCGACCAGGTCCGGCTCGACGCGTCGAGCAGGTCGCCGAAGCGGATCGACTCGAGGCCGAGGGCGCCGGTCAGCGAGAACTTCGGGTAGAGGTCGGCGACGGCGACGCCGATGCGCGCCGTGGCGGCGGCGAGCTGCCGCTCGGCGCGGCGCAGGTCGGGCCGGCGGGCGAGCAGCTCGCTGGGCAGCCCGATGGAGGCCGTCGGGGGCAGGGCGGGGATGGGCGCGTCCGCCTCGAGCGCGGCGGCGAGGGCGGCGGGGGGCTTGCCGCAGAGCACGCCGAGCCGGTGGACGGCGCGGCGGCGCAGGACCTCGAGGGGCGGCGCCCCGGCCTCGGTCGAGGAGGCGAGGCTCTCGGCGCGGGCGAGGTCGAGCTCGGTGGAGAGCCCGGCCGCGAGGCGGGCGCGGGTCAGCTCCACGACGCCCCGCGCGGCGGCGACCTGGTCGCGGACGATCGCGAGCTGGCGCTGGGCGCCGCGGAGCTCGACGTAATTGCGGACGACCTCGCCGAGCAGGGAGACCATCACGGCGCGGCGGTCCTCGGCCGCGGCCCCGGCGTCGGCCTCGGCGGCCTCGACGCCCCGGCGGGCGCCGCCGAAGAGGTCGAGCTCCCAGGTCGCGTCGAATCCGGCCTTGAAGAGCGAGTGCTCGGGGTCGGGCGGGGTGGGACCGAATCCGTTCTCGGTGGCGCGGGACCGCGTGCCGGATCCGCCCGCGGCGGCGGAGGGCCAGAGGGACGAGCCCGCGGCGACGGCGTTCTCCCGGGCCTCGCGGAGCCGCGCGGCGGCCTGGCGGAGGTCGAGGTTGCCGGCCGCGGCGTCGGCGACGAGGCGGTCGAGCGCCGGATCGCCGAAGCGGGTCCACCACGCGGCGAGCTCGGCGGGCGCGGTCTCCGGGGCCCCGGACCAGGCGGCGGGCGCGGCGAGGGCGGGCTTCTCGTAGTTCGGGCCGACGGGGGCGCAGCCCGCGAGGGCGGCGGCCGCGGCGATCGCGAGGAGGCGGTTCACGGCCGCCCCCCGGCGCGGGCGGGCGCCTCGATGAAGACGTCCATGAGCTGGCCGACGTAGACGGGGAGGGCGCCGCGGTCGAAGGAGTACACGGCCTGGAGCACGCGCGTGTCGACGCGCTCCGTGCTCTCGCCGGTCAGCGAGCGCTTGGGGATCACGAAGGGCTCGACGCGGACGAAGTCGAGCGTCGTCTTGAGCTCGCGGTTGCCGCGGACGAAGGCGACGGCCTTCGAGTCGGGGCGGAAGCGCCAGGCCTCGTTCTCGTCGATGTCGACGCGGACGTGGAGGCGGGCCGTGGCGCCGAAGAGGACGAGCGGGGTGGCGAGGGCGCCGGCCTGGGCGAACTCGCCGGCGCGGATGTTGACCTGGAGGACGGTGCCGTCGACGGGGGCGCGCACCGTGTAGCGGCCGATCTCGGTCTCGGTGGCGCGGACCTGGGCCTCGGCGGTGGCGAGCTCGGCGCGGGCGACGTCGAGGTCGGGCTTCCACGCGCCGGCCTGGAGCAGGGCGAGCTGGGACTGGGCGGTGGCGAGCCGGGCCGCGGCGGCCTGGACGGCGTAGCGGCGGCGGGCGAGGGCCTCGGCGCTGACGGCGCGCTTGTCGGGGAGGCTTTCCCACATCTTGAGCTGGTCGGCGAGGTCGTCGAGGGAGGCCCGGGCCTCCGCGACGCGGCCCTCGGCGGGCGGGAGCTCCTCGGCGCGGGGGCCGGCGGCGAGGCGGGCGAGGCGGGCCTTCGCGGCGTCGGCGTGGGCGCGGCGGGTCTCGAGCTCGGCGCGGAGGTCGCGGTCGTCGAGGCGGAAGAGCGGGTCGCCGGCCTTGAGCTCGGCGCCCGGCTTGACGAGGACCTCGAGGACGAGGCGGGCGACGGGGCTGCCGAGGGCGATGTTCTGGCTGGAGCTCTCGACGAGGCCCGCGCCGGCGACGTAGGCCGAGTAGGGGGCCTGGGCCGGCTCGGCCTCGGGACCGGCGACGGGGACGGGGCGGCTGCCCTGGGCGACGGAGTAGATCGCGAAGGTGGCGCCGACCACGGCGAGGACGGGGAGGACGTACTTGCGGATCATGGGGTCACCTCTAGTGATCGAGTTGTCTGGGGTCGTCGATGACTTCCACCACGCGGCCGTCGTCCATGCGGGCGACGCGGTCGGCGTAGCGGAAGATGCGGGCGTCGTGGGTCACGATGACGAGGGCGCGGTCGTCGCGGAGGGCCACCTCGCGGAGGAGCTCGAGGACCTTCATGCCGGTCTCGTGGTCGAGGGAGCTGGTGGGCTCGTCGCAGACGACGACGCGCGGCTCGTGGACGAGGGCGCGGGCGATGGCGACGCGCTG
>CAYXGZ010000084.1:0-9986 GCA_964464755.1 uncultured Planctomycetales bacterium
GAAGACCCGCATCGTCCGCATCTTCAACCCGTACGGGCCGCGGATGCGCGCCAACGACGGCCGCGCCGTCTGCACGTTCATCGACCAGGCCCTGAAGGGCAAGGACCTCACCGTCGCCGGCGACGGCTCGCAGACCCGGAGCTTCTGCTTCGTCTCCGACCTCGTCGAGGGCATCCGCCGGCTGCTGTACAGCGACGAGACCGGCCCCGTGAACATCGGGAACCCCGAGGAGATCACCGTCCTGCAGCTCGCCAAGGAGATCCTGCAGCTCACGGGCGCGACGTCGAAGATCGTGATGGTCCCCCGTCCGGTCGACGACCCCGGGCGCCGGAAGCCCGACATCGGCCGCGCCCGCTCGATCCTGGGCTGGGAGCCCAAGGTCGGGAGGCTCGAGGGCCTGAAGCGGACGGTGGAATACTTCCGGAAGGCGTAGTTACCGGATCGCCGGGAACTCGGAGAGGATCTCGTCCTTGCGGGGCTCGATGCCCGTCGCCCCGCGCACGCGCAGGATCACCGACATCGGCAGCTCGCACTTCGGCAGCACGAGGATCATCCACAGCGGGATCGCCGAGAAGTCGCAGCAGTCGTCGCGGCCGACCTCGAGGCCGACCACGAGCTCCTCGCGGGTGCGCTTCACCTGGTGGACGTCGATCTTCTCGAACTCCACCTTGCCGAGGAACGCGGCGACGACGAGGTTCCGCTCGAAGTCCACGACGGGCGCCTTGCGGTGCTTGCCCTCGTGCCGCTCCCAGAGCTTCGTCCACTCGGCCGAGTCCGTGATCCGGAGGATCTCCCGGCCCGCGATGTTCGTGCGGTCGCCGGACCAGCGCTGGACCGGCCGGACCTCCTCGGGCGGAGGCGCGTCCTGGGCGGAGGCCAATACCCCCGACAGCAGGACCAGCAGGGCGGACGTCCTCATGCAGGAAGTATATCGGCCGGATCCGGCCGCGCCTACTTCGCATCCTCCACCCGGATCCGCGAGCCCGCGCTGGAGCCCGCGATCTCGGGGACGTACATGTTGTAGGCCCGGGACGGCAGGATCCGGAAGTCCCCCGGCTGCTCGGCGCGCATCAGGTAGCTCACGGAGCGCCGGCCGTCCATCGCGGTGGCCGCGATGCAGACGCGCTCGTCGCGGGCCTCGATGCGGGCGTACCACCAGCCCCAGCGGCCCCGCCGCGGGCCGCCGCCGGCGAAGCGCTCCTCCTTCTGGACCTCGAAGCCCGCGGGCAGCGGATCCTCGATCATCATGTACTCGTGGGCCCCGTCCGCGGTCAGGTCGAGCGTGACCTCGACGAGGTCGCCCGACTTCAGGACGTCGCCCTCCTTCAGGGGCTCGACGATCCGCTCCTTGCCGTCGTAGGTGACGCGGGCGTAGGTCCGCTCGATCGACACCGTCCCGCTGACCGCGTCGAAGCGGTCGGCCGCGTTGAAGACCTGGAGCCGGACCGAGTAGTAGATGCGGCCCTTCCCCGTCTTCTCGAACGAGATCTCGCGGGCGCCCTTCGGCACCGCGGTCCCCTTGAGGGTCCTTGTCCCGTCGAACGAGAAGAGGTTCTCCTTCGTCGCGCGGGCGCTGAGGAGCTCCTTCCCGTCCACCTTCACCGTGAGGGCGTAGTCGGCGTCCGTCTCGCCCGTCGCGGCGACGTAGTCCGAGAGCGCGTAGACGATCGCCGCGCTGTCCTTCGTGGAGTTCCAGCGGTCGCCCTGGCGGTTGGCCGCCAGCCAGCGGACGACCTTGTGCACCTTCGGGTTCTGCGGATCGACGAGGACGTACGCGCGGAGCACGTAGGCCGTGGTCTCGATGACCTGGCTCATCCAGTGGTAGCGCTGCGCGTGGCCCTCCCACCAGCAGTGCGCCTCGCCCTGCTTGGCCGTCTCGTCGAGGTTGGCCAGGACGTCGCGCGCCTCCGAGGGCCGGCCGGAGCGGGCCAGGGAGATCGCGACGAGCGCCTTGCCGTAGTTCGACAGCTCGGCGCGGGCGTCGTACATCTCGGTCAGCGACGCCTTGTCCGAGGCGCCCGCCTCGGTGAGCGCGAAGACCAGGTAGGCCCGGGTGTCGAGCGGGGCGGGACGGTGGAAGTCGCGGGGGTCCTCGCCGCGGGCCTTGAGCATGGCCTTGAGGGAGGCGACGCCGCGATGGAGCACGTTGTCCTCGACCGGGAAGTCGGCCTCGCGGGCCTTGGCCAGGCCGTAGACCACGTAGGCGGTCATGAAGGCGTTCGTGTTGTCGGACTCCCACCAGCCCCAGCCGCCGTCGGCGTGCTGGAAGTTGTAGAGGCGCTGCAGGCCCTTCGCGACCATGTCCGGCAGCTCCTTCTCGAGCTTCGGGTTGCGCAGGCCCAGCTGGCGCATCGAGCGGGCCGCCACGACGCTCGGCAGGAAGCGCGACATCGTCTGCTCCACGCAGCCATACGGGTAGCCCGCGAGGTACTCCACGACGCCGGCGATCTGCGAGGCCACCGAGGGCTCCGCGCAGACCATCAGCTCCGTCGCCTCGGGGATCGCGGTGTCCGGCACGGTCACGGAGACCTTGCCGCCCTCCTCGAGGACGCCGGCCTTGACCAGGATCTGCGGGATCCCGTGCGGGAGCACCGGGATCTCGATGCGCATCGCGTCCGACTCCTTGGACGACTCGGCCCTCGCGGTCAGCACGGCCGTGCCCGGCCGGCGCGCGATCACCTTCCAGTCGACGCGGCGGTCGCCGCCCTTCGGGACGCCGATCACCTGCTCGGAGGGGCCGACGAGCTCGACGCCCGCGGCCTGGAAGCTCACCTTCAGCTCGGAGACGTCGTCGCGGTAGTTGTGGACGACGCCGCTCACGACGCACTCGTCGTTCTGCGTGAAGAAGCGCGGCGCCGCGAGGCGGACGATGACCTCCTTGCGGACCACCACCTCGTGGCGGGCGTGGCCGACCCTGGAGTCGGCCGTGAGGCCGCGGACCGTCGTGCGCCAGGTCGTCAGGGAGTCCGGCGCGGCGACCGCGAAGCTGAACTTCCCGTCGGCGCCGGTGCGCGCGTTCGAGCGCCAGAACATCGTGTCCGGGAAGTAGGCCCGGGTCTCGGTCTCGGCCATCGGCTCGCCCGGCTTCGCGGACTTGGCCTTCTCGAGCTCCTTGGACTCCTCGGCCAGGCCCCGGGACCGGTCGGCCTTGCCCTGGGGCGCGCCGCCGCCCTCCCCGCCCTTGGCCCCGAAGTACCCGGAGCGGCCGCGGTCGTAGTAGTGCATCGAGGAGTCGACGTGCACGCGGTTCCAGCGCCGCGCGTAGAAGTGCTTGCGCACGTCCCTGGCGAGCTCGGGCTGCAGCGCGTAGATCGACTCGTCCACCATGCCGACGGAGAGGTCGGCCTCGACCGGCCGGCCGGCGGAGTCGACCGCCGAGACCGTCACCTTCATCTCCTCGCGGGGCCGGTACTGCGCCTTGTCCATGGAGACCGTGAACTTCAGCAGGCGATCCGCGGGCGGCACCGAGACGGAGCGCGAGCGGTTCAGGAACTCGTTGCCGACCATCGTCGCGACCGAGAAGTAGACGTTCGGCGCGTGGAGCGCGGCGACGACCGGCACCTCGACGAGCGCCGTGTGCCCCTTGATCTCGAGGACCTCCTGCCGGAGGACGCCGTTGGCCTCGACCGTGAAGAGCGCCTGCACGTTCTTGTGCTGGCTGGTCACGAGCACGCGGGCCGTGTCCCCCGCCGCGTAGACGGTCTTGTCCGGCACGAGGTCCAGGCCCGTGAAGTTCTGGAAGTCCGAGGACCACGAGCGGCCCGAGACCCAGATCCAGTGCTCCGCGGAGCACTCGACGTCCCGGCGGTCCTTGGCCACCGCGCGGACGCGGAGGTAGCCTTCCTTCTCGGCCGGGAAGGAGAACGACGCGACGCCGGTCGCGTCCGTCCGGGATTCGGCGGCGTGGAAGTCGCCGTGCTCGTAGCCCGACTCCTTGTCGCGGCGCCAGTACTTGGCGGTCGACACCGTGATCGACACGACCTGGTCGGCGACGGCCTTGCCTTCCATGTCCGCCGCGCGGACCTTGATCTCGACCTGGTCCCCGGGCCGGTAGAGGTAGCGGCTCGCCGACACGCCGAGCTCCAGCTGCGAGCGCGTGACGCGGGCCATGCAGGTCCCGCTCACCTCGCGCCGGCTCTTGTCGACGACGCGGGCGACGAGGGTGTACTCGACGTCGCCCCCGTCCTTGGCGCTCGGGTGGCGGACCGAGACCTTCCCGTTCCGGTCGGTCTTCCCCACGCCCTGGGCGACGCGCTCGCCGGGGCCGTAGTAGCCGCGGCCCTTGCGCTTGGAGTACTCGTAGTCGTCGTCGTCATCGTCATCGTCGTCGTCCCAGCCCCACGATTCCTCGAAGCCGTACCAGCGGCCCCGGTACAGCGGCCGGCGGTAGAGCTCCCAATTGAGGTCGGCCTCGACCACGGGGCTGCCGAAGTAGTACTTCACGGCGATCTCGCCCTGGAGGTCGTCTCCCGAGAGGTACGGGGCCGCGACGAAGCGCGCCTCGACCTCGTACTCGGGCTTGCGGTACTCCTCGACGCGGAACTGCCCGTAGCCGCCGAGGCTGGAGTAGACCGTGTACATGCCCAGCGGCGGCTCGTCGCCGAGGCGCAGTTCGCCGGCGACCGTGCCGAAGGCGTCGGTCGGGAGGATGCGGCGGTAGATCGCGTTGCCGCGCGGGTCCTGGATGGTGACCTGGGCCTGCTGTCCCGCGGGCGGGGTCACGAGGCGCTCGGAGCCGGCCTCGGGCCCGTCCGGAACGCGCGTCACCTGGCGGTGCACGGCCTTGAACTGCACGACCTGGTTGGGACGGTAGATCGGCCGGTCGGTGTAGAGGTAGCCGCGGGCCTCGTCCCCGAAGGGGCTGTACGAGAGGTTCGTCAGGGCGATCTCGCCCTCGTGGACGCCGACGACGGTCCCGTTGACGCCCTTCTCGTGGACGTAGAGGCCGTCGGCGCCGGTCTTCCCCTCGAAGCGCTCCTTGCCCTGGGCGATGCGCAGCGCCATGCCCTCGATGGCCCGCCCGCTGCGGCGGTCGACGGCGAAGACGACGGCCTTGTTCGCGGCGGAGCGCACGACGAGGCCGTAGCGCGCGACGACGATGCCGACCTGCACGGCGATCTCGTCGTGCACGGCCTCGAGGACGTAGAGGCCGGCCTCGCGGATCTCCGGCTTCAGCGCGACGCTCTTCCAGCGGTTGCGCTCGTAGACGGGCTCCTCGGTCCATTCCTTGATCGTCTTTCGCGACTCGGGGGGCACGGAGGCGACCAGCGACTGGATGCGGCCGAAGTCGTCCCCCGCGTCGAGGCGGCGCAGCAGCGCCTGGGGGTCGAGCCGGAAGAGCTTGTAGTCGACCTTGTCGACGTTGCGGAGGTTCCCGTTGACGACGACCTCCTGGCCCTCGGTGTACGACTGGTGCACGGAGAACTGGAAGGTCTTGTCCACGAGGTTCCAGTACTGCCAGAGGGCGGACTCGCTGGCCTCGCTGCCCGGGTACTCGCGGAGGAGCTTCTTGTAGGCGTCGCGGGCCTCGGCCTTGCGCTTCTGCTGGCCCAGCCAGGAAGCCCAGTGCAGGAGCGCCTCGGGCGCGCGGGCGTGCGACGGGTGCTTCTCGGCGATGAGGCGGAAGCGCTCGGCGGCCTGCGGGCGGCGGCCGGACTGGCCGTCGAGCAGCGCGAGGCGGAACAGCGCTTCGGGGAGCTGCTTGCTGTCCGGGTAGTCCTTCGCGAGGCGCGCCAGCCACTCCTGGACCTTGGGGCTGCTGCCCAGGCCCTGGCCCGTCGCCTCCTCGATCGCCTTCCAGAGGGAGGCCTCGTCCTGCGGCTCCTGCACCGGCGCGGGGGCCGGCTCCTGGACGGCCGGCCTCGGCCGCCCGGGGAGGGCGGCGACGACGGAGGTCGCGGCGGAGAGGACGGAGAGCAGGCCGGCGAGGACGACGGCGGTTCCGAAACGGATGCGCATGGAAGATCTCCCGCTGGGTTTCCCCCTTGGACGCGGCCCGCGGCCGCCGGGTAGCAGGAATCCCGGTTTCTTCCCTCCCGGGGGGCCCCCTGCTATCATCCCCGCGCCATGAAGCGGATCCTGCCGGCCCTGGCGCTCCTCCTCGCCGCCTGCGCGGCCCCGGAGCAGCCCGCGGGCCCCCCGCCGCCGAACGACTTCGGCCTCCCCGGCTCGCAGGGCCGGGACGGCGAGATCATCGCGTTCATCGACGACCGGCCCGTCACCTGGGGCGACGTCACGGCCCACGCGATGTCCACCCAGCGCAAGAGCCTGATCGACGAGTACGTGGCCTGGAAGGTCCGCAAGGACCGGCTCAAGAACCTCGGCATCACGAACTCGCCCGAGGAGCTGAAGACCCGGGCGAAGGCGATCTACGACTCGGTCGTCGCCGAGTTCGGCGCGGAGAAGGTCGAGGCCGACCTGAAGGCGCGCGGGCTGAGCGTCGAGAAGTACCTCGGCCAGTTCGCGGAGGACCCGCGCTTCGACGAGCGCCTGCTCGTGGAGAAGCTCTGGGCCTACACGCTCCTCACCGAGGAGACGCGGGAGATCGACACGATGGCCTTCGTGGACGAGGGGGACGCGGCGGCCTTCGCCGCGAACGCCAAGGCGAAGGGCTTCGACGAGGCCTGCGTGATCCTGACGCAGGCGAAGACGGCGAACCGGACGGCCCGGTGGCCGCGGTACCGGATCGGCCGGGGCCTGCTGCCCGACGCGCTGGTCGGGGTGGACTGGGTGGAGGGCCGGCTGCTCTCCCTGGGCGCCGGGAAGTGCACCGACCTCGAGACGATCCCCAGCGGCCTCAAGCTCGTGATCCAGGTCGTCTCGGTCCGGGCGCCGTCGTCCGGATCCTACGCGCAGCTCCGGGAGGCGGTGATGGCGGACGTGCTCCGCCAGCCCCCGACGGAGGTCCAGCGCAAGCAGCTGCTCGCCCGTTTATTCAGGGAAGCGAAGGTACGCTATGAAGATCGGGATACCCCGGGAAATAAAGTCCGATGAATACCGCGTGGCCATCACGCCCGCGGGCGTGGACGCCCTCGTAAGGGCCGGCCACTCGGTCCTGGTCGAGAAGGGCGCGGGCGACGGCAGCGCGATCCCCGACTCCGTCTACAAGGCGGCGGGCGCGCGGATCGTCGCGACCTGCGAGCAGGTCTTCGGCGACTCCGAGATGATCCTCAAGGTCAAGGAGCCGCTGGAGAGCGAGTTCCCGCTCATCACGAAGAAGCACACGCTCTTCACGTACTTCCACTTCGCCTCGTCGCGGCCGCTGACGGACGCGATGCGGAAGTCCGGCGCGACGTGCATCGCGTACGAGACCGTGGAGACGCCGGACCGCTCGCTGCCGCTGCTCACGCCGATGAGCGAGGTGGCCGGCCGGATGGCGATCCAGGAGGGCGCGAAGTTCCTCGAGAAGCCGATGGAGGGCCGGGGCATCCTGCTGGCGGGGGTGCCCGGCGTGGCGCCCGCGACGGTGGTGATCATCGGCGGCGGCATCGTGGGCTCGAACGCGGCGAGGATCGCGGCGGGCCTGGGGGCGCTGGTCTACATCCTGGACATCAACCTGAACCGGCTGCGCTACCTGGCGGACATCATGCCGCCGAACGTGGTGACGCTGTTCTCGAACCCCTACACGATCGGCGAACTGGTGAAGCAGGCGGACCTGGTGGTCGGGGCGATCCTGATCCCCGGGGCGAAGGCGCCGAAGCTGATCACGCGGAAGCACCTCAAGTCGATGAAGCACCGGGCGGTGCTCGTCGACGTGGCGATCGACCAGGGCGGCTGCGCGGAGACGAGCCGGCCGACGACGCACTCGAAGCCGATCTACATCGAGGAGGACGTGGTCCACTACTGCGTGGCGAACATCCCGGGCGCGGTGGGGACGACCTCGACGCACGCGCTGACGAACGTCACGCTGCCCTACGCGCTGGAGATCGCCTCGAAGGGCTGGAAGAAGGCGGCGAAGGAGAACCTGGCGATCCGCAAGGGCCTCAACGTGGTGGGCGGCAAGATCTGCCACGCGGGGGTCGCGGAAGCCTGGGGGCTGCCGTTCACGCCGCTGGAGAAGATCGTCGGGTAGCGGCGATCTTGACGGCCGGGTGGGCGCCCGCTAGGATGAGCTCCGGAGAACGAGAGGGTTCCGGGAGTCCCATGACCAGCAAGACCGTCCAGAAGACCATCAGCATCCCCTGCCATCCCAAGTTCCTCAGCGAGGTCCGCTCCCTCCTCGACGAGACACTCTCCGGCACCGACATCCCCAAGGTCGACAAGGACCGCATCATCCTCGCCGTCGACGAGGCCGCCGCGTCGATCATCCACCACGCCCGCTACAAGGGCTACGAGAACGAGATCACCCTCACCGTCGACGTGGACGACGTCCGCTTCAAGGCCACCATCGTCGACTCCCTCAACGTCTTCGACTTCGGCCACGACGCGCAGATGCCCGACCGCCTCGAGAAGGAGCGCGCCTTCGCCATGGGCATCTTCCTCATCCGCAACCTCATGGACGAGATCAGCTACACCTACCGCAAGGGCTTCGAGAACCACTTCGAGCTGATCAAGTTCCTGTAGTCCGCCCCCCCGCCCCGCTAGAATCCGTCCGACCATGATCCCGTTCCTCGCCGCCCTCGGCGGAGCCCTCGCCGGCCTCGCCGTCGCCGCCCTCGCGTTCCGCGCCGCCCTGCGCCGGCAGGCCCGCCTCGACCGCGACGCCGCCCGCCGCGACCGCGACGAGGAGCAGGCCGCCCTCATGGGCACCATCGCCAGCGGCCTCGCCCACGAGATCCGCAACCCCCTCTCCACCGTCTCCATGAACCTCCAGCTCCTCCGCGAGGACTGGGAGGCCGCCGTCACCGAGAAGGAGCAGCGCTGCCTCCGCAAGGTCGACACCCTCCTCAAGGAGGTCCGGCGCCTCGAGACCATCCTCAACGACTTCCTCAAGTTCGCCGCCGGCCACAAGCTCCGCCTCGAGCGCGTCGACCTCAACGCCCTCCTCGAGGAGCTCCTCGACTTCGCCGAGCCCCAGGCCGCCCGCGCCCGCATCCGACTCGAGCGCCGCCTCGCGACCGGCCGCCTCGCCGTCCAGGCCGACGCCAACCTCCTCCGCCAGGTCTTCCTCAACCTCATGCTCAACGCCTTCCAGGCCATGCCCGAGGGCGGCGAGCTCGAGGTCCGCACCGAGCCCACCCCCGACGGCCCCCGCGTCGTCCTGCGGGACTCCGGCATCGGCATCCCGCCGGAGAACCTCGACAAGATCTTCACCCTCTACTTCTCGACGAAGCCCTCCGGCACCGGCCTCGGCCTCCCGATGGCCCGCAAGATCGTCGAGGAGCACCGCGGCTCGATCGCCGTCGCCAGCGAGCCCGGCCGGGGCACGACGTTCACCGTCTCCCTGCCCGCGCTTGACGCCGGCCCCCTCCCCGCCGAGGATGGGTCCCCGTGAGCCCCGCCGAGAAGATCCGCGTCCTCGTCGTCGACGACGACCGCCCCCACGCCGAGGCGACCGCCGAGACCCTCGAGCGCTCGGGCTACCTCGTCACGACGGCCACGAGCGGCACCGAGGGCGTCCGCACCATCGAGTCCGCCCCCTTCGACGTCGTCGTCACCGACCTCGTCATGCGCGACCTCTCCGGCCTCGACCTGCTCCGCCGCGCCAAGAAGCGCTGGCCCGACCTCGAGGTCATCGTCATGACCGGCTACCCCTCCTACGAGACCGCCGTCGAGGCCCTCGACGAGGGCGCCTACGACTACCTCGACAAGCCCGTCAACCTCCAGATCCTCCGAGCCAAGATGCGCAAGGTCGTCGAGAAGCAGCGCCTCGTCCGCGCCAACGACGAGCTGCAGCGCCAGATCGACAAGAAGTACGGCTTCGCCGGGATCGTCGGCAACACCCAGCGCATGCAGGGCGTCTTCGACGTCCTCCAGCAGGTCAGCGCCTCCAGCGCCACCGTCCTGGTCCTCGGCGAGAGCGGCACGGGCAAGGAGCTCGTCGCCCG
>CAYXGZ010000085.1:0-9692 GCA_964464755.1 uncultured Planctomycetales bacterium
CGCGCGGCGGACGGCGGCGACGGCGGCCTCGTAGCGCGCGGCCTCCGCGGGCGTGCACTTCCCCTCCACGGTCCGGCGCTGCCGCCAGTAGTGGATCCGGTAGGCGATCGCCTCGACCTCGGAGTCGAGGAGCTTGTTGCGCTTGTCGAGCACGGCCTCGGGGACGGCGATCTTGCCGATGTCGTGGAGCAGGGCCGCGTAGCGAAGCTCCTTGAGCTGCTCCCGCGTGAACGTGAGCCCGTTGAAGAGCGAGACGGGCGCCTGGTTGACCGCCTCGGCGATGGCGACGGCGTAGCCCGCCACGCGCATGCAGTGGCCGTACGTCGTGCGGTTGCGTCGCTCGAGGGCGAGCGTGAAGCTCTGGACCAGGCCCTCGAACATCCGCTCGATCTCGTCGTAGAGCCGGGCCTTCTCGATGCAGACGGCGGCCTGCGAGCCCAGCGAGAGGAGCAGCTCCTCGTCGAAGGGGTCGAAGGAGGCGACGCTGCGGTCCACGTCGTCCCGCGAGGCGAGGCGGAGCTTCGGGTCGCTCTTCTTGTTGATGAGCTGGATGACGCCGATGATCTCGCCGTCCCGGTTCTTCATCGGGATGACGAGCATGGACTTGCAGCGGTAGCCGGAGGCGTCGTCGAAGGCCTTGTTGTAGCTGAAGGGCACGCCGGGCGGCAGGTTGTAGACGTCGGAGAGGTTGAGGATCTCCCCCGTGTTGGCGACGTAGCCGGCGACGGTCTTCCAGTCGAAGGGCAGCTTGATCTCGCGGAACGGGAAGGTCAGCGAGTCGTTCTGCGTGACCTTGAGGACGAGGTAGGGCGTGGAGCGGGAGATGACGTCGCGCGCGGTGGCGTTCTCGACGATCTCCACCTCGTCGTGGCGGATGTAGATCGAGCCGCTGTCGGCGTGGGTCAGGTTCCGGCTCTCGCGGAGGATGAGGCCCAGGAGGGCCGCGAGGTCCTTCTCGGCGGAGAGCGCGGCGCCGATCTCCTGGAGCTTCTGGAAGCGCTCGACGAGGGGGCGCGACTCGCGGGGCACCGCGTCGAGGATCCTCGAGACGCTCGTGGTCATGCGGCCTCCTACGACTCCCAGACGGCGGTCCACGTCGCCATGTCCCGGTTCGCGGCGGACGCCGCGCCCCGGCGCGAGACGGCGATGACGCCCACGGGCACCTCGGCGGGGACGGAGCCCACGGCGCGCTCGACGGCGGACTTCACGTCCTCGCCCTGGGCGATCCAGTCGTGGACCGCGCGGGAGAGCATGCGCCGGACGATCTCCTCGCCGATGCCGGTGGCCGCGACGGCGGCGGCGGGGCCCGCGTAGAAGCCGCAGCCGATCAGCGGGGCGTCGCCCACCCGGCCGGCGAGCATCGGGCTGGCGCCCCCCGTGGAGGCGGCCGAGGCCGTGACGCCGTCGGAGCCGAGGACGACCGCGCCGATGGTGTCGCAGCCCGCGAAGACCTTGTCGTACGGCTGGGGGAAGTTCCAGCGGCGCTTCCAGTCGAAGGACTTCCAGGCGGTGTTGAAGTCGTCGAGCCGGCCCGAGCGCAGGGCCTCGCGGACCTTCGCGTAGGTCTCGCGGGCCTCCGCGGAGGGCGCGTAGTGGTCGGCGAAGCCGCAGCGGCGGGCGAACTCGACCGCGCCGGAGCCCGCGAGCATGACGTGCGGGGAGTCGAGGACCTCCCGGGCGACGCGGACGGGGTTCTTGACGCGCTGGATGGCGGCGACGCAGCCCAGGCGGCCCGTGGAGTCCATCACCGAGGCGTCCATCTCCATGGTGACGCCGTCGATGCGGAGCTGGGAGCCGCTGCCCGCGTTGTAGCGGCCGTCGTCCTCGAGGAGGACGGCGGCCTCGACGGCCGCCTCCAGGGCCGGGCCGTCCTTGAGCAGCCCGAGGCCCCGCTCGGCCGCCTTCCGGCAGCCGTCGTTCCAGGCCGACGGGCTCCCGACCCCTCCGTGGACGACGATGCCGTATCGGATCATGTGGTTTTTCGGGAAGCCGGGGGATTCTACCCCCCCCTCGCCGGGGAGGTCAACCGCGGGGGACTGGACGGCGGGCCCCCGCTCCGCTCCAATGGGCGCATGCCGCGCCGCCCCCCCGCCGCCCGCGAGCCCGCGATCCGCGTGAAGCTGCTGCCCCGCGACACGAACGAGTCCGGGACCATCTTCGGCGGGATCATCCTGTCCCACATCGACCTGGCCGCGGCCGTCGAGGCCCAGAAGCACGCGCCCGGGAAGTTCGTGACCGCCGCGATGCGCGAGGTCGTCTTCGTCGCGCCCGTCTACGTCGGCGACCTGGTCTCGTTCTACACGAAGACCAAGCGGATCGGGACGACGTCCATCACGGTGCTCGTCGAGGTGGTCGCCGAGCGCCGGACCAGCGGGGAGCGCGTCCGGGTGACCCAGGCGGAGGTGGTCTACGTCCGGGTCAACGAGGAGGGCCGTCCGCTGCCGGTCCGCGGCCCGGGGTAGCAAATTTTCCGGAACCGCCGGCGCCGGCCCGTGCTAGGATGGCCTGCTTCCGGGCCCGGCGGTATACTGGCCTCCGCGCTGGGCGGTGGTGTAACGGTAGCACGAAGGATTTTGATTCCTTCTGTCCGAGTTCGAATCTCGGCCGCCCAACCACGGCCGCAACCACGGGAAATCATGTCCGACACGAGCTGGCGGAAGACGGGAACGCGGCACCTCGGCCGCTCGGGCTCCGTCTCCGACCGCCGCTACGAGCGCGTCGTCGTCGGCTCCAGCACCGCCGAGGTCTACCCCGAGGAGACGATGCTCCTCAAGCTCACCTTCCGCAGCGCCCCGAACATCGGCCTCGAGCTCGTCGACGTCTCGGAGTCGGGCATGCGCGTGACCCTGTCGCGGAACGTCGGCATCGACAGCGTCGTCCGCGTCGTCGGCCGCATCCCGCACTTCGCCGAGACGCTCGAGGGCAAGGCGCGGGTGGTCTGGTGCGCGGAGTCCTCGACGCCCGAGGTCTTCGTCGCGGGCCTCGACTTCACCCAGGTCCCCAACGGGCACTACGACAAGATCCAGCGGCTCCGCCGCGCCGTCCTCTCGCCCGAGTTCCGGCAGATGCTCACCACGCTGAAGAACGAGAAGACCGCCGCCGCGGAGGGCGCCAAGCGCCGCGACGACGGCGAGGGCAACCTCGTCATCATGCCCCCGCCGAACACCTAGGAACGCACCTCGTGAGCGACATCCCCCTGCCCCCGGACCACGACGAGCGCCGCCGGCACCTCCGCTTCGTGCCGCGCGAGATCACCGTCTCCCTCGTAAAGGAGCAGGGCTTCCTCCGCCGCTTCGGCCTCAAGGGCTCCAACCTCGCGGGGACCGTGCTGGACATCAGCGAGGGCGGCCTCCGGATCATCATCAAGAAGCGCATCCCGGTCGGCAGCCGCATCCTGATGGACTTCCAGGTCGAGCTCCTGAAGGACCGGCTCGAGATCGGCGGCCACGTGCTCTGGCTGGCCGTGCACCCCCACCAGCCCGACCTCTTCATCATCGGCGTGCGCTTCGACCGGCTGACCCCGGACCAGGTCAAGATGGTGTCGAACTGGCGGACCTACTTCAACTCGCCGCAGGTGAAGCAGCGAGAGACCTCGAAGCGGATCCGCCGCCGCGAGGAAGCGGACTCAGGATCCAAGTAGGGTCCGGAACCTCCGGGCCGCCGCCTCGACGTCGCGCGCTCCCGCCACGCCCGCCCCCACCGCGACCCGGTCGATCCCCCGCCGCCGCAGCCCCGGCAGGCGCTCGGCCGTGATGCCGCCGATCGCGAAGACCGGGCGGCCGAGCCGGACGACGCGGTCCCAGTAGGACAGCCCCCTCGGCGCGAGCCCGGGCTTCGCGTCCGTCCGGAACATCGGGCCGCACGAGAGGTAGTCCGCCGCCAGCGCGCGCCGCGCCTCGGCCATCGAGTGCGTCGTCGCGCCGACGATCCCGTCCGCGGGCAGCCGCCGGCGGACCCCGTCGATGCCGAGATCCGTGAGCCCCACGTGGACTCCGTCGGCGCCGGGCAGCGGGCGGTCGTTGGCGATGAACAGCGCGCCCTCGCCCCGGCAGGCCGCCGCGACCTCGCGGGCCGCGCGCCGGAGGTCCCGGGGCGACGCGCCCTTCATCCGCAGCTGGATCATCCCCGCGCCGCCGCGGGCCGCCGCGGCCGCCACGCGCCCGACGGGCCGGTCGTCGCGCGCCGGGTCCACGAGCACGTAGAGGCGGACGGGCTCGACGCGGCCGAGCCGGACCAGCGGCGGCAGGTCGAGGCGTTCCGCCTCGTAGGCGTCGTAGCGCAGCCCGGCCGCGCCCCGGCGCAGGACGGGATCCCGGCCCCGCGCCGCCTCCTCGATGGAGCGCAGGGCCTCCTGGAGGCGCTTGAAGTTCGCGGACGCGAGGGCGCCGGGGCCGCCGTCGCCCGGCAGGTCGCTCCCCCGCCCCACGTCGCGGACGGAGTCGCGGGCGGCGAGCCAGCGCAGGGCGCGCGGCTTCTCGAGGGCGGCGAGGCGGTGGCGCAGCGCCTTCAGGCGGGCCTGGGCCGGCGCGTCGTCCCGGCCGAAGCGGACGAGGTCCTCGAGCACGCGGAGGGCCTCGCGGGCCCGGTTGAAGTTCGCGTCGAGGACTCGCTCGAGGGTTCCCACGGGCACCACGCTACCGCGGGACCCGCGACTTGCCAATCACTTGGCCGGGAACTTCGCGACGAGCTCGAGGCGCTTCCCGTCCCGGTACACGACGAGCGGGCAGTCGGCCCCGTCCTTCGCCGCGTTCAGGCCGTCGAGCAGGCCCTGGAGCGGCTCCTTCCTCGGGAAGGCGACCGACCCGAGCTGCACGAGCACGTCGCCGGCCTTGAGGCCCGCGCGGGCGCCCACGCCCTCCTCGTCGACGGCCGTGATGACGAGGCCGCCGAGCTCGGGCCCGA
Organism: uncultured Planctomycetales bacterium; assembly: GCA_964464755.1. Classification (GTDB taxonomy): domain Bacteria; phylum Planctomycetota; class MHYJ01; order MHYJ01; family JACPRB01; genus CAYXGZ01. The sequence continues at coordinate 4,903 of CAYXGZ010000085.1, forward strand.
GGCCCAGGGCGTCGGCCTTCGCGCCGTCGAGCTTGGAGCTGGAGACGCTGAGCTTGCGCTTGTAGCCCGCGGCGCCGCCCTTGTAGACGGGGCGCGCGGCCCAGTCCGCGGCGCCGGCCGCGAGCAGCTCGGTGAAGCGGGCCACCTTCGCCATCCGGGGGTAGGCGAGGCGCTCGGGGTGGTCGGTCTGCTTGTGGTAGTCGGCGTGGAAGCCGGCGAAGAGGTGCACGGCGGGCACGGACTTCTCCGCGAAGCTGTAGTGGTCGCTGCCGAAGGTGATCGACGGGCTCTGCTTCACGGCCACGCCCGCCTCGGCGGCGGCGGCCGTCACCAGCGAGGGCCACTCGGCGGCCGTCGAGACGCTGCCGATGTCGAGGGGCGACTCCGGGTTGCGCCCGACCATGTCGAGGTTGATCATCGCCGCGGTCTTCTCGAGCGGGACGAGCGGGTGGCGGACGTAGTGGCGCGAGCCGAGGAGCTTGAACTCCTCCCCGCTGAAGAGGATCACGAGGACGGGCCGGCGGGGCCGGGACGCCCGGGCCGCCAGGGACCGGGCCGCCTCGAGGACCGTCGCCGTGCCGCTCGCGTTGTCGTCGGCCCCGTTCCAGATCTGGTCCGCCGGGTCGCCGCCCGGGTTGCGCGTGCGGCCCGCGTCCGGCTGCCCGAGGCGGCCGACGTGGTCGTAGTGCGCGCCGAGCACGACCGCCTCGCCCGCGAGCGCGGGATCGGAGCCCGCGACGCGGCCCACGACGTTGCGGGCCGAGTAGCTCGCGCCGTCGTGGTCGAAGGTGAAGGGCTGGAACCAGGTGGGCTTCCCGTCGGGCCCGGGGACGCCCGCGGGCTCGAGGCCCGCGGCCTGGAGCCGGGCGACGATCCACTCCGCGGCCTTCTCGGACCCGGGCTGGCCCGCGCAGCGGCCCTCGAGGTCGTCCGAGGCGAGGAAGGACACCGAGTCGCGGAGCCGGGCCTCGGCGGCGGCCGGGTCCCAGGTGGAGCGGACCGGGGCCGGCGCGCAGGCGGCCGTCGCGAGGAGGACGGCGGCGAGCAGGGGGCGGATCACGGGGCTACTTCTCCCAGAGGGCCTTGAGGGGCACGCGCTTGCCGCCCCGGATCACGACGAGGTCCACCTCGATCCCGGGCTTGGCGGCCGCGATGCCGGCGCGCAGGTCCTCGAGGGCGGAGTCCCGCCCGAGGGCCTTGCCCGAGATGGACACGATGACGTCTCCGGCCAGGATTCCGGCCTTCGCCGCGACGGAGCCCGCGCCGACCTCGTCCACGAGCACGCCGCCCTCCTCCTTCGGGAGGCCGAGCGCGGCGTAGGCGTCGTCGTCGAGGTCGTCCGAGGTGATGCCGAGCGTCCGGCGCGCCCGGGGCGCGGGCAGCTCGCCGAACTCGAGCTTCTTGAACTTGGGGCTCTCGGCGGAGTCCCCGAGCGCGGCGAGGATGAGCACGGCGGTCCGGCCGATCTTCACCATGTTCGGGTAGGCGAGCTTCTCCGCGTGGTCCATCACCGTGTGGTAGTCCGCGTGGAAGCCGCTGAAGAAGAACGCGAAGGGGACGCCCTTGTTCTTGAAGGTCGAGTGGTCGCTGTCGCCGCCGACGAGCTTCACGGCGTCGTTCACCGCGGCCTTGAGGCCGGTCTTCGCGACGGCGTCCTCGACGGCCTTCCGGACCCAGCCGCCCTCGGCCGAGCCGACGCCCTCGATGGAGACGGGCTTCTCGGGGTTGCGGCCGACCATGTCGAGGTTGAGCATGAACACGTGCTTGTCGAGCGGGAACGAGGGGTGGCGGACGTAGGCGGCGGAGCCCAGGAGGCCGCCCTCCTCGCCGCTGTAGAACTGGACGAGCACGGAGCGCTTGAAGCGGATCCCGCCCTCGCCCAGCGCGCGGGCCACGGCGAGGACCGTCGAGGTGCCGCTCGCGTTGTCGTCGGCGCCGTTCCAGATCGAGTCGTCGCCCTTCGCGCGGCCGAGGCGGCCCCAGTGGCCCTGGTCGGCCGTGCCGACGTGGTCGAAGTGGGCCCCGATGACGAGGTACTCGTTCTTCAGCTCGGGGTCGCTGCCCTCGACGAGGCCGATGACGTTGCGCGTGGCCTTGCCGCCGACCTTGAAGTCCTGGAACCAGCCGCGGACGCCGTCCTTCAGCTCGCCGCCGGGGGCGAGGCCGTACTTCTTCAGCTCCGCGGCGATGTACTCGGAGGCCTTGTCGTTGCCGGGCCAGCCGGCGTTGCGGCCCTCGAGCTCATCGGAGGCGAGGTAGGTCGCGTGGCCGCGGAGGAGCTCCTCGGTGACGAGCTCCAAGGCCTTGTCGAGGTTGCCCGCGGGCGCGGCGGCCGGGGCGCCGAGCTCCCGGCGCACGACCTCGGCCGCGGCCGAGCGCATCTTCGCGTACTCCTCCTTGAGGGCGGCGTCGACGCGGCGGATGAGGCGCTGCTGGCGCTCGGTCGGCGGATCCTGGGCGGCCGCGGGGGCGAGGACGCAGGCGGCCAGGACGGCGGGCAGGACGATTCGCATCATGGGGCGGGTCTCCTCGGGGTTCGGGAAGTGATACGCGGGGAGGCCTCAGAAGCGTAGGGATTTCCACCGCCCCCGGCGGACGAGCCAGCCGAAGAGCAGCATCTGGGCCGTCCAGTCGACGATCATCGTGATCCAGATGCCGACGAGCCCGAGGCCCCCGGGGAACGCGAGGGCCCAGGCCAGGGGGACGCGGATCCCCCAGATGCAGAGGGCCCCGACCACCAGCGAGCTGCGCGTGTCGCCCGCGCCGCGGAGCGCGCCCCGCAGCACCATCGCCGCCGCAAGCATCGGCTGCTCGATCGCGGCGATCCGGAGGACGAGCGCCCCGAGCCGGGTCGCCTCGTCCGCGCCCGTCGGCGGGAGGAAGAAGGCGACGAGGGGGCCAGCCGCGACGAGGAAGACGACGCCGAGCAGGCTCATCAGGAGCACGGCGAGCTTCGTCGACTCGCGCAGCGCCGTCTCCGCCTGGTCGGGCCGCCCCGCGCCCAGGCACTGGCCGACGATCGCCGAGCAGGCGATCGAGAAGCCGTAGCCGGGCATGAAGGACAGCGACTCGACGGTGACGGCCGCCCGGTGCGCGGCGGTCGCGCCCTCGCCGAGCGTCGTGATCGCGCCGACGAAGACGAGGAAGCCCGAGCGGATGAGCACGGGCTCGACGAGCGCGGGGACGGCGACCCGGGCCAGCGAGCGGTAGGCCTCGCGGGGGACCTCGGCGAGGTCCGAGAAGCCGAGGCGGATCCGGGTGCCTCCCGTGAAGAGCAGCGCGGCGCCGAGCAGGCCCTGGACGGCGAAGCCCGCGGCCGTCGCGACGCCCGCGCCGAAGATGCCCAGGGCCGGCGCGCCCCAGTGCCCGTCGATGAGCAGCCAGTTGCCGAGGATGTTGACCGCGTTGCCGAGCAGCGCGAGCGCGAAGGGCGTGCGGCTGTCGCCCGAGGCCCGCATCGCGGCGCCCGCGGCGGACTCGAGCAGGAGGAAGGGCACGGCGGCCGCGATGGCCAGCAGGTAGCGCGCCGCCCCGTCGCAGGCGGCCTCGTTGCCGGGGCTGCGGTAGAGCTGCGCGGCCGAGGGCAGCCAGAGCACGCAGGGGACGACGAGGACGACGCCAGCGACGAGGGCGACCACGAGGGCCGCGGCCGCGGTCCGGCGCAGCTTGCGCTCGTCGCCCTCCCCCGCGGCCCGGGCGATGGTCGCCACGGCGCCGATGCCGAGGGCGGAGAAGATCTCGACGAGGAAGTGCGCCAGCGGGCCGGCCATCTGCATGGAGGCCAGCGCGCCCGTGCCGAGGTGGCGGACCATGCGCGTGTCGACCACGAGCATGAGGGTCCGGGCGACGTTCTGGAGGACGACCGGCCAGGTCAGCGAGAGGATCCGGGCGCGGAGCGCCCGCCGCTCCGCGGCGGCGTCGAGGGGGGCGTCCGTCACCGCGGGCTACTTCGCCAGTTCCTCGGCGACCATCGCCCCCATGCGGTCGGTCGGGATCCCGCTGTCGGTGCCGATCGAGGGGATGCGGCCCGACGTGAGGAGGCGGACGACCGCGGCCTCGATGTCGGCCCCGGCCTTCTTCTCGCCGAGGAACTCCAGCAGCATGCCGCCGGAGAGGATCGCGGCGAGGGGGTTCGCCTTCTTCTGGCCCTTGTACTTGGGCGCCGAGCCGTGGATGGGCTCGAAGACGGAGACCTTGCCGGGGTGGATGTTCCCGCCCGCGGCGATGCCGAGCCCGCCCTGCAGGACGGCCCCGAGGTCCGTGATGATGTCGCCGAACATGTTCGTGGTGACGATCGTGTCGAAGAACTCGGGGTTCTTCACCATCCACATGCAGCAGGCGTCGACGTAGGCGAAGTCCTGCTGGACGTCCGGGAACTCCTTGCCGACCTCGGCGAAGACGCGGCGCCAGAGGTCGTGGGCGCGGACCGCGTTGGCCTTGTCGACGAGGGTGAGCTTCTTGCGCCGGCCGCGGGCCTGCTGGTAGGCGAAGCGGATGATGCGCTCGCAGCCCTTGCGGGTGTACCAGAGGGCCTGGGTGACGCTCTCCTCGGGCGTGCCCGGCTTGTCGTAGACGGGCTTCGTGCGGTACGCGTCCTCGGTGTTCTCGCGGCAGACGAGGATGTCGAAGTCCTTCGGCGTCTTCCCCTTCAGCGGGCAGAGGTGCTCCGCGTAGAGCTTGATCGGCCGGAGGTTGACGTAGAGGTCGAGGTCGAAGCGCAGGCGCCCGACGATGCCGAACTCGAGGAAGCCGGGCTCGAAGCGCGGGTCGCCGATCGCGCCGAGCAGGAT
>CAYXGZ010000086.1:0-9421 GCA_964464755.1 uncultured Planctomycetales bacterium
CCCTACTGCTGCCATCCGTAGATGTCGGGACCGTGTCTCAGTTCCCGTGTGGCCGGTCGACCTCTCAGTCCGGCTACCCGTCATCGCCTTGGTGGGCCGTTACCCCGCCAACTAGCTGATAGGCCATGAAACGCTCCTCCAGCGCATCGCTGCTTTCACCGGAAGGGCAGGAGCCCCCCCGGCCGTAGCCGGTATTAGCCCCGCTTTCGCGGGGTTATCCCGAACTGGAGGGTACGTTTTTCATGTGTTACGCACCCTTTCGCCGCTGTACTCCGGATATTGCTACCCGTTTCTCGCTCGACTTGCATGTATTAAGCACGCCGCCAACGTTCGTTCTGAGCCAGGATCAAACTCTTCAATCAAATTTTCCGAGGAAAACTCGAGAGAAGACGAATGATCGGTTTCAGCACGCCTTTGCGTACTGAAGCACCATATGTTCGGTGTTCTAATAGGTTAAAACCCAGTCGACTCGGATCCGAAGATCCGGTCGGGGTTCTCATCCCCTACCTTCCGCCATTCGTGGTAGACGAGCGACGGAGGTAGAGTTGGCTTTTGCAAGCTTGGCTCTACCTGTTTGTCAGAGAACTTCGAAGCGCGCGTGGCGCTCCGGTGAGGGGTGGGATTATGTCGATCCACCCTCGGGGTGTCAAGCGAATTCGCGGCGAAATTTCGCCGCCCGCGGCGTATCATCCCGGCATGCACCGCCTCCTCCTCCCGCTCCTCCTCCTCGGCGCCGCGCCCGCCCCGCAGGACAAGACCGACTTCGCCTCCGACCGCCCCGCCGCCTTCCGCAAGGCCGCCTCCGAATGGCGCCCCGTCCTCGTCGTCCTCCACGGCGACGCGGCCGGCAAGGAGTCCGCCTCCGAGAGCCGCAAGACCGTCGCCGCCTGGTTCGAGAAGGCCGAGCTCCGCAAGGCCGCCGCCCCCTACGTCGTCACCCTGCTCGCGATCACCCAGAACAAGGACTACGCCCGCGAGCTCGGCATCAGCTCCGGCCCCTACGCCGTCGTCTACGATGCGGCCGAGAAGCTCCTCGCCAAGCAGGGCCCCCGCGACGCCGCCGGCCTCGCCTCCTGGATCTCCGGCTACTCGCGCGACTACCAGCCCTCCGACCCCAAGTGGCGCACCGGCTTCCAGGAGACCCTCAACGGCATCCACTCCGAGAAGAGCCGCAACGTCCTCCTCGCGATCGCCGCCGGCGCCGACGCGCTGCCCAAGCTCGAGGAGGCGCTCCGCCACCGCCGCCTCGTCGTGCCGCTCCGCCGCAGCTACCTCGTCCGCCTCGATCCCGAGAAGGACGCGGGCCTCCTCGGCAAGCTCGGGATGAAGGCCGGCCAGGCCGCCGTCTACCGCCCCGCGGATCCGCCGGCCGATCCGCCCCGCGCGCTCGCCAAGCCCTTCGAGTGGAGCGGCGACGCGAAGAAGCTGCAGGAACTCCTGCTGGGGGTTCTCAAGGCGGTCGACGAGGGGAAGTGAGCCGCTACTCGCCGGACTTCTCGACCAGCGTCAGCGACCAGTACGAGCCGTAGATCGACGTCGGATCCCAGGCCCGGCCCGCGCCCATCGCCGTCCAGCGCGGATCCTCGAGCACGGCCCGGTGCGCGTCCGACAGCAGCCAGGCCGCGAGCACCTGGTCCGCCGTCGCGTGACCGGCCGCCAGGTTCTCGCCGATCGAGAGCCCCTCCAGGCCGGCCTTCTCCGCGCGGTTGCACGGCAGGTCGCCCTCGGGATTGCAGTGGTCGAAGAAGCCCGGCGCGTGCAGCGCCATGTGCACCGCGTGCCCCCGGGCCAGGTCCTTCGCCTCGGGCAGGATCTCCAGCGGGGGCAGGCCGAGCAGGATCCGGTGCTGGTTCACGAGGATCTCGAGGTTCGCCTCGAAGGCCAGCGTGGCCTCGTCCGTGGTCGTCGCCGTGATGGGATGCCCCGTCTCGGGATAGACCAGCGGGGTCCCCACGGTCGTGGCGGGCGACTCGGCGGCCGCGGGGGCCGGCGACGCCGACGACGACGCGGCGGCCGACGCCCCGTCGCCGGCGTTGCAGCCGACGGCGGCGAACGAGGCCAAGATCGGGACGATCCAGTACCGCTTCATGGTTCCTCGAAGTCTACATCGGCCAAACCGAGGATCTTCAGTACTTTACGTGGAATCGGCCCGAAATGGGAGGGGGAGCGGGAAAATCAGCGGCGGGGGTCGAAGGCGGTCACCTCGAGCCGGACCTCGAGGCCGTCCATCAGGCCCTCCCGCGCCACGACGTGGCCGGGCACCCGCTGGCAGCGCCAGACGCGGGTGACCATCGTCGCGCCCCGGGGGCCACCGCGGCGCTCCTCGAAGAGCAGGCAGGGCAGTTCCAGATCCCCGACCTTCCGGGGGGCGTAGGCCCGCAGCAGGCGCGACTCCGTGGTCGTCCCGTCGACGTCGCGGACCAGCTCCCGGACCGGCCAGGCCGGCACCTCGTCCGAGAACCAGCGCGTCGTGCCGCCCCGGACCCAGCGCGAGGCGCTGACCGAGAGGTCCTCGGCCTCGACCCGCTCGTCGCCGTCGCGGGCGTAGCCCTCGCGCGACCAGTCCTCGTCGCGGGTCCCGATCACGACCTCGAACGACTCCGCCTGGCCGTCGATCGTCGTCGTGGAGCGGACGCGGACGCCGTCGGGCGTCGAGCCGACGACCTCCTCGCGGATCGCCGCGGAGCGGTCGCGGACGACCTCGCGCTTCTCGACCCAGGCGCCGGCGGGGAAGGAGGCCCAGGGGTGGGAGGGCGGGCCGCTGCGCACGCGCGGAGCGGGATGGTGCGACATCAGCCCGACGAGGGCGAGGGCGGTGGTCCCGGCGAGGACGAGGAGCCAGCGGGCGACCAGGGCCCCCCGGCTCACGCGGCCGGCTTCTCCGCGGCGGCGAGCTTGTCGCCCGGCGTGCCGGTGAGCGGCGCCTTGCGGTTGCGGAGGATCCACCAGCCCGCCGCGCAGGCGGCGAAGATCAGGAGGCTGAGGCTCTGCGAGTAGGTGAGCTTGCCGAACCACGCGGGCCGGTCGTCCGAGCGGAAGAACTCGATGACGAAGCGCCAGGCCGGGTAGAGCAGGCCCGCGAGCATGATCGTCTCGCCCTCGTTCTTCTTCCACTTGCGGTCGTAGGCGGCCAGCAGGAAGAAGAACGCGACGCCCGCGGCCGTCTCGTAGAGCTGGGCCGGGTGGAGCAGCGGGTGCGTGCCGCCGCCGTGGAGCTTGTCGTACTCCTGCCAGAGCGGGCTCGTCTCGGGGAAGCGGACGCCGGGGAAGCCGGAGGCCGGAACGCCGAAGCAGCAGCCGTTCAGGAAGCAGCCGATGCGGCCGAACGCGATGCCGATCATCATCGGGCCGGCGAGCAGGTCGGCGATCTTGAGCAGGGGCTGCCGGCGCATCAGCGTGTACCCGACGCCCGCGAGGATGCCGGCGACGAGGCCGCCGTAGAGCACGAAGCCGCTCTGCCAGCTGCGGAAGAAGCCGAAGTCGTACTTGTCGCGCTCGAGGTAGACGCCCAGCGCGCGGGCCCCGAAGAGCGCGAACGCGAGGGTGAGCACGAGCAGGATGCCATTGCGCCAGGACCAGAGCTCGACCTTCTCCTCGGCCCGGGCCCGCATCCACCAGAAGAAGTACGGGATGCCGCCGCCGACGAGGGCGCCGATCCAGCTCAGCGTGCCGTCCGAGAGGTCGAAGACCTGGTAGTCCGACGAGGAGGTCGAGGGGTACTGCAGGACGTAGTTCACCTTCGCCCCGACGATCCCGAAGATCATGCCGATGATGCCGATGTCGAGGACGATGTCCGTGTCGAGGCCCAGCGCGCGGGCGCGGCGGACCCCGAGGTACGTCGCCAGGAGGAAACCCAGCATGATCATGAACCCGTAGGAGTTCACGGGCAGGTCGACGCCGGGGATGCGGAACAGGATGGGATGCATATGGGCGGGGATGTTACCTCAAGAGGCGGCCTCGTTCCATTCCGAAGTCGTCACGCCAGCGGCGGGTCGTCGCCGGAGAGCTCGAAGCCGTAGGTGGTCTCGTCGGCGCGGAGGTTGTCGAGCGCCGACTTGGGCATCATGATGCCGCCGCAGGACTTGCACTTGTAGGCCTTCTCGGCCTCCAGCCCGATGACGTTCACCTGCCGGCCGCAGCCCGCGCAGACCAGGATGTCCTTTTTCTGGAGCTTCAGGATGTCCTGCACGGTCTTCCCGTCGACGTAGCCGTGCTCGACGAGCAGCTCGCCGAGCCGCGGGATGGGGCTCTTGCCCTGCTCGGCCATCTTCTGCTGGATCTCGAGGCACTTGTTGACCTGGTTCTGCGTCGCCTTGTTGTGCTTCACGAGGAGCTGGCCGAAGTCGAGCTCGGCCTTGGCCATGCGCTCGTACCACTCGATGGTCTTGAGGCGCTTGAGCTGCTCCTGGATCGCCTGGTCGAGCGCGGGGCGCGCGACGACCTTCTTGTCGAGGAGGTACGTGCCGAGGGTGGTCTTGCCGTCCGGCCCGAGGTCCTTGAGCGCGGCGTCGAGCTGGGCCTGGCTGAGCAGGCCGCGCTCGACCGCGATCCGCCCGAGCAACTGGTCGTCCTTGGTTGGCACGGATAGGTTCCGGGTCTAACCCGTCATCCTAACGGACGTGGGGCCCCTCGTCCATAACCTAACGACGCCCGCCGACCGCGTCCCGGAGCCAGTTGTCCGTCGCGGGGCGGAAGGCCCCGATCTGGAGGTGGCCGCGGTCCAGGTCCCGCCCCGAGAACGTGGGCACCCAGCGCGCGTCGACGTTGAGCACGATCGCCAGCGAGAGGAAGCACGTCAGGAGGCTCGACCCGCCGTACGAGACGAACGGCAGCGTCAGCCCGGTGATGGGCGCCGTCCCCGTGTTCATGCCAATGTTCACGAAGACCTGGAGCGCCATGAAGGACGTCAACCCGACGACGCAGAGCCTCCCGAAGGGCTCCCGGGTCCGCAGCGCGACCCGCGAGGCGAGCAGGAAGAAGGTCCCGAAGAGCGCGATCACGAGGGTCGACCCCGCGAGGCCGAGATCCTCGCCGACCAGCGAGAAGACGAAGTCCGTGTGCCGGTCGGGGACGTAGAAGGGCTGCGCGTACTGCGACTCCCCGAGGCCGCGCCCGGTGAGCCCGCCCGCCGCCACGGCGCGCACCGACTGGGTCTGCTGGTAGCTGAACTCCCGCGGCACCTTGTCGGGCCAGAGGAAGGAGCTGAGCCGGTACCGCTGGTAGTCCTTCATCCCGTACTTGTAGACCACCGGCACGGCGACGACGACGAGGAGCAGGATCGCCAGGAGCCAGCGCTTCCGGGCGCCGCCGACGTAGAGCATCGCGAGCACCACGGGCAGGAAGAGCATCGCGTTGCCCATGTCGGGCTGCACGAGGATCACGAGCGCGGGGGCCCCGGCCAGGACGAGGGGCGCGAGCATCCCGCGCAGGGTCTGCAGGTCGCGCGACAGCGAGATCCAGCGCGCGAGCGCCAGCACGGCGAAGATCTTCATGAACTCCGCGGGCTGCAGGTTGACGGGCCCGAGCGGGATCCAGCCCCGGGCGCCTCGCGTGTAGCGGCCGAAGACGAGGAGCCCGGCGAGCGTGAGGAGGCAGGCCCCGTAGAGCACGTAGGCGACGTGGCGGTAGTTCAGGTAACTGGGGAGGACCACGACGCCGGCGAGCGCGAGCGCGATCCCGAGGAAGACCGCCTGCTTCACGAGGAAGGCTCGGGTGATGCTCTCGTTGGCCATGTTGACGGGCGACGAGAGCGTGTAGAGCGAGAGCAGCCCCATGCCGCAGAGCCCGACGGCCGCGAGGAGCAGCGGCCAGTTCAGGCGGCGCAGGGCGCTCACTTGGCCTCCTTGAAGAGGCGGGTCGCGATCTTCGCCGCGACCGGGGCCGCCACGTGTCCGCCGGACCCGGAGTGCTCCACGAGAACGACGATCGCGTACTTCGGCGCGTCGGCGGGCGCGTAGCCCGCGAACCAGGCGTGGGGCGCCTTCCACGTCCCGTCCGGTCGCTTCGAGGTCTGCGCGGAGCCCGTCTTGCCCGCGGCGTTCACGGCCCTCAGCTCCTCGGCGCGCGCCGTCCCGTGGTCGCCGAGCACGGCCCGCGCCAGGCCCTCACGCACCGCGGCCAGGTAGGCGGGCGGGATCTGCAGCGGGGCGGGCGGGGGCAGGGCCGCGTCGAGCACGACGTGCGGCGTGACCTCGGTGCCGCCGTTCGCCACGGCGCACATCATGCGGGCGACCTGCACCGGGCTGACCGTCAGCTCGTGCTGGCCGATGGAGAGCGACCAGGAGTCCTGCGAGGTCCAGCGGGCGCGCGTCGCGGGGTCGGGCACCGAGCCCCGGGCCTCGCCGGGAAGGTCGATCCCCGTCCTCCGGCCGAGCCCCAGGGCGCCCGCCCAGCGGGCCATCGGCCCGAGGCCGACGTCCTCGCCGACGCGGTAGTAGTAGCAGTTGCAGGACTGCTCGAGGGCCTCGCGCAGCGTGACGTCGCCGTGCTGGCCGCGCTCCTTGTTCCAGATCCAGCAGTTCGTCGTCGAGAGGTTCTCGCGGTAGCGGCCCCGGCAGGGGAGCACCGTGTCGCGGTTGACGTGGCCCGACTCGAGGCCCGCGAACGAGGTCACGATCTTGAAGATCGAGCCGAGCTGGAAGGCGTTCTGCACGGCCCGCGAGGCCAGCGGGTAGCGCTCCTTGTCCGCGAGGTAGCCCCGGATGGCCGCCGAGTTCGTCGGCGGGACGAAGGCGTTCGGGTCGTAGGTCGCGCTCGACCCCATCGCGAGGATCTCGCCGGTCGCGGGATCCGAGATGATCGCCGTCGCGAGCGCGGGCTCGCCGGCCTCGGTCTTCGTCTCGCGGAGGATGCGCTCGACGTCGGCCTGGAGGTCGAGGTCGATCGTCAGCTTGACGTCCTCGCCGGGCACGGCGGGGAGCAGCTCGGTCCAGGCCTTCTGGCCGGTGGTCGGGTCGCGCTCGAGGATCATCAGGCCCGGCTGGCCGCGCAGCCGCTCCTCGCAGGACTTCTCGGCGCCGTCGCGGCCCACGAGCAGGTCCTGGAAGAGCCCGCGCTTGTGGAGCAGCGTGACGCCGTCCTCGCCGATCAACTCCTCGAAGCAGCCGCGGAGGTGGGCGAGGAGGCGGTCGTACTCGCGCTCGTTGGCCGACGCGCGGCCGAGGTACCCCGCGACGTGCGCGCCGATGTCGCCGTTGGGGTAGGTCCGGCGCATCGACTCGCGGATGACGAGGCCGGGGAAGCGCTCCATGCCGCCGGTCTCGATGGCGGCCGCGGCCTCGCGCGGGACGCCCTTCCAGAGCAGGTAGGGCGTGCGGCGCTCGCGCGTGTAGATGCGGGGCCGCTCCCTCTCGGGCCGGGAGGACATCAGCTTCTCGACGCGCTGGTAGATGCGTTCGAAGGACTCGTCGAGCTCCGCGGGACCGACGCCGAGCAGGCGCTCCAGCTCGGGCCGGGCCTCGGGGCGGCGCTCGAACTCCTCGGCGACGACGTGGAGGTCGAAGGCCCACTCGTCCCGGGCGAGCACCTTGCCGTTCCGGTCGAGGAGCCGGCCCCGGGGGGCGGGCGCCAGGTCCAGCGAGCGCCGGCGCGCGAAGTGGTCGCCGACGACGTTGGCGCGGTCGAGGAGCTGGAGGTGGATGAGCCGGGCCTCGAGCCCGCCGAGGGGGAGCAGGAGCAGCAGCGCGATGACGGCGACGCGTCCGGTCTCCATCAGCGCACCAGGACCTTCACGTGGATGAGGACGCCCATCAGGATCGGGCCCGCGACGGCGGTCAGCAGCGCGGCCGAGCCGGTCTGCAGGATCCACGCGGTCCAGGGGATGCCGCCCGCGGAGATCGTGGCGGCGAGCGCGGTCGCGAGGCCGACGAGGGCCGCGCCGAGCGCGGAGACCGCGAGCTGCGTCGCCGGGTGGTCGCGGAAGAGGAAGCTCTTCAGGTGCGTGATGGCCACCGCGAGGCCGAGGTAGAGCAGCGAGTAGAGGCCGGGCGGGCCGACGGTCGCCGCGTCCCGGATCAGCCCGACGGCCCAGGCGGTGCCGAGGGCCTGGCGCGGGCTCCCCGCGAAGAGCGCCGCGAAGCAGGCGACGGGGACGAGCAGGTCGGGGCGCGTGCCGCGGAAGCCGACGCCGGACAGGGCCGTCAGCTCGGCGACGAGCGCCGCCGCGGCGAAGAGGAGCAGGCGCGCCGAGGAGTAGCCCTTCATTCGCCCCCCGGGATCATGATGAGCACGGTCTCGAGGGCGCGGAGCGCGTAGAACGGCTCGACCTGCACGCGGGGCAGGGGGGCGCGCGAGCGGTTGACGCCGCGGACCCGGCCGAGGAGCAGGCCCTCGGGGATGCCGCGGAACGGGTCGGGCGTCGTGACGACGGTCGCGCCGTCCTCGGCGGCGACGTCCGGGGCGACCCACTTCAGCGAGGCGCAGGGCTCGCCGGTGCCCTCGAGGATGCCGACGTCGCGCCCGTGGGCCGCGGCGGCGGCGCCGACCTTCATCTCGGGGTCCGTGAGCAGCGTGACGCGGCTGGCGAACGGCCCGACCTCGGCGACGCGCCCGACGAAGTGGTTGTGCCAGAGCACGGGGAGGCCGGCGCGGACTCCCTGGCGGGAGCCGGCGGCGACCACCATCGACTTGCGCCAGGGCGTGGAGTCGGAGGGCAGGACGACGGCGGCGGGCAGGAGCACGGGCTTGGGGTCCTTGAGGGCCTTGCGGGCGGCGCTGAGCGAGTCGATCGTCGCCTGCTGCTGGAGGATCTTGGCCTGGTATTCCTTGGCCTTGGACTGCTCGAACTCGACGACGCGGAGCAGCTCGTCGGAGGGCGGCAGGCGGTCGAAGGGCGAGAGGGCGCGGGCGGAGCCGCCCCCGATCCAGTGCGCGGCGGCGCGGACGGGGATGAGGGTGGACTGCAGCGTGAGGCGCGCCGGCCGGGTCCAGTCGGCCGGAAGCAGCATCAGGCCGACGGACAGCAGCAGCAGCGGCAGCGCGGACCAGCCCCCCCGGGGCTTGGGCATGGGATCTCCCCTCTCTTTCGTAGATTATAAACCATAAACTACGAAATGCAAGGCCCGCGGGCGGCCATTCCCGCGTGCCCCTCCCCGCGGTACAATCCCCTGCCGATGGCCTCCGACGCGAAGGCTTCCCGCCGCATCCTCATCGTCGACGACGAACCGTCGATCTGCGAGGTGCTCTCGATCGCCCTCAAGAAGGAGGGCTACTCCGTCGTCACCGAGGTCGACCCCCGCCGCGCCCTCGAGATCTTCCGCCGCGAGCCCTTCGACCTCGTGCTCCAGGACCTCAAGATGCCCCAGATGGACGGCATCGAGCTGCTCCGCGAGCTCCGGAAGATCCGCGAGGACGCCCTCGTCGTCATCATGACCGCGTACTCGACCTGGGACCGCGCCGTCGAGGCCATGCGCCTCGGCGCCTT
>CAYXGZ010000087.1:0-9235 GCA_964464755.1 uncultured Planctomycetales bacterium
GCCCCGCAGGCCGGCAAGGCGGGATCGATCACCGGGACGATCACGTTCTCGGGCAAGCCTCCGAAGACCCGTCCCATCACGGGCATCGCGGGCGATTCGTTCTGCGGCCCGTTCTACGATTTCAAGGCGCCGATGTCCGAGGAGGCCGTGATCGGCCCCGCGGGCGAGTTGGCGAACGTCTTCGTGTACGTGAAGAAGGGCGCGCCGAAGGTCGCGGCGCCCGCCGCCCCGGTCGAGCTCGACCAGGCCAAGTGCGTGTACTCGCCCCGCGTCGTCGGCGTCACCCTCGGCCAGAAGCTGCTGGTCAAGAACAGCGACGGGATCCTGCACAACGTCCACATCGTCCCGCAGCTCAACAAGGAAGTGAACAGGGGCCAGGCCAACAAGGACGACAAGGACCTCTTCGATCTCCCGATCCCCGAGATCGGCATCAGGGTGAAGTGCGACGTCCACGGCTGGATGGTCGCGTGGGTGCACGTCGTGGAGACGACGTTCCACGCCGTGTCGGGGCGCGACGGCAAGTTCGAGATCAAGGGCCTGCCCGAGGGCGAGTACGTCCTCGAGGCCGTGCACGAGAAGCTCGGCAAGCAGGAGGCCGCGCTGAAGCTCGGCCCCGGCGGGGCCGTCCAGGCCTTCCACTTCAAGGGCGAGTAGTCCGCCCGGAGGGACCGGCGATGCGGAGTCGGGTGGCGCCCGCGCTGCTGCTCCTGCTGGCCGCCTGCGGCCACCCGGAGCCCCCTCCGAGGAACGCCGTACCCGACCTGGGGAGCCCGTTGGATCCGGTGCCGGGATCGATCCGCGGCCTCGTGACCTGCTCGGGACCGGTGCCCAAGCTGAGAATTGCCGACTTGGACTTGCCCTGGGTCAGGGCGATGGATGCCGGCCTCGAAGCGGCGCTCCTTGATCCGGGGGTCGGGCCCGGTGGAGAGCTCGCCAACGTCTTCGTCTACGTCAAGGCGGGGGCGCCCCCCTCGACTCCGCCGCAGGTTCCCGCCGAGCTGGCCATCCAGGGCGCTCTCTTCGAACCGCGCGTGCTGGGCGTCGTCGCGGGCCAGCGGGTCGTGGTGACGAACGGCGACCGTTGCATGCATTGGATCCATGTCGTGCCGGAAAAGAACCAGGAGAGAAACCGCGAGCTCCGGCACCGTGAGGGCCGGACCGAATTCCAATTCCCGGTCCCCGAGCTCGGCATCCAGGTGAAATGCGACGTCCACGGCTGGATGCGGGCCACGATCCACGTCGTCGAGTCCGCCTTCTTCGCCGTCACCGACCGCCAGGGCCGGTACGAGATCAAGGGCCTGCCCGAGGGGCCGTACCAGGTCGAGGCGGTCCACGCGAAGTTCGGCAGGCTGGAGTCCGCGGTCCTCCTTCCCCCAGGAGGCGGGATCCTGGACTTCGCCTTCAAGCGGGACTGACCCGGCCCCGGGGCGCGGTTGACTCCCCCCGGGGCCGCTGTTACCTTCTTCCGACCCCGATGCCGACGCCCAGCCCCCGCCCCGGCCTCCGCCTCTACGCGGCCTTCACCGCGGCGGCGACCCTCGTCCTCATCCTCGCGGGCGGCTACGTCACGACCACGCGCTCCGGCGACGCCATCCCGACCTGGCCGCTCTCGTGGGGCCGGCTCCTGCCGCCCTCGTCGGAGGCCGCCGTCTGGATCGAGCAGAGCCACCGCTACGTCGCCGCGCTCGTCGGCCTCCTCGTCCTCGGCCTCGCGCTCGCCGTCCGGCGGCTCGAGGACCGGCCCGAGCTGCGCCGGCTGGCCTGGGCCGCGCTCGTGGCCGTCCTCGTGCAGGCCGCCCTGGGCGGGCTGCGCATCTTCTTCCCGAAGGAGCAGCAGACCGCCGTCGCGGGCGCCTCGATCGCGATCGTCCACGCCTGCTTCGGCCAGCTCGTCTTCGTCGCGGTCTCCCTGGTCGCCTGGCTGCTCTCCGGCTCCTGGGCCCGCCTCGCCGCCGACCCCGCCGCCGCGGCCGCGCGGAAGCTCGGCGTCCTCACCTGCGTCTTCGCGCTCCTCCAGCTCGTCGCGGGCGCCGTCACGCGCCACACGGGCGGCGCCCTGGTCTTCCACCTCGTCGGCGCGGGCCTCGTCTCCCTCCACGCGGTGCTCCTCGCCTCGCGCCTGGCCCTGACCTCCCTCCGCGTCCCGGCCAACGTGCTGCTCCTGCTCATCGTCACCCAGGTCGTGCTCGGACTCGGGTCGCTCACGATGCGCACGCCCGTCGAGGGCCCCGCGCCCGCGTTCTCCTGGGGCCGATTGCTCGTCGTGACGGGCCACGTCGCCGTCGGCGCGCTCGTCCTGCTCACCTGCGTGATCCTGACCGTCTCCAGCTGCCGCTGCCGCGCCGCCGAGGGCGCCGCCCGGCCCGCGGAGGCCGCGTGAGCGACGAACCCGCCGCCCGCGACTGGTGGGAGCTCACCAAGCCGGGCATCACCCGCATGGTGGCCCTGACCACGCTCTTCGGCTTCCACCTCGCCTCGCCCTGGCCCCACGACCTCGTCCTCCTCGTGAACACCGTGCTCGGCTCCGCGCTGGCCTGCGCCGGCGCCGCCGCCCTCAACATGGCCGTCGAGGGGCGGGCCGACGCGAAGATGAAGCGCACCTGCCGGCGGCCCGTCCCCGCGGGCCGCATCGCGCCCGGCACCGCCGCCGCCTTCGGCGGCACCCTCGCGTCGCTCGGCGTCTTCCTCCTCGCCGCCAAGGTCAACCCGATCACCGCGATCCTCGCGGCCGTCACCGTCGTGCTCTACATCGCCGTCTACACGCCGCTGAAGTCGGTCTCGTGGTGGTGCACCATCCTCGGCGCCGTGCCCGGCGCCATCCCGCCCGTCATGGGCTGGACCGCCGTGACCGGCCGTGTCGACCCCGCCGCCTGGATCCTCTTCGGCGTGCTCTTCTTCTGGCAGCTCCCGCACTTCTTCGCGATCGGCTGGCTCTGTCGCGAGGACTACCGCCAGGCCGGCTTCCCGATGCTGCCCGTGATCGACCCGGGCGGCCTCCGCACCGCCCGGCAGGTCGTCGTCCAGACCCTCCTGCTCGTCGCCGTCAGCCTCGTCCCGTACTTCCTCGGCTGGGCCGGCCCGGCCTACCTCGTCGGCGCCGCCGCCTCCGGCGCGGCCTTCCTCGCCTTCGGCCTCGCCTTCGCGCTCCGACGCGACGACCTCCGCGCGCGCCGCCTCTTCCTCGCCTCCCTCGCCTACCTGCCGCTCGTCCTCGCCCTGCTCTCCGTCGGGCGGATCCGCTGATCCCATGACCCCGGCCGTCGACGTCGCCGGACTCTCCCACGCCTACGGCGACCGGCGCGCCCTCGACGGCCTCTCGCTCCGCGTCGAGGAGGGCGCCCGCTTCGGCCTGCTCGGCCCCAACGGCAGCGGAAAGTCCACCCTCTTCCGCCTCCTCGCGACGCTCGTCCGCCCCCGCTCCGGCTCCGTCCGCCTCTTCGGCGTCGACGCGGGGGCCGATCCCGCCGCCGCCCGGCGCCTCCTCGGCGTCGTGTTCCAGGCCCCGGCCCTCGACGCGCGCCTCACGGTCCGCGAGAACCTCCGCGTCCACGGGCACCTCTACGGGCTCTCCGGCGCCGCGCTCCGATCCCGCGAGGCCGAGATGCTCGGCCTGCTCCGGCTCGAGGACCGCGCGGGCGACTACGTCTCCACGCTCTCCGGCGGCCTCAAGCGCCGCGTCGAGCTCGCCAAGGGCCTCCTGCACCGGCCGCGCCTGCTCCTCCTCGACGAGCCCACGACCGGCCTCGACCCCGGCGCGCGCCGCGACCTCTGGAACCACGTCTTCGGCCTCGACGGCGTGACCGTCCTCTTCACGACCCATCTCCTCGAGGAGGCGGACCGCTGCTCGCGGATCGCGATCCTCGAGCGCGGGAAGATCGTCGCCGAGGGCGCGCCCGACGCGCTCAAGGCGGAGATCCCCGGCGACGTCGTGACGGTCGCGACCGCCGATCCCGCCGCGCTGGCCCGGGAGATCTCCGAACGGCTCGGCGTGAAGGCCGCGGTGTCGGGCGACCGGGTCCGGATCGAGTCGGCCGGTGGCCACGAGCTCGCCGCGAAGCTCGCCGCGGAGTTCGGCGCCCGCGTCGCCTCCGTCACGGTCGGCCGGCCGACCCTCGACGACGTCTACGCGCGCCGCACCGGCCGCTCGATGGAGGAGGCGGCGTGACGGCCGTCCTCTCGCTCTGGCGCCGGGAGGTCGTGCGCTTCTTCCGCCAGAAGCACCGGGTGATCGGCGCGCTCGGCACGCCGCTCGTGTTCTGGCTCCTGATGGGCTCGGGCTACTCGCCGTCCTTCCGGGGCGGCGCCTACCTCGAGTACCTCTTCCCGGGCACCGCCGCGATGATCCTGATGTTCGCGGCGATCTTCTCGACAATCTCGGTCATCGAGGACCGCCGCGAGGGCTTCCTCCAGGGCGTGCTCGCCGCGCCGGTCCCGCGCTGGGCGATCGTGGCGGGCAACCTGCTCGGCGGGACGACGATCGCGCTGCTGCAGGCGGGGCTCTTCCTCGCCCTCGGGCCGCTCGCGGGCATCCCGCTCACCCCCGCCTCGGCGGGGGCGGCGCTCGCCGTGATGGCCGTCACCGCGTTCGGCCTGACGGGGCTCGGCTTCCTGCTCGCCTGGTCGCTCGACTCCGCCCAGGGCTTCCACGCCGTGATGAACCTCTTCCTCATGCCGATGTGGGCGCTGTCCGGCGCGCTGTTCCCGATGGCGGGCTCGCGCTGGCTCGAGCTCGTCGCCGCGGCCAACCCGATGGCCTACGCGGTCGGCGCGCTGCGCGGCGCGCTCTCGGGCGGGCCCTGGCTGGGTCCGCTCGCCGTGATGGCCGCCTTCGGCGCGGCGATGCTGGTCGCGGGCGTGGCGGTCGCCTCGCGGCGGGAGTAATCTGGGGCGCCGATGAAACTGCTCTGGGCGCTGGTCGGCCTCGCGTTCCTCGGGCTCCTCGCGGCCGCGGGGGCCTCGGTCCAGTCGAAGTGGGCCGCGGCGTCCGCGACGCCCGCCCCGACGCCGGAGCCGCTCGAGGAGGAGGCCCCGCCGGTCGTGGGGGACTGGGAGCTCGTCGAGCGCTCCGGACAGCCCTACGGCTCGAAGGACCTGAAGGGCCGGGTCTGGATCGCGAACTTCGTCTTCACGAACTGCGCCGGGCCCTGCCCGGTCATGACGCAGGCGATGGAGGACGTCGTCGGCCGGTTGAAGGACGAGCCCGAGCTCCGCTTCGTCACGTTCAGCGTGGACCCCAAGCGCGACGACCCGGAGACGCTGCGCAAGTTCGCCGCGAAGTACAAGGAGGACCCGCGCTGGCTCTTCGTCACGGGCTGGCCGGTCTACAACCTCGTCTACGACCGGTTCCGGATGATGGCCCGGCCCGCGGAGAACCCCACGCCCGGCAACGAGATCATCCACAGCACCTCGTTCGTGCTCGTCGACGCGACGGGCACGGTGCGGATGCTCTCGAAGTACGAGATCGACTTCGACGACGCGGGCGAGCCCATCGTGAAGCAGGGCAACCCGCTCGACCTCGTGAGGCGGGCGAAGGAACTGCTGCGCAGCGGGGGCGTCCCCGCGCCGACCCCGGCCCCGGCGCCCGCGCCGGCCGATCCGCTGGCGGGGAAGCCCGGCTGGGTCCGCTCGCTGCCGGACCTCAACGCGGCGCTGAACGGGACCTGCGCGATCCTGCTCCTCGCGGGCCTGCTCTTCATCAAGACGGGGAAGCCCCGCGCCCACAAGGCCGCGATGCTCGCGGCGCTCGCGGTCAGCGCGCTCTTCCTCGCGAGCTATCTCACCTACCACGGGCTGGTCGGCTCGGTGAAGTTCCAGAAGCCGGGCTGGATCCGGCCGGTCTACTTCGCGGTGCTGCTCTCGCACACGATCCTGGCCGCGTTCATCC
Organism: uncultured Planctomycetales bacterium; assembly: GCA_964464755.1. Lineage (GTDB taxonomy): Bacteria > Planctomycetota > MHYJ01 > MHYJ01 > JACPRB01 > CAYXGZ01. Next base: position 5,885 of record CAYXGZ010000087.1, read on the forward strand.
TGCCGATGGCGCTCGGCTCGGCGTGGCTGGGGTGGAAGGAGCGGCTCGAGACCCACAAGAGGCTGGCGCGGGTCACGCTGCCGCTCTGGCTCTACGTGTCGCTGACCGGCATCCTCGTCTACGTCCTGCTCTACCAGTCCTAGCCCGGGGGCCAGCCCAGCGCGCGGCCGCCGAGCACGTGGAAGTGCAGGTGGAAGACCGTCTGACCCGCGTCCGCGTTGCAGTTCGCGACCAGCCTCCAGCCCCCGTCGGCGATCCCCTCCTGGCGCGCGAGGTCGGCGGCGACCTGGACGCAGGCGCCGACGAGGCCGAGGTCCTCGGGCCCGAGGTCGTTGAGCGTCGCGACGTGCTTTCGGGGGATCACGAGGAAGTGCTTCGGCGCCTTGGGGGCGATGTCGCGGAAGGCGACGATCGACGCGTTCGAGAACAGGACCTGCGCGGGGATCTTCCCGGCCGCGATCCGGCAGAACAGGCAGTCGTCGGGCATCGCCGGGATTCTACGCCCGCTACTTCGCGGCCGTCCAGCGGCGCTCGAGGTGCAGTCGCAGGGAGTCGAGGCGGCGCACGTCCACCATCATGCCCAGGCCGCGCAGCATGAAGTGCGTCCGGCCCTCCTCCTCGAAGCCCGTGATCTCGTAGGCCCCGTCGAGCACCAGCCCGTGGTAGAGCTTCGCGAAGCGTCCGGCCTTGGCCTCGCCGCCGACGAGGGTGGCGACGGCGTCGGTGAACCCGGGGCGCTTCGCCAGGACGGCCCACTGCTTGGCGACGTCCTCGGGCGACTCCGCGAACGAGGGGCCCTCCTTGAACTCGTGGCCCTCGCCCAGGAACTCCGCGGCGTCGCGGCTCCAGAACGCGGCCAACAGCTTGCCGGGACGGGTCTGTCCGAAGGAGTTGCGGTTGGCCGGCGGGGCCGGGGCCCGGGTCGGAGCCGGGCTCGGCGCGGGCTCGGCCGTCGGCGCCGGGACCGGGGGCGGGACCCGCTCCGGGGAGCGCTCGACCGGCCGGACGCCCTTGGGGGCCGGGGCGGGGACCGGGGCCGGGATCCGCTTCATGGCCTCCTGCCGGGCCCGCATTTCCTCCATCGCCCGCCGTTCCGCGTCCATGGTCTGCTCCCGGGCCCGCACGGGGGTCAGGAAGAAGACGAGGGCGACCGTCGCGACCGCGGAGAGGCCGAGGACGCCGATCCCGACGAGCGAGTAGACCAGGCCGCGCTTCGAGCCGCGCGACGAGATCCCCTTCACCAGGCCGATGACGAGGCAGACCAGGGTTCCCAAGATGAGGGCCGACATCAGCAGGCAGCCCTCGGCCATCCCGATGTTGATCCGGAGCATCGCGGGCACGAGGATCATCACGGGGATCAGGAACGCGCCGACCATGCCGAGCAGCGCGACCGTGTGCGACTCCGGGCCGGCCGGCGCCGCCGCGGGGGCGGGCCGCCACTCGGTGCGGTGCAGGTCCGCCTTCACCTCGCTGGCGTGCTGGTAGCGGTCCGCGGGGGCCTTCTCGAGCGTCTTCATCACGATCTGGTCGAGCCGGCTGTGCACGCCGCCCTTGCGCGACGGCGGGTGGAACCGGCCCAGGGGCAGCTCGCCCGTGAGCATCTCGTAGAAGACGACGCCCATCGAGTAGATGTCGGCGCGGTGGTCCACATCGTGGGTGTTCTCGACCTGCTCGGGCGCCATGTAGTGCGGCGTGCCCATGGACACGCTCGCGGAGGTCAGCGTCGCCACGCGGGTGCCGCCGCCCGACTGCGCGATCTTCGCGATGCCGAAGTCCGCGATCTTCACCGAGCCGCGCGTGTCGATCAGGATGTTCTCGGGCTTGATGTCGCGGTGCACGATGCCCCGCGAGTGCGCGTAGTCCAGCGCGTCGCAGAGCTGCGGCACGATCCGGATCGCCTCCGAGGGCGGCAGGCGCTTCTCGGACAGCAGCCGGCGCAGGGTCACGCCCTCCACGAACTCCATCGCCAGGTACGGGGTGTCGCCCACGACGCCGACGTCCCAGACCTTCACGACGTTCGCGTGGTCGAGCGAACCGAGCACGCGGGCCTCCCGAAGGAAGCGGGCGCGGAACTCCGTGTCCTCGGCGAAGCGCGGGGCCAGGGTCTTCAGCGCGACGATGCGGTCCATCTGCAGGTGCCGCGCCCGGTAGACGACGCCCATGCCGCCCTGGCCGACGACCTCGAGGATCTCGTAGCCGCCGAACGTCGAGTGGGGCTTCAGCGCGGGGACCGCGGGCTCCGCGACCGGCACCGTGCCGTCCTCCATCGCGAATCCCATCACGCAACGGGGGCAGAGGTTCTCGAGGCCGGGGCGGGGGGACGGGCCGAGCGTCGGGGCGCCGCAGCGGGCGCAGGGGACGGTAGTGTTCATGCCGCTATGAGAGGGAGAATCCGATGTTCGTTTTGAAGAATCAACCGGAAAGCGCGCGAAAAAGCTCCGCGAGCTCCGCGTCGGCCTGGCGGCGGTCCTCGAGGGACTCGGCGACTTCCTCGCGCAGCAGCTCGCGGAGGCGCACCCGCATGCGGTGCAGCAGGTTGCGCACGTCGTGCTCCTGGAGCCCGAGCTGCTTGGCCGTGTCGGCGTAGGTCGAGGTGGTTCCCTGGAGGTGCGCCGAGAGCACGTCGAAATCGCCGCGGCGGTCGGACCACTCGCCCCGGAGTCGGGTCATGGCGCGGGAGAGGACCTCGACGGCCCAGGCCCGGGCGAAGATCCGTTCGGGGGGCTCGGTGGAGCCGGCGAGCTCGCGCTCCGCGGCCTCGACGTCGAGCGGGACGACGCGGCCGCCGCCGCGCTTGGCGGCGCGCTCGCGCTCGGCGGCGTCGGAGAGGAAGTGGCTCATCGCGGCGAGCAGCCAGTTGCGGAAGCGGCCCTTCTCGGGCGCGACGTCGCGGAGGTAGTCGCGGTCGAGCACGCGCTCGAAGAAGGCCTGGGCGAGGTCCTTCGCGGCCTCGACGTCGTGGCCCCGGCGGCGGGCGAAGAAGTAGAGCGGCTTCCAGTAGCGCTCGATGAGCCGGCCCATCGCGGCGCGGGCCTCCTCGCCGCCCGAGTCGCGGGCGCGGAGGATGGTCGTCCACATCGTCGGCTGGAAGCGGACGTCGTCGCCGCCGAGCGAGGTCTCCGTCATTTCTTCAGCCTCCGCGCGGTCCAGCGCCCGGCCTGGAACAGGACCCAGGCGAGCCAGAGGACGAGGAGCACCCGGAACGCGGCGGGCGAGCGGGCGCGGAAGATGACGAGCAGGGTGAGCAGCGAGAGGGTCAGCGGGACGAGCAGCGGCAGCGACGCCGGCAGGATCCGGATCGGGCGGCGGTCGTCGTCCATCGCTTAACCCGGGGGCGGCGGCGCGGGCGGG
>CAYXGZ010000088.1:0-9107 GCA_964464755.1 uncultured Planctomycetales bacterium
GGCCGCCTTGATGATGACGGGGTAGCCGATCTTGCGGGCGATCTCGCGGGCCTCCTTCTCGTCCTTGACGGCCTGGTCGGAGCCGGGGACGGTCGGGATCCGGAGCTTCCGCGCCAGCTCCTTCGCGAGGACCTTGTCGCCGGCCTGGCGCGAGGCCTCCGGCGTGGGCCCGATGAACTTGATGTTGCAGCTCTGGCAGACCTCGGCGAAGTGCGCGTTCTCCGAGAGGAAGCCGTAGCCCGGGTGGATGGCGTCCACGTCGGCGATCTCCGCCGCGGAGAGGATGCGCGAGATGTCGAGGTAGCTCTTGGTCGCGGGGCCGGGCCCGATGCAGATCGCGTAGTCCGCCTGCTTGAGGTAGTGGGCGTTCCGGTCCGCCTCCGAGAAGACGGCGACGGACTCGATCCCCATCTCGCGGCAGGCGCGGAGGATCCGGAGGGCGATCTCGCCCCGGTTGGCCACGAGGATGCGGGAAATCATGGCGGTGAGGCGGCCAGTATAGGGTCCCCGTTCAGGCGCCGCAAGGAGCCCCGGAGCCCCCGCTGATGGCGCAGATGACGTGCAGGACGGCCCCGGGCGGCGCGGGCGCGTCGAGAGTCGTCGCGGGCCGCGAGTCGAAGAAGAAGCGGATGTGCGGGCGGACCCGGTCCTGCTCGTCGATCATGCGGACCCGGATCCCGGGGTGCCGGCGATCGAGGTCCCCGAGGAGCTCCCGCAGGGTCGCCCCCTCCGCCTCGACCTCCGCGGCGCGCCCCGTGTAGGAGCGCAGCGGCGTCGCGACGTAGACCCTCATGCCCGGCCGGTCGTCACCGAGTAGACGTGCGGGAGGTGCCGCGCGAGGTTCCTCCAGCTCCGCCCCTCGTCCGTGCTCGACCAGACCTCGCCGTTCGTCGTGCCGAGGTGCAGCGCGACCGGGTCGCCGTCGTCCGCCGCCATCGCCTGCCGCTTGACGGTCCACCAGGCCTGCGAGCGCGGGAAGCCCTTGTCGAGGCGCTTCCACGACTTCCCCGCGTCGCGGGTCACGTAGGCCGCGGGCTTGCCGCCCACGCTCGTGCGGGGCCAGACGGACGTGCCGTCCATCGGGAAGACCCAGCAGGTGTTCGGGTCGCGGGGGTGGACGACCATCGGGAAGCCGATGTCGCCGATCTTCCTCGGCATGTTGTCGCCGATGCGGATCCAGCGCGTCTCGGGCCGGTCGAGCCGGTAGATGCCGCAGTGGTTCTGCATGTAGAGCCGGTCCGGGTTCGCGGGGTGCTGGACCACGCAGTGCGGGTCGTGGCCGTACTCCGCGTCCTTCTCCGGGAGGAACTCCGCGGCGCAGCCCCGGTTCAGCGGCGTCCAGCTCCGCCCCTCGTCGGTGGACTCGAAGAAGCCGCCGCCCGAGAAGCCCGCGTAGAGGTGCGCCGGATCGCGGGGGTCCACGCAGATCGAGTGCGTGTTGGGCGCGTCGGGCGGGTCGTTGCCGGGACCGGGGCGCCAGTCCTTGTACTTCGGGTTGTCGTTGAAGCCCGAGACGCCCTCCCAGGTGTCGCCGTGGTCGCGGGAGCGGAAGATGCCGTGGGGCGCGGTGCCCGCGTACCACTCGGCGGGCCGGCTCGCGTGGCCGGGCGTGAGCCAGAACACGTGCTGCACGGCGCGGCCGAGCGGGTCGCCCTTCGGGAACGCCGGGGGCGCCGAGGCCTCCGTCCAGGTGCGGCCCTCGTCCCTGGAGCGCAGGACGACCGCGCTGAGGTGCCCCGGCTTCGCGGCCATGAGAAGGCGGGACGGGTCGCGCGGGTCCTGGATCAGGTGGTAGACGACCTCGCCGTAGCGGAACGGGCCCTCGAGGGACCAGCGGCGGCGCGAGGGGTCCCCCTTGAGGAACCAGGCGCCCTTGCGGGTGCCCACGTAGACGATCGGACGCCCGGCCTTCTTCGCCATGGGACCCTCCGGAGCCCGGGGCTACTTCTTCTCGATGAGGAAGAGCACCTCGCCGAACTCGACGGTCTGGCCGTTCTTGACGAGGATCTCGCGGACGATGCCGGACGTCTCCGCCTTGATCTCGTTCATGACCTTCATGGCCTCGATGATGCAGATCACCTTCTCGGGGCCGACCTCGTCGCCCGGGTTGACGAAGGGGTCCGCCTCGGGCTTGGCGGCCCGGTAGAAGGTCCCGACGAGGGGCGACTTGAACTCGACCAGGTTCGGCCCGCGGGCGGCGGCCGCGGGGGCCGCGGGGGCGGGGGCGCCGGCCGCGACGGCCGGGACCGGCAGCACGGGGATCGGGGCCTGGACGACGGCGACCGCGGGCGCCGGGGGCGGGGCGGCGGGCCGTTCGTCCGCCCGGCGAAGGCGGATCTTCTTCCCCTCCTCCTCGTACTCGAACTCGAGGAGCTTGGCCGCCTCCATCAGGTCCAGGAGGCGCTTGATCTCGTTCAGGTCCATGCTCGCTCCTATTTCGGCGTGGGCGTGGGCTCCGGGGGCGGCGTCGGCTCCGGGGGCTTCGTCCCCTCGTCCACCTTCTTCTCGAGCTTCACGCCCTCGCGGAGCTGCTCGAGGAAGGTCCGCCGGAGGCGGAAGATCGTCGCGAAGTCCGGGGTGTCCGCCTCCCCGGGCTGGGGCACCAGCTTCGCGTAGAACTGCTTGTTGATCTGCCGGCTGATGGCGATGGTCCGCTCGCGAAGCACGTTGGGCTGGTTCTCGTCCGGGGCCCAGCGGACCAGCACCTTGCTGCCCGCCGCCGGGTTCTGCAGCCCGTACGTCTCGAGGTCCTTCGGATTCCGGCTCATGTGCGCGTCGGCGCGGACGTGGTTCAGCTCGCGCAGCAGCTCCTGGATCCTCGCCTTGTCCACGGCCGCCCCGGCGTCCTGGTTGGCCTTGTCGGAGTACTTCCAGGTGCCGTCCTCGGCCCTCGTGAGCGCGTAATAGAGGTCGCGGAGCACCGGGTCGCCCTTGAGGTCCACGAAGACTTCTCGGATCGCGGCCAGCGGGACGTCGAACATCGCCGTGCTGCGCACGTTGAGGTCGGCGCGCTCCAACGCCCGCCAGTACGACTCCGGCACCTCGAAGACCTCGGTGCTGTTGGGCTTGTACAGGTAGGCCGGGCCGGTCCCGCCCGGGCAGCCGAACTTGAAGACCAGCGACTTCCGCGCCGGGTCGTCGGTCTTGAGCGCGAAGGTCAGCGTGACCCCCGGGGGCTCGAGGCCGAAGGTCTTCAGGTCGGGCTGCTTGCCGTGGAAGCCCTGGACCGTGAAGGCCAGCAGGCGCTCCACGAAGGGCTCGACCATGTCCTTCTCGATCGGGATCCCGGTGGGCTCCACGACGACCCAGCTCACGTCCTGGACCGTCTCGTTGCCCTGCTTCGACTCGCGGACCTCGCGGACGATCTTGAGGCGGCCGGAGGGCGCCTTGATCTCGAGGGACTGCAGGTCGTCCTTGCGGAAGTCGTAGACCTCGGTCGTGCGGAAGTCGGCCCGGGCCTTCGGGAAGCGCCGGACGGCGGACTCGAGCACCGCGCAGATCTCGGGGCTGCCGTTGATCCGCACCCAGGTCAGCTTCAGCGTGCCCCGCTCCTCCGTCTTCCCGACCTCGACGACGAGCGGGCCGCCGTAGTTGTGCACCTCGAACTCGTAGCGCGCCTCGGGCTGGTCGAGGCCGACCTTCGCGGGATCGACGCCCTGGGCGAACTCCTCGACGGTCGCGGCCCGGAGGTCCGTGACGAGGCTCGAGAGCTTGGACTGGTCGATGCGCTCGCGCCACTCCTCGCCGTCGGCCTCCACGAGGAACCAGCCGCGCTCGCTGCCCGCGCCCCGCTCGGGCCGCATCTCGACGAGGCGGAACTTGGTCTTCTCGTAATAGGGCTCCTGCACCGGCTTGCCGTCCGGGCCGAGCTCGGGGACGTCCTGGCCGTTCGGGCCCTTGATCGGGTTGCCCTTCGCGTCGCGCTTGATCTTGATGCGGCTGAAGCGCGCCTCGAGCGCGAGGCCCTGGACGCGGCTCGCCTCGAAGTTCACGAGGTTGCGGTTGCGGAGCTCCGCGAGCTTGCGCTGGAACGGCTCGACGGCCGTCGCGGCCCCGAGGTAGACGGTCGCGTCGCCGTCGAGCATCCAGTACCGGTAGGACGCGTCGAGCGAGCTGGCCTTGCCGAAGCGCACGGCCTGCTTCTTGTCGCCGGTCCAGACGTTCACGCGCACGGCGGACTGGTCGAGGCCGAACGACGCGAGGTTGTAGCGCGCGTCGCCCTCGGGGATGCCGCCGTCGCGGCTCAGGCGCCGCAGGCCGGAGGTCATCTCGAAGACGCGGGAGTCGTCCGCGGGCTTCTGCACCGGGGAGGCGATCTGCCAGGTCACGCCCGCGACGGGGACGCGGTTGCGGACGAGGACGATCTCGGCCTCGCCGGGGAGCTGGATCTCCAGGCGCGTGATCTCGTCGTCCTTGCCCCCGAAGGGCGGCTTGGACGTCGCGTCGCCCTCCTCGTCCTTGGGGCGGAACGCGAACACCGCGCCCAGGGAGAGCGCGAAGAGGACGCCGAGGACCGCCGTCGTTCTCCAGTTCATGGCTCGATCCCTACTTCCGCCGGAAGAACCAGGCCGAGATGCCGAGCAGGACGCCGACGAGGGGCAGGATGACGACGCTGGTCCAGCCGATGTAGCGCAGCGCGCCGTCGGGCAGCTTGAGCGGTCGCATGATGATCGACTTGGGGGCGATCGGATCCGCGATCACCTGCTCGCGCTCGAGGAGCCAGCGGTAGGTGTTCAGGACGTACTCGAGGTCCGGCAGGTTCATCCCGAACATCATCCCGAGGCCCATGTCGGTCATGGAGGTCGTGCCGCCCCAGACGACGAGGCGGCCGGTCTTCGACGCGGGATTGCGCGGCTTCTCCGCCTTCTCCTCGAGGGCGACGGCCAGCGCGATCTCGGCCTGCTTCTCGCCCATGTCGGGCGAGGGGACCAGGCCCGGCTGGTAGTTGGCGTCCGCCCAGGCCGTGGCGGGCGCCTGCATGAGCACGCCGGCGTTCATCCCCGGGCGCTTGGGGGCGAGGTCGAGGCTGCAGGTGGAGATCATCCGGAACTGGGCGCCCTGCATGCCCTGGTTGATCGGGTGGTCGCCGAAGCGCTGGATCTTGTGGATCCGCAGGTCCGAGTACGCGGACTGCCGGTCGAAGACGATGTCGCGGTTGATCCGCACGCCCAGGTCCTCGAGGAAGGCCTGCAGGGCCGGCAGCGGCGTCGGGAGGAAGGGCTCCCAGGTGACGAGGATCCGCCCCCCGCCCTTCCAGTACTCGCGCAGCGCGTCGATCTCCGGGACCTCGAAGTCCATGCGGGGCGCGGCGATCACGAGGGCGTCGGCGTCCTTGGGGACGGCCTTCTCCTTGAGGAGCTCGAGGGCGGTGAACTCGGCGTTCTCGAGCTCGCCCATCTTCGTCGTGACCATCGACATGCCCAGGCCGCGCTGGTCGCGGGCGACGGGGACGAGCTCGCGGTGCCCGAGCGTGAAGTAGATCTTCGCGCGCTTCTCGCTGGTGAGCGCGACGATCGTCGAGATGACCTTGGCCTCGGCGCGGAACTCGGAGATCTCGCCGTTCTGGGGATTGCCCTGGAACATCTCGTAGACGTTGACGGCCTTCTTCTGCCGGAGCCCGCCGGTCCCGGTGGTCGCGAAGTAGACCCAGTTCGCCGAGGGCGTCGGGAAGTCCTGGAGGAACTCCTGCAGCCCCTCCTGCGTGTCCTCGGCCCGGCGCACGACCTTGAGCTTCGGGTTCAGCACGGCCAGCTCGCCCAGCATCTTGTGGACCTGGTCCCAGGCCTGGGGCAGCGAGCGGTCGGAGCCGAAGGGGCCCTCGAACATCGGGGTCGAGTAGATCGTGAAGTCCGAGCGCAGGTTCTTGACCACCTTGCGGGAGTGGTCGGAGATCTCCCACATCCGGTTCGCCGTGAGGTCCCAGCGCTTGGGGTGCTCCGCGGCGAGCACGTTGAGCACGACCAGGAGGCCGAGGAGGAACGCCGACATGAGGACGACGTTCGTCCAGGCGAGCAGCCGCCGGGCCCGGGTCGGGCCCGCGGCCAGCGGGGCGGCCACCGGGACCTCGGCGCTCATCTCCACCTCCGGGATTCGAGCGCGCGAACCGAGAGGAAGTTGAAGAGGACGACGAGGCTCAGGTAGTAGACGACCGGGCGCACGTCGACGATGCCCCGCATGAAGTCCGGGAAGTACTTGAACGGGTCGAGCTGGGCGATGACGTCCTTCGAGATCCGCATCCACTTCTCGGTCGTCGGGATGTTGTCCGAGAGCAGCGCCGAGAGGATCAGGAGGAACGAGATCGAGAACGTGATCACGCCCGCGGTGACCTGGCTCTGGCAGACCGACGAGATGAAGAGGCCGATCGCGAACACCGAGCTGCCGAGGAGCAGCAGCCCGAGGTACTGCGCGGCCAGCGTGCCCCAGTCCATCGTGCCGTACTTGGCGGCCAGGCCCGCGTGCACCAGCGTCGGCAGCAGGAGGAACGCGAGGAAGGCGACCGAGGCGAGGTACTTGGCGACGACGACCTCCCACTCGCGGACCGGGGAGGTCATCAGCAGCTCGATCGTGCCCCGGTTCTTCTCCTCGGCGAGCAGCCGCATCGTGATGAGCGGCGAGGTGACCACGATGACGAAGGACATCGTGCCCATCAGGTTCGAGAAGTAGAACGGGACCGCGTAATTGTGGCAGCGCTCCATCTCGTTCCAGAACATCAGCCCGAAGATCAGCATCATCACGGTGAGGATGATGTAGGCCGTGGGGCTGACGAAGTAGACGCCCAGCTCGCGCTGGACCAGGAAGCGCAGGTTGCGCAGGGAGCTCACTTGGCCTCCCCCGCCGGCGCCGGGGCCCCGAGGGCGTCGCCCAGCGGCACCTTGTCCACCGTCAGCTCCGCGAAGGCGTCCTCGAGCGAGACCCGCTCCATGGTCAACTCGACGACGTCCCAGCCCGCCTGGGCGGCGGCGCGGAAGATCTCGGGCCGGATGTCCCGCTCGTCGCGGGGCTCGACGAGGAAGCTGCGCAGGTCGCCGCGCTCGGCGACGACCACGCCCTTCACGCCGGCGGCCTTCTCGAGGACCTCGCGGGCCCCGTCGGCGGCGCCGCGGACGTCGAGGCGGACCCTGCCGGTCTCCGTGATGCGGTTGACGCGGTTCAGGGGCCCGTCGGCCACGATGCGGCCGCGGTTGATGATCATGACGCGCTGGCAGAGGCGCTCGACCTCCGAGAGCGTGTGGGAGCTGAACAGGACCGTGTGCGTCTTGCCCAGGTCCCGGATCAGGTCGCGCACCTGGCGGATCTGGTTGGGGTCGAGGCCCACGGTGGGCTCGTCGAGGATGACGAGCTCGGGGTCGTGCACGATGGCGTCGGCCAGGCCGACGCGCTGGCGGTAGCCCTTCGAGAGCTGGCCGATGATGCGCCCGCGCACGTCGCCGAGGCCGCAGCGCTCGACGGCGTCGGCCACGGCCTTCGCGCGGCGGGACCCGGGGACCTGCTTGAGGCCCGCGCGGAAGTTGAGGTACTCCCCGACCCGCATCTCCGGGTACAGGGGGTTGTTCTCGGGCAGGTAGCCGACGCGGCGCCGCACCTCGAGGGAGTCGCGGACGACGTCGAAGCCCGCGACCTGGACCTGCCCCGTGGTGGGCGGCAGGAAGCAGGTGAGGATCTTGAGGGTCGTGGACTTTCCCGCGCCGTTGGGCCCGAGGAAGCCGACGATCTCCCCCTTGGCGACCTGGAAGGAGATGTCGGACACCGCGACGGTGCCGGGGTAGACCTTCGTCAGGTTGCGGACGTCGATCATGAAGCTGTGCAAGCCCTTGAGAGACCCGACAGTCTAGTCGAACGCCCCGGTCATGACAACTTCCGGGGGCCGACCGGCCTCACTTGGACTCGAACTCCGCGTCGATGATCTTCTCGTCGCCCTTGCCCTGGGGGGCCGGCTTCCCGCCGTCGCCGTTCCCGGGGGGCGGGGCTCCGCCCGCGGACTGCTTGGCCGCCTCCTCGTAGAGCTTCTTGCTGTACTCGTGCGGGGCGGAGGCCACGTCGTCCATGGCCTTCTTGATCTCCGCGGTGTCCTCGCCCTCCTTGGCCTTCTTCAGGCGCTCGACGGCCTTGGCGACGCGCTCCTTGTCGCCGGCCGAGAGCTTGGCGTCGTTGTCCTTGAGGAACTTCTCGGTCGAGTAGAGGACGTGGTCCGCCTGGTTGCGGGCCTCCACGAGCTCCTTGCGCTTCTTGTCCTGCTCGCCGTGGGCCTCGGCGTCGCCGACCATCTTCTTGATCTCGTCCTCGGAGAGCCCGGTGGAGCCCTTGATGGTCACCTGCTGCTGCTTGTTCGTGCCGAGGTCCTTGGCCGTCACGCTGAGGATGCCGTTGGAGTCGAGGTCGTAGGTCACCTCGATCTGGGGCACGCCGCGCGGGGCGGGCGGGATCCCGTCGAGGTCGAAGGTGCCGAGCTTGCGGTTGTCGTCCGCCATCGGGCGCTCGCCCTGGTAGACCTCGATCGTGACCGCGGGCTGGTTGTCCGCGGCCGTCGAGAACTTCTGGGCCTTCTTGGTCGGGATCGGCGAGTTGCGCGTGATCAGGGGGACCATGATCCCGCCCTCGACCTTGATGCCCAGGGTGAGGGGCGTCACGTCGAGGAGGAGGATGTCCCGGTCGCCCGAGAAGATCGCGCCCTGGACGGCGGCGCCGACGGCGACGATCTCGTCCGGGTTCACCGAGCGGTTCGGCTCCTTCTTGAAGAAGTCCTTCACGAGGCGCTGGACCATGGGGATGCGCGTCGAGCCGCCGACGAGCACGATCTCGTCGATCTGCGAGGCCTTGAGCTTCGCGTCGTTCAGCGCGGCCTCGACCGGGCGCAGGCTGGACTCGAGGAGGTCGCCGATGATCTGCTCCAGCTTGGAGCGGGTCAGGCGGACCGCGAGGTTCAGCGGCTGCTTCGCGGCGTCCTGCGCGATGAACGGGAGGTTGACCTCGGTCTCGAGCATGCTCGAGAGCTCGCACTTGGCGCGCTCGCAGGACTCCTTGAGGCGCTGGAGGGCCATCGGGTCGCGGCGCAGGTCGATATTGTACTGCTTCTGGAACTCGTCGGCCACGTAGCCGATGAGGCGGTG
>CAYXGZ010000089.1:0-8887 GCA_964464755.1 uncultured Planctomycetales bacterium
CTTCACCGGCGCCGTCGTCGACAAGCCGGGCCTCCTCGAGATCGCCGCGGGCGGCACCTTCTTCCTCGACGAGATCGGGGAGATGAGCGTCCAGCTCCAGGTGAAGCTCCTCCGCGCCCTCGAGGAGCGCGAGTACAAGCCCGTCGGCGACACGCAGTCCCGCAGCGTCGACGTCCGCTTCATCACGGCGACGAACCGCGACCTCAAGGCCGAGGTGAAGCGCGGCGCCTTCCGCGAGGACCTCTACTACCGGCTCAACGTCATCGCGATCCACATCCCGCCCCTGCGGGAGCGGCGCGAGGACATCCCGCTGCTCGCCGGCAACTTCCTCCGGCGCTTCGCCCGCGACATGAAGAAGCCCGTCACGCGCTTCGCGGACTCCGCGCGTCGCGCGCTCGAGCGGCACGACTGGCCGGGCAACGTCCGCGAGCTGGAGAACGCCGTGCAGCGCGCGGTCGCGCTCTCGACCGGCGAGGAGATCGTCGAGGCCGACCTCGGCAACCTCTCGCCCTCGAGCCGCATCGGCCCGGCGGTGGCGACGCTCCCGCTGCCCGACTCCCCGCCCGAGGAGGGCTTCGACCTCGACCGCAAGATGTCCGAGCTCGAGATCGGCTACCTCCGCGACGCGCTGCGCCGCAGCGAGGGCAGCTACACCAAGGCCGCGCAGTTCCTGAAGATGAGCCTCCGCTCCCTGCGCTACAAGCTCCAGAAGTACGGGCTCGACCGCGAGGCGTGATGCGGCCCCACCCGCTGCCGCCCCCTCCGCTCCCGCTCGCCGAGGCCCTCGCCCTGCTCGACTCCCGCGTCCCCGCCCCGGTCCGCGAGCGCGTCCCCCTGGACCGCGCCGCCGGCGCCGTGCTCGCCGAGGCCGCGGTGCTCGACCTCGACATGCCCCCCTTCGACCGCGCGATGATGGACGGCTACGCGATCGTCGCGGCGGACTCGCCGGGCGTGGTCGAGGTGGTCGGCGAGATCGCGGCGGGCCACCCGATCGACGTCCGCGTGTCGCGGGGCCGGGGCGCGCGCATCATGACGGGCGCCCCGCTGCCGCCGGGCGCCGACGCGATCCTGCAGGTCGAGAAGACCGAGGCCGCGGGCGCCGGGGTCCGCCTGCTCGAGGCCGCGAAGCCGGGGCAGAACGTCGCGCCGCGCGGCAGCGACTCGAGGAAGGGCGCGGTCGTGCTCGAGGCCGGGACGCGGATCGGCCCGGCCCAGCTCTCCGTGCTCGCCGCGGCGGGCGTCGCCGACGTGCCCGTGTACCGCCGGCCCCTCGTCGCGATGATGGCGACGGGCGACGAGCTCGTGCCCCCGTCCGCGACGCCGGGCCCCGGCCAGATCCGGAACTCGAACGGCTACGGCGTGCCGGCCCAGGTGCGGGCGCTCGGCCTCGACTGCGAGGTGCTCGGTCCCGTGCCCGACCGGATGGAGGATCTCGTCCCGTCGATCCGCCGCGGGCTCGCCCGCGACGTGCTCATCCTCTCGGGCGGCGTGTCGGCGGGGGACCGCGACCTCGTCGTGCCGGCGCTGGAGGCCGAGGGCGTGACGCAGGTCCTCCACCAGGTCCGCATCCGGCCGGGCAAGCCGCTCTACGTCGGGCTGAAGGGCCGGACCGCGGTGTTCGGGCTCCCGGGCAACCCCGTCTCGTCGTTCGTGACCTTCGAGATCCTGGTCCGGCCGTTCCTCGGCCGGATGATGGGCTGGGCCGGCGCGGCGCTGCCGCGGGCCCGGGCCCGGCTCGCGGCGGCCCTGAAGTCGGGGGGCGACCGGACGACGTTCCGCCCGGCGCGACGCGCGGCGGACGGGACGGTGGCGCCTCTCGCCTGGGCCGGGTCGGGCGACCTCTTCGCCCTGGCGAAGGCGGACTCGCTGATCGTCCAGCCCGAGGGCGCGGCCCCCGCGGCGGGCGAGGAGGTCGAGATCGTGGTGCTCCCGTGAGCCGGGCCTGGCTTCCGGCGCTGTCGGGGGTGCTGTACTACCTGGCGTTCCACCCGGCCGACCTCGGACCGCTGGCCTGGTTCGCGCTGATCCCGCTGATCCTGCACGCGGTGCACGGTCCCGGCGGCCGCCGGGGCTTCCTCGCGGCCTGGGCGGGCGGCGCGCTCTGCTTCACGCTGGGCACGCTCTGGGTCCGGCACACGGCGCTGGCCGGGCCGCTCGTGATCGGGATCTACAAGGGCCTGTACTGGGGCGTGTTCTCGTGGGGGATCCGCCGTCTGACGCGCCGCGCGGGCTGGCCGCTGCCGCTCTCGGTGCCGGCGCTCTGGGTGGGGCTCGAGTACGCGCGGGGCCACGTCCTCGGCGGCATGCCCGTGCTGCTGGCGGGGTACTCGCAGCACGCGGTGCTGCCGCTGGTGCAGGTCGCCGACCTCGGCGGCGTGTGGCTGCTCTCGGCGCTCGTCGCGTTCGTCAACGGCGTGGCGGCGCGGGCGCTGCTCCTCGAGCGGGCGCGGAAGGCCTGGGCGGTCGCGGGGCTCTCGGTCGTCGCGCTCGCGTTCGGGTACGGGTACTTCCGGCTGGCGACGATCCGGCTCGAGGACGGGCCGAAGCTCGGGCTGATCCAGCCGAACATCCCGCAGGACGTGAAGAACCTGAGCAAGGAGGACGTCGCCGGGGCGGTGGCGATCTTCCGCAAGCACGTGACGCTGACGCGGGAGCTCGTCGCGCGGGAGCCGGACCTCGACCTCGTGCTCTGGCCGGAATCGGTGATCTACGAGCCGCTGCTCTACGACGGGGAGGAGGGGCGCTACGTCGACACGTTCTCGGCGCGCCGCCTGCGCGGGCCGGCGGAGGAGGCGGGGAAGTGGGTGCTCGTCGGCACGCAGGTGACGGTGCACGGGCCGGGCCGGGACCGCGTGTTCCACAACTCGGCGGTGCTCGTCTCGCCGGAGGGACGCTTCGCGGGCCGCTTCGACAAGGTGCGGCTGATCCAGTTCGCGGAGCGCTACCCGCTGCAGTGGCTGGGATCGAAGAAGATCGCGGAGGTCGCGACGAGCATCCCGAACCTCTTCGAGTTCACGCCGGGGACGGGCTTCCCGGTGCTGGAGGCCGGGCCGGTCCGGGTCGGCGTATCGATCTGCGGCGAGGTGATGTACCCGGATATTTCCCGGAATCTCGCAGGGGCGGGCGCGCCGGTGCTCGTCAACATATCGAACGACGGGTGGTTCCGGGACAGCGCGGAACTGGACCAGATGCTCGCGATGGCGCGGTTCCGCGCGGTGGAGAACCGGAGGCCCTTCGTGAGGGCGACGAACACGGGGATCTCCGCCTTCCTCGACCCGACGGGCCGGATCCAGCGCGTGCTGGAGGGGCCGGGCGGGCGGGTGAAGGAGGTCGAGGGGACGCTGGCGGCGCGGGTCCGGACGACGGACGCGGCGGCGCCGGGGCGGGCCCTGGGCGACTGGGTCCCCTGGCTTTCGGCGGGCGCGGCGCTCGCCGGGCTGGTCCTGGCGCTCTCGCGGAAGGCCGATTTGGATTTGTTTGACACGGTTTCCGGGCGGACCTAGGATGGCGCCCTTGTGGCCCGTCCTTCATCTACGGGGGGATAGAGAATGAGCACGCTGTCGAAGGTCTTCGTGGTCCTCGTCTTCGTCGTGGCGCTCTTCAAGCTGGGCGTCGACGCCACGCTCTTCGCGCAGCGCGTGGACTGGAAGGACAAGTTCGTCAAGGAAGTGAACTACCACTACCAGACCCAGCACATCAAGAACGCGGAGATCTCGGATCTCAACGTCCAGGTCGAGAGCCTGAACAACTACAACCAGAAGCTCAAGGAGAAGATCGACGCCCTCGACAACGAGCGGGCGTCGCTCGCCACGCGCCTGGCCTCCCAGGGCCGGGACATGGACTCCCTGCAGGCGAACTACCAGAAGCTGACCGCCACCCTCGAGGTGCAGGTCCGGCAGCTGGACGTGCAGCTGACGCAGATCCAGGAGATGACCAACAAGGTCGAGGACTACCGGACGCGGCTCGGCAAGGCCAACACCGAGAAGCTGACGGCCGTCCAGGAGCTCCAGTACGTGCGGCAGGAGGCGGAGCGGCTCTCGAAGGACCTCGCGGGCCTCGAGGACAGCCACCAGGCCCTGGCGCGGGAGCACCTGCGGACCAAGGAGATCATCGCCGAGCTGAACAAGCGCGGCGTCCAGACCGACCTCGTGACCCCGTCGCGGGTCCTCGAGGCCAAGGTCACGGCCGTCGACGCGAACATCGGCCTCGTCATCGTCTCGATCGGCCGGGACGACGGCGTGCTCGAGGGCAACGAGTTCACGATCTACCGCGGCTCGAACTTCGTCGCGAAGATCGTGGTCGACAAGGTCGACCGGAAGTGGTCGGCCGCGCGGGTCACCCTGAAGAAGGAGGACCCCCGCGTCAGCGACGACGTCTCGAACAACGTCCTGACCAGCCAGTTCAAGGCGTCGGGCAACTAACCAGCCGTCCAACCGGAGGCAGCCATGGCGGACGAGGAAATCGTCGAGGACGAGGGGCAGCCCGTCGAGGACCAGGGCGCGGCCTACTCGGCCGACCCCTTCGCGAAGCCCAAGAGCGACGTCTACACGGCGATCCTGGTGCTGGCCTTCGTCGCGTTCGCCGCGGGCATCGTGCTCGCGGGCCGCGAGCTCTGGGAGGCCTACGACGTCCAGTTCTTCGTGTTCAAGAAGTAGTCCGACCCCCCGCGTTTCGCGCGGCGGCGGGACCCACCCGCCGCCGCTTTTTTTATTTCCCGCGGACGCGATTTAACGCTTGCAATATGTAACTTACGATTTATACTTTATGGCGGTTCCGCAGGGCGGGACCACGGGGTGCCGGAAGAGGGGGAACAGTCCATGATCGGTCTCATCAAGCGACTCGGCGGGTACTTCTCGAAGGACATGGGGATCGACCTCGGCACGTGCAACACGCTCGTGTACGTGCGGGGCGAGGGGATCGTCCTCAGCGAGCCGTCCGTCGTCGCCGTGCGCAAGGGGACCAACCAGGTCCTCCTCGACGGCAACGCGGTCGGAAACGTCGCCAAGGAGATGCTCGGCAAGACGCCCGGCAACATCGCCGCCGTCCGGCCGATGCGCAACGGCGTCATCGCCGACTTCGACGTCACCGAGGCGATGATCAGCTACTTCATCCGCAAGGTCCACAACCGGAAGTGGGGCATCATGCCCCGCGTCGTCATCGCCGTGCCCAGCGGCATCACCGGCGTGGAGAAGCGCGCCGTCATCAACAGCGCCGAGCGCGCCGGCGCCCGCCAGGTCTTCATCGTCGAGGAGCCCATGGCCGCCGGCATCGGCGCCGGGCTGCCCATGCTCGACCCCGTCGGCAACATGGTCGTCGACATCGGCGGCGGCACCACCGAGATCGCCGTCCTCTCCCTCGGCGGCATCGTCTCCGCCCGCAGCGTCCGCGTCGCCGGCGACAAGTTCGACGAGGCGATCATCCAGCACATGCGCCGCAGCTACAACCTGCTCATCGGCGAGCAGAGCGCGGAGCGCATCAAGATCGGCGTCGGCTCCATGCACCCGCTCGACCAGGAGCTGACCATGGACGTCTCCGGCAAGGACGCCATGACCGCCTCGCCCCGCAAGGTCACCATCACCAGCGAGGAGGTCCGCGAGGCCCTCCGCGAGCCGCTCGCCATCATCGTCCAGGCCATCAAGGACTGCCTCGAGAGCACGCCGCCGGAGATCGCGGCCGACCTCGTCGAGCGCGGCATCGTCATGTGCGGCGGCAACAGCCAGATCCGCAACGTGAACCTGGCGATCAAGAAGCACATCGACGTGCCCGTGCGCATCGCCGAGGACCCGCTGACCTGCGTCGCCCGCGGGACGGGCCTGGTCATCGAGAACCTCGACCGCTTCAAGGACGCGCTCGAGAGCGACGACGACCTGAGCTAGCGCTCCGCGACGGCCACCGCCGCCGCCAGCGCCCGCACGTGGGTCAGCGAGATCCGCCAGCGGCGGATCCCGAGCCGTTTCGCCGCGGCCGCCGCCTTCCCGCGCAGCTTCACGCCCGGCGCCCCCGACGGCCCCCGCGTCACCTCGACGTCCGTCCACGCGATGCCGCCGCTCCAGCCCGTCCCCAGCGCCTTGAGCACCGCCTCCTTCGCCGCGAAGCGCGCCGCGAGGTGGATCGCGGGCCGCGCCGCCCCCGCGCAGTACGCCCGCTCCGCCGCCGTGAAGGCCCGCTCCAGCAGCCGGCGCGAGGGCCGCGCGAAGCGCGACGTCTCCACGAGGTCCAGGCCGATCCCGACGATCATGGGTCCATCGTAGAACGGGCCGGTCCGCGCCGGGTAGAATTTCCCGCGTGCTGCGCCACGCCTGGCTCCTGCTCCTCCTGCTCGCGCCCGCGCCGAGGGGCGAGCGGCTCGTCGCCGCGTTCTACGCGGCGGACTGGGACGCCGCGACGGGGGAGGGCCTGACCCGGCCCGACGGCTCCAGCGCCCTCGAGCTCCACCCGCCCGACCTCAAGGGCCTCTCGTACCGCCAGCCCGCGTGGCACCGCTCCCAGCTCGTCGGGATGGGCGAGGCCGGGATCGACGTCGCCCTCTGCGAGTTCGCCGGCCGGCCCGAGGCCGTCGCCGCGCTCGCCAAGGCGCTCGAGGAGCTGGCGACCGGCAAGGCCCCGTTCCCGCGGGTCGCCCCGGCGGCCGCGTCCACGGCCGACGCCGCGGCCTTCCTCGCGGCGGTGCCCGCCCGATTCGTCGCGACGGTGGACGGCGCGCCGCTGGCCTGGCTCCGCCCGTCGGCGACCGCCTCCGGCGCGGCCCTCGCCGAGTTCCGCGGAGCCTGGGCCGCGGCCCACGACGGCGTCTTGCCCGCCGTGGCGGCGGGCCGGGAGTGGGGCGAGCCCGACCTCGCCGTGGCCCCCGGCGGCGCGATCGACGGTCCCGGCGACGGCGACGCGGTCATCCTCGGGCCCGGCGGCCGCGACGGCCCCGGCCGCGTCCGCGAACGCGACGGCGGGGCCTGGTACGAGCGCGCCTGGTACGCCGTGCTCCGCCGCAAGCCCCGGCTCGTGGCCGTCGATTCCTGGAACCGCTACGATCGCGCGACCGCCGTGGGCCCGACCCGCGAGCACGGCCGCGAGTACGTCGAGTCGACGCGGAAGTACGCGACGATGTTCCGCAAGGGGCACGAGCTGCCCCGGCCGAAGGGGAAGTACTCGACCGCGCCGCTCGTCGCGTGGAACCTCACCTTCGATCCCCCCGACGGAGGCGTGAAGCCCGTCGACGTGCCCGGCGGGGCCGGCGAGATCGTCGAGGCCGCGGGCGTCCGCATGCTCACCAGCAAGGCCGCCCCGGGGACCGCGCGGCGCCAGCTCGCCTTCGCGGTGGACGACTCCTTCGCGTGGTGGGAGCGCCGGGCCTACGAGCTGCGGCTCGACTTCCTCGACCGCGGCACCGGGGAGTTCGCCGTCGAGTACGACGGCTGGGCGGGGCCGGGCCGCGCGGGTCCCGTGGCCTTCACCGACAGCGGGGACTGGCGGGAGGCGGTCCTCCGGCTGCCCGAGGCCGCGCTCGCCGGGCGCCAGGAGGGCGGGTCCGACTTCCGCATCGTCCTCGAGGGGCGCGGGATCGCCCTCCACCGGGTCGTGCTGCGCCAGGTCCCCTGACATGCCGCTTCCGTGATGCGGCGGCCCCAAAGCTCTTGACCCCCCGGACTCGATTGCTAGAATCCCTGCTCGTTCGGGACGTCCGATCAGAGTCGTATGGGAGGTAACGATGCCCACCGGCACCGTGAAGTGGTTCAACGACCAGAAGGGGTACGGGTTCATCAAGCAGGAGGGCGTGACGGAGGACATCTTCGTCCACCACACCGCCATCAAGATGGAGGGGTTCCGCACGCTCGCGCCGGGCGAGGTCGTGGAATTCGAGGTGAAGCAGGACCAGAACGGCCTCAAGGCCGTGAACGTCGTGCGCACCGGCCAGGTGAACGGGCCCGAGCCGGGCAACCAGTAGGCCGTCGACATCCACGGAACCCCCGGGGGCGACCCCGGGGGTTTCGCTTTTTCAGGCGTGCGGGAAGGGCTCGAGGGGGCAGCCCGCGCACTTCGCGGTCGACCGGCAGTGCTTCTTCCCGACCTCCGTCAGCCGCGCGCGCAGCGCCGCGTAGCTCCCCGCGTCCCGGGGCAGCCCGCGCTGGATCCACGACCTCATCTCGTCGTAGTCGGCCGACTCCGGGACGGCCCCGTGCCGGGACATGATGCGGTAGGCGTGCAGGTCGATCGGGAAGCTCGGGATCCCGAGCGCGTGGAGCAGGATCGAGTCGGCCGTCTCGGCCCCGAGCCCCTTGATCTCGACCAGCTCCTCGCGGAGCCGGTCGGGGCTCCGGGACTTCAGCTTCTCGACGTCGCCCCCGTGGCGGCCGACGAACCAGTCGAGCACCCCGCGCAGGCGGCGGGCCTTCGCGACGGCCTGCCCGACGGGCCGGATGGCCTCGACGATCGTGCCCTCGTCGAGGGAGTGGAGCTTCGCCGCGTCCAGCAGGCCGAAGGTCCGCAGGGTCGCGAGGGCCTGGTCGACGTGCTTCCGGGGGCTCCCGCGGGAGAGCACCGACTCGACGATCGCCTCGAAGGTCGGCCGGGGCTCCCCGGGGTCGCGGTCCCCGGCGAGGACCCGGTGCCACGCGGCGGGGTCGTTCCTCATGACCGGAGCAGGCGCCGCTCGAAGTACTTCGTCCGGGTCCAGACCGTGAGCCAGAGCCCGCCGACCGCGCCCGTGGGGATGAGCAGCGAGACCCACCAGCCGCCGGGGATGCGCCCGAGCGGGGCGGTGGCCGTCGCCGTGAGCACGAGGGCCGCGCTGAGCGCGACGTGCGCCATGAAGCCGAGGAACAGGAGCTTGGAGGCCGGCGGCCGGCCGGGGCGCGGCTTGAGGACGATCACCCCGGTGCGGAGCAGGCGGAGG
>CAYXGZ010000090.1:0-8814 GCA_964464755.1 uncultured Planctomycetales bacterium
GGCAGAACACCGAGTTCAGCACGAACGACAGCTGCGTCCGGATCTGCTGCTGCTGGCCCGTCGGGAACACGTCCACGACGCGGTTGATCGTCTGCACCGCGTCCGACGTGTGGAGCGTGGCGAACGTCAGGTGGCCCGTCTCGGCGATCGTCAGCGCCGCCTCGATCGTCTCCATGTCGCGCATCTCGCCGATCAGCACGACGTCCGGGTCCTGCCGAAGCACGTGGCGCAGCGCGTTCTTGAACTCGCGCGTGTCCGTGCCCACCTCGCGCTGGTTGACCAGGCAGTTCTTGTTCCGGTGCACGAACTCGATCGGGTCCTCCACGGTGATGATGTGGCAGTGCTCCGTCGAGTTGATGTAGTCGATCATGGCCGCCAGCGTCGTCGACTTGCCCGAGCCCGTGGCGCCCGTCACCAGGATCAGGCCGCGCGGCGACTCGCAAAGCTCCTGGCAGACCTTCCGGGGCAGGCCCAGGTCGTCGAAGCCGCGCACCGCGTTCGGCACGAGGCGCATGACCGCGCCCACCGACCCGCGCTGCATCAGCACGTTCGTGCGGAAGCGGCCCAGGTTCTCCACGCCGAACGAGAAGTCCAGCTCCCACTCCTTCTCGAAGCGGGCGATCTGGTCGTCGGAGAGGATGCCGTAGATCAGCTTCTGGACCTCGTCCCTCGTCAGGGTCTCGTACTCCGTCGGCTTCAGCAGGCCGTCGACGCGGATCCGCGGCGGCGAGCCCGCGGCCAGGTGGAGGTCGGATCCCCCGCGCTGGACCAGCAGCTGCAACAGCTCCTCGAGACTGACCATTCCCCTATTCCTCCTCTTCCTTCTGGTGGACCTTCGCCCGCGCGACCACCTCGTCGGCCAGCCGCTGGGGCATCGGGTCGTAATGGGAAAACTCGATCGAGTAGGACCCCTCGCCGCCCGTCACCGAGTGCAGGTCGGTCGAGTACGTCATGACCTCCTTGAGCGGGATCAGGGCCTTGATCACCTGCAGGTCCCCCTGCGCGTCCATCCCCTGGATCCTACCCCGCCGGGAGTTCAGGTCGCCGGTGATATCGCCCATGTACTTCGCCGGCACCGCGATTTCAATGTGCACGACCGGTTCGAGCAGGACCGGCTTGGCCGCCTTGAAGGCCTCCTTGAAGGCCCGCGACCCCGCCAGCTTGAAGGACTCCGGCCCGGAGTCCACGTCGTGGTACGACCCGTCGTAGACCTCGACCTCGACGTCCACCACCGGGTAACCCGCCATCACGCCCCGGTCCATCGTCTCCCGCACGCCCTTCTCGATCGGCGGCACGAACTGGTGCGGGATCCGGCCCTGCGTGATCGAGTCCGTGAACTTGAAGCCCTCCCCGCGCGCCGTCGGCTTCACGCGCAGGTAGACCTCGCCGTACTGGCCCCGGCCGCCGGACTGCTTCTTGTGCTTGTAGTGCCCCTCGGCCTGCCCGAGGATCGCCTCCTTCAGCGCGATCTTCGGCGGGTGCGTGATCAGCTGCACGTCGAACTTGCGCTTCAGCCGCGCCACGACGAGGTCCAGGTGCAGCTGGCTCAGGCCCGAGATCACCAGCTCCCCCGTTCCCGGGTCCCGGCTGAACTTGAAGGTCGGGTCGCTCGACGCCATCTTGTGCACCGACTCCGACATCCGCGCCAGGTCCTGCTTCGACTTCGGCTCCACCGCCAGCGACACCATCGGCGTCGGGAAGCGGTACGGCGCCAGGTGCACCGGGTGCGCCGGGTCGCAGACCGTGTCGCAGGTGTTCAGCTCGTCCACCTTCGTGACGCAGACCAGGTCGCCCGCGATCGCCGTCGCGCAGGGCCGGTGCTCCTTGCCGAACGCCTTGAACAGCGCCCCCATCCGCGCCGCCTTCCCCGTCCGCTCGTTGTGCACCGGGTGCTCGTGCGAGAGCGAGCCGGACACCATCCGCAGGAACGAGAGCTTGTGCACGAACGGGTCCGCGACCGACTTGTAGACCTGCGCCGCCAGCGGCCCGCCGGGCTTCGCCTCGAGCACGATCTCCGCCTTCGTCGAGGGGTGGATCCCCTTCCGCGGCGGCACGTCGAGCGGCGACGGGAGGTCCTTGGCGATGAAGTCCATCAGCTCGACGACGCCCACGTCCGCCTTCGCCGACGCGCAGACGATCGGCACGATGCGCCCCGCGGCCAGCGCCTTCGGCAGCGCCTGGATCACTTCCTCCGGCTTCGGCGTGTCCCCCTCGAGGTAGCGCTGCATCAGCGCGTCGTCCACCTCGTACAGGGACTCGCGGGCCTGGGCCGCGAGCTCCTTCAGGTCGTCCGGCACCAGGTCGGGCTTGTCGAGCAGGTTCACGACGCCCTTCAGCGAGGCGCCCTGGCCGATCGGGAGGACGAGCGGCACGCACTCGCGGCCGAAGGTCGAGCGGACCTGGTCCAGCACCTTGCGGAAGTCCGCCGTGTCGTGGTCGAGCAGCGTGATGCAGAGGACGCGGGCCGTGCCCGCGTGCTGCGCGTGCTCCCAGGCCTTGCGCGTGTTCACCTTCACGCCCTGGGCCGCGCTGACGCAGACGATCGCCGTCTCCACGGCGTGCAGCGCGCAGATCGTCTCCGCGGCGTAGTCCGCGTACCCGGGCGCGTCGAGCAGGTTGATCTCGCGGCCCTGGTGGTTCACGAAGGCGACGCCGAGGTCGATCGAGTGCTTCTTCTCTTTTTCCTCGGGCTCGTGGTCGAGGACGGTCGTGCCCTCCTCGATGGAGCCCATCCGGTTGACGGCCTTGGCCTTGTAGAGGATCGCCTCCCCCAGCAGGGTCTTGCCGGCGTGGGAATGCCCGACGAACGCGACGTTCCGGATGTCCTTGGTCTCGTATTTGGCCATGGCCGCTCCGAGATACCTGGGGCCGACCCGCGACGGCGGAAGCGCCGGGAAGGAGTGCGGATTTCCGCGGGAACGGCACTCCGGGACCTGAGTATAGCCCTGCCCGGACGAGGGTGTCAAATGAAGCGCCCGGCCCAGGGCTTGCCCGGGCCGGGCACGGGGTTTGCGAGGGCGTTCAGCGGCGGATGACGATCTCGACCCGGCGGTTCCGGGCCTTGTTCTCGGGGTCCCGCGGCTGGTTCTCCGCGTGCGCCTCGATCGCGAGCTGGGTGGAATCGAAGCCGCCCTTCTCGACGAGATGGTGCAGCACGGCGTGCGCCCGCTCGAACGAGAGGTCCCAGTTGCAGTGGAACTTGTCCTTGGTCCGCCGGACCGGGTCGCTGTCCGTGTGCCCGAGCACCCGGATCGGCCGGCCCGCGCCCGCCTCCTTCACCGCCGCGGCGACCTCCGCGAGCACCGACGCCCCGTCCTCGGTCAGCTGGGACGAGCCGCTCGCGAAGAAGACCTCGGAGGGCAGCTCGACGACGGAGTCGCCCCCGCGCTCGGTGACGCGCACGCCCTTCCCCTTCAGGCCGTCCGACAGCTGGACGTCCTTGCCCGGCCGGCGGCGGGCCGCCTCGAGGTCGCGCTGCAGCGCCTCCTCGCGGGCCGTGGACTCGGCGAGCCGGTTCTCGAGGTCGGTGGCGCGGCGGGACAGCTCCTCCCGCTCGCGGGCGAGGGCGTCGACCGTCTCCTCGAGGCCGGGCGCGACGCAGCCGGCGGCGGAGGCGGAGACGACGAGGGCGATCAGGATCCGGTGCATGGCGGGCTCCCCTGGAAATGGACTCTCTTCCGGGGATTCATCGGCGTTCCGGGCCCGCGGCTGGAGCTAATTCGACCCGCGGACCCAGTCGAGGTAGGCCTGCATCGCGGTGCGCACGGGCCCGGGCGCGAAGATCATCACGGCCGCCCCCACGCTGAGGAACGGACCGAAGGGCACGTAGCCCATCCGGCGGAACAGCACGAACTTCCCGATCCCGAAGAGCGCGCCCGACAGCACGGCGAGGAAGAGGCCGAGCGCCACGCCCATCGGCCCGAGGAACGCGCCGAGGAAGGCCATGTACTTCACGTCGCCGAAGCCCATCGCCTCCTTGCGGAACAGCAGCTTGCCGAACACGCCGATCGCGTAGATCGTGCCGCCGCCCACCAGGGCGCCGAGCAGCGCGACGAGGAACCCGGCCGCGTTGGCCCGGATCGCCGCGGGCGCCCAGGCCATCAGCTCCGGGTCCGGCAGCCCCGGCAGCAGCCAGGGGAAGCCCGCGCCGCAGGCGAGGCCGACGAGGATCCCCGGCAGCGTGATCTCGTCGGGCAGGATCGTGAAGTCGAGGTCGATGAACGTCGAGACGATGAGCGCCCCGCTCAGGTAGGCCTGCACGGCGAAGGCCGTCGAGCGCTGGATCGCGTCGCGGTCCCCCCCGCCCCAGAGCTGGGCGATCGCGGCCCAGGCGAAGACCGCGCCGGTCAGCAGCTCGATGAGCGGGTAGCGGATCGAGATCGGGTTCCGGCAGTGGCGGCAGCGGCCCCCGAGCAGGAGCCACGAGACGACGGGGATGTTGTCCCAGGCCGCGATGAAGGTCCGGCACTTCGGGCAGCGCGAGCGCGGGCGGACGATCGACATGCACTCGCGGGGGAGGCGGAAGATGCAGACGTTGAGGAAGCTGCCGACGAGCAGGCCGCTGAGGCCCGCCCAGACCGCCAGGAGGACCCGGGTCTCGGTCGGCACGCTCGGCCCGCCGCCCGCCTACTCGGCGCGCATCGAGACGCCGAGCGAGCCGAGCTTCTGGCGGATCTCCTTGATGGACGTGCTCCCGAGGTTCCGGCTCTTCAGCAGGTCCGCCTCGGTGTGGTTGAGCAGGTCGCCCACGGTGACCACGCCGAGCTTCTCGTAGACCTTCCGGATGCGGCCGGACCACTCGAAGTCCGCCAGGGGCTTGGCCTTGACCTCGGGGGTCGCCTCGCCGGGGGCCTGGCCCGCGACGATCGCCGCGCCGGGCCCGCCCGTCGAGAGGTTGAGGCCCTTCGTGGAGAGGAACTCCTTCACCTCGCGCAGCGAGGTCTTGCCGAAGTTCTCCAGCTCGAGGAGCTCCTCCTCGGACTTGCGGACCAGGTCGCCGAGGGTGCCGAGGTTCAGCTTCTGCAGCGCCGTGCGGACGCGCTGGCTGAAGGTGACCTCCGCGAGCGGCTGGAGCAGCAGCTGCTGCAGCTTCGCCTCGCGGCGCGCGGCCTCCTCGTCGTAGAACATGCTCAGCGACG
The DNA here is from genome assembly GCA_964464755.1 of uncultured Planctomycetales bacterium. Lineage (GTDB taxonomy): Bacteria > Planctomycetota > MHYJ01 > MHYJ01 > JACPRB01 > CAYXGZ01. The sequence goes on from CAYXGZ010000090.1 coordinate 5,139, forward strand.
CGACGGCGTCCCGCTGGTACAGCTTGGCCCGCGGGTGCGTCGGGAAGTACTCGAGCACGGAGTCGAAGCAGTCCTTGGCCTTCTCGAACTCGCCGCGGTCCTCGTACATGAGGCCGAGGTTCAGGGTCGAGTTGACGTGCATCGGGCGCGCCGAGCGAAGGCGCTCGTAGAGCTCGAAGGCCTTCCCGTCCTCGCCGGCGAGGTCGTAGAGGTAGGCGAGGCGGTGCAGGGAGCGGGCGTGGCCCGGCTCCGACTCCAGCGCGCGCTCGTACTTCTGGACCGCCTCGTCGTGCCAGCCCTGCAGGTCGTGCCAGAGGCCGTGGGCGTGCAGGAGCTCGGCGTGGTCGGCGTTCTTCTTGAGGTGCTTGTCGAGGACCTTCTCGGCCTCCTCGAAGCGGCCCGCCTTCGACAGGGCCTCGGCGTACGCGGCGGCGGCCAGCGGGTCGGCGGAGTCGGCGTCGAGCGCCTCCTTCAGCGCGTCGACCGCGGCCTCGTCGCGGCCCAGGTCGAGGTACGAAAGCCCGAGGAAGAACGCGCGCTCGCGGCTCGACCGGGCCTCCTCGTAGACCGGGACGGCCTCCTCGACCCGGCCCAGCGTGTAGAGCAGCGTGCCCTTGCGGGTCGCCGACTTGTTGTCGCTGGACAGCTTCTTCGCGACCGCGGAGCCGAAGTCCTCCAGGAGCTTCTCGAGCTGGGCGCGGCGCTCGATGCTGCTGTGCACCTGGCGGCGCGCCTCGAGGAACTTCGAGGGCTCGAGGTCCTCCGTGGCGAACAGGGTCGACAGGTCGGCCGTTTCGGCGCTGGGCATGGTTGGGGTGCTCCGGTTCCGTGGAAAATCGGGAGGTTAGGTTATACGGAACGACGGCCCGGGGGTCAAGGCCGGGCGGGCGGGCGCGAGATCCGGACGTGCGCCGGGCGCAGCACCCGGTCGTGGATCTTCCAGCCCCGCCGGACCTCCTCGAGGATCGTCCCGTCCTCCGCGCCCTCCTGCTCGGTGACCGCGGCCGCCTCGTGGATCGACGGGTCGAACTTCCGGCCCATCGCCTCGATCGGCAGCACGCCGGCCTTCGCGAAGATGCGCAGGACCTCCTTCTCGACGAGCCGGACGCCCTCGAGCAGCGGACCGGCGCCCTCGGGGAGCGACGGCAGCCTCAGCGTCTGCGTCAGCCCGTCCAGGGCCGGCAGCAGCTCGCGCAGGAAGTTCTCGATGGCGAACTTGGCCAGGTCCTCCCGCTCGCGGCGGGCCCGCTGCTGCCAGGAGACGAACTCCGCCTGCGTCCGCTTCGCCAGGTCGAGGTACTCCTTCGCCTTGGCGGCCTCGGCGCGGAGGACGTCGAGCTCCTCCGGCGTCGGGGGCGGGGGCGGCGGCGGGACGGGCGCGGCCGCCTCGCCGGCGGCTCCCGGGACGCTCTCGGGCTTGACCGGATCGCTCATGGCGCTAGCTCCCGAACCACTTGTCGAAGAAACCCTTCTTGCCGTTCGGCTCCGCCTCGAGCTTCGCGAGCTCCTGGAGGAGCTCCTCCTGGCGCCGCGACAGCTTCGTCGGCACCTGGACCGTCACGTGCGCGTGCAGGTCGCCCCGCCCCCGGCCCTGCAGCCGGGACAGGCCCTGGCCCTTGAGCCGCAGCACCGTGCCGGGCTGCGTGCCGCGCGGGACCTTCAGCGTCGCGCGCCCGTCGAGCGTCGGGATCTCGATCTCAGCCCCCAGCGAGGCCTGCCCCACTCCGACCGGCACCTCGCAGTGCAGGTCCGCGCCGTCGCGCTTGAAGAACGGGTGCTCCTTGACGAAGACGTCGACGTAGAGGTCGCCGGGCGGCCCGCCGTCGCGCGAGGCCTCGCCCTGGCCCGAGAGGCGCATGCGGGTCGAGTCCTCGATGCCCGCGGGGATCTTCACGGTGATCTCGCGCTTCACGCGCTCGAGGCCCCGCCCGCCGCAGTCCGCGCAGGGGTGCGTGACGACCTCGCCCTGGCCGCCGCAGGCCGGGCAGGTGGACTGCACGGAGAAGAAGCCCGCGCTGCGCATCACCATGCCGCGCCCGCCGCAGCTCCGGCAGGACTCGCGCTTCTTGCCCGGGGCCGAGCCCGACCCCTCGCAGGTGCCGCAGCGCTCGTGCCGCCAGAGGTCGATCTTGCGCTCGACGCCGAGGGCCGCCTCCTTGAACTCGAGCTCCAGCTCGACCCGGAGGCTCGCGCCGGGGCGGGGCCCGGAGCGGCCGCGGCCCATGCCGAAGAAGTCGCCGATGGAGCTGTCCGCGCCGAAGATGTCGCCGAAGCTCCGGAAGATGTCCTCGAAGCTCGCGCCCTCGAAGTCGCGCGTCGCGTAGCCCCGGAGGCCCTCCGCGCCGTACTGGTCGTAGCGGCGGCGCTTCTGCTCGTCCGAGAGGACGTCGAAGGCCTGGGAGGCCTTCTTGAAGCGCTCCTCGGCCTCCTTGTTGCCCGGGTTGCGGTCCGGGTGGCACTTCAGCGCGACGTTGCGGAACGCCTGCCGGATCTCGTCCTGGCTGGCGGTCCGCTCCACGCCCAGGATCTGGTAGTAGTCCTCTGGATCGGCCATGTCGCCCCGGGCGCCCGGTCGCGGCGCTTAGTGCACCGCGCCGGCGACCGCCTTCTTGTCGTCCTTCAGGTCCACGAGCACCGCCCCCGAGGTCAGCGCCATCGACACGACGCTCGCGGCGTGCTGCAGCGCGCAGCGCGTCACCTTCGCCGGGTCGACCAGCCCCGCCTTGAAAAGGTCCACGAACTCCCCCGTCGCCGCGTCGAAGCCCTCGGACTCCGGCCGCGCCAGCGAGTCCTCGATCACCGTCGAGGCGTCGTGCCCCGCGTTGCGGGCGATGTTCGCCGCGGGGGCCAGCAGGGCCCGCGCGATCACCCGCGCCCCGGCCAGCTCGTCCCCCTCCAGCTTCAGCTTGCCGACGGCCCTCGAGGCGCGCAGGAGCGCCGCCCCGCCGCCGGGGACGATGCCCTCCTCCGCCGCCGCGCGCACCGCGTGCACCGCGTCCTCGACCCGGAACTTCCGCTCGCGGGACTCGGACTCCGTCACGCCGCCGACCTTCAGGATCGCCACGCCGCCCAGCAGCTTCGCGAGCCGCTCCTCGAGCTTCTCGCGGTCGTAGTCGCTCGTCGTCTTCGCGATGGACGCCCGCAGCTCCGCGATGCGGCCCTCGATGGCCTTGCGCTCGCCGGCGCCGCCGACGATCGTCGTCTTCTCCTTCTCCACGATCACGCGCTTCGCCCGCCCCAGGTGGGCCAGGCGCGCCTTCTCGAGCTTCACGCCCAGCTCCTCGGAGAGGAACGTGCCGCCCGTGACGATGGCCGCGTCCTGCAGGATCGCCTTGCGGCGGTCGCCGAACGCGGGCGCCTTCACGGCGCAGGACTGCAGCACGCCGCGCAGGCGGTTCACGACGAGGACGGCCAGGGCCTCGCCCTCGACCTCCTCGGCCACGATGAGCAGCGGCTTGCGCGAGGCCGCGACCTGCTCGAGGATCGGCACCAGCTCCGCGATGTTCGAGAGCTTCCGGTCCAGCAGCAGGATCCACGGGTCGTCCAGCTCGCACGTCAGGTCGACGGGCTGGTTGACGAAGTACGGCGAGATGTAGCCCTTGTCGAACTGCAGGCCCTCGACGGACTCGAGGACGGTCTCGGTGGACTTCGAGTCCTCGACCGTGATCACGCCCTC
>CAYXGZ010000091.1:0-8493 GCA_964464755.1 uncultured Planctomycetales bacterium
GGGGCGCATCGAGCTGGCCGACGGCGGCACGATCTTCCTCGACGAGATCGGCGACCTCCCGCTGGAGCTCCAGGTGAAGATCCTCCGCGTCCTGCAGGAGCACGAGTTCGAGCGCGTCGGCGGCACGCAGACCCTGCGCTGCGACGTGCGCGTCATCGCGGCGACGAACCGGGACCTCGAGGCCGCGGTCGCGGACGGCTCCTTCCGCCAGGACCTCTACTACCGGCTCAACGTCTTCCCCATCCACCTGCCGCCGCTGCGCGAGCGCCCCGAGGACGTCCTCGAGCTCGCGATGCACTTCGTCCGCAAGCACGCCCGCAAGCAGAACAAGCGCATCACGAAGATGTCCACGCGCTCGGCCGCCCTGCTCCAGTCGTACCACTGGCCGGGCAACGTCCGCGAGCTCGAGAACCTCGTCGAGCGCGCCGTCATCCTCTGCGAGGGCGAGTCGCTGAACCTGGACGAGCGCTGGCTCCACCCCCAGGCCGCCTCGGGCGGAGCCGCGGAGTTCAAGTCGCTCGCCGAGCTCGAGGCGCACCTCGCGGACGTCGAGCGCCGGTATTTCCAGGACCTGCTCCGCAGCTGCAACGGGCGGGTCTACGGCCCCAAGGGCGCGGCCTTCCGCCTCGGCCTCAAGCCCACCACCCTCCAAAGCCGCCTCAAGAAGCTCGGAATCCTCTGAATTCACCGCGTTTTACGTAAATACACCGGTGTTTTCGGTAGTTTCAAGCCATTTGAAAAACAGCGCTCGTAACTTGCTTTCAATTAAGGATTAGGGAATAAGCGGATCGGCATGGGATTTGTAGATACAGGACTAGCCTCGTCCGATTAGACTGGCGAGGACGAAAGGACTCCCATGACCTTCCGAGATACGACCCCGCGGGACCTGCCGGTCGCGGACCTCGCCGCCGCCGAGTACGACGCCCCGGTCGCCAAGCCGGAGGGCGGCCGCGAGACCCTGGCCTCGGTCGATCCGATCCGCCGCTACCTCGTGGAGGCGACGCGGACCCCGCTGCTCTCCCCCGAGGAGGAGCGGCGCCTGGCGCAGCGCATGGCGCGCCGCCGCTCGCTGTTCCTCCGCACCGCCGCCGAGGTGCCGGCCGCCTGGCCGTTCGTCGCGGCCCTCGTCCGCCGCGTGCTCCGGGGCGAGCGCCCCGCCTCGAAGGTCTTCATGATCGGCGGCGTCTCCGAGGCCGAGTTCCACCGCCACCTCTCGAAGGTCGCGCCCGTCGCGGACCGCCTCGACGAGCTGGCCCGGGACCTGACCGGTTTCCGCTGCGGCATGCACGAGCCCCGGGAGCAGGCGAAGGCCTGGCGCGAGGGCTCGGCGCTCGTCGAGAGCCTGAAGATCCGCCTGCCCCTGCTCGTCCGCATCGTCCGGCGCGCCCGCCGGCACATCGTCGAGAACGCCCGCCTCACCAAGCGGGGCCGGCTCCTCCCCTGCGTCGAGTGCCTGGCCCGCGCCGACCGCGCGCTCGCCGCGCACCGGGGCTTCGTCGAGACGCGCAACCGCCTCGTCAGCTCGCACCTGCGCCTCGTGGTCTTCATCGCCAAGCAGGTCGCGCGGCACCCCTCGCAGATCCTCGAGCTCATCCAGGAGGGGAACTTCGGCCTCCTCTACGCGACGGAGAAGTACGACGCCCGCGAGCGCTGCCAGTTCCACAGCTACGCGTACTGGTGGATCCGCCAGTCGATGACGCGCGCCGTGCAGAACAAGTCGCGCCTCATCCGCATCCCCGTCAACCTCCAGGAGGCGCCCGCGCGCATCCGCGAGGCCGTGATGCGGTTCCGCACCGACAACGGCCGCGACCCGACCCCCGAGGAGCTGCGCGACAAGCTCGGCCTGACGCGCACCGAGGTCGAGCGGCACTTCCGGGCCACGGTCCGGTGCTACAGCCTCGACCAGGGCTCCGAGGACGGCGAGGAGTCCTCGCTCTCCGACGTCCTGGCCGACCCCCGCCGCGACGACGCGAACCTCGACGCGGGCTGGGCGCTGCGCAGCCTCGAGAAGGTGCTCGGCACGCTGGCGCCCCGCGAGCGCGAGATCATCCTCCTGCGCTTCGGCCTCGGGCACGACCACGCCTACACGCTCGAGGACGTCGCGAAGATCTACAACCTCAGCCGCGAGCGCGTCCGGCAGATCGAGATCAAGGCCATCGAGAAGCTCCGCCACCCGCGCCGGGCCAAGGAGCTCAAGCACCTGATGGAGGCCATCGCGGACTAGGCACCCGCCGGGGCCGGTGGTATCGTGTCGGCCCACGGAGCGACCATGAACATCACGCCGGAGCAGATCCTGCAGGCCCTCAAGGCCGTGAAGGACCCGGACCTCGGCCGGGACATCGTCGACCTCGGCTTCGTCAAGGACGTGAAGTCCTGCGACGGGCACGTCGCCTTCACGATCGAGCTGACGACCCCCGCCTGCCCCGTCCGCGAGCAGATGAAGCAGCAGGCCCAGGACGTCGTGAAGGGCCTCGGCGCGACGAAGGTCGAGATCTCCATGACCTCGCAGGTCCGCAAGACCCCCGGCGACGCGAAGATGCAGATGCTCCCGGGCGTGCGCAACATCATCGCCGTCGCCAGCGGCAAGGGCGGCGTGGGCAAGTCCACCGTGAGCGCGAACCTCGCGCTGGCCCTGCAGCGCCTCGGCGCGCGGGTCGGCCTCATGGACGCCGACGTCTACGGCCCGAGCATCCCGACGATCATGGGCGTGAAGGAGGGACCCAAGCGGGCCCCCGACGACCGGATGTTCCCCGCGGTCGCCCACGACGTGAAGATCATGTCGATCGGCTTCTTCATCCAGCCCGACCAGGCGATCGTCTGGCGCGGCCCCCTGCTCCACAAGACGATCCAGCAGTTCCTCGGCGGCGTGGAGTGGGGCGAGCTCGACTACCTCGTCATCGACCTGCCCCCGGGCACGGGCGACGTGCAGCTCTCGCTCTGCCAGACCATCCCGCTGACCGGCGCGGCGGTCGTCTCGACGCCGCAGGACGTGGCCCTGAACGTCGCGCAGAAGGCGGTCTCGATGTTCAAGCAGCTGAACGCGCCGGTGCTGGGCGTCATCGAGAACATGTCCGGCTACACCTGCTCGAACTGCGGGAACCACGAGGACATCTTCGGCGAGGGCGGCGCGCAGGCCGCGGCGGGCCGCATGGGCTTGCCCTTCCTCGGCGCGATCCCCCTGTCGAAGAACATCCGGGTGACGGCGGACGCGGGGAACCCCGTGGTCGCGTCGGACCCCGCCTCCCCGCAGGCGAAGGCCTTCATCGCGGTGGCCGAGAAGCTGGCCGCCCAGGTGTCGATCCGCACCTTCGGCCCCTCGCAGGGCGTGGTCACTCCGCTCGTCTGGAAGGCCTGACCGCCTTCATGGGCACCCCCCGGTGCCCTCAGGTCCCCTCGAGCTTCCGCCGCAGGTCGCGCGGGGGCTCCGCCCGCTCGAAGCCCAGCCCGGCGAACCACTCCGGCCGCTCCGTGAGGATCCACGCGTCGGGCGTCGGGAAGCGCTCGACGAGCGCGCGGACGATCCTCGCGCCGACCCCGCGCCGCCGGTGCCGCTCCAGCACGGCGACTCCCGAGAGTTCGAAGCAGCCGCGGTAGGGCTTGATGCGCGCGAAGCCCGCCCGCGAGCGGCCCTCGGTGGCGACGAAGAACTGCGGGGCCTCCAGCCGCTCCTGGTCCAGGCCGTAGCGGGCGAGCGTCGAGGCGATCCACGGAAGGTCGGCGGGCGTCGCGGGACGGAGCCCCGGCGGGTCGGCGAGGCGGAGCTTCGCGGCCCGGGGCAGTCGCTTGATGGCGGCCTCGCGGGAGAGCGCCGCGCCCCTCGCGGGGGCCGACTCCCAGTGCTGCAGGGTCACGCCGCCGCGGGAGCGGGTGTACTTCGCGCCGCGCCCGGAGGCGTGCTCGGCGAGCCGCCGCGCGAGGTCGGTCGTCACGCCGGTGTAGAGCGTCCCGTCGCCGCAGCGGACGACGTAGACGTACCAGGTCTTCCTCACGCCTCGACATTCTACTCGCGGACGCTAGAATCGGGACCCCATGGCCGACGCCCCGAAGAAGTCGAAGAAGAAGGACGGCGGGATCCAGCTCGTCCAGCGGAACCGCAAGGCGCACTTCCAGTACGAGATCCTCGAGAAGACCGAGGCGGGGATCGTCCTGGCCGGGCCCGAGGTGAAGTCCATCCGCAACGGCAACGTGAGCATCCACGAGGCCTACGCGCGGGTGAAGAAGGGCGAGCTCTGGGTGCACAACATGGAGATCGCCGCGTACAAGAACGCGGGGCCCTTCAACCGCGAGCCCAAGCGCCCGCGCAAGCTGCTGCTCAAGAAGCGGGAGATCGACCGGCTCCTCGGCAAGACCCAGGAGCGCGGGCTGACGATCGTGCCGCTCTCGCTCTACTTCAAGAACGGCTTCGCGAAGCTCGAGATCGGCCTCGCCCGCGGCAAGCAGCTCTGGGACAAGCGCGAGGCGATCAAGAAGCGCGACGTGTCCCGCGACCTCCGCCGGCGGACGATGAGGTAGGCGGCGCCCCGACGGGCCCGGGGCGAGCGGTTCCTCCGACCCCCGGGCCGGGCGGCCGCCCGGGACCCCTCGCGTGGAGGGGGCGAAGTGGTGGACCCGGGGAGAATCGAACTCCCGTCCCGGGGCGTCTCGGCGGGGGCATCTACGCGCGTAGTCCGTGGTTTGTTCTCGCCCTCGGGACGCCCACGGACAGGCTTCCTTCGGGCCATCCCCCGGAGTTTTCTCGCCTCGGCACCCCGCGGGATCGGTGCTCCGGCATATCCTTCGCGTTAACGTCCGTCCCGGTCCGCGGGGTTACCGCTCGAAGGAATGGACCGGGGGGACGTCACGGCTAAGCCGCGAGAGCCAGGCTGCTGTTAGCAGTTGGTGTTTGTGCCCGTTTTTTACGAGGCCAACGAGCATCCTCGGCGCGCCGCCTTCCACCTCCTCGTCCCGGTCGAAACCAATTCGGGCCCTTGACCGGGTCCAGAGTACCCGCTTCCGCGGCCGTCCGCAACGGCCCCGCCCCAATCGTTGCCGGGCGCGCCGCGGCGCGGTATAAGGGCACCTTCCCCCATGGCGCAGATCGTCTTCATCGACGGGCCCCGGATGGGCAGCACCGTGCCCCTCGCCGCCTCGAACCTCCTCGGCCGCGCGGGGACCTGCTCCGTCCGCCTCACCGAGACCGGCATCCTCGACCAGCACGCCTCCATCAGCTACCGCGAGAAGGCCTGGCACATCGCCCGCAGCGACCCCAAGGCCCGCCTCGCCGTCAACGGGCGCGAGACGACCCAGGCCGTCCTCCGCCACGGGGACATCCTCGAGCTCGGCCCCGTCACCGTCCTCTTCAGCGACGAGGCCTCCCGCCACGGCGCGCCCGCCGCCCCGCCGGCCTCGATGGAGGCCTCCGACCCCCGCGCCTCCTCGACGATCGAATCCCGCGTCAAGCAGTTCACCACGCCCGCCGAGGCCATCGCCGCCTTCAAGAAGAACAACCGCCTCGCCCACGACCTCGAGACGCTCTACCGCGTCAGCAGCGCCCTCGGCGGCACGCTGAACCTCGAGGACCTCCTGAAGTCCTTCAACGCGATCCTCTTCGAGGTCTTCCACCCCGACCGCGTCTTCATCCTCCTCGCCGACGAGCTCGGCGGCCTCCGCGTCGCCGCCAAGCGCTTCAGCGAGCGCAGCTCCCTCACCGGCCAGACCCAGGTCAGCTGGACGATCATCAACGAGGCCGCGGCGACCCGCGAGGGCATCCTGACCCTCGACGCCTCCGCCGACGAGCGCTTCAAGCTCGGCGAGAGCATCGTCGACCAGAGCATCCAGTCCGCGCTCTGCTCGCCGGTCGTCAAGCAGGACCGCGTCATCGGCGCGATCTACATCGACTCCACGACCTCCCTGTCCCCCTTCACGCGCGAGGACCTGAACCTCCTCGGCGCCGCCGCGTCCCAGTTCGGCCTCGCCGTCGACGCGGCCCAGGTCTACGACCGCCAGGTCGAGTACAGCCGCAAGCTCATCCTCCTCGGCGAGAACAGCCGGAAGATCAGCTCCTTCCTGTCCCGGGACGCCATCGCCCGGGAGGCCGTCGAGGCGGCCGGCCGCATCTTCGACGCGGAGCGCGTCAGCCTCTTCCTCGCCGACGCGGCCGGCGAGCTGGCCCTGGCCCACTCCCGCCACATCCCGAAGTCGGAGTGGCCGACCTGCAAGCTCAAGCGGGGCGAGCGCATCGCGGGACGGGTCTACGCCGAGGGCAAGCCGCTGCTCGTCACCGAGACCAAGCCGGGCGGCCCCGTCCCCATCCGCGCCTACGAGACCGGCTCCTACCTCGTCGTCCCCATCGTCGCCTTCGGCGAGGGCCTGCGCCGCGAGACCAAGCCCGTCGGCGTGCTCTGCATCACCGACAAGAAGTCCCGGCGCATCTTCGACGCGGCCGACCAGGAGTTCATGACGATCTTCTCCGCCCAGGTCGCCATCGCCCTGCAGAACGCCTCGCTCTTCGAGCGCTCGACCGTGGACACGCTCACGCGGCTCTTCACCCGGCAGTTCTTCTTCGCCCGCCTCGAGGAGGAGTACGCGGCCCACCGGGCCCAGAAGGCGCCGCTGACGGTCCTGATGCTGGACATCGACCACTTCAAGGCCAAGAACGACCAGTACGGCCACGCCGCGGGCGACCAGGTGCTCCGGGACGTGGCCGACGCCTGCAAGTCCCGCGTCCTCCTCACCGGCGGGATGATCGCCCGCTTCGGCGGCGAGGAGTTCGTCGCCTACCTCCCGGGCTGCCCCGAGGCCCGGGGCCGGGCCGTCGCCGAGGAGATCCGCCGCGACGTGGAGGCCCGGAAGATCTCCTTCGAGGGGATCCCCATGCCCACGACGATCAGCATCGGCGTGGCCGAGCTCAGGCCCGCGGACTCGCCGGAATCCGTCGTGAAGCGGGCCGACGTCGCGCTCTACGCCGCCAAGCGCAACGGGCGCAACCGGGTGGAGACGGAGACCGAGGGGAACTCGTCGTCCGTGGCGATCAAGAAACCCTAGCGGCCGCGGGGCGGGCCGGTCCGCGCCCGGAACACCATCCGGATCGGGACCTCGGGGAACGGCAGGAACTGCCGGAACTTGTTCTCGAGGAAGCGGATGTAGTCCTGCGTGAAGTTCTTCGGGTCGTTCACGAAGATCGCGAAGGTCGGCGGCAGGACCCGGGTCTGCGTCGCGTAGTAGATCTTCGGCTCCCGCGGCCCGCGCGTGCCCGGCGAGCGCTCCGCCTCGGCCCGGTGCAGGGCCTTGTTCACGATGGGCGTCGGGATCTGCGTCGAGGCCTGGTGCACCAGGTCCCCCGCCACCTTGAAGACGTCCCAGATCCGCTCGCCCTTCAGCGCGGACATGATCATCACCGGCGCGTACTTCAGCACCGGCATGGCCTTGCCCACGTACTCCTCGAACTCGTCCGGGCTCATCTTCGAGGGGACCAGGTCCCACTTGTTCAGGACGATGACGCAGGGCTTGCAGCGCTCCTCGATGATCCCCGCGATGCGCTTGTCGATCTCCGTGATCTTCTCGACCACGTCGACCATGAGCAGCACCGCGTCGGCCCGGTCGATCGCCTCCGCCGTCCGCACCTGGCTGAAGAGCTCGACGGAGTCCTCGACCTTGGCCCGCTTCCGCAGGCCCGCCGTGTCCACGAGGATGTAGGCCTTCTTCCCCTTCTGCACCCGGACGTCCACGGCGTCCCGCGTCGTCCCCGGGATCTCGCTGACGACCACCCGCTCCTCGCCCGCCAGGGCGTTCACGAGCGTCGACTTGCCGACGTTGCGCTTGCCGACGATGGCGATGCGGACCGGCCGCGTCGAGGCCAGGGACTGCGCCGGCAGGCGCTCCACCACCGCCTCGACGAGCTCGCCCACCGACTTCCGGTGCGCCGCGCTCACCTCGAAGGGCTCGCCCCAGCCCAGCTCCGTCCAGGGCAGCAGCGTCGCCGCGATCGCCCGCGTGTCCACCTTGTTCGCGACCAGGAGCACGGGCTTGCCCGCCGAGCGGAGCCGCAGCGAGACCTCGCGGTCCCGCGCCGTCAGCCCCTCGATCGCGTCCACGACGAAGAGGACGAGGTCCGCCTCCTCGATGGCGAAGCGGATCTGCCGCCCCACGGACTCGTAGAACTTGTCCTCGCGGCCCAGGCCGATGCCCGCGGTGTCCACGAGGTCGAAGCGCCGTCCGGCCGACTCGATCTCCACCGAGACCCGGTCCCGCGTCGTGCCCGCCTGGCGGTCGACGATCGAGATCCGGCGGCCGGCCATCGCGTTGAGCAGCGAGGACTTGCCGACGTTCTGGCGGCCGACGATGGCGACGACGGGCGGTCTGTCCATGGGGGGGCGCACAGTATACAATCCCCCGCCGGTGAAAAAGCTCCTGACCCTCCCCAACGCCGTCCTCGCCGCGCTCGCCGCGGGGCTGGTCTTCGGCGCCCTGTGCCGGGAGTTCGACCTCCTCGCCCGCTCGCCGGTCCTCCACAAG
>CAYXGZ010000092.1:0-8273 GCA_964464755.1 uncultured Planctomycetales bacterium
GCGCCCGGGATCTTCTTGGCGATCACGTTCCGGATCTTGGAGAGCTCCTTCATCAGGTTCTCCTTGGTCTGGAGCCGGCCCGCCGTGTCGACGATGAGGAGGTCCGCCTTCCGGGCCACGGCCGCGTCCGCGGCGTCGAAGACGACGGCCGCGGGGTCCGAGCCCTGCTTGTGCTTCACGATCTCGACGCCGAGCCGCCCGGCCCAGATCGAGAGCTGCTCCACGGCCGCCGCGCGGAACGTGTCGCTGGCCGCCAGCAGGACCTTCCGCCCCTCCTTCGCGTGGAAGGACGCGAGCTTGGCGATCGACGTGGTCTTGCCGACGCCGTTGACGCCGACGACGAGCACGACGGTCGGTCCCGACGGGGCCCGGTTCAGCTCGTTGCCGTGCTCGGTGAGGCGCGCGCGGAGGTCGGCCTTGAGGAAGGCGGGGACCTGGTCCGTCGTCTTCAGCTCGCCCGACTTGTAGGCCGCGCGGACCCGCTCGAGGATCTTGGAGGTCGCCTCGACGCCGACGTCGGCCTGGAGGAGGAGGGACTCGAGCTCGGCGATCGTCGCCTCGTCGAGGTTGCGGAAGACGGAGAAGAGCTTCTTGAGCGGGGCGGTGAAGGCCTGCTGGGTCTTCTGCAGGCCCTTGCGGAACTTGTCGAGGAAGCCGCCGAGCAGCCCCACGCTAGGCCTCCTCCGCCGGGGCGGGGGGCCGGCCCGCGGGGCCGCGCTTGGCCTCGGGGGCCGCGTGCAGGCGCACCTGGTCGAGGATGCCGTTGACGAAGTGCCCGGAGCGCCGCGTGCTGTACTTCTTCGCGACGTCGATCGCCTCGTTGATCGTCACGAGCGCGGGGATGTCGTCGCGGAAGAGGAGCTCGTAGACGGCGATGCGCAGGATGTTGCGGTCCAGGGCCGCCATGCGGCGGAGCTCCCAGTTCTTCGCGACGTCGGTGATCGCCTTGTCGATGTCGCTCCGCCGGCCCCAGGCCCCGTCGAGGAGCTCGACGGCGAAGGCCTCGACCTCGGCGTCGCCCTCGGACTGCGTCTTCACGTCGGCGAGCACGTCGGCCCGGACCTCCTCGCCGCGGAGGTCGAGCTGGTAGAGGGCCTGGAGGGCCAGCTCGCGGGCCTTGGTGCGCTTCCTCATGGGGGCGGGGATTGTACCCGGCGTCAGCGGAGTTTCTTCACGAGATCGGCCATCTCGAGGGCGGCGAGCGCGGCGTCGCGCCCCTTGTTGCCCATCTTGGTGCCCGCCCGCTCCAGGGCCTGCTCGATCGTGTCCACGGTGAGCACGCCGAAGATGGTCGGCACGCCGGTGCGGCGGCCGATCTCGGCGACGCCCCGGGCCGTCTCCTTGCAGACGTGGTCGTAGTGCGAGGTCTCCCCGCGGATGACGCAGCCCAGGCAGATGACCGCGTCGACGTCGCCGCGCCGGGCCAGCTCGCGGGCCGCGGTGGCCAGCTCGAGCGCCCCGGGGACCCAGGCGAGGTCCACCCGGTCGCGGGCCACGCCGCAGCGCTCGAGGGTGTCGAGGCAGCCCTCGACGAGGGACTTCACGACGTACTCGTTGAAGCGGGCCGCGACGACGGCGATGCGCCGGCCGTCGCCGAGCAGGGAACCGGAGAAGACGCGGGGGGAGCGGGATCGGCCCTTCGGCATGGGCGCGGATTATACGCGGTCGCGGGCGGGGAGTTCGAAGGCTTTCCCGTGCGTGGCGATGTTGTCGGGGAACATGTTCCGCGTGCGCACGAAGTCCTCCTCGCGGCGGAGGAAGGCCTGGACGATCTCGGGGTCGAAGTGCTTGCCCGACTGGGCGACGATCATCTCGCGCGTCGTCTCGTGCGGGAAGGGCATCTTGTAGGGGCGCTTCGAGGTGAGGGCGTCGTAGACGTCCGCGAGCGACACGATGCGGGCGCAGAGCGGGATCTCCTCGCCCCGCAGGGGCCGGACCTCGCCGTCCTCGCACTTCACGGCGGGGTAGCCCGAGCCGTCCCACTTCTGGTGGTGGTGGTGGGCGATCATCTCGCCGATCGTGAAGATGCTCTTCCGCTGGACCATGGCGCTGGCCATGTTCAGGGCGTTCGCGCCGATCGTCGTGTGCTCCTTCATCCGCTCGAACTCCTCCTCCGTGAGCTTGTCGGGCTTCTGGAGGATGAAGTCGCGGATGCCGACCTTGCCGAGGTCGTGGAGCGGCGAGAGGTCGTGGATGAGCTCGACGTACTCGTCGTCGATCTCGTCCTTGTACTTCGGGAGCTTGCGGAGCTCCTCGGAGACGATGCGGCAGTAGAGCTGGATCCTCTGGATGTGGCCGCCCGTGTCGTCGTCGATCGACTCCGCGAGGTTCGCGATGGCCAGGATCGCGGCGCGCTGCGTGTCCTTGATCTCGGAGGTCTGCTCCTTGACCGCGTCCTCGAGGCTCTTCATGTAGTTCTTGCGGAGCTTCTCGATGACGACGCGGTCGGTGACGTCGCGGAGGGTGATCTCGACGCCCGCGACGCGGCCGCCCTCGCGGATCGGGTTGCAGGAGAGCTCGACGGTGCGCTCCTCGCCGCGGCGGGTCGCGATCTCGATCTGGGCGCCCTGGACCTCCTTGCCGCCCGCCACCTCCTTGAGGGTGTTGTAGACGGGGTGCACGTGGCCCTTGCGGACGAGGCGGACGAGGTTGAGCCCCTTGAGCTCGTCCTGCTCGTAGCCGGCGAGGGTGAGGAAGGCGCGGTTGCTCCAGGTGATGTCGCCGTTCAGCTCGGCCGTGCAGATGGGGTAGGAGGCGTTCTCGACGATCGCCCGGTAGCGCTCCTCGGAGCGGGCGAGCTCGGTGACCTTCTGCTCGACCTTCTTCTCGAGCTGCTCGGAGTAGCTCTTGAGGTCGTCGATGAGCTTCTTGTTCTCGAGGAGGAAGCCGATGTTCAGCGCGACGTGCTGCATGAGGCTGGCG
Organism: uncultured Planctomycetales bacterium; assembly: GCA_964464755.1. GTDB lineage: Bacteria > Planctomycetota > MHYJ01 > MHYJ01 > JACPRB01 > CAYXGZ01. The sequence goes on from CAYXGZ010000092.1 coordinate 2,923, forward strand.
AGCTCGCGCGTGAAGCGGCCGGCGTGCTCGTCCTCGATGTTGAGCACGCCGATGATGCGGTTCTTGCTCTTGATGGGGACGCAGATCTCGGCGCGGGTGCGGGTGAGCGGGCCGCGGAGGTAGCGGGGGTCCCTGTTGACGTCGTTGCTGATGATCGTCTCGCCGCTGCGGGCCGCCTCGCCCGTGAGCCCCTCGCCGAGCTTGATGCGGTAGGTCTTCACGACGGACTTGAGGGACTCCTCGCCGGCGCAGACGTAGAGGACGAGCTCCTTGGAGACGTCGTCGAGCAGGAGGACGGTCGCGAGGTAGATGTCGAACTTCTTCTGGATGAAGTTGACGACCTCCTGGAGGCAGCGCTCGGCCGTGAAGGACTCGGACGACGAGTAGATCCGGATGACCTTGAGGATCTCGTCGTGGAAGGCGTTGAGGGTCTCGAGCTGGAGCAGCCTCTCGGAGGCGAGCTCCGGCCCGGGGGGTGCGCCGTCGGCCTCCTGGGTGCCCATCAGGGATGATTATAGCGGACGGGAGGCCCGGCGCAAAAAATCACGCATGAATCATGGGAATCAGCGGCTCGAGGTGGCCCGTTTCCGGCACATCGACCGGGTCATCTGCACCTCGCGGACGCGCTTCAGCAGGGCCTGGGGGATGGGCTTGCCGGACTTCTCGAAGGCCTCCTGGGCCGCGTAGTAGGCGTCGAAGGCCTTGTTCAGGATGTCGAGGGCCTTCTTGTTCTCGGCCGCCCAGCCCTTCGGGTTGGCGTTCGGGTCGGAGTTGCGGACGGCCTTCATCCCGTCCTCGAAGAGCTGGTCGCCGCGGGCGACGCGGTCCTTGGCCGTCGAGGGCGAGCCCTCCGGCAGCGGCGTCGGCTGCTTCTCGTCGACGGGCTTCGGCGTCTCGTCCTCGGCCCGGCGATCCGGCGTCGGCTTCGGCGTGGGCAGGGGCGTCGGGACCGGGGTCGGTATCGGCGTGGGCGCGGGCGTCACGCCGGGCGTCGGCGCCGGAGTCGGGGCGGCCGTCGTCGGCGTCGGGGTCGGCGCGGGCGTGGGCGCGGGCGTCGGGACGGGCGGCTCGAAGGTCGGCAGCGGCGTCGGCGTGGGCACGGCCTTGGCGATCGGGTCCTCCACGATCTGCCGGTACAGCGTCATCAGCTCGTCGTCGCCGGCGAACTCCCTGAACGCGCCGGTGTCGCGGTAGCGCTTGTCGAGGATCGACATCGCCTGCTTGCAGTCCTCGCGGGAGAGGATGTTCATGAAGTACTTCAGGACCTCGACGAAGAGCCGGCCCTTGTGCTCGTGCACGGTGGTCGGCAGCGCGGCGTCGCGGCGCAGGCCCTCCTGGAAGAGCGGCACGATCATCGTGTTGAGGCCGTTTCGCGCGCAGAAGTCGGCGAGGTCGAAGAAGAAGAGCCCCGGCACGGCCTTGTCGGGCGGGGAGCTGAAGTGCGGGATCGAGCCCTGGGGCGTCCGCTCCTCGCTGATCTTCACGTCCTTGTAGCCGGCCTGTTTCTCGAGCTCGATCTTGAGCAGCGCCATCGCGTAGGCGCCGGTGCGGGGCGTGGCCTGGACGACCCGTTCCTTCTCGACGCCGCCGCGGATGCCCGTGATCGTCTCGTAGCGGTAGCCGGTCGTCACCTCGCGGAGGTTCTTCACGACGAGCGTGCCGCCGCCGCGGAGCTCCAGCTCCGTGATCGGGGGCAGGTCGATCGTCGTCCCGGGGATCGTGTCGAGCAGCAGGCGGTGGTAGGTCTCGCTGTCGTCGAGGAGCTGGGAGTACTTCTCGGCGTCCGCGGGCGGGATGCGCAGCTTGTTGCGGGCCTGCAGCGCCTCCTTGGCCTCCTTGATCCGGCCGATCCGGAGCTGGCGGTCGACCTCCTCGAAGAGCCGCGCCATCTCGTCGGCCGAGTAGTTCTCGAGGCGGACGGGCGGCGCGGAGCTCGGGGCGGGGGAGGGGACGCCGGGGCCCGGGTCGATCGGCGGCGGGCCGGTCGTCGGGTCGTGGGGCGGGCGGCTCGGCCGGCCCTTGCCGAGCGTGTTCTCGGAGCCGCTCTCGGCGCTCTCCGAGGAGAAGAGCTTGGCGAGCTCCTCGAACTTCGTCCCGGACTCGTGCATCGCCCACGCGAAGCCGCCCACGATCGCGATCATGAGGACGAACCACAGCTTCGAGAAGAAGCCGAAGGACTTGCGGATCACTCGCGGTGGCATGGGGCTAATCCTATCACTTGGACGCGGGGGCGGCTCGGCGGTGCGGCGAAATTCGATAGAATGCGCCGCATGGATCTGTCGGTCGTGGTCGTGACCTTCAACGGGCGGGACCTGACCCTGGAGGGGCTGCGGACGCTCGGGGCGGCTGCGGGGGGCCTGGCCTGGGAGCTCATCGTCGTGGACAACGGGTCCACGGACGGATCGGCCGACGCCGTCGCCTCCGCCTACCCGGCGGCCCGGGTGGTCCGCAACCCGGGCAACCGGGGCTACGGTCCGGCGGCCAACCAGGGCATGGCCCTCGCCACGGGGCGGATCGTCGCGCTGGTCAACAACGACGCCCGGCTTCCGGCCGGGTCGCTCGCCGCGCTCGCGGCCTTCCTCGACGGGCGGCCCGACGTCGCGGTCGTCGGCCCCCGGCTCGTCCACGAGGACGGGCGCTCGCAGCACTCGTTCGACACGGAGCCGTCGCTGGCGACCGAGCTGCTCAACAAGAGCCTGCTGCGGCGGCTGCTGCCGTCGCGCTACCCGAGCCGGCTGCAGGAGCGGACGGAGCCGTTCGAGGTGGCGTCGCTGGTGGGCGCGTGCTTCGTGCTGAAGCGGGACGTCGCGGAGCGCCTCGGCCGCTTCGACGAGCGCTTCTTCTACCTGTACGAGGAGACGGACTACTGCCTGCGGGTGCGGCGGGCGGGGCTGAAGGTCGTGCTCGATCCGCGCGTGGCCGTGGTGCACCTCCAGGGCCGGACGCGGCAGCGCGTTCGGGTGCGGGCGAAGATCGAGCAGGCCCGGTCGCGCTTCGCGTACTTCCGCAAGAACCACCCGGGACAGCACGTCGTGCTCCGGATCATCCAGCCGCTGAAGTCGCTGCTGGAGACGGTCGCGTGGCTGGTGCCGACGCTGCTGACGCTGGGGCTCTGGAAGTCGGCGCGGGTGCGGCTGGCGGAGTCGGCGGCCGTGCTGGGTTGGCAGCTGCTGGGCTGCCCGGGGTGGCTGGGGCTCTCGGGGGCGGCGCGTGGTTAACTACGTCGCGCTCCGCTCGGGCGGGATCCGCTGGCGCGTGGACGCGTCGCTGCGCGCGGCGTTCGCGTCGGGGCCGTTCGCGGACTTCGCGGCGCTGCTCGCGGCGGGGCGGCCGATCAAGGACCTGAAGGTGAAGCGGGCGGTCGAGGTGTCGGCGCTGGGCCGGACCTGGCTCGTGAAGATCTACAAGGCGGGGAGCTGGCTGCAGTCGCTGAGGCGGAAGGTCGCGGGCTCGAGGGCGAAGGCCGAGCTGGCGGCGCTGGAGCGGATGCTCGAGCTCGGGCTGCCGACGCTGCCGTTCGCGGCGGCGGGGGACGGGCCGCGCGAGAGCTACGTGCTGATCGAGGTGGCGGCGGACCGGGAGCGGCTCGACGAGCTCTACGCGCGGCGGCGCGGGACGTCGCGGGGGCGCGACCTGGCGGCGGAGTACGGGCGCTGGGCGCGGCGCTTCCACGACGCGGGGGTCGACCAGTACGACTTCAATCCGTCGAACGTGCTGGCGAAGTCGGAGGGCGGGCCGGACCTGCGCTTCATCGACTTCGAGCGCGTGAGGTACCGCGCGCTGGGCGAGGAGGCGCGGCTGCGCGCGCTGGCGAAGATCGACCGGATGGTGGAGGCGTCGCGGACGGACCGCTGGCGCTTCCTGTCGGCGTACTTCGGCGGCGGGGACCTGAAGGCGCGGGCGCGGAGGCTGGCGGAGCGGACGGCGGCGCAGCGGCGTCGCGACGCGGCGCGGCGTCGCGAGGCCTGCGTGGAGGAGAACCGGAACTACGGGTCGTTCTCGCGGGGCGGGGTGTCGGGGCATTACCGGAAGCGCTCGGACGCGGGCGGGGTGGAGGCGGGGGACCTGGACTCGCTGGCGGGGAGCGGCGGGCCGTGGCGGCGGGTGCCGGCGGCGAAGGCGGTCGCGGCGTGGCGGGAGGCGAACGGGAGCCCGGGGGGCGAGCGGCCGGTGGCGGTGGTCGTGAGGTCGCGCTCGGGGGCGGGGGAGCTGGTCTACCGGGCGTGAGGCGGGCGAGTGTCCGCCATGGACGGGGCCGAGTCGAAGTGGTGGGCAGTGAGGGATTTGAACCCCCGAAGGCCGAAGCCAACAGATTTACAGTCTGTCCCCTTTGGCCGCTTGGGTAACTGCCCGGGTCGAATCGACTTTTGGAGCTGGGGACGGGAATCGCACCCGTAACCACCGGTTTACAAAACCGGGGCTCCACTATTGAGCTACCCCAGCGCGCGGGGAGGAGAGTAAACGACCCGGCGGAGATCGTCAAGGGCGGGGCGGTCCGGGGGATCGGACCTTGGGCGGCGCCTGAACCGAGCGAGGCGGCCCGCTGGGCCGCCGGGTCGAAGTGGAGAGGGCGACGGGACTTGAACCCGCAACGTCCAGCTTGGAAGGCTGGAGCTCTGCCATTGAGCTACGCCCTCTCGGAGGACGGGGATTGTACCCGAAAGCGGGGCGGGGGGAAGGGGGCGCGGATTTTCCGCGCCCGGCCCCGATTTCGGTTGACCGTGGCACACCCATTGCTATAATTCTCCGCTCTCAGGTTTTGGATCATCGGGAGCACTGTTTCCGCCGGAATCCGCCTGTCGCCGGAGATCGACCATCTTCGGATCGGGCTTCGGCGTGCACGGGAGGCTGGCGTAGCTCAGTGGTAGAGCACCTCCTTGGTAAGGAGGAGGTCGTGGGTTCAAGCCCCATCGCCAGCTCCACCCTGGGGACAACGGGACGTCACGTTAGGTACGGACGATAGATAGAGGACTCGTAGAGAGGAGCCGCCGCGATGGCCAAGGAAAAGTTTGCGCGTACGAAGCCCCACGTCAACGTCGGGACGATCGGGCACATCGACCACGGCAAGACGACGCTGACCGCCGCGCTGACCGCGGTGAGCTCGGCGATGGGCCGCGGCGCGGTGAAGTCGTACGACGAGATCGCGAAGGCGTCCGAGAAGGACGGCCGCCGCGACCCGTCGAAGATCATCACGATCGCGATCTCGCACGTCGAGTACGAGTCGGACAAGCGCCACTACGCGCACGTCGACTGCCCCGGGCACGCCGACTACATCAAGAACATGATCACGGGCGCCGCGCAGATGGACGGCGCGATCCTGGTGGTGTCGGCGGCGGACGGCCCGATGCCGC
>CAYXGZ010000093.1:0-7680 GCA_964464755.1 uncultured Planctomycetales bacterium
GCCCGAGCGTGTAGAACGGCGCGCCGTGGCAGATCTCGATCTGCTTGAGGACCTGCGCGGGCACCTGGTCGAGCGGGACGTGCCCCGGGCCCTCGACCATGACCTGCACGTCGTGGCGCCAGGCGCGCACCGTGAGGTCGCCCAGCGTCTCGAGCTCGCCGAACTGCGCGGCGTCGCTCGCGTCGTGCAGGCAGCCGGGCCGCAGGCTGTCGCCGAGCGAGAACGACACGTCGTAGGCCTTGAAGATCTCGCAGATCTCGTCGTAGTGCGTGTAGAGCGGGTTCTGCTCGCGCCGCTTCACCATCCAGTCCGCCAGCAGGCTGCCCCCGCGGGAGACGATCTTCGTGATCCGGCCCTGGATCCGGGGCAGGTGCTCGAGGAGGATCCCGGCGTGGATCGTCATGTAGTCCACGCCCTGCCGCGCCTGCTTCTCGATGACGTCGAGCATGTCCTTCGGCGCCAGGTCCGCCATGTCCTTGACGCCCTGGAGCATCTGGTAGACGGGGACGGTCCCGACCGGCACGGTGGACTTGGCGATGACCGCGGAGCGGATCTCGTCGAGGTTCCCGCCCGTCGAGAGGTCCATCACCGTGTCGGAGCCGTGGTGGACGGCCGTGTGGAGCTTCTCGAGCTCCTTGTCGACGTTGGACACGACCGCGGAGTTGCCCAGGTTCGCGTTGATTTTACAGGTGAGGTTGATGCCGATGCCCATCGGATCGAGGGCGCCGGCCAGGTGCACGCGGTTCGCGGGGATGATCGCCCGGCCCTCGGCCACCTCGCGGCGCAGGAACTCGGGCTCGAGGCCCTCGCGCTCGGCGACGCGCGCCATGGCGGGGGTGATCTCGCCGTTCCTCGCGGCGTGCATCTGCGTGACGTTGGCGACCATGGGGTACCCGGGGTTGGGGGTTCGGGGCTGGGTTCAGGCCGACGGCCCGACCGCGACGACCTGCTCGATTTCGGGGACCGAGTACCGGATCTCGTTCTCGATCCCCATCTGCAGGGTCATGGCGCTCGACGGTCAGCCGGAGCAGGCGCCCTGGAAGCGGATGTAGGCGGTCTTCTCGGCGGCGTTCACCTCGACGAGCTCGACGTGCCCGCCGTCCTGCTGGACGAACGGGCGGATGCGCTCGAGGGCGGCGTCCACGCGCTGGAAGAGGTCGTCGGGGCCGGCCGGCTTGGCTTGCTCGCTCATGGGGCACCTCGCGGAGGGCGGCATCCTAACCGAAGGACCCTAGGTCGTGAAGGAGGACCCGCAGCCGCAGGACGACTTCACGTTCGGGTTCTTCACCTGGAATCCCGAGCCCATCAGGCCCTCGGCGTAGTCCAGCACGGAACCGCCGAGGTACAGGGAGCTGCGCGGGTCGACGAAGACCTGGATGCCGTCGAGGGCGAAGACCCGGTCCTGGTCCTTCTTCGCGTCGAAGTCCATGAAGTACGAGAGGCCCGAGCAGCCGCCGCCCTGCACGCCGAGGCGCAGGCCGGTCACCGCGGGGTCCTTCCCCTCGGCCTTCAGGATCTCGAGGAGCTTCGAGGCGGCCTTCGGGGTGATGACGATCCCGACGCCGGCCGGGCGGGCCGGGGCCGTGGGCGTCGCCGCGGGCGCGGCGTGGGCGTGCCCGTGGTTGTCGCCGCCTTCCGTGGAACCGCAATTCTGGCTCATGGTCGCACCTCGAGATCCACGTTCAAGATAGCACCGCGCCGGTCCTGTTTCCACTCAGGCCCGGAGGCGGGCGACGGCGGCCTTCGCCGCGCCGGCGGCGCGGTCGATCTCCTCCGCCGTCGTGAAGCGGCCCAGGCCGAAGCGCAGGGTCGCGGCGGCGAGGGGCTCCGGCACGCCGATCGCCCGCAGCACGTGCGAGGGTTTCGCCTGCGCCGTCGAGCACGCCGCCGTGCTCGACACGGCGATCTCGCCCATGGCCTCGACGAGCGACTCGCCCTCGACGCCCTCGAACGACACGCTGAGGCTGCCGGGCAGTCGGCGCTCGGCGTGCCCGTTGCGGCGGACTCCCCCGAGCGGCAAGAGGGCCGTCCAGAGCCGCTCCCTCAGCAGGCGGAGGCGGGCCGCCTCGGCCGGGAGCTCGCGGCGGGCGATCGCGCACGCGGCGCCGAACCCGACGATCGCGGGGACGTTCAGGGTGCCGGAGCGCAGGCCGTCCTCGTGGCCGCCGCCGTCGATCTGCGGCGCGAGGCGGATCCGGGGATGGCGCTTCCGGACGACGAGGGCGCCGACGCCCTTGGGCCCGTGCATCTTGTGCGCGGAGAGCGAGGCGAGGTCGAAGCCCTGCGCCTCCGCGTCGAGCGGGATCCTCCCGTTCGCCTGCGCGGCGTCGGTGTGGAAGAGCGCGCCCTTCGCGCGGCAGATCCGGCCGATCGCCTCGAGGTCCTGGAGCACCCCGATCTCGTTGTTCGCGGCCATCACGGAGACGAGGACGGTCCCCGGGCGGACCGCGGCCTCGAGGCGGGCCGGGTCGAGGAGACCGTCGGCCCCGACGGGGAGCAGCTCGACCTCCGCGGCTCCGGACTCGCGCAGCACGCGGGCGGGATCGAGCACGGCCGGGTGCTCGGTGACGACCGTGACGAGCCGGCCCTTCCCCGCGGCCTGCAGGGCGCCCTTGAGGGCGAGGTTGTCGCTCTCCGTGGCGCCGCTCGTGAAGACGATCTCGGCGGGCTCGGCGCCGACCAGCGCGGCGACCTCGGCGCGGGCGGCCTCGACGGCGTCGCGGGCCTCCCGCCCGTAGGCGTGCGTGCGGCTGGAGGCGTTGCCGAACTTCTCGAGGAACCAGGGCCGCATCGCCTCGAAGACGCGCGGGTCGAGCGGCGTGGTGGCGTGGTGGTCGAGGTAGACGCGGCCCATCGGGGCCATCCTACATCATGCCCAGCTGCAGCCTCGCGGCCTCGGACATCATCGACTGGCTCCAGGGCGGGTCGAACACGACCTCGACCTCCGCCTCCTTCACCCCGGGGATCGCCTGCAACGCCTTCTTCGCGTCCATCTTCAGGACGTCGCCCATGGAGCAGCCGGGCGCCGTCATGGCCATCTTGACCTCGACGCGGTGCGCGTCGCCGTTCACCTTGAGGATCTTGCACTCGTAGATCAGCCCGAGGTCCACGACGTTCACCGGGATCTCGGGGTCGTACACCGTCTTCAGCTGCTCCCAGACGAGCTGCTCCAGCACCGGGCCCGACGCGGGCTGGACCGGCACCGTCGGGGCCACGGGGACTTCCTTCCCCAGCGCGTCCGCGTCCTTGCCCTCGAGGCGGACGAGCATCCCGCGCTCCGTCTGCACCGTGAAGTTGGAAGGGTTCTGCTGGGTGATGACGACCATCGACCCCGCGGGGAGCTTCAGGACCTCCCCGTACGGGATCTGGATCGCCTCGACGTCGCGCTTCAGCGTGACGGGTTCGTAGGACGGTCGCATCCGCTTAGCCCTTGAACCTCGGGATCTTCGATCCGCACATCTTCACGAACTCCAGCTGCTCGTACTTCTCCCTCGGGATGGACGGCCCGGGCTTCGAGCAGATCTTCTCGAAGGCGTCGGCGAGGAACGCGGCGATCTCCTCCGGCCCGCGGCCCTCGATGCCCTGGCGCGGAAGGACGGCCGCGACGGCGCCGTCCTTGAAGAACACGATCGACGGCGACGACGGGCCCGCGACGCCCGCGTGGAGCGCGCGCACCCGGTCGACGGCCTCCCGGTCCATGCCCGCGAACACCGTCACGAGCCGGTCCGGGATCACCTTGTGCTGCAGCGCCATGGCGACGCCCGGCCGGGCGCTGCCCGCGGCGCAGCCGCAGACGGAGTTGATGAAGCAGAGCGTCACGCCCTTCTGGGACTTCACGACGGCGTCCACCGCGGCGGGGTCGTCGATCTGCTCGAAGCCGACGGCCGTCAGCTCGTCGCGCATCGGCTGGACCGCCTCGGGCGGGTACATCGGGGGCAGCGGCATGGATTCCTCCTATTCGGTCGAAACCGTTTCTCGATTCCCGTCCAGCGCCGCCTTCAGCGTGTGCCACGCCAGCGACGCGCACTTCACCCGGGCCGGGTACCCCGCCACGCCCGCGAACGCCGCGAGCTTGCCGAGGCCCTCGCCCGACTCCCCCTCCGTCCCCGTCACCAGGGCGTGGAAGCGGCCGTACAGCCGCTCCACCTCCGCCTTCGGCTTGCCCTTCACCGCCTCCGTCATCATCGACGCGGAGGCCGTCGAGATCGCGCAGCCCGCGCCCTGGAAGCGCAGGTCCTCGACGATCCCGTCGCGCACCTTCAGGTCCAGCACGAGCTTGTCCCCGCAGAGCGGGTTCTCCCCGTTCACCGAGCAGCCCGCCTCCGGCAGCCGCCCGAAGTTCCGGGGCTTCTTGTAGTGGTCGAGGATGACTTCCTGGTAGAGATCGTCGAGCTCGGTCATGCGCGGAACACCTCCGCGACCTTCCGCAGGCCGGCCGCGAGCGCGTCGAGCTCCGCCTTCGTCGAGTAGAGGCCCAGCGAGGCCCGCGCCGTCGCGGGGATCCCCAGCCGGTCCATCACGGGCTGCGCGCAGTGGTGGCCCGTCCGGATCGCGATGCCCTCCTGGTCGAGGATCGTGCCGATGTCGTGCGGGTGCACGCCCTCGAGCACGAACGAGAGCACCGCGGCCTTGTGCGGGGCCGTGCCGATCAGCCGCAGGCCGGGGATCGCCGACAGCGCGGCCGTCCCGTGGGCCAGCAGATCCGCCTCGTGCGCGGCGATCGCCGCCGGGCCGAGCTTCGCCACGTAGTCGAGCGCCGCCCCGAGCGCGATCGCGCCGCCGATGTCCGGCGTGCCCGCCTCGAACTTGAACGGGACGCGGTTCCAGGTCGACTTCTCGATCGACACCGAGAGGATCATGTCGCCGCCGCCCTGCCAGGGAGGCAGCGACTCGAGCAGCGCGGCCTTGCCGTAGAGCACGCCGATGCCGGTCGGGGCGTAGACCTTGTGGCCCGAGAAGCAGTAGAAGTCCGCGTCGAGGTCGCGCACGTCGACGGGCCCGTGCGGAACGGCCTGCGCGCCGTCCACGACCGTCGGCACGCCCTTCGCGCGGCACGCGGCGACGAGCCGCTTCACCGGGTTCACCGTCCCGAGCGCGTTGGAGACGTGCGCGAAGGCCGCGACCTTCGTGCGCGGCCCGATCAGGCGGACGAACTCGTCCTCGACGAGCGACCCGTCGTCCGCGATGGGCGCCGCGACGAGCTTCGCGCCCTTCTCGGCGCAGAGCATCTGCCAGGGCACCAGGTTCGAGTGGTGCTCCATCGTCGTCACGAGCACCTCGTCGCCCTGGCCCACGCGGGTGCGGCCCAGGGTCTGCGCGACGAGGTTCACCGACTCCGTCGTGCCGCGCGTGAAGACGATCTCCCGCGCGTCGGCGGCGTTGAGGAAGCGCGCGACCGTGATCCGCGCCGCGTCGTGCTTCCGCGTGGCCAGCTCGCTGAGGTGGTGCACTCCGCGGTGGATGTTCGCGTTCTCGGACTCGTAGTAGCGCACCAGCGCGTCGAGCACGGCCCGGGGCTTCTGCGTGGTCGCGGCGCTGTCCAGGTAGACCAGGGGCTTGCCGCGGACCTTCTCCGAGAGGATCGGGAAGTCCCGGCGGACGGCCTCGACGTCGTAGGCGACGCGGGCGGGCGCGGCGGCGGGGCTCACGCGTCCCCTCCCCCCAGCAGCTCGCGGGCCGCCGGGACGCGGACCCCGTCGACGATCTGCCGGGCGAAGGCCGCGATGAGCATGAGCCGGGCCTGCTCGGCGCCCAGGCCGCGGGAGCGCAGGTAGAAGAGCGCCGCCTCGTCGAGCCGGCCGACCGTCGCGCCGTGGCGGCACTTGACGTCGTCGGCCAGGATCTCGAGCTGGGGCTTCGTGTGGATCAGCGCCTTGCGGGAGAGCAGGAGGTTGGCGTTGTGCTGGACCGCGTTGCTCCCCCTGGCGCCCTCGCGGACGACGACGCGGCCGTCGAAGACGCCGCGCGACTCGCCGTCCAGCACGCCCTTGTAGAGCTCGCGGCTCGTGGCGGAGGGGGCGGCGTGGTCGATCGTCGAGTGCGTGTCCGCGATCCGGCGACCGTCGAGCCGGTAGAGGCCGTCGAGGGAGAGGTCGGAGCCCTCGTCGAGGAGGACGCCGAGGTCGTGCCGGGAGAACCGGGCCCCGAGGGCGAAGGCCGAGTGCCGGAGCACCGCGCCCCGCCCGAGGTGGAAGTCCGAGCGGCCGACGTGGAAGGCGTCCGTCGAGTCGCGCTGGATGCGGACGTAGTCGAGCTCGGCGCCGGGCCCCACGTCGACGCGGGCGGCGACGTTGCCGAGGTAGACCGCGCCGGCCGGGCCCGCGTGGTCCTCGACGATCGCCGCGCAGGCGCCCTCGCCGAGCGAGACCTCGATCCGCGGGTGCGACATCCGCGGCGTGGACGACGGCGTCGACAGGAAGAGCAGGTGCAGCGGGTCCTTCGCGGTCACCCCGGGGCCGACGCGGACGAGCGCGCCGTCCGTCGAGAACGCGGAGTTGAGCGCGGCGAAGCCGGCGGCCTCGCCGGAGGGCTCGCGGCCGGCGAGCGATTCGACGGCGACGTCGCGGGGCAGCGTGGAGAGGGACGGCGCGTAGCGCCCGTCGACGAAGACGGCCTGCGAGGCCTGGAGCGGCCCGCGGGCGAGCGCGGCGACCGACGCCGGGTCGCCCGGCGCCGAGGCGGCGAAGGCCGTCTCCTCGAGCGCCGTGGTGTCCGTGAAGCGCCAGGACTCGTCGTCCGCGGCCGGGAAGTCGAAGCGGGCCATCGCGGCGCGGCGCCGCTCGGCGGAGCCGGGGAGGGAGCGGGCCGCGCGGTCGAATTCCGCGAGGATCCGGTCCCGGGCCGCCGAGGTCGCGTTCATTTCGCCACCGCCCCCTGGGGCTGGTCGACCCAGCCGTAGCCCGTCTTCTCGAGCTCCTTGGCGAGTTCCTTGCCGCCGGACTTCACGAGGCGGCCGCCCGCCAGGACGTGGACGCGGTCGGGCACGACGTAGTCGAGCAGCCGCTGGTAGTGCGTGATGAGCAGCACGGCCTTCGAGGGGCCGCGCAGCGCGTTGATGCCGTCGGCGACGACCTTGAGCGCGTCGATGTCGAGGCCGCTGTCCGTCTCGTCGAGGATCGCCAGGGCCGGGTCGAGCACGGACATCTGGAGGATCTCGTTGCGCTTCTTCTCGCCGCCCGAGAAGCCCTCGTTCACGGGGCGGGAGAGCAGCGACTCGGCGATGCCGACGCGCTTGGCCATCCCCTTGACGAGGGCGAGGAACTCGACGGCGTCGAGCTCGGGCTGGCCGCGGTGCTTGCGGATCGCGTTCAGCGCGCTCTTGAGGAAGTACGTGTTGCCGACGCCGGGGATCTCGACGGGGTACTGGAAGCCGAGGAACACGCCCTCGCGGGCCCGGTCCTCGGGGCTGAGCGCGAGCAGGTCCTTCCCCCGGTAGCGGACCGTGCCGCCGGTGACGACGACGCCCTCGCGGCCGGCGAGGACGTGGGCCAGCGTGCTCTTGCCCGAGCCGTTGGGCCCCATGATGGCGTGGATCTCCCCGGCCTTCACGTCGAGCGTGAGGCCCTGGAGCACCGGCTTGCCGCCGGCCGTGGCGCGGAGGTCGCGGATCTCGAGCATTAGCCGACGCTCCCTTCGAGGCTGACGTTCATGAGCTTCTGGGCCTCCACGGCGAACTCCATG
>CAYXGZ010000094.1:0-7536 GCA_964464755.1 uncultured Planctomycetales bacterium
TGGTTGATCATCGTGTCGACGCACAGCGCGGTCTTGCCGGTCTGGCGGTCGCCGAGGATCAGCTCGCGCTGGCCGCGGCCGATCGGGATCATGCCGTCGATGGCCTTCCAGCCCGTCTGGAGGGGCTCCTTCACGGGCTGGCGCTCGACGACGTTGGCCGAGCGGCCCTCGATGGGCTTCATCTTCTTCGTCGGGATGGGGCCCTTACCGTCCAGCGGCCGGCCCAGGCCGTCCACGACGCGGCCGAGCAGCTCGGGGCCCGCGGGGACACTGACGACGCGCCCCGTGCACTTGGCGATGTCGCCTTCCTTGATGCCCTTGTCGTCGCCGAGGATGACGCAGCCGACCGAGTCCTCCTCGAGGTTCAGCGCCATCCCGAAGATGCCGCCAGGGAACTCGACGAGCTCCGCGGCCATGACGTTCTCGAGGCCGTAGACGCGGGCGATGCCGTCGCCGACCTGCAGCACGACGCCGACGCTCTCCATCTTGAGCTCGGCCTCGTACTGCTTGATCTCCTGCCGGATGATCGAGCTGATTTCCTCGGGTCGGATCGCGGTCATGGTTTCACGCTCCTAGCGGTGCAACGTCGTCAGGTGCTCGCGGAGGCCCTTCAGCCGGTGGGCGACGGTCCCGTCCAGGACCGTGTCGCCGATCCGCACCGAGAGGCCGCCCTTCAGGGACCGGTCCACGGTCTCCTCGAGCTTGGTTTTCTTCCCCGTGATCCGCACGAGCCGCTCCTGGAGCCCCGCGCGCTGCGCGTCGCTCAGCGGCCGGGCGCTGCGGACGTCGACCTTCACGACGCCCTGCGTCGCGTCGGCCATCTCGTCGAAGGACTCCGCGATGCCGGGGATCAGCGCGACGCGGTTCTTGGTGACGAGGATCCCCAGGAAGTCGATGAACGTCGGGTGGGCCCGTCCCTCGAAGGGGCGGGTCAGGATCGTCCTCCGCACCGACCTCGGGATCTTGGGCTGCGAGAGGGCGGAGCGGAAGACCGGGTCCTTCACGTAGGCCTCGCGCAGGGCGAGCAGCTGCGCCTCGACGTCCTCCACGATCCCCTCGCGGAGGGCGACGGACAGCATCGCCGCGGCGTAGCGCTTGGCCAGGGTCTTCAGGATCATTGGCTCACTTCCGGGAGGCCCGCTCCAGGCCCTCCAGGTTCTTCTCCACGATGCGCCCGTGGACCGGGTCGGTCGCCAGCACGTCCACGGCGCGTTCCGCCACCTCCAGCGTCAGGCGGGCCACCTCGGCGCGCAGCTCGAGGACCGCCTTGTCGCGCTCGATCTGGACCGTCCGCCTCGCCTTCTCCGCCTCCTGCGCCGCGAGGCCCGCGGCCTCCGCCAGCGACTGGGAGCGGATCCGGTGGCCCTCGTCCACGGCGGCCTGCAGGCGCCGCGCGGACTCGCTGCCGATCTCCGAGAGCTTGAGCTTCAGGTCGGCCACGCGGTCCGCGGCCGCCTTCGCCTCCCGCTCCAGGGTCCCGAAGCGGTCCTCGATCTCCTTCGTCCGCGCCCCCAGCATCTTCCCGATCAGCGGGACGCCGAACTTCCAGACCAGGAAGGCGATCCCCGCGAAGGCGAGGAGCTGGGACACGAAGGCGGCCCCGAACATCGAGCCGCCCGCCGCCAGGAGCGCCGCGCTCATCGGGGACGCTCCGCGAGGACGGCTTTCACGGCCGCGTCCAGCTCGGAGGGCTCGAGGGGGACGCCGATCGCCCGCCCGGCCGCCTGGGCGGAGAGCTCCGCCACGTCGGAGCGGAGGGTCTCCATCGCCCGCGCCTTGTCGGCGGCGACCGCCTCGGCCGCGGCGCGGATCTCCGCCGCCGCCTTCGCCTGGGCCTCGGCCACGACCCGGCCCTTGGCGTCCAGCGTCTCCTTGAGCGACGCCGAGAGGCGCTCGTACGCCTCCTTGTCGACCTGCTGGATCTTCCCGTCGTACTCCTTCGCGAGCCGGTCCCCCTCGGCCGTGGCCTCGCGGATGCCCTTCGTCCTCGCCTCGGCGTCCAGCTCCCGCGCCGTCATGTGCGCGAGCAGGCGCTCGAAGAGCAGCTTCTTCAGGATGAAGAAGGTGAGGAGGAAGAGCGCACCCTGGACCGCCACGACCTTGAAGTTGATTCCAAGGTCGGTCAGGATGTCCCCGGCCAGCAGCATCGGGCTCATCGGCTCTCCTGGGGCCTCCGCGGCCCCGGGCGGCTACTTGATGAAGACGCCGCCCCAGAGGAAGAAGAGCACCCAGGTGAAGATGACCAGCGTCTCGATGAACACGACGCCGATCAGCATCATCGTCTGGATCCGGCCGCCCGCCTCGGGCTGGCGCGCCACGGACTCGAGCGCCGCCGAGATGGCGCGGCTCTGGCTGAACGCGGCGACGGCCGCGGCGATGGCGAGGCCGAAGCCGAGCGCCAGGCCGAGGTGCTGCCACGAACCGCCGCGATCGTCCCCGGCCTTGGCCGCGCCGTGGGCGTCCTGGGCGAACGCGACGCCGCCGACGAGCAGCACCAGCGCCAGGCACAGCACCGTCGTGAAGACCTTCGTACGCATCCTTCTGCCTCCAGCTAAAGAAAAGGGGTTAAAGAGATTCCTAGTGCGCGGCCTTCGCCGCCCCGTGATGTCCGTGCCCGTGTCCCTCCGCCGCCTGCTCCCCGCCGTGCCCGTGCCCCTCGCCGTGGTCCTCGTGGACCACCTTGGCGGAGATGTAGTAGGTGCAGAGCATCGTGAAGATGTACGCCTGCAGGAAGCTCGTCAGCATCGCCAGCCCGAGGAAGGGCAGCTGCAGCGGGATCCAGCCCACGTGGAACTTGTCCGCGAGGCCCATGAAGGCCTCGATGACGTTGTCCTCGCCGTAGATGTTGCCGAAGAGGCGCATCGACAGCGACACGGGGCGGATCAGCTCGGAGATGACCTCCGCGCAGAAGATGAGCGGCGCCATCCACCACACGGGGCCCATCAGGTGCTTGAGCACGTTGACGACGCCCGCGTCGCGGAACGAGTAGTACTGCACGAGCAGGAAGGCCGGGATGCCCAGGCCCGCGGTGATCGACAGGGCCAGGGTCGGCGAGCGGCCCGCCGGGAAGATGCCCAGCATGTTCAGCGTGAAGATCAGCAGAAAGGCGGTCCCGATGAAGGGCACGTACTTGTCGGCGGAGTCGCCGCACATGCTGCCCACCATGCCGCGGAAGCCCGAGACGACCATCTCGAAGAGGTTCTGCAGGCCGCGGGGGACCTTCTCGAGGCGGCGGGTGGCGAGGAGGGCGAGGACGATCAGCAGGACGCAGGCGATCACCGAGAAGCAGAGGCCCTCGAACCACATCTGGCCCATGTGCCGCAGCGGCTGGTCGAAGCCCATCCACTTCCCGAAGTCCGTGTCCTTCACCTTCTCGTAGAGCGGGGTGAAGATGCTGGGCGGGGGCCCGTGGTGCTCGGCCCCGCCGGAGTGCTCCTGGAACGCCGCGAGCAGCGGACTCATGCCCGGAGCTCCGCGGGCCGGGCCCGGAGGGCCGCGGCCGCCAGGACCAGGTGGGGGAGCAGGAGGCCGGCGCCGAGCGCGGCGGCCGGGACGCGGGGCACGAGGACGAGCTGGTACAGCGCGGCCGCGTAGAGGATGAACTTGCCGAGGGTGATCGCGGCGAAGAGCCAGACCCCGCGCTCCTCGAGCAGGGGCTTCAGCAGGAAGGCCCACGACACGATCGGCAGGAGGCCCAGCGCGAGGCCCGCGGCGACGCCGGCGGCGGCGGGAAGGCCGGCGATCGCGGTGGCCGCCCCGGCCAGGACGGCGCCAAATCCGAACGTCCCGATCGAGGTGGTCCGGACGAGCGGTGCGTCGATCATTTCAGCTTCGTTTCGCCACCCGCCACGCGTGCAGCACGCCCGCGGCGGTCCCGAGCATCGCCCCGCTCACCAGGAGCCAGGGACCCGTTCCCCAGCGCCGGTCCAGGTACGACCCGAGGAGGCTCCCGAGGATCACCGACGCCGCGAAGACCCAGCCGAGGCCGACGATGGAGGCCATCGACTTGGAAAAAGACGGGTCGGACAGCATGGAGCCCCGTCGAAGTGCGCACATTGTAGTGGGGCCCGGAGGGGGGTCAAGCAAATTAGGACCGCGGCGAATTTCCCTGATATAGTGGGCTCCCATGGTCGTCTCGAAGGATGAAAGCGACGTCCGCGACACGCGGGTGATCCAGCAGTGCCTCGACGGGAAGATCGACCAGTACGGCCGGCTCGTCGACCGCTACGGGACCCGGATCGTGAACCTCGCGTACATGATGGTGGGGGACCGGCACGCCGCCGAGGACCTCGCCCAGGAGTCGTTCATCCGGGCCTACAAGGCGCTCGGGCATTTCCAGCAGAAGGCGAAGTTCTCGTCGTGGCTGTACCAGATCGCGCTGAACCTGTGCAAGGACCACCTGAAGCGGAAGTCGCGCTCGGCGAAGCGCGTGGACGAGGAGTTCCTGGAGGGCGTCGACGCGGGCCCGCGGGACCAGGCGCACCGCCACGTGCTCCAGAGCGAGCTGTCGGAGTCGATGCGCGTGGCGATCGGGACGCTGCCGTACCTGTACCGCGAGGCGTTCGTGCTGAGGCACCTGCAGGGCATGGACTACGAGGACGTCGCGGCGGTCACCCAGGTGCCCGCCGACACGGTCCGGGTCCGGGCCTACCGCGCCCGCGAGATGCTGCGCGAGAAGCTCTCGCCCGCCGTGGACACGTTCTGGCGCGAGAAGGCCGCGAAGGAAAAGGGGAAGGGACGGAGCGAGGCATGAAGGCCCGGCGCGAGCGAATCGACCGGAAGGACCTGCACCGCGCGGTGGACGGGGAGCTCTCGCGCCGCGAGACGACCCGGCTCCGGAAGGCCCTCAAGCGCGATCCCGGCACCCGCGCCGAGCTCCGCTCTCTGAAGGACGTCGCCACGACCCCGAAGAAGGTGCTTCCCAAGGTCAAGGCCGTCGGCCTCAAGGACCGCGTCATCGCCGGGATCCGGCGCAAGGGCGGCTAGGCGTCGACGTCGAAGACCTTGTCCCGCGACCTCGCCCCCTTCACCAGCGTCACCCTCGACTTCGCCACCCCGTAGTGTTCCGCCACGAGCGCCCGGACGGCCTCGTTGGCGGCGTCGTCGACGGGGGAGGCGGTGGTGCGGACGGCGAGGCGGTCGGGGCCCGCGACCTCGACCCGGTCGCGCGACGAGCGGGGCGTGACGCGGACGCTAATCCTCATCCCGCGACATCCGCTCCGGGGCCTCGACGCCGACGAGCTGCAGCGCGGCGGCCAGGGCGACGCGCACCGCGGCGACGGCCGCGAGGCGGGCCCGGCGCGCGCGCTCGTCGTCCACGAGGATGCGCTTCGAGGGGTCGGTCTTCCCGGCGGTCTGGTACTGCTGGTAGGCGGCGGCGAGCGTCGTCGCGTAGTTGCAGATCGCCGTCGGATCCAGCGCGGCCGCGGAGCGTTCGACCGCGCGGCGGAGGTTCTTCACGAGGCGCAGGAGGATCACCTCGCCGTCGCCAAGCGCGGCGGGGTCGAACTTCCCGTCGAAGGCCCAGCCCTTCTCGGCCGCCTTGGCCAGGACCGAGGCGATGCGCGCGTGCGCGTACTGGACGTAGTAGACGGGGTTGTCCGCCGACTGCTTGACGGCCAGCGAGAGGTCGAAGTCGAGGTGGCTGTCCGTCTTGCGCATGACGAAGAACCAGCGCGTCGCGTCCACGCCGACCTCGTCCATCAGCTCGCGGAGCGTGACGTAGGTCGCGAGGCGCTTGCCCATCTTGAGCTCCTGCCCGTCCTTGAGCAGGCGGCAGTGCTGGACGATGAGGACGTCGAAGCAGCGCGGGCGCTGCTCGGGGGTCCCGCCGCGGGGCGCGCGGAGGAACTCGGCGCGGGGGAGCAGGTTGAAGCCGAGGGCCTTGAGGCCCGCGGCGCGGTTGGCGATCTCGGCGTGGTGGTCGGGGCCCCAGGTGTCGACGAGGAGGTCCCAGCCCCGGTCGAACTTGTCGCGGTGGTACGCGAGGTCGGGCGTGCGGTAGACGTACTCGCCGTTCGCCTTGACGAGGGCGCGGTCCTCGGGGTCGCCGAACGCGGAGGAGCGGAGGAAGAGCGCCCCGTCCTTGGGGTACGAGTGACCCCAGGAGCGGTAGAACTCGAGGAGGGTCTCGATCTTCCCGCTGGCGCGGAGGGCCTCCTCGCTGGTCCAGGTGTCGAACTGGACGCGGAAGTCCGCCAGGTCGCGCCGGATGTCGGCGAGCAGGCGCTCCTTGCCGAGGCGCCCGCACGCGGCGACGGTGGGGTCGGTCACGTCCTTCGCCAGCTCGCGGATGTAGTCCCCGCGGTAGGCGTTCTTCTCGAGGAGCTCGAGGCCGCCGCCGACGAGCCAGGTGACCATCTTGCCCTCGGCGTCGACGCCGCGGTGCTCCGTGGAGAACGCGACGCCCTTCGCCTCGAGGTGGCGCCAGAGGATGGAGCGGCCGAGGTTCTCGATCTGGGTGCCCGCGTCGTTGACGTAGAACTCGCGGTGCACCTCGAAGCCCGCGCGGGCGAGGATGCGGCAGAGGGAGTCGCCGACGGCGGCCTGGCGGCCGTGGGCGATGTGGAGGGGGCCGGTCGGGTTCGCGCTCGTGTGCTCGACGAGGGCGCGGAGGCCGCGGCCCAGGGTCGAGGAGCCGTACGCGGGGCCCGCGGCGAGGACCTCGGCGACGAGGGGCCCGTAGCTCTCCCGCGAGGCCGAGAGGTTCACGAAGCCGGCGCCGGCGATCTCGGCCTTCGCGGTGCCCGGGGCGGCGGAGAGGGCGGCGGCGATGCGCTCGGCGATCTTCCGGGGCGGCTGCTTGAGCTCCTTGGAGAGCTTGAGGGCGACCGACGTCGTCGCGTCGCCGAACTTCGGGTCGGCGGGCGGGTCGAGGAGGGGCTCGAGGCGGGCCGGGTCGGCGACGCCGAGATCCCGGAGGACGCCGGCGAGGGCGTCGGCCCAGGCGCGGTCGGGGTCCATGGGGTTACTCCGCGGCGGCCTTGCGCTTCGTGGCGCCGGTCTTGCGCTTCGCGCGGGCCTTGGGGGCCCAGGGGACGACGGGGGCGTCGCCCCAGAGCGTCTCGAGGTCGTAGTGCTGGCGGTGCGAGTCCCGGAAGACGTGGAGGACCACGTCGCCGAAGTCGGCGAGGATCCAGGGGCCGGTGCGCTCGCCCTCCTGGTGGAGGCAGGGGACGCCCTGGCGCTTGAGGTTGACGATGACCTCGTCGGCGATGGCGCGGCTCTGGCGCTCGTTGGCGGAGGAGCAGACGACGAAGTAGTCCGTGATGCTGTTGAGCTTGCGGAGGTCCAGGACGACGATGCCCGAGGCCTTCTTCTCGTCGGCGAGGCGGGCGCAGGTCACGGCGAGGGCGCGGGACGTGGCGATGGGGGATTCCTCCGTGGAAAAAACCGACCCGGGACCGGAGGGGATTCTCGCCGGTCGGTCCGGCGAAATCAACCCCCGGTCCCGGGTCGGGGACGGGTCGCGGTCGCTACTTCCAGATCTTCGCCACCTCGGGGCCGAAGGCGAGGACGACGCCGACGAACACGATG
>CAYXGZ010000095.1:0-7263 GCA_964464755.1 uncultured Planctomycetales bacterium
GGCGCAGACCGACCGCTTCCTCTTCAAGATCCAGCTCGGGTACCCCTCGCCCGAGCAGGAGGAGCAGATCCTCCGGCTCTACCACGAGGGCAAGTCGCCGCACGACGTGGAGAGCTCCGGCGTGGCCCCCGTCGTCTCCGCCGCCCAGGTCCTCGGCGCGAAGGCCGAGATCGACCGCGTCACGGCCAGCGACGGCCTGATCTCCTACGTGCGCCGCGTCGTCGCCGCCACCCGCGAGTCCGGCGACGTGCTCCTGGGCTGCGGGCCCCGCGCCGGCATCTCGCTGCTCCTCGCCGCGAAGGCCGTCGCCGCGATCGGCGGCCGCGCCTTCATCACGCCCGACGACGTCAAGGAGGCCGCCCTCCCCGTGCTGCGGCACCGCCTCATCCTCAACCCCGAGGCGGAGGTCGAGGGGCTGAAGACGGACGACCTGCTGCGCCGGCTCCTGGCGAAGGTGGAGGTCCCGAGGTGATCCCCTCGACGCGCTTCCTCGTCCTCCTCGCCCTCGGGCTCGTGCCGGCCGCGGCCGCGCGCTGGTGGGCCCCCCTCGGCCCGGTCGCCGCCGCCTGGGACGGGGCGCTGCTCCTGCTGCTCGCGCTCGACGCGTCCCGCGGCGCCCGCCGCGACTGGATCGCCGTGGAGCGCGTCCTGCCCGCCCGCCTCTGCGTGGGCGTCGAGAACGTCGTGACCCTGCAGGTCCGGAGCTTCGCCCCGGTGCCGCTGCGCGTGGACCTCGTCGACGGGTGGACGGCGGACTTCGACGTCGCGCCCGCGGAGCGCGCCGCCGTGCTGCCCGCGTGGGGCCGGGCCGAGCTCGTGTTCCGCGTCGTCCCCCGCTCCCGCGGCGAGTTCCCCCTGCGGCCCGTCCACGTCCGGCTCCGCTCGCGGCTCGGGCTCTGCCGCCGCCGCGTCGAGGCCGGCGAACCCGGCTCGGTCCGCGTCCACCCCGACCTGCGCGCCCTGCGGCGCTGGGAGCTGCTCTCGCGCCGGCGCCTGCTGCAGACCCAGGGCTACCGCGCCGTGCGGCGCATCGGAGACGGCCGCGAGTTCGACCAGCTCCGCGAGTACTCGCCGGACGACGACTTCCGCTCCATCGACTGGAAGGCGACGGCCCGGCGGGCCCGCCCGATCACGCGCGTCTTCGACACCGAGCGCGGCCAGAACGTCCTGATCCTGATCGACGCCGGGCGCCTGATGGGCGCCTCGTCGGGCGGGATCACGAAGCTCGATCACGCCGTGAACGCCGCGCTGATGCTCGGCCACGTCGCGACGCGCCACCACGACCGGGTCGGGCTGGTCGTGTTCTCCGGCGACGTGGAGCGCGTGGCCCTGCCCCGGCCGGGCCGGGGCGCGATGACGCGGCTGATGGACGCCGTCGCGGACCTGCGGCCGCGCCCGACCTTCTCGAACTACCGGGCCGCCGTCGAGACGGTCGCCCTCCGGATGCGGCGGCGCTCGCTCGTCGTGCTCTTCACGGACATCTCGGACCCGGACTCGGCGCGCGACCTGACGCGCTACGTCCCGCTGCTCCGGCCCGCCCACCTCCCGGTCTGCGTGGCGTTCCGGGACCCGGGCGTGGACCGCCTCGCGCAGGAGCCGCCCGCGACCCGCGAGGCGATGTACGACCACGCGGCGGCCATCGAGCTGGTCCAGGAATGGAGGGGCCTCCTCGGCCGCTTGCGGAAGGACGGCGTGGCGATCGTGGACGTCGCGCCCGAGGAGGCGGCGGTGGCGGCGGTGAACAAGTTCCTCGAGCTCAAGAAGCGGCAGGCGATCTGATGGGCGATCTCGAGCGCTTCACGGGGTCCCGCCAGGCGGACTGGGTCCGCCTCGAGCGCGGGCTCGCGCGGGTCGAGAGATCCGGGCTGGACTCGCTGCCGGCGACGGAGCTTCGCGACCTGGGCGCGCTGTACCGCCGCGCGTCGGCGGACCTGGTCTACGCGGAGTCGATCCTCCAGAACGCGGAGCTGGCGGCGTACCTCAACCGCCTCGTGGCGGGCGCGTACGGGGTCATCTACCAGCGCTCGCGCTTCTCGTGGGCGGCGGTCGCGGACTTCTTCGCGCGCACGTATCCCCGCCTGGTGCGGGCCCGGTCGCGGGCCGTGGCCGCCTCGACGCTGCTCTTCCTGGCCGGGATGGCGGGGACGGGGGCGGTGGTGCTGGCGGACCGCGAGGCCTTCTACCACGCGGTGCCCTCGGACTACTGGCGGGTCTACGGGGAGAAGCCCGCGGACCTGCGGGCGGAGCGCTTCGGCCGGACGATCCCGCCGGACCGGGCCGCCGCGTTCTCCGCGCAGATCTTCACGAACAACATCCGGGTCTGCCTCATGGCGTTCGCGCTGGGCATCGCGTTCGGGATCCCGACGGCGATCTCGATCTTCTTCAACGGGGCGCTGCTCGGGGCGATCGCGGCGAACTTCCACCGCTTCGGGATGGACCTGGAGTTCTGGGGGCTGATCGTGCCGCACGGGGGCGTGGAGATCTCGTGCATCTTCATCGCCGGGGGCGCGGGCTTCGCACTCGGCGGCGCGCTCCTGCGGCCCGGGCGGCGCTCCCGCGGCGAGGCGGCGAAGGACGCGGGGCGGGAGGCGATGCTCCTGGCGCTGGGCACGGCGCCCTTCCTCGTGCTCGCGGGCCTCATCGAGGGCCTGGTGACGCCGGCCGCGGCGATCGGCCCCTGGCCGAAGATCGCGATCGGCGCGGTGACGGGCGCGGGCTTCTGGGCCTACCTGCTGCTCGCGGGGAGGCGGCGTGCGTGAACCGGACTGGGCGGAGAGGACCGTGGCGGTCGTGACGCCGGAGAACGTGGAGTTCCGCTTCGAGCTGGCGGGGCTGGGCCACCGGGTCGCGGCGTGGACGGTGGACCTCGGCATCATGGTCGTCGCGGGCGGCGTCCTGGCCCTGGTGGGAGGGCTGCTGTCGATCGCGGCGGGCGGGTTCGGCGCGGCGCTCGGCATCGTGCTGTTCAACGTCGTCTGGTTCGGGTATTTCTGGATCCTCGAGGCGGCCTGGAACGGGCGAACGGTGGGCAAGCGGATCGTCGGGATCCGCGTCATCGACCGGCGCGGCTTCCGGATCACCTGGGTGCAATCGGGGGTGCGAAACCTCGTGCGGATGGTCGACTCGTTCCCCATGTTCTACCTGGTCGGCGCGGCCGCGTCGCTCTTCCACCGGGAGGGCCTGCGCCTCGGCGACGTCGCGGCGGGGACCGTCGTCGTGAAGGTGCCCTCGTCGCTCGCGCCGGCGGCCAACCTGGCGCCCGCGGACCGCGTCGAGGCGATGGAGCGCGACTTCGCGGTGGCGGAGCGGGTGCGGCGCCGGCTGAAGACCCCGGAGCGGGACCTGCTCGGCGCGCTGGCGCTGCGGAGGGACCGGATGGAGGAGACGGCGCGGCACGCCATCTTCGAGGCGGCCGCGGCGAAGTACTCCGACCTGCTCGACCTGCACCGCCCGCCCCACTTGAGCGCGGAGCGCTTCGTGCTGACGCTCGCCTCGCTGGCCTGGTCGCGCGAGGAGAAGCCGTTCCGGGGGGCCGCGTGAGCGACTGCACCCGGCACCCGGGCGTCCCGGCGGCGCTGGACTGCGACCACTGCCGCCGGCCGTACTGCCCCAACTGCGTCGTGCGCTTCCGCGGCCGCACGGCCTGCGCGGGCTGCAAGACGCGCGAGTCGGGCCGGGAACAGATCCGCGAGCGCTTCCACGCGCCGGCCGACGCCCTGGCCTGGTCGATGGTCGGGTTCTTCTGCTGCTTCCTGCTGCAGATCGTGACGATCATCCGCGCCGCGAGGGCGCTGAAGGAGATCAAGCGGGACCCGCAGCTCCCGGGCAAGGGCCTGGCGATCACCGCGCTGGTCATCGGGATCGTGATGCTGGCGCTGCCCCTGGCGTTCGTCCTCCTTTTCCTTGGCATGGGCGTGTTCGCCGGGATGATGTCGCGATGAGCACCGGGACCTGCGCGGTCTGCGGGACGGGCTGGGAGGCGGAGCCCGGGACCCGGCTGACCTGCCTGTCGTGCGGGACGGAGATCGCCGTGCCCCCGGCCGGGGAACCCACGCTGGCCGCCGCACTCGCCGCCGCGCCGCCCCCGGTGGAGGGAGCCGCCTGCGCCGTGCACCCGGGCATGCCCGCCACGAAGCCTTGCCCCCGCTGCGGGGACTACCTCTGCGAGACCTGCGAGACCCGGGCCGACGGCCGGACCTGGTGCGTGACCTGCTACGAGCACAAGTTCGACCAGGGGGAGTTCGCGTGCTCGAAGGAGGGCTTCGTCCTCCCGCGCTACAGCATGTGGATGGGCATCGTCTCGATCTTCACGTTCTGGGCCTGGTGCTCGGTGATCCCGCTGGCGGCGACGGCGTTCACGCTGGGGGTGATCTCGATCCAGAAGATCCGGCGGCGCCCCGCCCTCCAGGGGCGGAAGCAGGCGATCGCGGGGATGGTCACCTCGGGGATCGCCTTCGCGGCCTGCGTGGGCTACATCGCCTTCCAGGTCTGGCTGATGGCGCGGATGCGGGAGCGGCCCGGCTCGATCGACTGATCAGTGGATCCGGCTCTCGAACGGCAGCTCCCGGACCAGCTTCCCCTCGAACCTCGCCATCTCGCGGACCCGGCGCGCGGACTCCGGGGCGCCGACGACCGCCGTCGCGTGGTCGAGGAAGAGCTCGAAGTGCTTCGCCTCGGCGGCCGCCAGTTCGCGCCAGAACGCGCGGAGCCGGGCCTCGACGGGCGCCTCGGCGAGGAGGCGGAAGCGCTCGCAGGACCGGGCCTCCACGAAGGCGGAGACGACGAGCATGTCGGCGAGGTCGGAGCTCCCCAGTTCCCGGAGCCGGCGCACGTAGCGGTCGCCCCGGATCCGGCCGATGGAACCGCCGCGCTCCCGGAGGAGCGCGTGGACGCGCTCGAAGTGGCGGAGTTCCTCGTGGGCGAGGGCCGCGAGGGGCCGCACGAGGCCGCTGCGGTCGCCGAACTTGGCGACGAGGCTGAGGGCCATCGAGGCGGCCTTGAGCTCGCAATGGGCGTGGTCGGAAAGGAGCGCGTCGAGGTCGCGCACGGCGGCCTCCGCCCAGCCGGCGGGCGTGGGGACGGCGAGGGGGAGGCCCGCGATGGAGTCCATGGAGCGGGATGGTACCCCGGGGGCCCGGCCGGGGCGCGCTTTAATATATTTTTAACCTGTTCTGAGCGGATTCGACGTGACCCCCGCGCCCGGCTCTTATACTATGGGTCCAGATGAGCCGATCCCTCGACCTGATCCGCGCCGACCTGGCGGAGGCGTCCGCCGCGGCGGACCGTCTCGAGACCTCGCTGGCCCCCCTCCGGCTGGACCTGCTGCGGCAGGCGATCCTGGACCTGGACAAGAAGCTGAAGAAGGTCCGGACGCGGGAGGAGCGGATCCTCTACCCGGTGCTGCTCGACCGCTCTCCGCTGATCGCGGTGGTGATCGGGGCCCTGGTGCGGGAGCACGAGACGGAGCGGGAGGCGGTGGCCTCGGCGCGGAGCTTCCTGCAGGTCTCGTCGGGCGACACGGTGAACCTGGTCCCGCTGGTGGAGGTCTGCCGGCAGCTCGTGCGGACGGTCCGCGAGCTGCACCGGAAGAAGGAGCAGATGATCCACAAGGACGCGGCCGCGCTGCTGGGCCCCGCGGAGGACGCGGAGCTCGCCGAGCGGATGGCGCAACAGTCGCCCGAGGACACCCGTCTCCTGCCGCGCTCCTGACCGAGGGTTGCAAAAGCCCTCCGGCCTTCCTAGACTATCCCCTCGCGAGTCCCCCCTGGACCCGGTGCCTTCGCTGGCACGTGCGCCCGTAGCTCAACTGGATAGAGTGCCTGGCTACGAACCAGGAGGTTGCAGGTTCAACTCCTGCCGGGCGTACCATCCTTCGCTCGCCTAGATCGCGCGGGGTGTTCGGCGAGCTTCGGCTGGGCAAGCCATCCCACCTCCCGTCCGTGATGCGAAGGATGTCCCGCCGTAGCGCCGCCCTTTCGTGCGAAGGCGGACGATCAATCCCCCGCAGCCCCCGCCCCATTTCGTTCCCGCCGCCGGACCGCCGCGCTAGAATGAACTCCATGTCCAAGGCCGCCGACCCGACCTACACCGTCCTCGCGCGCCGCTACCGGCCGTCCACGTTCGACGAGGTCGTCGGCCAGGAGCACGTCGCCGTCACCCTCCGCCACGCGATCCAGGAGGGCCGCCTCGGGCACGCCTACCTCTTCGCCGGCCCGCGCGGCGTCGGCAAGACCTCGATGGCCCGCCTCCTCGCCAAGGCCATCAACTGCGCGAAGGGCCCCACCGAGAACCCCTGCAACGAGTGCGAGCTCTGCCTCAAGATCCAGGAAGGCGTCGACACGGACGTCATCGAGATGGACGCCGCGAGCAACCGCAGCGTGGACGACGCCCGCGCCCTGCGCGAGGGCGTCCGCTACGCCCCGCTCCGCGCCCGCTGCAAGATCTACATCGTCGACGAAGCGCACATGCTCACGCGCGAGGCCTTCAACACGCTCCTCAAGACCCTCGAGGAGCCGCCCCCGCACGTGAAGTTCATCTTCGCGACCACCGAGATCCACAAGCTCCCCGACACGATCGTCTCGCGCTGCCAGCCCTTCGAGTTCCGCCGCCTCGCGACCGCGGACCTCGTCAAGCGCCTCCGCCAGGTCGTCGCCGGCGAGAAGCTCAAGGTCGACGACGCCGTGCTCGCCGCCATCGCCCGCGCGGGCCGCGGCTCGATGCGCGACGCCGAGTCCATCCTCGACCAGCTCGCCGCCTACAAGTCCAAGGGCCTCACGGCCGACGACGTCACCTCGCTGCTCGGCGCGGCCAGCGGGGAGCGCGTCGACCGCCTCGTCGCGGCGCTCCAGGCCGCCGACGCGGGGGCCGCCCTCGCCGCCCTCGACGCGATCTTCGCCGGCGGCGTGGACAGCACCGCGTTCTGCGACCAGCTCATCGAGCACGCGCGCCTCCTCATGGTCATCCGCGCCTGCGGCGCCTCGTCGCCGGTCGTCGACCTCCCGGAGGCCGCGGCCGCCCCCGCGGCGCGCCAGGCCGAGGCGTTCACGATCGAGGCCCTGCTCTACTTCCTCCAGCTGCTCCTCGAGGCCCGGCACCGCATCAAGGACGGCGCCGACGCCCGCGTCGTGCTCGAGGTGACCCTCGTGAAGATGGCCAAGGCCGGCGACCTCGTGTCGCTCGCCGACGCGATCAAGTCGGCGGCGTCCGCCCCGGCCCCCGCGCCGGCGTCCGCCCCGGCGCCCCGCCCCGCGGCCCCGGCCGCCC
>CAYXGZ010000096.1:0-6675 GCA_964464755.1 uncultured Planctomycetales bacterium
CCGCGGCGGCGACAAGCGCGGCGGCGCCAACGGCGCGCGGATCCGCCTGGCTCCGCAGAACGGGTGGCCCGTCAACAATCCGGCCGAGCTGAAGGGGATCCTGGCCAAGCTGGGCGAGATCCAGCAGGCCTCGGGCCGGATCTCCCTGGCCGACTTGATCGTGCTGGCCGGCGGCGTCGGCATCGAGCTGGCGGCGCGGAAGGCGGGCCACGAGGTGACGGTGCCCTTCGCGCCCGGCCGCACGGACGCCACTCAGGAGCAGACCGACGTCGAGTCTTTCGCGGTCCTGGAACCCGTCGCCGACGGCTTCCGCAACTACCTCAAGCCCGGCGTCGCCGCGCGGGCCGAGGCGCTGCTCGTCGACAAGGCGCAGCTGCTGACGCTCACGGCGCCGGAGATGACCGTGCTCGTCGGCGGCCTGCGCGCGCTGGGCATCGGGCGGGTCGGCGTGCTCAGCACGCGGCCCGGGACGCTGACGAACGACTTCTTCGTCAACCTGCTGGACATGGCCACGGAGTGGAAGCCGGCCGGCGACGACTTCGAGGGCCGCGATCGCAAGACCGGCGCGCCCCGCTGGACCGCCTCGCGCGTGGACCTGGTGTTCGGCGCGAACTCGCAGCTGCGCGCGGTGGCCGAGGTCTACGCCGCCGCGGACGCCTCGCGCAAGTTCGTGGACGACTTCGTGGCCGCCTGGGTCAAGGTGATGAACCTGGACCGCTTCGACCTGGCGTGAGCGGGGCGGGCGGCGGATCGGCTGAAGGTCCCTCGACGCCCGGCGCCGTCCAGATCCGCGTGGCGACCAAGTTCGCGCTGGCGCTCCTGCTCCTGGCGGCGGGCTGCGCCGTCGATCCGGGCGAGGCGCGGCTGGAGCTGTATCGCATCGATGACCTGGTTGATTCCGGCGGGAGTTCCTTCGGCTGTGTATTCGGGGAACGCGAGGGAGAGGAGCTCCCCGCCGGCTCGGTCGGCGGCTGGGCCTGGTCCCAGCGGGCCATCGACGCGACGGGGCGCCGGGACTGGGAGGCGCATCGCGACTGGTGCGCGGTCGTCCAGAACTCGCTCTTCATCGTCCGGGCGCCGGAATCCAAGCACTCGGCCGTCCGGACCTACATCCGGGCCTACCGGAAGCAATTCACCGGGATGGACGCCGACCCGGAGCAGTTCAACAAGTAGTCCCAACCGCCTCACGTGGTCTTGATGGTCGGCGCCGCCTCGGGCCGCAGGCGCGCCAGCAAGGCCGCGTCCTCTCGCTCCCCGAGCAGCTCGTCCGCCAGCGGGAAAATCTCGCGCTCCTCCCGCCGGGTCAGCTCGCGCAGTTCGGTCACGAGCAGCCCGCAGGCCTCCAGGAGCGGCGCGATCTCCACCGTGTCGTCGTCCGGCACGTCGAAGATCCGCCGCGCGGCGCGGAGGTGCTCCCACTCGAAACGGTGACGGTGGAGCAGCCCCTCGACGGCCGCCCGGGCGAGGGGCGAGATCGCGGAGATCGCGGGGTACAGCACCTCGACCTCGCGCTGCCGGTGCCCGCTGATGGCCCAGGTCAGCTGGTCGAGCACCTCGCGGATGGTCCGGAGGTCGAGCGCCCGCACCGCGCGTTCGAGGGAGTCGAGCTGCTCGCCGATCCGGCGATGCTCCTCCTGCAGGATTTGCACGGATTTCGCCACGGCCCCCTCCCGGCAGCGCCCGGACTCGCCGCAAATCGCGAGCCAGCGGGCCGGGCCGATTCTGTATTCATAGAACCGCGTCTCGCCGCGGAGTATCCCGCCCGGAGGTGCGGGATCGTCCGGAGGGAGCCGCGTCAAGGACCCGGCCGGGCACTCCGGTTCCGGAGCACGACCATCACGCTCCAGAACGCGAGCCAGGGGAGGGCCGCGTAGATCGCGGCCAGGCCGACGTACACCATGGTCTGCTCCGCGAAGACCGCCGCCCCCGACTCGGCGCGCCAGCCGCCCATCGAGCGGGCGATCGAGGCCGAGATCGCGATGAGCCCGAAGCAGCCCGAGACGGCGATCAGCGGGAAGCCGATGCCCGCGATCCGCGCCACCCAGGGCAGCCGGGTCAGCCTTCCCGCGAACCACGCGAGCAGCGCCACTCGCCAGATCGCGACGACGAAGAGCAGGACGACGTTGGCGGTCGCCGCGGATTCCGGCTCCAGGAAGCGCTCGACCGGGATCGCGTAGAGGAACGCGGGCGGCGAGGTGATGCCGACGAAGGCCACCAGCCGCGAGAACCCGAGGGCCTCGGGACGAAGCGGCGCGAACGCCACGAAGAGGATCGCGGACAGGACGATCGCGTAGGCGACCGAGCCGAGCCCCGCGTGCCGGAGCCAGGGGAGGCCCTCCGAATCCCAGTTCCGCCCCACCCCCGCCAACAGCGCCAGCCCGAGGCCGATCAGCGCGTGCCGCGGCCCCAACGCGAGCAGCTCCTCCCGCGTCGCCGAGAAGACGAGGCAGCGCGCCGCGGTGCGGAGGTAGGCCATTCCCCCAGTCTACCCGCCCGCCGCCGGGTATCCTGTGGACATGGCCTCCGACTTCGCCGAGCACGTCCGCGACCAGCTGCGCGAGCTGGGCCCCGTCGACGCCCGCTCCATGTTCGGCGGACACGGCCTCTACCACGACGGCGTGTTCTTCGGCCTCGTCTGGAAGGACCGGCTCTACCTCCGCACGGACGAGGCCGGCCGCGCGCGCTACCGCGCCGAGGGCATGAAGCCCTTCCGCCCGGCGAAGGGCCGGACGCTCGGCACGTACTGGCAGGTGCCCGACGAGGCGCTGGAGGACCCGCGCGAGCTGGCGCGCCGGGCCCGCGAGGCGCTCGCGTCGCGGGAGTCGCCCCCGGAACCCCGCCGGCGGCGTATCGTGAAGCGATGAAGCCCGCGCTGCTCCTGCTCCCGCTCCTCCTGGCGCTCCAGGACCCGCCCGCGTACTCGCTCGCCCGGGCCGCCCCGGCCCAGCGGCAGCCGCTCGTCGCGTGCTGGTTCCTCGAGGGGGGCGCCAAGGTCGGCCTGCTCGGGATGGACCAGTACCTCCGCACCTTCGACGCCGCCTCGATGAAGCAGGTCGGCGAGACCTTCCTCGACGGCGACGTCCGGACCTGGGCCGTCTCGGGCGACGGGAAGCTGCTCGTCGCCGGGATCGAGAACGGCGACGCCTCCTCGGTGAAGGTCTACGACGTGCCGGCCGGCCGCGAGCTGAAGGCGCTGCCGCTCGAGTCCGAGGCGGTCGCGCTGAGCCGGGACGGGCGCCTCGCCGCCATCTCGGTGCTCGAGGACGTGGACGAGGAGCGGGAGCGGCGCCGCATCCTCCTTCACGAGACCCGGACCTGGAAGAGCCTCGGGGAGCTCAAGGGGCCGAAGGAAGCGCCGATCGGCCTCGCCTTCTCGCCCGACGGCCGGCTCCTCGCCTCGACGTGCACGGACCGGATCGTGCGGACCTGGGACGTCGGGTCGCGGAAGATCGTGCGCCAGTCCCCGCCCGGCGCCGAGCCCGTGCGGCAGGTCGCCTGGAGCGCCGACGGGAAGCGCTTCCTCGAGGCGACCGGGATGACGAAGCTCCGCGCGACCGACGCGAAGACGGGGAAGGAACTGCCCCCGCCGGATTTCCCGCTCGCGATCCAGGTGGCCCTGAGCCCGGACGGCGCCTGGCTCCTGATCCGGGAGCCGGCCTCGCTGCGGATCGTGGACACCTCGACCTGGGCCGCGAAGGCGCTGCTCAAGGACGCGAAGGGCATCCTCACGGCGGCGAGCCCCCGCCCCGACTTCTCGGCCGTGGCCGTCGCGGCCGACGGCGCGCTGCAGATCTGGGAGCCGGCGAAGTAGCCCGCGGCCGCGGCGTTGCGGCCGGATCCGGCCTCCGACGGCGCGGGAGGGCAGCCTCCGAACGCCGCCCGGGGCCCCGCCGCCTCAGCTCAGCAGGTCGTCGAGCTTCTTCACGAGCGGGGCGAGCAGCTCGGCGAGCGAGGGGTCGAGCTCGAGGGCCTTCCGGTAGTCGGCGCGCGCGTCGCCGTAGTCCATGCGGAACTCCCGGATCGCCCCGCGGCCGACGTAGGCCTTCGCGAGGCCGGGGTCCAGGGCCAGCGCGCGGTTGAGGTCCGAGAGGCCCGCGTCGACCTGGTCCTTCGCCTTGCGGGCGAGGCCCCGGGCGAGGAACGCGGACGCGGCCTCCTTGGGCATCTTGAGCGAGGGGTCGACCTTCTCGGCGACCTCGAGGTCCGCGAGCGCGGGCTCCGCCGCGCCGTCCGCCAGCCGCTTCAGCCCGCGCTTCCACTTCGCGTCGGAGTACGCGGGGTCGAGGCGGACGCCGGGGATCCCGGCGATCGCGCCCTCGAAGTCGGCGACGGCGCCCTCGAGATCGCCCTCCTGCACGCGGAGCTTGGCGCGGGCGACCCAGGCCGCGAGCAGCGCGGGGTCGAGCTTCTCGTCGGGCTTCTTGCGGCGCACGGCGTCGAGGTCCGCGGCGGCGCGGGCCGGGTCGCCCGTGGCGAGGTAGGCCTGGGCGCGGGCGCTGCGGTACGCGGTCTCGTCGGGCAGCAGGGCGACGGCGCGGGTCAGGTCGGCGATGGCGCCCTGGGGGTCGCCGGAGGCGGCGCGGCGGAGGCCGCGGGCGCCGAAGCTCGCGGCGAACGACGGCTCGATCGGGTGGTCGGGCTTGAGCGCCAGGGCGCGGTCGAGGTCGGAGAGGGCGCCGTCGGAGTCGGCCGTGCGGGCGCGCTCGGCGCCGCGGCGGACGAGGGCGTCGACGTGCTCCGCGAGCGGGTCGGCCGGGGCCTCGCGCTGGGCGGCCTCGAAGTCGCGGATGGCGTCGTCGAGGCGCTTCTCGGCGTGGTAGGCGCGGCCGCGGCGGCGGAGCAGGTCCGCGTAGGCGAAGACGGGGAACTTCGCGGGGTCGAGGGAGCGGGCGACCTCGAAATCGCCGACGGCGGCCTCGAAGGCGTACTCGGCGGCTCGGGACTGGCCGCGCTCGACGTAGGCCTCGGCGAAGCGGGGGTCGACGGGCAGCGAGGGGTCGGCCTGGCGGGCGAGGTCGGCCTCCTCGAGGGCGGGGCCGAACTCCTTCTTCTTGAGGTGGATGAGGGCCCGGCCGAGCCGGGCGTAGGCGTTGGCGGCGTCGCGGGCGATGGAGGCGCCGAAGTCCTCGAGGGCGCGGCCGAAGTTGCCCTTGGCGAGGTGGGCGTGGCCACGGGCGGCGAGGGCCCCCGCGTCGTCCGGGTCGGCGGCACAGGCCTTCTCGAGGTCGGCGAGGGCGCCGTCGAAGTCCTTCTTCCGGGCGCGGAGCTGGCCGCGCAGCGAGAGGGCCGGGAGGTGGGTGGCGTTGCGGGCGAGGCAGGCGTCGAGGTGGACGAGCGCGGCGGCCTCGTCGCCGACGAGGCGGGCGGAGTGGCCCGCGAGGTAGGCGACGTCGGCGGACTTCGCGTCGAGCTTGGCGGCCTTGGCGAAGTCGGCGGCGGCCTCCTTGTACTTGAGGCGGTGGAGCTGGAGCCACCCGCGCCAGGCCCAGGCCTTGCCGAGCGAGGGGTCGAGCTTGAGGGCCTGGTTGAAGTCGAAGAGGGCGTTGTCGTGGCGGCCGGAGCGGTAGAGGACGATGCCGCGCTCGAGGTGGGCGGCGGCGTAGTCGGGGTGCTGCTGGAGGATCTCGGTCCACTGGTGGACGGAGAGGTTGCCCTCGCCGGCGGGCGGCTCGGGGACGTGGCGGCCCGGGGCGGCCGGGGCGGCGGGCTCGGCGGCCTTCTCCTCCTTCGAGGGGAGCTTGCCGAGGGCCTTGAGCTTTCGGGCGAGTCGACCCATGGATCGGTCCTCCGACGCTGAATCTAGTCCGCCGGGCCGCGGCGGGCAAGCCCGAGGCGGCCGTTCAAATTTGCACCGGTCCCGCCCGCGGGGTAGGATCTGGAGGCACCATGATGACGCCGTCCGACTCGCGCTTCTCCGGGGACCTCGAGCGCTGGGCCTCCCTCCACGAGGACTACCTCCGCGCCCCCAGCGACGGGAAGGCCGTGACCCTCCGCCGCCTCGCGCGCCGCCTGGCCGGCCGCGTCTCCCGCCTCAAGCGCACCGTCCGCCGCAAGAAGGCCCGCGCCTAGGCCAGCGCCTCGACCACGTACCGCGCCATCTGGTCCGCCGACTCCTTCTTCACCCGCAGCCGGATCCCGGCGAACTTCCCCTCCCGCTTCTTCACCTCGGCGTCGATCCCCTCGGAGAGCGACTTCGAGCCGATGAACAGCACCTGGACGGCGCCGCCCACCTTGACGTCCACGACCGGCGCGTAGCCCCGCATCGTCATCAGCACGTACGGCTCGGACGCGATCTCCAGCTCGACCGGCTCCGTCGTCACCTTCAGCGTCGGTTTCTCGCGCGCCATTGATTTCCTCCGCGGACCATGCTAGCTTGTCCGGCATCACCCCGCCCATCATTTGACAAGCCCCCCCTTCCCCGCCTAGCTTTGCGTTTTCACGTTTCCGTTCCCTTTCAAGGATTGTCCATGAACGAGTCCCACACCCTCGCGGTCTTCGTCGACTTCGAGAACATCGCCCTCGGCTTCCACGGCCGGAAGAACCGCTTCGACGTCGACCGCGTCCTCGAGCGCCTGCTCGAGAAGGGCAAGATCATCGTCAAGCGCGCCTACGCCGACTGGACCCGCTACCGCGACTACAAGCCCGCCCTCCACGAGGCCGCCATCGAGCTCATCG
>CAYXGZ010000097.1:0-6536 GCA_964464755.1 uncultured Planctomycetales bacterium
GTTTGGCGCGGGCCCCGGCGGCGTCCCCGGCTTCGCCTCCTCGCACGCCGCGAGCGCCGGCACGATCAGCATTATCCAGAGTGCGTTTTTCACGGCCTCTCCTTCTGGTGGCACCCTGCGCCGCGCCATGTCCGGCGTGCAGCAGGGAGCCGGCCAATCTACCTCTTTCCGCGTTCCTCGTCTTGTCGTTCTTCGGCGTTCATCGCTTCTCGTTCTCTCGTTCCTCGGCGCAAGCGTCCGGAATGTGCTAACATGCGCCGATGTTCACCAGCGCGACGCGAATTATCCACCCCGCGGAGGACGCGCGCTGATTCCCTGACCCGACGTCGTCAGCCCGCGCCCTCGCGCGGGCTTTTGTGTTTCTGGCCTTCGTACTCACCTCCTTACATACTCACGTACCCACTATGGCTGATTACAAAAGCACCGTCCTGTTGCCCAAGACCGACTTCCCCCAGCAGGCCAAGCTCACCGAGATGGAGCCGAAGATCCGCGAGCGCTGGGAGAAAGAGAAGCTCTACGAGCAGATCCTTTCGGCCCGCAAGGGCCAGACGAAGTGGATCCTCCACGACGGTCCCCCCTACGCCAACGGCGACGTCCACGTCGGCACCGGCCAGAACAAGGTCCTCAAGGACCTCGTCGTGAAGTTCCGGACGATGCAGGGACACCACTCGCCCTACGTCCCCGGCTGGGACTGCCACGGACTCCCCATCGAGCACAAGGTCGTCAAGGACCTCGGCGAGAAGGCGAAGTCCACTCCCAAGCACGAGATCCGGCGCCTCTGCCGCGAGTTCGCGACGAAGTACGTCGACATCCAGCGCCGCCAGTTCAAGTCGCTCGGCGTCTTCGGCGACTGGGAGCGCCCCTACCTCACGATGAGCCCCGACTACGAGGTCGGCATCGTCGAGGTCTTCGAGGAACTCGTGAAACGAGGCCAGGTCGCCCGCCGCAAGAAGTCCATCACCTGGTGCATCTACGACCGCACCGCGCTGGCCGAGGCGGAGCTCGAGTACAAGACCCGCGAGGACCTCTCGGTCTACGTCGCCTTCGCGCTCGTCGGCCGGAAGGACGAGGACCTCCTCGTCTGGACGACGACCCCGTGGACGCTGCCCGGCGACGTCGCGGTCGCGCTCCACCCGCAGGTCGACTACGTCCGCGTCCGGCGCGGCCCCCGCAGCGGCTGGATCGCCAAGCCCCTGCTCGAGAAGCGGCGCGAGGGCCTGGCGCTCGGCGAGGTCCTCGAGGAGAAGAAGGGCGCGGAGCTGGTCGGCTGGACCTACGCGCACCCGCTCTTCGGGCACGCCTGCCCCGTCGTGCCGGCCGACTACGTGACCGTCGAGGACGGCACGGGCCTCGTCCACACGGCGCCGGGCCACGGCGCCGAGGACTACGAGACCGGCCTCCGCCACGGCCTGCCCATCCTCTCCCCCGTCGACGAGGCGGGCTACTTCACGGAGGAAGCGGGCGAGTGGAAGGGCCAGCGCGTCTTCGACGCCAACGCGAAGATCGCCGACTGGCTGCAGGCGAAGGGCTCGCTCGTCCGCGCCGAGAAGTTCTCGCACGAGTACCCCTGCTGCTGGCGCTGCAAGAACCCCGTGATCTTCCGGGCCACCGAGCAGTGGTTCGTGCTCATCGACGTCAACGACGGCCGGAAGAAGGCGCTGGAGGCCGTGGGCGAGACGCGCTGGATCCCCGCCTGGGGCCAGACGCGCATCACCTCGATGCTGGAGCAGCGGCCCGACTGGTGCATCAGCCGCCAGCGCACCTGGGGCGTGCCGATCCCGGCCTTCTACTGCGAGGGCTGCGGGAAGGACCACGTCGACGCGGCGAGCCTCGCGGCCGTGAAGAAGCTCTTCGCCGCGAAGGGCGCCGACGCGTGGTTCACGACGACGGCGGCGGAGATCCTGCCGGCCGGGACGAAGTGCTCCAAGTGCGCCGGGACCGCGTTCCGCCTCGAGCAGGACATCTTCGACGTCTGGTTCGAGTCGGGCGCCAGCCACCGCGGCGTGCTGATGAAGAACCCGGAGCTCGGCTTCCCCGCGGAGATGTACCTCGAGGGCACGGACCAGCATCGGGGCTGGTTCCAGGTCTCGCTCCTCGCGTCGATCCTGACCACCGGCCGGGCGCCCTTCAAGACCGTGGTGACGCACGGCTTCGTCGTCGACGCCCGCTCCAAGGAGAAGATCTCGAAGTCGCAGGCCGAGAAGCAGGAGCCCTTCCTGCTCAAGTGCGACGAGATGGTCGGCAAGTTCGGCGCGGACCTCGTGCGGCTCTGGATCAGCTCGATCGACTTCACGGACGACCTCCCCTTCAGCCGCCAGATCCTCGAGGGCCAGGCCGAGCCCTACCGCAAGATCCGCAACACGCTGAGGTGGCTGCTGGGCGCGACGTCGGACTTCGACGCCGCGAAGGACGCGCGGCCGTTCGATCGGCTCGACCCGCTCGACCAGTGGGCGCTCCTCGAGCTGAACCAGGTCGTGGCGGAGGCCACGAAGGCCTTCGAGAACTGCGAGTTCTTCAAGGCGGTGCGCGCGCTCGGCGAGTTCTGCATCGTGACGCTGAGCGCCCGCTACTTCGACATGGTGAAGGACCGCCTCTACACGCTGAAGCGCGACGACCCGCTCCGGCGCAGCGCGCAGGCGGCGCTGCGGGAGATCCTCGTCGCCCTGCTCAAGATGTACGCCCCGGTCCTGGTCCACACGACCGAGGAGGCCTGGGGCTACCTCGCCGGGCCGAAGGACGTGGACAGCGTGCACCTGGCGGCCTGGCCGGAGGTGCGGAAGGACTGGGCGCACCCGACCCTGCTCGAGAACGTGCGGAAGTGGCTGGCGCTGCGCTCCTCGGTGCACAAGGCGCTCGAGGACCTCCGGGCCAAGGGGACGATCGGCAAGGGCGTGGAGGCCGCGGTCCTCATCCAGGGCGGCGCGGAGCTCGTGCCGGCCGCGCAACGGGGCTCGTGGAACTGGCCGGAGTTCTTCGGAGTATCCTCGGTCGAATGGAACGACGCGGCCGGGCCCATCCTCGCCTCCAAGTCCCCCCACCCGAAGTGCGAGCGCTGCTGGAACTACCGCGACACCGTCGGGAAGGCGGCCGCGCACCCCACGCTCTGCGAGCGCTGCGTCGGGGCGCTGGCGTAGGCCCCTCGTCCTCGGGTACACTGGCCCCGGAACCATGGCCGCCCCCAAGCTGGTCTTCCTCGTTTCCGGCTCCGGCCGGACGCTGAAGAACTTCATCGACCTCGTCGCCGCGGGCCGCCTCGAGGCGCGCCTCGCGGGGGTCGTCTCCAGCGCTCCGGACCTCAAGGGCAACGACGTCGCCCGCGCCGCGGGCCTCCCGCTCGAAATCGCGGACCGGAAGCTCCTCACGGGCCCGGCCTTCCAGGACGCCGTCACCGCCGCCGTGGACCGCTTCGCCCCCGACCTCGTGCTCATGGCGGGCTGGCTGCACCTCTGGACCTTCCCGCCGCGCTACGCGGGCCGCGTGCTCAACATCCACCCGTCCCTGCTCCCCGCCTTCGGCGGCCGCGGCATGTACGGGCACCGCGTCCACGAGGCCGTCCTCGCCGCCGGCGCCGCCGAATCCGGCTGCACCGTCCACGTGGCCGACCTCGAGTACGACCGCGGGCCGGTCATCCTCCAGCGCAAGGTCCCCGTCCTCCCGGGCGACACGCCCGACGCCCTGGCCGCCCGCGTCTTCGAGCAGGAGTGCGTGGCCTACCCCGAGGCGGTGCGGCGGATCTCCGCCGGGCTCGAGGCGCGCCGCTGATGGGCATCCTCAAGGGCGACGTCGACCTCATCGGCCTGGCGCACCTGCTCCAGGGCCTCTCCGAGAACGGCCGCCAGGGCGTGCTCACCCTTTTCCGCGGCATGGACCGCAAGTCCATCCACTTCGGGCCCCAGGGCATGCGGCTCCTCGAGACCACGATGCGCCGCCCCAACAAGCTCGGCCGCATCCTCGTCCGCCGCCGCCGCCTCGCCCCCTCGCAGCTCAAGGCCATGCTCGAGGAGCAGCGCCGCACCGGCGGGCGCCTCGGCCTCATGCTCGTCCGCTCCAAGCTCGTCCCCGGCCCCGCCATCGACGAGGCCCTCCGCGAGCAGATCGAGGAGGAGATCTTCGACATGTTCCTCTGGGAGGGCGCGGCCTTCGAGTTCCACGAGGGGCCGCCCAAGCGCGGCGACCTCGGCCCGCTCTCCGAGATCACCTTCGACGCGAACATCACCTCCGTGCTCCTCGAGGCGGCCCGCCGCGCCGACGAACTCTCCCTGTTCCGCAAGCTCCTCTCCGACGAGGAGATGATCCTCTCGCGCACGACGCACGAGATCTTCGCCGACCTCCTCGGCGACGACCTGGAGTGCGTCGACGCCATCTTCCCCATCATCGACGGCAAGCGGCGCCTCCGCGAGATCGTCGCCCTGTCGATCTACCCGCGCTTCGCCACGCTGCGCGGCCTCTACCGCCTCATCAGCCAGGGATTCGTGAAACCGGTATCGTCTACGGGCTCCACAGTGCTTATACTTCCCCGAGGGAAGGAGAAGCTGCCGCAGCTCGGCACGGATGGGTAAGCTCCAGGGCGACGTCTCGATCCTCGGCATCGCGGACCTCCTCCAGCACCTCGCCGGCAACTCCAAGGAGGGGCTCCTCGAGATCCGCCAGGGCGAGTCCAAGAAGCAGCTCTACCTCAGCCCCGGGGGGATGCGGCTCCTCTCGACGACCACCCGCCGGACCAGCTCGCTCGGCGAGATCCTCATCCGCACCAAGAAGATCACCCGCAAGCAGCTCGACGAATTCCTCGAGGAGCAGAAGCGCACCGGCAAGAAGCTCGGCGAGATCGTCGGCAAGCTCGGCATCGTCAGCAAGAAGGACATCGACCGCGCCCTGCGCGAGCAGGTCGAGGAGGAGATCTACGACCTCTTCACCTGGCAGACCGCGTGGTTCGAGTTCCAGGAGGGCGTCCCCGCCCCGAAGAGCGACTCCCCCCTCGCCGACGCGCTGCTCGACGCGAACCCGACGAGCATCATGCTCGAGGCCGCCCGCCGCGCCGACGAGTTCCTGATGATCATGAAGGTCGTCCGCAACGAGCAGATGGTCCCCATGAAGACCACCCGCCCGTTCGACGTGGCCGACCTCGGCGAGAACCCCGACATCGCGCAGGCCGTCTACTCCCAGGTCAGCGGCCGCTACTCCGTCGAGGAGGTCATCCGCCGCTCCCTCTACCCGCGCTTCGAGGCGCTGCGGACGATCTACCTCCTCGCGACCAAGGGCTACATCCGCATCTTCGACCGCGAGGGCGCCACGGCCGTCAGCCTCAAGGCCGAGACGACCAAGATCCGCGTCCAGCAGCACGGACCCGGGACGCCCGTGCCGATGCCCGAGACCCCGACGCCGGCGGGCGCGCCCGACCGGCGCACGATCCTGCTCCTCGGCGAGATGCTCAAGTACCGCGGCATCCTCGCGTCGATCCTCCGCGAGGACGGCTACGAGGTCGTCGAGGAGACCGCCAGCCAGGCGCTCAACTTCCTCGCCGACGGACGCAAGGTCGACGCCGTCATCCTCGACATCGGCATCAGCTCGGCCGACGGCTTCCAGTTCTGCTCCTGGCTCGCCGAGAACTCCAAGGCCCCGATCATCGTGCTGTCCACGGACGCGAGCAAGGAGACGGCCCAGAAGACCATCGACTCGGGCGCCAAGGCCTACATCGTCAAGCCGTTCACGCGCGAGGTCATCCTCGAGCGCCTCAAGGAGATGTTCAAGCCGGGCAGCTCCACCGGCGGCAGCACCACCGTCCGCCTCGCGGGCGGCGGGTCCGCCACGCCGGGGTCCTAGATCCGTGACACCCGCTCCCCTCGGCCGCTAGAATCCGGCCCATGGACGTCCTCGTCTCCCGGATCTCGACGTCGTCCCCCGAGTTCCTCGCCTCGAAGAAGCACCACGAGGGCCTCGCCGCGAAGCTCCGGGAACGCCTGGCCGAGGTCCGCAAGGGCGGCGGCCCCAAGGCCGTCGAGCTCCTGAAGTCCCGCGGCAAGATGCTCGTCCGCGAGCGCATCGACGCCCTCCTCGACCCGGGCTCGCCCTTCCTCGAGCTCTCCCCGCTCGCCGCGTGGGGGCTCTACGACAACGAGGCGCCCTGCGCGGGGATCGTCACCGGCATCGGGTCCGTCTCGGGCCGCGAGTGCCTCGTCGTCGCGAACGACCCGACCGTCAAGGGCGGCTCCTACCTCCCGATGACGGTGAAGAAGCACGTGCGCGCCCAGGAGATCGCCCTCGAGAACCGCCTCCCCACCGTGTACCTGGTCGACAGCGGCGGCGCCTTCCTGCCGCTTCAGGCCGACGTCTTCCCGGACAAGGAGCACTTCGGCCGGATCTTCTACAACCAGGCCCGGCTCTCGGCTGCGGGCATCCCGCAGGTCGCCGTCGTCCTCGGGATGTGCACCGCCGGCGGCGCCTACGTCCCCGCGATGTCGGACGAGAACGTCATCGTCAAGGGCGCGGGCACCATCTACCTCGGCGGCCCGCCGCTCGTGAAGGCGGCGACCGGCGAG
>CAYXGZ010000098.1:0-5410 GCA_964464755.1 uncultured Planctomycetales bacterium
GTCGAGAAGGCGGTGACCGCGTTCGACGCCTTCGACGAGGAATTCGTCGAATCGCTCGCCTCGCAGGCGGGCATCTGCATCGAGAAGGCGAAGCTGTACGACGACATCGAGAAGATGTTCGAGGGCCTCGTGAACTCCTTCACGATCGCCCTCGAGCGCCGCAACCGCACGACGTACGGCCACTGCATGCGCGTGGCGCGCTACGGCGTGGCGATCGCGGAAGCGATCAACTCGTCGCCGCCGGAGCTGTTCAGCGGGTTCAAGTTCACGCCCGTGCAGATCAAGGAGCTCCGGTACGCGGCGCTGCTCCACGACATCGGCAAGATCGCCGTCCCCGAAGCGATCCTGGACAAGCAGAACAAGCTGCTCGACAGCGAGATCGCGGCGATCCAGTACCGCATGGCGTACGCGAAATCCCAGGGGAAGCCGGCCGCGAAGGTCGACAAATGGATCGAGGCGATCAAGCGGATCAACATCCCCCGCGGCCTCGGGCCCGAGGACAAGGCGATCCTGGCCGAGATCCTGGCCGAGAAGTTCACGGACATCGACGGCGTGGAGAAGCCGCTGCTGACCGCGCGCGAGTACGAGAACCTGGGGGTGGAGCGCGGGAACCTGACGGTCGGCGAGCGCAAGGTGATGGAGCACCACATCGTCGACACCTGGGAGATCCTCAAGCGCGTGCCCTGGCCGGCGATCTCCCGCCACGTGCCCCACATCGCCGCCTGCCACCACGAGAAGGTGAACGGCTCGGGCTACCCCTGGGGCTTCAAGGGCCACGACATCCCGCTCGGCGGCAAGATCCTCGCGATCGTCGACATCTACGAGGCCCTCACCGCGAAGGACCGGCCCTACAAGCCCGCGATGCCGGTGGAGAAGGCCCTCTCGATCCTCGACGAGGAGGACGCCAAGGGCAACCTCGACTCGAAGCTGCTGAAGCTCTTCAAGGACAAGAAGATCTACACGCTGTACTCCGAGGGCGACAAGGGCTACGTCAAGACGCCCGGGGAACAGCAGATCGCCAAGCAGACCGCGCTCTAGCGCAAGGAGAACCCCGTGGACGGACTGCTCTCGAAGGAGAACCTCGCCTGGCGCGACCGGGCCCGCAAGGCCGCGGAGGAGATCGTCCGGCCGCTGGCCGCGAAGTACGACCGGCTCCAGGAGTACCCCTGGGAGATCCAGAAGGCCCTCGCCAAGGAGGGGCTCTTCAAGGTCTGGATCCCCGAGCAGTACGGCGGCGCGGGCGGGGAGCGCGTCCTCAACCTCTGCCTCGTCGTCGAGGAGCTCGCGCGGGCCTGCGGCGGCGTCGGCGTCCTCTTCGCGGTCAACGCCCTGGGCTCGTTCCCGATCATCCTCGGCGGCACCGAGGAGCAGAAGAAGAAGTGGCTGCCCAAGATCGCGGCCGGCGAGACCCTGATGAGCTTCTGCCTCTCCGAGAAGGGCTCGGGCTCCGACGCGGCCAGCATGCGCGTCCGCGGGCGCCGCGACGGCGACACGCTGGTCCTGGACGGCGAAAAGAAGTGGACCACCAACGGCGGCGCGGCCAACCTCTACACGGTCTTCGCCGTCACCGACCCGAAGTCCAAGTCCCGGCGCATCAGCGCGGTCCTCGTCGAGAAGGGGACCCCGGGCTTCACGATCGGCAAGGTCGAGGACAAGATGGGCATCCGCGCGGTGCCCGTCGTCGAGACCGTCTTCAAGAACTGCCGCGTCCCCGCCGCCAACATCCTCGGCGGCGAGGAGGGCTACGGCTTCCGCCACTCGATGGCCACG
This sequence comes from uncultured Planctomycetales bacterium, assembly GCA_964464755.1. Classification (GTDB taxonomy): domain Bacteria; phylum Planctomycetota; class MHYJ01; order MHYJ01; family JACPRB01; genus CAYXGZ01. The sequence goes on from CAYXGZ010000098.1 coordinate 1,771, forward strand.
CTCGACTGCGCCCGGCCCGGCGTCGCCGCGCAGGCCGTCGGCCTCGCCCAGGGCGCCCTCGAGCTCGCCCTGGTCTACACGAGCCGCCGCAAGCAGTTCGGCCAGCGCGTCATCGACTTCCAGGCCACGCAGTTCATGCTCGCCGACATGGCCACCCGCATCGAGGCGGCCCGCCAGCTCGTCCACGCGACGGCGCGCGCCGCGGACCGCGGCCTGGACAACGTCACGAAGATGAGCGCGATGTGCAAGCTCTTCGCGACCGACGTCGCCATGGAGGTCACGACGAACGCCGTGCAGCTCTTCGGCGGCTACGGCTACATGCGCGACTACCCGATCGAGAAGTACATGCGCGACGCGAAGATCACCCAGATCTACGAGGGCACCAACCAGGTCCAGCGCCTCGTCGTCTCCCGCAACCTGATGAAGGAGGCGACGCTGCTCACCTCGCTCCTGGAGAAGTACATCCCGCGCGAGACGCAGTACTGCCTCGACGAGGGGCCGGTGGACGCCGCCGTGCTGGCGGGCTTCGACGTCCCGGCCGTGAAGGCCTAGTGGCCCTGGAGCGGCGCGCCTTCGGGCGCTCCGGCCGGACCGTGTCCGAGCTCGGCCTCTCCGTGGGCCCCTCCACGCCCCCGGAGGCCCTCCGGGCCGCGCGGGCCGCGGGCGTGGACCTCTTCCACGTCGAGCGCTCCGAGGACCTGCCCCGGCTCGCGGAGCTCCTCGGTCCCGTCGAGGCCACGCTCCTCGTCGGCACCGGCATGCCGCCCATCGGCGGCGCGTTCCGGGCGGACTCGCCGGACGCGCACCTCCGCCTCGAGTCGTTCTCGCCCCTCGTCGACCAGCCCGGCGCCCTCGGGCCGTTCCAGGTCCTCGGCGGCTGGGAGATCGGCGTCGCCTCGCCCGCGGGGGTCGCGGGCCGGCTCGACCTCGCGGGGAAGCTCCTGGCCGACGGGACGCACGCCGCCGTCGCCGCGGCCTACCACCCGGCGGAGCAGCAGGCGGGCTTCGAGTTCTTCCGCGGCGCCTCGAGGGCCGGCGCGGGCGTCCTCGCCTGGGTCGCCGACCCGACCGACCCCGCCGCCTGGAGCCACCTCGCCAAGCCCGGCCGCACGCTCCGCCAGGCCTCGATCCAGTTCGTGCTCGCCAACCAGTACGTCTCCGCGGCGCTGGTCCGCCTCGACGACCCGGCCTCGCTGCCCGAGCTCCTCGCGGCGCCGGAGTCCGAGCCCCTGACGCTCTCCGAGCTGGAGCGCATCATCGAGCAGTTCATCCACCGCGGCGAGCCCTGCACCGGGTAGACTCTGCTTCCGCCATGCACCGAATCTTCGCCGGCCTCGCGGCCTGGACCGCCCTGATCTTCCTCGTCCAGGGCGGCCTCGGCGTCGCCCTCTGGCAGGCGAAGGGCGGGGACCCCGCGCTGGCCCAGTCGCTCTTCACCTGGCACATGCTCGTCGGGATCTTCCTCGGCACGATGGTCTGCGTCATCCACATCATGACGATGTTCCACTTCATCGGCAGCGGCAAGGAGATCAAGGAGGCCGCCGAGATCCTCGGCGACGCCCACGAGCTCACCGCCCGGGTCCGCCTCTTCAAGCGCCAGACCTCCGCGATCGCGACCTTCGCCCCGGTGGTGACGGGCGCCTCGGTCATCCTCGGCGGCCTGGCCCACGTCGCGCCGGAGCACGCCTGGATCCACTGGGCCCTCGGCATCGCCGCCCTCGCGCTCAACCTCTACGCGTTCCCCGTCGAGTACCGGGCCCTCAAGGCCAACCTCGACCTCATCCAGGAGGTCGACCGGCGCCTCAAGCGCGAGATGTCCCCCGCGCTCTTCCGGGGGGCCGAGTGAGCGGGCGGCCCGGGATCGAGGAGGCCGCGCGGCGCTTCGAGGAGGCCCGGCGAGCGCAGTCGCTCGGCCGGCTCGAGGAGGCCGCGGAGCTCTACCGCCGCTCCATCGCCCTGCACCCGACCGCCGAGGCGCACACCTTCCTCGGCTGGGCGTACGCCGGGCTCGGCCGCCACGAGGAGGCGATCCGCGAGTGCCGCCGCGCCATCGCGCTCGACCCGGATTTCGGCAACCCCTACAACGACATCGGCGCCTACCTCGTCGAGCTCGGCCGGTTCGACGAGGCCGTTCCCTGGCTGCGGCGCGCGACCCGCGCCCGCCGGTACGAGCCCCGGCACTTCCCGCACTACAACCTCGCCCGCGTCCACCTGCACCGCTACGAGCTCGCCGAGGCCCGGCGCTGCCTCCTCCGCGCCCTGCACCTCGAGCCCTCGTACGCCGCCGCGCGGCACGAGCTGCGCCGCCTCGAGGCCCTGCTGAACTGAAGCCATGCGCTTCAAGATGTTCCTGCCCGGCTTCTTCCGGGACTACATCGAGCTGCGGCGCCGGCCCATCGACCGCTTCATCGAGCGCGAGGCGCCCGCCGTGCCCGCGGGCTCCGTCGTCGTCGACCTCGGGGCGGGGGAGGGCCACTACCGCGAGCGCTTCGCCCACGCCCGCTACTACGGGATCGATCTCGCCATCGGCAACCAGGGCTGGGACTATTCGGGCCTCTCCGCGCTGGCCGACCTGACGCGCCTGCCCCTGCGGGACGGCGCGGCGGACGTCGTCGTCTGCACCGAGACCCTGGAGCACCTCGCCCGGCCCTGGGTCTTCGCCGCCGAGGCGGCCCGCGTCCTCAAGCCCGGCGGAACGCTCCTGCTGACCACGCCCATGCTCGCCCGGCTCCACCAGGCCCCGCACGACTACTACCGCTACACGGCCCACGGGCTCGAGGCGCTCTTCCGGGACGCGGGGCTCGACGTCGTGCGCATCGACCCCCAGGGCGGCTACTTCCTCTTCCTCGGCGACACGCTGAAGCACGCCCACGGGCACTTCTTCCGCTCCGCGGTCCTGCGCTACGGGCTCTTCCCGCTCTACTGGCTGACGACGATCCTGGGCCACACCCTGCTGCCGGTCCTGGCGCGGATCCTGGACCCCCTCGATTCCAAGCGGCGCTTCACCATGGGCCACACGGCCGTGTTCCGGAAGCCTCCGGCAAATTCAGTTGCCGGTCCCCCGAGGGGCTGCTAAGTTTCTCCGGTACCGAAATCTCGCTCCGGGAGCCTCCGAATGGGCGTCCTCCGCTGGGCCGGCGACCTCGTCCGCGGCGTCTACACCGTCGCCGTCGGCATGAAGATCACCGCCCGCCACCTCGGCCGGCCCGCCGTGACGATGCACTACCCGGACGAGAAGTGGCAGATGCCCGAGGCCTTCCGCGGCCTCATCAAGTGCGACACGGACGCCTGCATCGTCTGCGACCTCTGCGTGAAGGCGTGCCCGGTCGACTGCATCACGATCGACTGGATCCGCGAGCCCGGCAAGTCCGGCAAGATCGCCAAGCGCTTCATGGTCGACTACCAGCGCTGCATGTACTGCGGGCTCTGCACCGACCCCTGCCCGACCTTCGCGATCTTCCACTCGCACGACTACGAGAACGCGTCCTACACGCGCGAGGCCCAGTTCATCGACTGGTGCGCCCCCGAGTTCCGCACGACGAACCCCAACGCCAAGGCCCCCGGCGCCAAGGCCGCGCCCAAGCCGAAGCCCGCCCCCGCGCCGGCCCCGGCCGCCGCCGCGACGGCCACCGCTCCGGCC
>CAYXGZ010000099.1:0-5131 GCA_964464755.1 uncultured Planctomycetales bacterium
TCTTGTGGTCGTGGTAGTACTCGATCGGGTCCTCGATCGTGATGATGTGGCAGTCCTCCTCCTGGTTGATGAAGTCGATCATCGTCGCCAGGGTGGTGGTCTTGCCCGAGCCGGTGGGGCCCGTCACGAGGATGAGGCCGCGGGGCCGCCCCAGCAGGTTCTTCACGCTGGGGGGCAGGCCGATGTCGTCGAAGTTGAGCAGCTTGGTCGGGATCTGGCGCAGCGCGAGGCCGACGTTGCCCTTCTGCATGAAGATGGCGACGCGGAAGCGGGCCTTCTTCTCGAAGGCGAAGCCGAAGTCGGCGCCGCCCTTCTCCTTGAGCTCCTGCTGGCAGCGCTCCGGGCTGATCGCCTTCATGAACGCGACCGTGTCGTCCGGCGTCAGGGCCGGGATGTTCACCGGGCTGAGGTGGCCGTTGAGCCGCAGCGTGGGCGGGATGCCCACGGTGAGGTGGAGGTCCGACGCCTTCTTCGAGACGACGAGGTCGAGGAGTTGGTTGAGTTGGACGCCCATGGGGTTCCTAGTAGCTGATGTCCTCTCGGTGCGTCAGGGTCAGGACTTCCTCGAACGTGGTGATCCCGTCGAAGACCTTGCGGACGCCGTCCTCGAGCAGCGAGACCATGCCGCTGAGGCGGGCCTGCTCCTCGATCTTCGACGTGGGCTCCTTGCGGAACACCATCTCGCGCAGCGTGCCGGTCATCTCCATGAGCTCGAAGATGCCCTTGCGGCCCTTGAAGCCGGTCTGCTTGCACGCGTCGCAGCCCGCGGGGCGGTGGAAGGTCTTGCCCTTCGCCTCCTCGGGGCGGATGCCCAGCGCCGTCAGGTACGACGGGTCGGGGTCCGTGTACGGCTCCTTGCACTTCGGGCAGAGGATGCGGATGAGGCGCTGGGCCATGATCGCCTGGACCGACGACGAGACCAGGAAGGGCTTCACGCCCATGTCGATGAGGCGGGTCAGCGCGCCGGGCGCGTCGTTCGTGTGCAGCGTCGAGAACACCAGGTGGCCCGTGAGCGCCGCCTGGATCGCGATCTCCGCCGTCTCCTTGTCGCGGATCTCGCCGACCAGGATGATGTTCGGCGCCTGCCGGAGCATCGCGCGCAGGATGCGCTGGAAGGTCATGCCGATGTGGGCCTTGACCTGCGCCTGGTTGATCCCGGCCATGTTGTACTCGACCGGGTTCTCGGCCGTGATGATCTTGACGTCGGGCCGGTTCAGCTCCTTGAGCGCCGCGTACAGCGTCGTCGTCTTGCCCGAGCCCGTCGGGCCCGTGACGAGCACGATGCCGTTCGGGCGCCGGATGATCGACTTGAACTTCTTGTAGTCCGTCGAGAAGAAGCCGAGCTCCTCCATGCCGACCAGGCCGGCCTGCTTGTCGAGGAGCCGCATGACCACCGACTCGCCGTGGGTCGCCGGCAGGCAGCTGACCCGGATGTCCAGCTCGCGGCCGCCCGCGTTGATGTTGATGCGGCCGTCCTGCGGCTTGCGCTTCTCGGCGATGTCGATCTCGCCCATGATCTTGATGCGGGAGATCACGGCGCCCTGCAGCCGCTTCGGCGGCGCGTTCACCTCGACGCACTGGCCGTCGATGCGGTACCGGATGCGGACACGGTCCTCCATCGGCTCGACGTGCACGTCCGACGCGCGGGCCTTGATCGCCTCGGCGATCATCAGCTGCACGAACTTGATGACGGGCGCGTCGTCCTTCTCGGGGTCCACGCCGCTGAGGTCGACCTCGGAGCCGCGGAGCCGGACCTCGGCCGCGTCGGAGGCCGCGCCGATGGCGCCCGAGAGCTGCGAGGCCTCCTTGGAGCCGTAGTGCTTGTTGACGGCGTCGAGGATGTCGGCCCGGGCGGCGATCGCCTGGCCGATCTCCATGTTCAGGATGAACTTCAGGTCCTCGAGCGCGAAGACGTCGTTCGGGTCGTGCGTCGCGACGATGACCTTCCCGCCGGCGAGGCTGACGGGGAAGATGCACTTCTCCTCGCAGACCTCGCGCTTGATGAGCTTGAGGAGGTCGGGGTTCGGCTTCAGCGTCTTCAGGTCGATGTAGGGGAGGTTCGCCTGGCGGGCCAGGGCCTCCGCGACCTGCGCGGGCTGCGCGGCGCCCATCTCGACGAAGATCTCGCCGATCTTCTTGCCCGCGTCCTCCATCTGCTTCTTGAGCGCGTCCTTCACGTGCTGCGGCGTGACGACCTTCATGTCCGCGAGCATCTGGCCGATGAGCTTGCGCGCGGCGGGGGCCGGCGCGGGGGCGGCCGCGCGGACCGTGGTCGGCTTCGACGGCACCGCCCCGGGGACGGCGACGCGGACGGTCGTCGGCTTGGAGGCGACCGGGATCCCCTGCGTGGGCTTCTGGATCACCTGCGTGGGACGGGGCAGCACCTGCGTGGGCTTCGAGGCCGGGGTCCCGGGGGCCGGCGGAACGGCGGGCACCGACGTGGTCGTGCGGACCGTGGTCGGCTTGGACGCGGGCGGCGGCGCGGTCGGGGCGGGCCGGACGGAGGTCTGTCCCGGGACCCCGGGGGCCGCGGGGCGGACCGACGTCTGGCCGGGCACCGCGGGGTTGGGCCGGACTCCCGTCTGGCCGGGCGCCGCGGGATTCGGCCGGACCCCCGTCTGCCCGGGCGCGGGAACGGCGGGGGTCGGCTTCTTCTGCGGGTCGATCGGGACGTTCAAGGCCACCTCCGCGAGATATTGGAAGGACGGATTATATCCCTGCAAAAAAAATGGTGTCAAGGCGGGCGCCCCGACGCCGTTGTCAACTTGACGCCGCGAATCGACCCTCCCTATACTCGCGCGTTCGCGAATTCCCCCCCATGAAACTCCTCGCCGCCCTCGCCGCCGCCGCGCTCGCCTCCGCCTGCGCGGCCCCGGGCGGCCCCGCGCCCGACCCGGGCCCCCTCAAGGAGGTCGTCCGCGACCCCGCCCGCCTCCACTCGTACTTCGTCGAGATGATCCGCCGCGACGAGCCCGCCGCCGCCCACAAGGTCATCGCCGCCGGCGTCCTCCCGTACGAGGCCTTCTACCTCGGCCTCCACAACACGCAGGCGCCCGACCTCACGCGCCGCGTCCTCCTCGGCTTCCGCCAGGCCGCCGTGAAGGTCTCCGCCGACGGGGACTCCGCGACCCTGCGCTGGCACAACGAGGAGTTCGGGATCTGCCGGGACTACCGCGCGGCCTCGCAGGTCGTCGCGGGCCGGAAGATCTGGGGCCTCGTCCTCTCGCGCGCCGACCTCGAGGAGCTCGTCCCCGCCGCGCTCGCGTGGTTCCGCCGGCAGCGCGACGCCGCCGACGGCCGCTTCCACGCGTACCCGCCCGACTGGACCTACGCCAGCGTCGGGGCGTCCTGCGACTGCCCGCGTTCCCGCAACTAGATCGGAGAGCAACGATGGCGACCAAGTGGGTGTACTTCTTCGGCGGCCGGAAGTCCGAGGGCCGCGGCGACCAGAAGGAGCTCCTCGGCGGCAAGGGCGCCGGACTCGCGGAGATGACCCGCATCGGGCTGCCCGTCCCTGCCGGCTTCACGATCATCACCGACGCCTGCGACGCCTACTACAAGAGCCGCAACCGCTGGCCCAAGGGCCTCGAGGCCCAGGTCCGCGCCCACCTCGAGCGCCTCGAGAAGACCGTCGGCAAGCGCCTCGGCGACCCCGTCGACCCGCTGCTCGTGTCCGTCCGCTCCGGCGCGGCCCGCTCGATGCCCGGCATGATGGAGACCATCCTCAACCTCGGCCTCAACGACCGCTCCGTCGAGGGCCTCGCCCGCCTCACGGGCAACGCCCGCTTCGCCTGGGACGCCTACCGGCGCTTCGTCACGATGTACGGCGCGACCGCCCGGGGCGTCGAGCGAGCCCTCTTCGACCAGGCCTTCGACGCCGTCAAGGAGTCCCGGACCCGCAAGCGCCTCGGCGTCCCCGCGGGCACCAAGATCCAGGACACCCAGGTGGACGAGGCGGAGCTCCGCGAGCTCGTCGCCGCCCAGAAGCGCGTCTACCGGGACCACGTCGGCGAGGATTTCCCCCAGGAGCCCTGGGAGCAGCTCGTCGGCGCCGTCAACGCGGTCTTCGGGTCCTGGATGGCCGAGAAGGCCGTCACCTACCGCCGCGTCGAGAAGATCAGCGGCCTCAAGGGCACGGCCGTCAACGTCGTGCAGATGGTCTTCGGCAACATGGGCGACGACTCGGGCACCGGCGTGTGCTTCACGCGCGACCCGAACACCGGCGAGAACACGTTCTACGGCGACTACCTGACCAACGCCCAGGGCGAGGACGTCGTCGCGGGCATCCGCACCCCGGTGAAGCTCTCCGAGTTCGACCGGAGGATGCCGGCCGTCTACAAGCAGCTCGTCGACGTGCGCTCCATCCTCGAGAAGCACTACAAGGACATGCAGGACCTGGAGTTCACCGTCGAGCGCGGCACGCTCTACATGCTCCAGTGCCGCACGGGCAAGCGCTCGCCGGCCGCCGCGTTCCGCATCGCCGCCGAGATGGTCCGCGAGAGGCTCATCACGCGCGAGGAGGCGATCCGCCGGATCTCCGCGGAGGACGTCGAGCGCCTCTTCTACCCGGTCATCGACCCCAAGGTGCCGCGCGCCGAGCTCGAGAAGGCCCGGGTCGCCAAGGGCATCGACGCGGTGCCCGGCGCCGCGAGCGGCGCCATCGTCTTCACCGCGAAGGACGCGGAGGAGCAGGCGGGGAAGGGCCGGAAGGTCATCCTCGTGCGCCGGGAGACCAGCCCCGAGGACGTGGGCGGCATGCACGCGGCCCAGGGCATCCTCACCGCGACCGGCGGCAAGACGAGCCACGCGGCCGTCGTGGCCCGCGGCTGGGCCAAGTGCTGCATCGTCGGCTGCGAGGCCCTCGAGATCGACCTCGCGGCGAAGACCCTCAGCGCGAACGGCCGCACCCTCAAGGAGGGCGACGTCGTCACGCTCGACGGCTCCGCGGGCGTCGTCTACTCGGGCGACCTTCCCCTCGTGAAGCCGGAGTTCCCGCCCGCGTTCCGCGAGGTCATGAAGTGGGCCGACGGCATCCGCCGCCTCGGCGTGCGGACCAACGCGGACACGCCCTACGACGCGAAGAAGGCGGTCGAGCTGGGCGCCGAGGGCATCGGCCTCTGCCGCACCGAGC
>CAYXGZ010000100.1:0-5011 GCA_964464755.1 uncultured Planctomycetales bacterium
CGTAACAAGGTAGCCGTAGGGGAATCTGCGGCTGGATCACCTCCTTTCTAAGGACCTTCAGCGAAAGCCGGAGGAGCATTTGAGAAAGGATGAACCACCCAGACTCTATGTCGAATAGAGTGGGATCTCATCTTCGCAGGATCGGAACCGGTCGAAAGACCGACGAAGATCCGCCTTCCGCCATTTTTTATTTTAAATCGATCCGCCCGACGCGCCCCCCGCAGGGTTTCGTTGCCCGGCGCCGTCCCGATTGCTAGGATGCCCCCGATGCGCCTGGCCCCCGCCCTCCTGGCTCTCCTGTTCGCCGGCTGCGCCAACGGCTCCGGCGCCCACCAGCACCCCGGCATGTCCGCCCCCATGGGCACGACCGGCTCCGGCCTCGACCCGAACTTCGTGGCCGAGATGCCCGCCGCGGACGGATCCAAGCCCGCGCCGCTGCCCAAGTCCGAGCAGCTCGAGACCAAGGTCGTCACCGCCGATCCCGAGGACCCGACGTCGATGCACGCGCTCGCGTCGCTGCTGCTCGGGGGGGACTGGATCCTGGTGCGGAAGGAAGCGAAGTCGCCCGGCGTGAACGTCTACACCTTCATCCGCCCCGCGTCCACGCGCGTGGGCCTGGACGGCGTCGGGAAGCCCGACGTCTCGAAGCGCGACGAGGACGGTTCGCCCGTCCCGGTCCCCGTCCCCACCCCCCTGCCGAAGTAGCGCGGCCCGCGGTGGTGGAGGCGAGGGGAATCGAACCCCCAACCTCCTGCTTGCAAAGCAGGCGTTCTCCCGTTGAACTACGCCCCCGCCACGGCGGGCCGGAGCCCGATGATACCCGGCGCGCCCCCGCCCCGCCACCCGCCCTTTCCCGTTAACTTCGGCCCGCGGCCGTCGTTCAACCCGGTAACCAGGAGGATCGAATGAAGATGGATTTCCGCAGCGTCCTGCTCGCGCTCGCCTTCGCCGCGATCGGCTTCCTCGCCGCCGACCGCATGTCCGCCGCCCAGGCCCGCCCCGCCCCGCTCCCCGCCCCGGCCGCCGGCGACCCGGGCTTCTCCGGGACGTCGGGCGCCATGGCGATCGGCGTCGACTGGGTCGTCATCGTCCGCGACAACAAGGTCTACAAGCTCAACATCGGCAAGGGCGGCGACAACAACCGCGAGCGCCCCTGGGCCATGCTCGACTAGCCCCCGTTGACCGCGGGCCGCGACCGTATTAAGATCCCCGCTCCGCGGTCCGCTCTTTGGGGGCGTGTAGCTCAGTTGGTTAGAGCATCCGCTTGATAAGCGGAAGGTCGACAGTTCGAGTCTGTCCACGCCCACCACTTCGACTCGCCACCCGGACGGGGCCGGTGGCCCGCCGGCCCCGAGCCAGTCGAGGGGCTCGGTGCAAGCACCCCCCTTCCTTCGACGCGAGCCCCGGTAAAACTTGCGGGGTCCGCGCCTCCTGCTAGTATGACCCCACCGAAAACACGACGAGGAACCCGATGATCCACGATCCGCGCCTGGCCGAGGAGGACGAGAAGGACAAGGACGAGAAGGGCGGCGACGGCATGATGCGCCGCATGCTCAAGGCCCGCGCGATCTTCCTCTCCGAGGGCATCACCGACAAGACCGCCCGCCAGATGCAGTCCAGCCTCCTCCTCCTCCAGCAGGACGACGAGAAGTCGGCCATCACCGTCTACATCAACTCCCCCGGCGGCCACGCCGACAGCGGCTTCGCCATCTACGACTTCATGCGCTTCGTCAAGCCGCCCGTCCGCACCGTCGTCACCGGCATGTGCGCCAGCGCCGCCGTCCTCGTCTTCCTCGCCTCCCCCAAGGAGCGCCGCTTCGCCCTGCCCAACGCCCGCTTCCTCCTCCACCAGCCCTCCACCATGGTCACCGGCTCCGCCTCCGACGTCGCCATCAACGCCGAGGAGATCGTCAAGCTCCGCGAGCGCTACAACGGCATCGTCGCCCAGGAGACCGGCAAGACCGTCGAGCAGGTCACCAAGGACGCCGACCGCGACTTCTGGCTGAGCCCCGTGGAGGCCAAGGACTACGGCCTCGTCGGCCGCATCATCAAGGGCTTCGCCGAACTCGAAAAGTAGGGATGGCCGTCCTCGAGGTCGACCGCGTCACCAAGACCTACGACGCGAAGCGCGCCGTCGACGCCGTCTCCCTCCGCGTCGACCGCGGCGAGGTCTTCGCCCTCCTCGGCCCCAACGGCGCCGGCAAGACGTCCCTGATCCGCATGATCATGGACATCACCCGCCCCGACGACGGACGCATCCTCCTCTTCGGGAGGACCATCGACCCGGCCCTCAAGGACCGCCTCGCCTACCTCCCCGAGGACCGCGGCCTCTACCAGCGCCAGAAGGTCCTCGACGTCCTCGCCTTCCTCGGCCAGCTCAAGGGCCTCCCCCGCCACCTCGCCCTCCGCCGCGCCGAGCAGTACCTCGACCGCGTCGGCCTCCTCGAGGTGCGGGGCAAGCGCATGCGCGAGCTCTCCAAGGGAATGCAGCAGAAGGTCCAGCTCGCCGGCGTCCTCCTCCACGAGCCCGAGCTCGCCATCCTCGACGAGCCCTTCAGCGGCCTCGACCCCGTCAGCCGCCTCTCCGTCCTCGACCTCGTCCGCGACGCCGCCGCCCGCGGCTGCGCCATCCTCTTCTCGAGCCACCAGATGGACCAGGTCGAGTCCCTCTGCACCCGCCTCTTCATCCTCCACGGCGGCCGCGAGGTGCTCTCCGGCACCGTCCGCGAGGCCCGCGAGAAGCACGCCGACAACTCCGTGATCGTCGAGACCGACGCCGAGCTCGAGGGCCAGCCGGGCGTCGCCTCCGCCGGCCCCCGCGGCCCCGACGGCCGCCGCCGCGTCCGCCTCGACGTCCCCCCCGAGGACTTCCTCGCCGGGCTCGTCTCCGCCGGCGCCCGCGTCCGCCACTTCGAGCGCGCCCTGCCCAGCCTCGACGAGGTCTTCATCCGCGCGACGGGAGGGGCCGCGTGAACCGCATCTTCGTCGTCGCCCGCCACGAGTTCGTCACGACCGTGAAGCGCGTCGGTTTCCTCGTCGTCACCTTCGGCCTCCCCCTCTTCATGGCCGGCCTCATGGCCCTCACCGTCGGCATGCAGAAGCAGTCGATGGAGTCCGAGCAGCGCCGCATCGACCGCGCGGGCCTCGCCTACGTCGACGAGGCCGGCGTCCTCCCCGCCGCGCCGCCCGCGGGGACGACCTGGCGCCGTTACGCCTCCATCGAGGAGGGCAGGGCCCGCCTCGCCGCCGACCGCGTCGAGATCCTCATCCGCATCCCCGCGGACTACGTCCAGACCGGCTCCGTCCCCGTGATCACCACGATCCGCCCCTCGATCTCCACCATCGGCGACGCCTTCGTCCCCGACGCGTTCGAGGACTGGCTCGTCGAGGGCCTGCTCGCCGCCGCGGAGCCCGCGAAGGCGAAGCGCGCCCGCGACCCGGTCGCCCGCCGCGACATCCGCTTCCTCCAGCCCGACGGATCGCCCCAGGACTCCGAGTCGCTCTGGGACTACGTCGGCCGCCTGGCGACCGCGGGCTTCTTCTTCGTCCTGACCTTCCTGTCGATCTCCGTCGCGGGCGGCTACCTCGTCCAGGGCCTCGCGGACGAGAAGGAGAACCGCGTCCTCGAGATGGTGATCTCCTCGATCACGCCCGTGCAGCTCATGGCCGGCAAGCTCCTCGGGCTCGGCGCCGTGGGCCTGCTCCAGGTCGCCGTCTGGTCGGCGATGGGGATCGGCACGGTCCTGGCCTTCGTCGCGTCCTTCGCGCTCAACCCCGGCCTCTTCGCGTTCTGCCTGCTCGTCTACCTGCTCGGCTACCTCCTCGTCGGCAGCCTCCTCCTCGGCATCGGCTCCCTCGGGAGCAACCAGCGCGAGGCGATGCAGTACACCTGGGTCGTGAACTTCCTGGCGATGTCGCCCCTGTTCTTCTGGTTCCACGTCTTCTCGACGCCGCACTCCGCGTTTTCCCGGGTGCTCACGTTCTTCCCGCTCACCGCGCCCGCCACGCTGATGATCCGGGTCTCCATCGACCCCCGCGGCCTGCCCGCCTGGGAGGTCGTCCTGGCGCTCGGCGTCCTCGCCGCCTCCACGGTCGTCTCGCTCCGGCTCGGCGCCCGCCTCTACCGCGCCGGCCTCCTCCTTTACGGGAAGCGCCCCACGCCGCGCGAGATCTGGCGCTGGATCCGCGCGTGACCCGGTTCGTTGACGCCCCAACGCCCCCCTGCTAGCATCCCTCAACTTCGGGGCGCTCGATGGCATTCCAGTCCGAGGACGGGTCCACTCCGCGCCCCCTCCATTCCCCGAAATCCCACTAGGAGACGGACCGCCCCATGCCGCGTCGAACCGACCTCAAGCGCATCCTGCTCATCGGGTCCGGCCCGATCGTCATCGGCCAGGCCTGCGAGTTCGACTACTCCGGCACCCAGGCCTGCCGCTCGCTCCGCGAGGAGGGCTACGAGATCGTCCTCGTGAACTCCAACCCCGCCACCATCATGACCGACCCCGAGATGGCGGACCGGACCTACATCGAGCCCGTCACCCCCGAGATGGTCGAGCTCATCCTCGAGAAGGAGCGCCCCGACGCCGTCCTGGCCACCATGGGCGGCCAGACCGCCCTGAACACCGCCATCGCCCTCCACGACTCCGGCGCCCTCAAGAAGTACGGCTGCGAGATGATCGGCGCCTCCGCCGCCAGCATCCGCAAGGCCGAGGACCGCGACCTCTTCAAGCAGGCCATGCAGAAGATCGGCCTCGACCTCCCCCGCTCCGCCCAGGTCAAGTCCATGGCCGAGGCCCACGAGGTCCGCGAGAAGCTCGGGCTCCCGCTCGTCGTCCGCCCCTCCTTCACCCTCGGCGGCACCGGCGGCGGCATCGCCTACAACGTCGACGAGTACGAGCGCATCGTCCAGCGCGGCCTCGAGCTCTCCATGGTCCACACCGTCCTCATCGAGGAGTCCATCTTCGGGTGGAAGGAGTACGAGCTCGAGGTGATGCGCGACGGGGCCGTGTTC
>CAYXGZ010000101.1:0-4600 GCA_964464755.1 uncultured Planctomycetales bacterium
CGGTCGAGCAACTGCTGGCGGGCAACGAGCGCGAGCGCGTGGTGGCCCTGGGCGGCCTGCACGTCCTGGGCACCGAGCGCCACGAGGCGCGCCGCATCGACAACCAGCTCCGCGGCCGCTGCGCCCGCCAGGGCGACCCGGGCTCGTCCCAGTTCTTCCTCTGCCTCGAGGACGACCTCTTCCGGAAGTTCGCCCCGCCCTGGATGAAGGACGTGCTCCGCCGGCTCGGCCTCAAGGAGGGCGAGCGCATCGAGTCGAAGCTCGTCACCCGCGCCATCGCCAAGGCGCAGAAGAACGTCGAGAGCCACAACTTCGAGATCCGCAAGAACCTCGTCGAGTACGACCAGATCCGCAGCCAGCAGCGCAAGGTCGTCTACGGCCTGCGCCAGCAGATCCTCGACGGCGCCGACGTGCGGAGCCGCGTCCTGGACATGATCCGGGGCCGCGTCTCGGCCGCCGCGGCCACCTTCTGGCCCCGGGGCGGCGACTTCGACCGCGAGGGCTTCGGCGCCTGGTTCGAGTCCCGCTTCGGCGAGAAGCCCGAGCTGCCGGCCGTCCACGAGGCCTCGGAGGCCGCCGACCACGCGAGCCGCCAGGCCGAGAAGGCCTACGCGGCCCGGGCCCGCGCCTTCGGCATCGCCGAGGTGCGCAAGCGCGTCGACCAGGTCGCCCGCAAGCACCTCTCGGAGAAGGGCGGCGGGGCCGTGGAGGCCGCGTTCTTCGCCAAGCAGGTCCGCGAGGAGTTCGAGGTCGAGGTCGACCCGGCCCTCGTCGCCTCCAAGCCGGGGCCCGAGGCCGCGACCTGGACCGTGGACCGCATCGTCTCGACCAAGTCCGCGAAGGTGGACGAGGTCGGCGGCGCGATCCTCTCCGGCGCCGAGCGCTACGTCGTGCTCTCCAAGATCGACGAGAAGTGGAAGGACCTGCTCTACAACATGGACCAGCTCCGCGACGTCATCGGGATGCGCTCCTTCGCGCAGGAGGACCCGAAGATGGCGTACAAGCGCGAGGGCACCCAGCTCTTCGAGCAGATGCTCGAGGCGCTCGAGGAGGACGTCACCTCGCTGCTCTTCAAGATGCAGCAGGTCGCCGTCGACGAGGAGCGGCTGGCCCGGCGCTGGAAGGCCGCGCAGGAGTCGAAGCAGGAGGTCCAGACCTTCCAGGGCGGCCAGGCCCCGGAGGCCGCCGCGGGCGAGGAGGAGAAGCCCAAGCCGATCGTCTCCGGGCCCAAGACGGGGCGCAACGAGCCCTGCCCCTGCGGCTCCGGCAAGAAGTACAAGAAGTGCCACGGGGCCGGAGTCGTCGCGGGCGGCGACCGGGGCGAGGCGGACTAGGCTCGAATGGGCCTGCTGCTCGACCTCGCCTACGGGGCCGGGGTCCTCGCCGCCTCGCCGTACGTCGCGTTCAAGCTCGCGACGGACGGGAACTGGCGGCGCGGCCTGGGGGAGCGCTTCGGCGGCGCGCCGCGCCGCGAGCCGGGGCGGCCCTGCGTCTGGATCCACTGCGCCTCGGTCGGCGAGGTCGCGCTCTCGCGCCCCCTGGTCCGCGAGCTGGCCGCGCGGCGGCCCGACCTCGAGTTCGACATCAGCGTGACCACGCCCGCGGGGCGCCAGCACGCCGGCGAGGTCCACCCGGGCCGGCGCGTGCACTTCTGGCCGCTCGACTTCGGCTTCGCCGTCCGCCGCGCGCTGCGGCGGGTCCGTCCCGACGCGGTCGTGCTCGTCGAGCTCGAGGTGTGGCCCAACTTCGTGCAGGCCGCGGCGGGGCGGGGGATCCCCGTCGGCATCGTCAACGGCCGGATGTCCCGCCGCTCGCACCGGCGCTACCGGCGCGCGACCTGGTTCTTCCGCCGCGTCTTCCGCCGCCTCGCCGCGCTCGGCATGCAGGACCGCTCGTACGCGGACCGCATCGCGGAGTTCGGCGTCCCCTCGGAGCGCATCGCCGTCACGGGCAACCTGAAGTACGACGCCGCGCTGGGCTTCGACCCCGACGCGGCCCGCGCCGAGATCCGCTCGCGCTGGGGCGTGGCCCCCGACGCCCCGCTGCTCGTCGCCGGCAGCACGCACGATCCCGAGGAGGGCCTGCTCCTGGCCGCCGTCGACGCGCTCAGGGCTCGGCACCCCGGGCTGCGGCTCCTCGTCGCGCCCCGGCACGTCGAGCGGGCCGACGAGGTCGAGAAGCTCCTCGCCGCGTCCGGCCGGCCCGTCGCCCGGCGCTCGAGGCTCGCGGGGCCGCCGCCGGCCGACGCGCTGCTCCTGCTCGACACGGTCGGCGAACTGGCGCGGACCTACGCGGCCGCGGACGCGGTCTACATCGGCGGCACCTTCTGCGCGCGGGGCGGGCAGAACATGCTGGAGCCCGCCGTGCTGGGCAAGCCGGTCGTCTCCGGGCCGAGCCTCGAGAACTTCGAGGAGATCGCCGGGACGCTGGCCCGCGCGGGCGGCCTCGTCGTGCTCGACCATCCGGCGAAGCTGGAGGCGGCGCTCGACGCGTGGTTCAAGGATCCGGCCGCGGCCCGCGAGGCGGGGAGGAAGGGGAGGGAGGCCGTGGAGTCGGGGCGCGGCGCGCTGGCGGCCTCGGTGGACCTGGTCCTCAGGCTCCTCGACGCGGCCCCCAGAAGGAGTTGACGGCCACCTGCAGGCTCGGCGCCAGCTCGCGGAACAGCGCCTCCGAGGCCGTCCGGTAGTCGTCCGTGTCGTCCCCCAGGTCGTTCCAGCTCCCCATGCCGCCGAACACGTCCGCGGCGACGGAGGCGGAGAGCAGCCGCAGCGCCCCCGGGGCCAGCCCGCAGCCCTGGAACAGCGTCGCGAAGCCGCCCGCGGAGGGATCGTCCTCGAGCAGGGACAGCGCCTTGGCGAACACGCCCTCCCAGTTCCCGTGGCCCGCCCGGGCCGCGTAGTCCCGGATCCGCTCCAGCGCCGCGCGCAGCCGCTGCGCCTGCTCCGCGACGTCCGTCGAGATCCTCCAGCGCGGGACCTCGCGGACGCCCACCACCTGGAAGACGGCGTGGTGGTCCGGGTTGCGCTTCTCCTCGAGGAGCCGGTACCAGCGCTCGTCCTCGCCGGCGCGGAACGCCGTGTTCGAGACGGCGCGGCTCATCGCGTTGACGACCTGGTCGAGGTCGCCCTCGCGGATCGCCGCGAGGAAGCCGTCCCAGGATTCGCCGCCGCTGAGCTTCAGGTTGTGGAGGTCCTCCCAGAGCATCCGGGCCCGCAGCTCGGCCCGGGAGGCCTCCTTCTCGATGAAGGCGTCGAAGTCCTCGACGGTGATCAGCGTGCGGCGGGTCCAGCCGACCCGGGGCACGAGCAGGTCGACGCGGTCGGGGGAGACGGCGCCGAGCAGCAGGCCGGGCGAGCCGACGAAGGCGTGGAGCATGCGCTCCTCGATCTCGTGCCCCTCGACCTTCGGGGCGGGCCGGGCCAGGCCGGCGGACTTCTCGTCGGCGACGAGGAAGCCCTCGACGTCCCGCTTCCGGAGCGCCTCGACCCAATCGGCGAAGACGCGGGGCTCGGCGTCGGGCGCGTCCCGGAAGTGCAGGGGGGCGAGGCCGGGGCGGTTGGAGCCGGAGAAGTCGACCCCGAGGGCGTCCTCCAGGTGGGCCGTGTCCGCCGCCCCGCCCTTCACGAGCATGTTGTTGCCGTGGGCCGCGGCGAGGAGGAGGAGCAGGTCGGAGGTGGAGGACACGCGCACAGGATGCCCGCCCCGGGCCGCCCGTTCAAGCGTTGAAGGGGGTCCGGCCATCTGATATAAAGTGACGCTTTCCCATTGGACCCGAGGAGAATTTCCATGGCGAGACAGGGCCGCTGGCTCTTCACGTCCGAGGCCGTGACGATGGGTCACCCGGACAAGATGGCCGACCAGATCTCCGACGCCGTGCTCGACGCGATGCTCAAGACGGACCCCGAGGCGCGCGTCGCCTGCGAGACGCTCGTCAAGACGGGCATGGTCCTGGTCTCCGGCGAGATCTCGACCCGCACCTACGTCGAGATCCCCGAGGTCGTGCGCCAGACCGTCAAGGAGATCGGCTACGACTCCTCGTCGATCGGCTTCGACTACCACACCTGCGCGGTGCTCACGGCGATCTCCCAGCAGTCCGCGGACATCGACGCGGCCGTGACCTCCGACGAGCAGAAGGACCTCGGCGCGGGCGACCAGGGCATCATGTTCGGCTACGCCTCCAACGAGACGGCGAGCTACATGCCGCTGCCCATCGACCTGGCGAAGGCGATCTGCGTGCGGGCGGCCGAGCTGCGCCAGAACGGCGAGCTGTCCTGGCTGCGGCCCGACGGGAAGTCGCAGGTCACGATCGAGTACGAGAACGACCGGCCGGTGCGCGTGCACACGGTCGTCTGCTCGGTCCAGCACGACGCGAACGTCGGCCAGAAGCAGATCCGGCGCGACATCATCGAGAAGGTGATCCAGCCGATCCTGCCCCCGGGCATGGTCGACAAGAACATCATCTACCACGTGAACCCCTCGGGGCGCTTCGTCATCGGCGGGCCCCAGGGCGACTGCGGCCTCACGGGCCGGAAGATCATCGTCGACACCTACGGCGGCATGGGCCGGCACGGCGGCGGCGCCTTCAGCGGCAAGGACCCGA
>CAYXGZ010000102.1:0-4550 GCA_964464755.1 uncultured Planctomycetales bacterium
TCATCGAAGTCACGAGCCACGAGTTCTTCCACCTCTGGAACGTGAAGCGGATCCGGCCGTCCGTTCTCGGGCCCTTCGACTACGAGCGCGAGGTCCACACGACGCTGCTCTGGGCCATGGAGGGCGTCACGTCGTACTACGACGGGCTCTTCCTCGTCCGCGCGGGGCTCGTGGCGCCGGCGCGCTACCTCAAGAAGGTCGGCCAGCGCTGGCAGGCCTACCTCGAGAAGCCCGGCCGCCGGCACCAGTCGCTCTCGGAGTCGAGCTGGGACGCGTGGATCAAGTACTACCAGCCCGACGAGAACTCGCCGAACTCGACGATCTCCTACTACGAGAAGGGCGAGTTCGTGGGGATGGCGCTCGACCTGGAGATCCGCCGCCGCACGCGGAACCGCCGCTCGCTCGACGACGTGCTCCGCCGCCTCTACGCCGAGGTGACGGCGACGGGCGCGGGCTTCCCCGAGGGGCGCTGGCGCGAGGTGGCCGAGGAGGTCGCGGGCTCGTCGCTGGCGGCCTTCTGGCGGGACTACATCGACGGGACGCGCGAGCTCGACCTGGGCGACTTCCTCTCCGCGGCCGGCCTGGCCCTGGAGCGCGAGGAGGAGAAGGACGACGAGGGCCGGCCCCGGCCGGCGACGCGGGGCTGGATCGGCGCGATCGTGCAGAAGCAGGGCGACCACGTCCAGGTCGCGACGGTGCGCTCGGGTTCGCCCGCCGAGGCGGCGGGGCTCTGCGCCAAGGACGAGATCCTGGCGATCGACGGCGGGCGCGTGGACGCGGCGACCTGGGAGCCCCGGCTGCTCGAGTACCGGGCCGGGGACTCGTTCGAGCTGGCGGTCTTCCGCGCGGGCTTCCTCCGGAGGCTCCGCGTGAAGGTCGGGGCGAGGGACAGCCTGGCGCGGAAGGTGGTGCCGGCGAAGTCGGCGGACGCGCGCCAGCGGGCGGTCTACCGGGACTGGATGGGCGAGGCCTGGACGCCGAAATCCTAGAGCGGGTCGATCCGGTCGATCTCGGCGCCGCAGCCCGGGCAGAGGACCTGGGTGCGGGTGAAGCGGGGCTCGGAGAGGTCGCCCTCGCACCGGGCGCACATCGCGGGCCCGGGCTCCTGCTCGCGGCGGATCGCCCAGAAGCGCTCCAAGGTGATGAGGCCGCGACCGAGCAGCAGCTGGCCGATCCGGACGTGCAGCCCCTGGTCCTCCAGCGCGCGCTGCATCCTCAGGCAGTCCGCGACCGCGTCGGGCTCGGCCCAGCCCCGCTCCACGGCCAGGACGCCGAAGGGCGGGTTTCCCCGGTCCGACAGCTCGCCCAGGGCGCGCCGCTGGACGGCGAGGAGGGCGTCGAGCTGCTCGTGGGAGGCGTAGCCTTCGTCGACCATGAGCGCGCCCAGGCGCCGGCCGGGCGCCCGCTCCTGCCGGGCGATGAGCTCGCGGAGCTGCGGGCCCGTGACCAGGCCGCTCCGGAGGGCGAGCTCCCCGAGGACCAGGCTTCGCGCATCGGCCATGCATCAAGGGTACGATCCCGCGGCCCCCGGGTTTAGGATTTCTGCATCCCCCGGGCCGGTTGACATGTCATATCTGATTTCATATATATGTTGATATGACTGAGCCCTCCGCCCTGTTCCGGCTCCTCGGCGACGAGACCCGGCTCCGCCTCCTGCGGCTCCTGGACCGGGATCGCCTCAACGTCACGGAGCTCGTGACCATCCTCGGCCAGGCGCAGTCCGGGGTCTCCCGGCACCTGCGGCTGCTCCGGGAGGGCGGGCTCCTGGACGAGCAGCGGCAGGCCGGCTGGGCCTGGTTCCGGCTCCGGGACGGCGTCGTCCCCGCGGGCGTGCTCGCCGAGATCCGCGCCGCCGGCGGGCCCGGCGACGACGCCCGCCTCGCCGACGTGCTGCGCCTGCGCCGCGACCGCGAGCCCGGCGGCGAGGGCTCCGGCGTCCCCGGCCGCTCCTGGGCCGCCTGGGCCCGGGCCCTGGGCCTCCTGCTCCCCCGCGTCCGCGTCGCCGACCTCGGCTGCGGCGAGGGCCGCCTGGCCGCCGAGGCCGCCGCGTGGGCGGCCTCCGTCACCGGCGTTGACCGCTCCCCCGCCCGCATCGCCCGCGCGCGCGAGCTCGCCTCCCGCCGCGGCCTCCGGAACGTGAAGTTCCTCGAGGGGCCCCTCGAGAAGCTCCCCCTGCGCGACCAGGCCTACGACGTCGCCCTGCTCGCCCAGGTCCTGCACGCCGTGCCGGACCCCGCGCGCGTCCTCGCCGAGGCCCGCCGCATCCTCAAGCCCGGCGGCCGCCTCCTCGTCCTGGAGCTCAAGCCCCACAAGGAGACCTGGGTCCGCGAGCGCCTCGGCCACGTCGCCCTCGGCTTCGACCGCGTCCAGCTCGGCACCCTGCTCGAGTCCGCGGGCTTCCTGCGCCTGCGCATCCGCCCCGGCGACGGCCGCCGCGGCGACCCCTTCGGCGTCGTCATCGCCGTCGCCGACCGCCCCCGCCTCAAGGCGAAGAAGGGGGGCCGGCCGTGAACGAGCGCGGGCTCCGCCTCGCCCGGCTCTTCGCCGAGCGGGTGCTCTGCTTCGACGGCGCGATGGGCACGATGCTCCAGCGCCGGAACCTCGGCCCCGCCGACTTCGGCGGGCCGGAGCTCGAGGGCTGCAACGAGAACCTCAACCTCACGCGCCCCGACGTGATCCGCGCCATCCACGACGAGTACCTCGCCGCGGGGGCCGACATCGTCGAGACGAACTCCTTCGGCGGCACGCCGCTCGTGCTCGGCGAGTACGGACTCTCGGACCGCGCCGGGGAGATCAACCGCGCCGCGGCCGCCCTCGCCCGCGCCGCCTGCGACGCCGCGGGCCCCGACCGCTTCGTCGCCGGCTCCATGGGCCCGACGACCCGCTCCCTCACCGTCACCGGCGGCGTCACCTTCGAGCGCCTCCTCGAGGACTACCGCGTCCAGGCCGCCGGCCTCATCCGGGGCGGCGCCGATTTCCTCATCCTCGAGACCGCGCAGGACACGCGCAATATCAAGGCGGGCCTGCTCGGCATCCGCCGCGCCTTCGCCGACACCGGCACGGAGCTGCCCGTCAGCGTCTCCGCGACCATCGAGCCCATGGGCACGATGCTCGCGGGCCAGGCCGTCGACGCCCTCGCCGCCGCCCTGGAGCACGCCGACCTGCTCTCGATCGGCCTCAACTGCGCCACCGGCCCGGAGTTCATGGCCGATCACCTCCGCACGCTCTCCCGGCTCGCCCGCGTCCCCGTCACGTGCTACCCGAACGCCGGCCTGCCCGACGAGGAGGGCCGCTACGGCGAGAGCCCCGAGGCGATGGCCGCCGTGCTCCGCCGCTTCCTCGAGCACGGCTGGATCAACGCGGTCGGCGGCTGCTGCGGCACCGACCCGTCCTACATCCGGGTCTTCTCGGCCCTCGCCCGGGGCGCGAAGCCCCGCGTCCCGCCCCACGCGCGCCGCACCCACGTCAGCGGCATCGACTACGTCTCCGTCGAGGAGGACAACCGCCCCATCCTCGTCGGCGAGCGCACGAACGTCCTCGGCAGCCGGAAGTTCAAGGACCTCGTCGCGAAGGGGAGCTGGGAGGAGGCCGCGGAGATCGGCCGCCGCCAGGTGAAGAACGGCGCCCAGGTCCTCGACGTCTGCCTCCAGGACCCCGACCGCGACGAATCCGCCGACGTCACGAGCTTCCTCGAGAAGCTGATCCGCGTGGTCAAGGCGCCGCTCATGATCGACTCG
This sequence comes from uncultured Planctomycetales bacterium, assembly GCA_964464755.1. Lineage (GTDB taxonomy): Bacteria > Planctomycetota > MHYJ01 > MHYJ01 > JACPRB01 > CAYXGZ01. Next base: position 3,738 of record CAYXGZ010000102.1, read on the forward strand.
ACGGACGCCAAGGTCTTCGAGCTCGCCCTCCGCTGGTGCCAGGGCAAGTCCATCCTCAACTCGGTGAACCTCGAGGACGGCGAGAAGCGCTTCGAGGCCGTCGCGCCCCTCGCCCGCGCCTACGGCGCCGCCCTCGTCGTCGGCTGCATCGACGAGAAGGGCCAGGCCATCACGCTCGACCGCAAGGTCGAGGTCGCCGCCCGCAGCCTCGAGCTCCTCACGGGCAAGTACGGGATCCCCGCCGAGGACGTGATCTGGGACCCCCTCGTCTTCCCCTGCGCCAGCGGCGACAAGAGCTACGCGGGCTCCGCGAAGCACACGATCGACGCCGTGCACGAGCTGAAGCGCCGCTTCCCCGGCACCCGCACCGTGCTCGGGATCTCGAACGTCTCCTTCGGCGTCCCCGCCGCGGGCCGCGAGGTCCTGAACTCCGTCTTCCTCCACCACGCGACGAAGGCGGGCCTCGACTTCGCCATCGTGAGCTCCGAGAAGCTCGTCCGGCACGCCTCGATCCCCGCCGAGGAGAAGGCGCTCTGCGACGACGTCCTCTTCGGCCGCGGCGCCGACCCGATCGCCGCCTTCGCCTCCCACTTCCGCGGCCGCAAGGCCGCCGCGGGGCCGGCCCGCGAGCGCCTCCCGCTCGACGAGCGCCTCGCGCGCTGCATCGTCGAGGGCAGCAAGGAGGGGCTGATCGAGGACCTCGAGGAGAAGCGGAAGACCGCCGCGCCGCTCGACATCATCAACGGCCCGCTCATGAAGGGCATGGACGAGGTCGGCCGGCTGTTCAACGCGAACGAGCTCATCGTCGCCGAG
>CAYXGZ010000103.1:0-4533 GCA_964464755.1 uncultured Planctomycetales bacterium
GGCGCTGCGGCTGGTTCGACGCGGTGACCTCGGGCCACGCGGTGACCATCAACGGCATCGACGAGCTCATCATCACGAAGCTCGACGTGCTCGACGGCTTCGAGGAGATCAAGGTCTGCACCGGGTACCGCCTCGACGGGAAGCGGATCCGGCGCGTGCCCGTCGACGTGGGGACGCTCGCCCGCTGCGTGCCCGAGTACAAGTCGTTCCCCGGCTGGAAGGCGGACACCTCGAAGGCCACGTCGTTCGCCCGGCTGCCCCGGGAGGCGCGGAACTACCTGCGCTTCCTCGAGGAGATCCTGGGCGTCCGCGTCGGGATGATCTCGGTCGGCCACGACCGGGAAAAGACGATCCGCCGCTGATCCGGGCGGGGTATGCTGGCCCGGTGAACCCCGGAGGCCCCGCATGCGCCTGCTGATCCTGCTCCCGCTGCTCCTCGCGTTCCCCCAGGACCCCGACGCGAAGAAGGCGAAGGATCTCCTCGACCGCGTCGCGGCGAAGATCAGGGACGCGAAGAGCGTCCGCTACGCGTTCGAGATCGCCGCGGGCCCCATGAAGCTCGAGGGCGAGCTGCGGGTGCTCGGCGCGGACCGGGCGTCGATGGTCCTGAAGGACGGCACCCGCAAGCGGAGCCTGGCGATCCGTTGCGACGGGCGGAAGATCAAGTCCGAGGGCGACGACGCGCCGCGCCTGCCGGCCGGGCTCACGGCCGCGGCGTTCGCGGAGTGCTGCCGGGCCGGGATCCGCGAGAGCTTCATCGTCACGATGTCGGACCTCGAGGGGGGCGCCGACCGGAAGGTCGAGGTCGGCGTGCCGGCCTGGGGCGGGACGGAGAAGGTGGGGGAGATCGAGGCGGCCCTCCTGGTCATCCCGCTGAAGATGCGGGGCGAGGAGGGCTCGGAGCTGAAGCTCTGGGTCGATCCCGCGAAGGCGGTGCCCCTCAAGAAGGAAATCAGCATGGGCCCGGTCGCGTTCCAGGAGTCCATCACGGCCCTGGAGTTCGACCTGCCCTGGAAGGCGGAGGAGTTCGAGTTCCACTCCGAGGCGACGGTCGCGGAGGGCCGGCGGCGCCAGCTGACCCGGGCCGTCGAGCTCTTCCAGCTCTACACGGGGCGGCCGCCCGCGTCGACGAAGGAGCTCGTCGAGCGTCCCGCCTGGCTGGAGAAGGACGTGTTCTGGCCGGAGGGCGGATTCTGGTCGGGGCCGCCGTCGACGCTCGCCTACGAGGCCGCGGGACGGCAGGCCAAGGTGGACGGGCAGCTCCTGGCGCCGGCGACGGGACGGGCGATCGTCGCGCCGACGCCGCGCCTCGCGGCGCAGTTCACGGCGAAGGTGCGGCTGGCGATCCTCGCCGGGGCCGTCGAGGGCTACGTCGCCGCGTACGGGTCCGCGCCCGACAAGGCGGATGAGCTCTGGACGCGGCCCGCGTGGGCCAAGGCCTGGCCGGAGAACGGCTTCCTGCCGGAGCTGCCGAAGGACCCCTGGGGCCGGCCCCTCGTGCTGAAGGGCGCGACGGCGATGGTCGAGGGCGCCAAGGAGAAGAGCCTGCGGACGCGGGCGCTGACGCCCGACGAGGTGAAGGCCCTGGAGGCGGGCGGCGCCCCCCGCGGCCTCGCGGAAGTCGAGAAGACCGTGCGCGAGCTCCTGCCCGCGCTGAAGGACGACTCGGTGACGGTCCGCGAGGACGCCGTCGAGAAGATCCTCGCGCTCGGGCTGGCGGGCGTCGACGTCCTCGAAAGCCTGGCCAAGGACGATCCCGACGCCGGGCTCCGTACGCAGGTGGAGTCGCTGCGGTCGAAGCACCCGGTGCCGAGCCCGGCCTGGAGGCGCGAGCTCGGCTCGCTGGTACGCGCGGCGCAGGTCTCGTCGGGCGGCGGCTCGCCGCTCCAGCGGTCGAACGAGCGCAACGCGTCCGCGACGCTGAAGACCTTCGCGACGGCGCAGGCGGACTTCCGCTCGAACGACCGGGACGACAACAAGATCAACGACTTCTGGGTGAAGGACGTCGCGGGGCTCTGCGGGCTCGGGGGCGACGCCAAGAACGCGATCAAGCTGATCGAGCCGGCGGCGGCCCGGGCGGACGCCTCGCCGGCCCGGGGGGCGTACGACCTGTTCAAGGACCTCGGGGAACCCGAACCCAAGGCCGGCTACCTCTTCGCCGTCCTGCTGGAATTCGAATCGGCGCCGGGGACGTTCTCGAAGTACGACGCGGGCGAGGGGCGGAACCCGGAGCGCTTCGGCTTCGTCGCCTACCCGGCCGAGCCCGGGGTGAGCGGGGACCGCATGTTCATCCTGAACGAGGACTACACGCTCCTCTGGAAGAACTCCGACGGCGAGCCCCCGACGGCCTGGCCCCTCGACCCCGCGGCCGAGGGCTGGAAGAAGCTCGACTGAGGACCCGCCGGGTGTATCCTAGGCGGATGCCCGCGAAGGCCAAGTCGGCGCCGAAGATCGAGGTCCCCCCCGAGCTCGAGGGGGTCCGGATCCCGCGCCACATCGCCGTCATCATGGACGGCAACGGCCGCTGGGCGCGCCAGCAGGGCTTCCTCCGCGTCCGGGGCCACGAGTCCGGCGCCGAGTCCGTCCGGGAGATCACCCGCACCTGCGCCCGCATCGGCGTCGAGCGGCTCACGCTCTACGCGTTCAGCTCCGAGAACTGGAAGCGGCCCCGCCTCGAGGTGGACTTCCTCATGAAGCTCCTGAAGCGCTACCTCGTGCAGGAGCGCGACGAGATCATGGAGAACAACATCCGGCTGCAGGCGATCGGCCGGATCGGGGAGCTGCCCGCCGACGTCCGCAAGGAGCTCGACCGGACGCGCGACCTGAGCGCGTCGAACACGGGCATGATCCTCTGCCTCGCGCTCAACTACGGCGCGCGGCAGGAGCTGGCCGACGCGGTCCGGCGCATCGCCGAGGAGGCGAAGGCCGGGCGGCTCGACCCCGCGAAGATCGGCGAGGAGACGATCGCGGCCCACCTCTACGCGCCCTCGGCGCCGGATCCCGACCTCCTGATCCGCACGGGCGGCGACGTGCGCGTGTCGAACTTCCTCCTCTGGCAGATCTCGTACACGGAGCTGCTCGTGACGCCGGTGAAGTGGCCGGACTTCCGCAAGCCGCACCTCTTCGAGGCGATCCGGGACTACGCGCGGCGCGACCGCCGCTTCGGCGCGATCCGCGAGAGCGAATGAGCCGGATCGCGATCCGCGTCGTCGGAGCCCCCCTCCTGCTGGCCGCGCTCGGCGGCTGCCTCTGGATCGACCACGCGACGGGGAAGCCCTGGGCCATCACGGCGGTGCTCGTGCTCTTCTCGGCCGCGTCCTTCCACGAGCTCTGCGCGATGGGCCGGCTGAAGGGGCTGAAGCCGTTCGAGGCGCCCGTGCAGCTGCTGCTCCTGGCGCCGTACGCGGCCTTCGCGGCGGGCTGGCGCCATCCCTCGATGGCGGGACTTGTCCCGCAGGGGCCGCTCCTGGCGCTCGTGGTGCTCTGCCTGGTGCTCGCGGTGTTCACCTACGGGCGCCGCAGCCCGGCCGACGCGGCCTACACGCTGTTCGCGGGCGCCTGGGTGCTGCTGCTGAGCGCGGTCCTCGTCTTCCAGCTCGGCGGGGCCTGGCTCGGCTGGCTGCTCTTCCTCGTCGCGACGGGGAAGGGCTCCGATATGGCCGCCTACGTCGTGGGCAAGCTGGTCGGCCGGACGAAGCTCGCGCCCGAGGTGAGCCCGAACAAGACGGTCGAGGGCGGGCTCGCGGGCCTCGCCGCGGGGACGGTGCTCGGCGTCGTCGTGCTCACGCGGGTCGTGCACCACGGGGCCCCGCCCGGTTCCCTCTGGGCCCTCTCCGGGGCCGTCACCCTCGCCGCGATGCTCGGCGACCTGGCGAAGTCCGCCGTGAAGCGCTGGGCGGGCGTGAAGGACTCCGGCGCCTGGCTGCCCGAGTTCGGCGGAGCCCTGGACATGTGCGACAGCTTCCTGCTGGCCGCCCCGGTCGCGGCGGCCCTCGTGGCCTATTTCTAGGAACCCCATGCACAAAGCGCTGCCCCTCGAGGACCGCGACGAGGCCTCCCGCCTCTTCGGCATGTACGACCGCAACGTGAAGCGCATCCGCGAGAAGACCGGCGCCAAGGTCACCGTCCGCAACGGCGCCATCCAGCTCGCCGGCACCAAGGCCGAGGTCGAGACGGCCTTCGACGCCTTCGGCCGCATCCGCGAGATCCTCGACGCCCGCGGCGAGGTCACCGAGGCCGAGCTCGAGGAGATCCTCTCGCCCCGGCGCCGCTCGACGGACGTCGGCGCGCCGGGCTCCTACGTCCCCGGCGCGGTGTTCCGCCGCTTCGTCGAGGTCGAGGCGAAGACCGACGGGCAGAGGAAGTACCTCGCCGAGATGGACGCGAACGGCATCGTCTTCGCCATCGGCCCCGCGGGCACCGGCAAGACCTTCCTCGCCGTCGCCAAGGCCGTGCAGGCGCTCAAGGCGGGGCAGGTGCGGCGCATCGTCCTCGTCCGCCCCGCGGTCGAGGCCGGCGAGCGCCTCGGCTTCC
>CAYXGZ010000104.1:0-4366 GCA_964464755.1 uncultured Planctomycetales bacterium
GTGGCGGAAGTTCTCGAGCTGGGCCTCGCTGAGCCGGCCCTCGAGGAAGGCCCGCGCGTAGATGCCCGGCGAGGAGTGCCCCTGGAAGTAGACGTGGTCGCCGCCGCCCCGCGCCTCCTTGCCCCGGAAGAAGTGGTTGAAGCCCACCTCGTAGAGCGTCGCCGCGCTGGCGTAGGTCGACAGGTGGCCGCCGATGCCGGGGTCGTGGTGGTTCGCCCGCATGACCATGACCGCCGCGTTCCAGCGGATGATGCGCCGGATCCGCTTCTCGAGCTTCTCGTCGCCCGGGTACGGCGCGTCCTGCGCGGCCGGGATCGTGTTGACGTAGGGCGTCTGGACCACGAACGGCAGCTGGAGCCCCTGCTTCTGGGCCCGGTCCACGAGCGAGCGGATCATGAACTGGCCCCGGGCCGGGCCGAAGGTGCGGACGAGGTCGTCCAGGGCCTCCGTCCACTCCCGGGTCTCGGCGGGGTTCGGGTCCCGCCCGGGGCCCGGGCCGGTCAGGTGCATCGTGTGGCGGTCGACCTTGAGTTGGATGGCGGCCTCCTTGGGGTTCGAAACGACCCTCCATGGTGGCAGATCCGCGACCTCGGGACAAGGGCGGAGGGTACGATGGCGCGATGCCCTTCCCGGTGCCCCCGGCCCTCCGGATCCCCGCCAACGCGGACGCGGTCCGCTGGCTGGAGCGCGAGTCGCCCTCGGCGCACTCCGACGTCGCCTCCGCGCTCGAGGAGGCCGCGGCGGGCCGCCGGGGCCTGGCGACCTGCTGCCCCGACCCGGCCTCCTACGCCTGGGTCGGCGTGCGCGCCGCCGACGGGCGCCTCCTCGCCGTCGCGACCGGGATGCGCCGCGTCTCCTTCCGGCTCGGCGGCGACGATCTCGCCGCCGCGCTCGCGGCCGGCGCGACCCCGACGCCGGAGATCGGCGCCGGCTGGGTCTCCTTCGAGCTCTGGACGGATCCGCCCGTCGACCTCCGCCGCTGGCTGCTCGCCGCGTGGAGGGTCGACGGGTAGACTGGTGGCCATGGACGCCCGGTTCTGCTTCCAGCATCCCGACCGCCCGGCGACGGGCGTCTGCGTCCGCTGCCGGCGGCCGGCCTGCCCCGAGTGCACGACGAAGATCGAGGGCGTCAACCACTGCACCGGCTGCCTGTCGAAGCGCGCCGTCGCGCTCGCGGGCCCGCCCCCGCCGCCCGGGGCCGCGTGGAAGCTCCCGCTCGGCGTCCTCGCCGCGGCGCTCGCGTACTGGCTGCTCTTCCTCGGGCTGGGGTACGGGATCCTCGCCTCGTGACGCCGCCCCCGGTCCCCTTGGCGCGCCGGCTCGGGACCCTCGAGGTCCTCGACGCCACGGCGTGGTTCGTCCGCGACTCCTTCGCCTCCTGGGCCCTCCTCGCCGGCACGGCGGGCGCGGGCTTCGCCCTCGCGCTGGCCGCCTTCCACCACCTCGCCTCCGCCGTCCCCGCGGGCGTCTCGATGGACCTCCACTTCGCCCGCCTCCAGCTGGCGGCCCTCGGGCTGGCCGCCGTCTTCCTCCTGCGCGGGATCGGCCACCGCGCGGCCGCCGAGTTCTTCCTCCGCCGCACCTCCGGCGGCGACTGCTCGCTCGCGGCCTGCCTGCGCGGGGCGGCCCGCGCCCCCCTCTCGGCGGTCTTCCTCTCGGGCTGGCCCTCCGCCGCGGCCCTCGTCGCCTCCCTCGCCGGGATCTACCCCGGCCTCGCGCTCGTGAACCGCTGGGGCGTGGCCCTTCCCGCGTCCGTCTACGAGGACCTGCCGCCGCTCGCCGCGCTGGCCCGCTCGGCCCGCCTCATGGAGCGCTCCGGCTCCGGCATGGCGCTCTGGCTGCTCCTGGTCCTCGTGGCCCTCTTCGCGTTCGTCAACCTCCTCCTGCTCGGCGAGCTCCTGCCCTGGGCGGTGCGGACGCTGCTCGGTCTCGACCTGCCCGACCTCGCGCGCCACCTTTCGCCGTCGAACGGCACCTACGTCGCGTTCGCGGCCGGCCTCTCCTTCGCGGCCGCGGACACGCTGCGCGTCGCCGCGTTCTCCCTGCTGTACCTGAACCTCCGGATCGAGCGCGAGGGCGGCGACCTCCTCGCCCGGCTCGACCGCGTGGGCGCCGGCCGGCGCCGGGAAGCGGAGGCCGTGCGTGGCTAGCTGGCTCGCCCTCCTCCTCGCCCTGGGGACCCCGCTCCAGGAGTCCGACCCGGCCCTGCGGGCCCGGCTGAGGGAGATCCTCGACACCGAGACGGACCGCCGCGGGGTCAACCCCGAGTTCGAGAAGTGGAAGCGCGATCTCTGGAAGGAGGAGCGCCGGCCCGCCCCGCCCGAGCGCCGCGAGCCGCCCCCGCCCCCGTCCCCCGCCGTCCCGGCCCTGGGCAACATCTTCCTCTGGGGCACGATCGCCGTCTGCGCCGCGGGCCTGGCGTTCGCGGCCTGGACGTTGATGGCCCGCGACCGCGCCGCGGCCGCCGCCGCGGGGGGCGTCTCCTCGCCGACGGCCTCCGGCGCCGCGACCGGGCCCGTCGACGCGCTGAAGAAGTCGCCGGACGCGTGGCTCGCGGACGCCCGGGCCGCGCTGGCCCGCGGCGACCGGCGCGCCGCCATCCGGCTCATCCTGCTCGCCGTGCTCGCCCTGCTCCACCGCAACCGGCGGCTCGCCTACGAGAAGTCGATGACGAACCGCGAGTGCCTCCGAGCGTTCCGCGGACCCGACGAGCAGCGGCGCGTGCTCGCGGGCGTCGTGGGGCTCTTCGAGTCCGCCTGGTACGGCGGGCTGGCCGTCGGGGAGAAGGACTGCGCGCTGGCCCTCGAGTCGGCCCGAGACCTGGGAACGGAGGCGCCCGATGGCGGAACGGCGCGCTGACCGGGCGGCCTCCTGGGCCCTCGCGGGCGTCGCGCTGCTCGTCGCGGCGGGCGCCGCGTTCCTGTTCCGCGCCCGCGATCTCCGCGGCGGCCAGGCCGAGGGCTCGTCGTTCCTCGGCGACCCGCGGGGCGCCCGCGCCCTGCAGCTCCTGCTCCGGCGCGAGGGCTGGGACGCGCGCCCGCTCACCCGCCCCGTCTCCCCCACGCTCGGCCCGGGCGTCCTCGTCGTCCTCGAGCCCAACACCTCCCTCGGCGACGACGACGCCCAGCGGATCGCGGCCTGGGTCCGCGCCGGGGGCCGCCTCGTGGTCGCGGGCGGCGACCCCGGGGACCTCGGCCGCCTCTTCGGCATCGTCGGCGGCGGCGACGCCTCGGAAGCCCCGGGGGTCGCCGAGGGCCTCGACGGCCGCCCGTTCTCCACGCCGGCCATCGTCACCCGCACGCGCCGCGGCCTCAACGGCGGCACGGCCGCCTACGAGCGCGAGGGCGTCGTGCAGGTCGCGACCGCGCGCCTCGACGGGGGCCGGGCCCTCTTCGTCTCCGACGCCTTCCCCTTCGCGAACGGGGGCATCGACGCGGGCGACAACGTGCTCTTCGTCCTCGACGCCCTCGCCTGGGGCGGCCGCCCGGAGACCGTGTGGTTCCTCGAGACCTTCCACGGGTACTCGCGGGAGCCCTCTATGCTCGAGTACGGCCTCAAGTCGGGCTTCGGGCCCCTGCTCCTCCAGCTCGCGCTGCTCGCCGTGCTGGGGATCTGGGCCGCCGGCGCCCGCCGCGCCCCCGTCCTCGGCCCGCCCGTCCGCGAGCGGCGCCCCGCGGCCGAGTACGCCGCGACGGTCGCCCACCTCTACCGCCGCAGCTCGGCCCGCCGGCACGTCGTCGGCGTGGCCCGCCACGAACTCGAACGATTCCTCGAGAGCCCGGCCTTCCGCCGGGCGGCCTCCCGCCGGGTGGACGACGGCCTCGCCGAGGAGGCCCGCGCCCTCGCGGAGCAGGGCCGCCGGCTGGGGGACCTGTCCATGCTCTCCGAGGAGGGGGCCCGGGCGTGGATCGCCCGCGCCGCGACATTCCGGAGGAAGGTGACCCATGACGACGCCCGGTGACGCCCCGTCCGGCCTGCCCGCCCTCGCCGCGAAGGTGAAGGCGGAGCTCCGCAAGGTCATCGTCGGCCAGGACGAGGCCCTCGACTGGATGCTGGCGGCCGTCTTCCTGCGCGGCCACGTCCTCCTCGAGGGCGTCCCCGGCACGGCGAAGACGCTCATGGTCCGCGCGCTGGCCCGCTCCCTCGGCGCGGGGTCCCGCCGCATCCAGTTCACGCCGGACCTCATGCCCAGCGACATCCTCGGCACGAGCGTCTTCGACATCCAGCGCGGGACCTTCACGCTGCGCCAGGGCCCGATCTTCACCGAGCTGCTGCTCGCCGACGAGATCAACCGCACGCCCCCGAAGACGCAGGCCGCGCTCCTCGAGGCCATGCAGGAGCGCCGGGTCACGATCGACGGCACGGG
>CAYXGZ010000105.1:0-2673 GCA_964464755.1 uncultured Planctomycetales bacterium
CCTTGTTCTGGCCGGTGCCGACGTGGACGTCGCCGTTGGCGTAGGGCGGGCCGTCGTGGAGGACCCACTTGCCCTTCGCGCTGCCGCGGCGGGCCGCGTCGATCCTCGCGTAGATCCCGGATTTCTCCCATTTCTCGCGGATGGCGGGTTCCATCTTGACGAGATTGGCCTGCTGCGGAAAATCGGTTTTCGGCAGCAGGACGGTATCCTTGTACGAGCCGGGAGCGGCCATAGGGCCCCGAGAATACGGGGGTGCGGACGCTCCGTCAACGGCCCCCGGAGGGTGCATGAAGCGAGCGCTGGCGGTGTTGATCCTCGGACTGGCGGCCTGCGACGACGCGAGGCCCAAGCGGCCCGCGGTGCCGGAGGGCATCCTGATCGAGAAGGGGCGTGAAGGTCAGCGGCAGATCGCGGAGGCCCGGGCCAAGGAGCCCAAGCGCGTCGTCGTCCGCCACATCCTCCTCGCCTTCAAGGGCGCGAAGCGGGACGTGCCCGGCGTCACGAGGTCGCGGGAGGAGGCCGAGTCGCTGGCCCGGGACCTCGTCGAGCGCATCAAGGGCGGGAGCGACATGGTCGAGCTGGTCCGGCAGCACTCGGACGACAAGCCGCGCCCCGGTAGCGATCCGGGCATCTACCGGATCGTGAACGACGGCGTGAAGCCGGGGGCGGGGGAGCAGCCGCGCACCGGCCTGGTCGAGGGCTTCGGCAAGCTGGCGTTCTCCCTGGACGTCGGCGCGACCGGGCTCTGCGAGTACGACCCCGCGGCGTCGCCTTACGGCTGGCACGTCATCCACCGGCTGGAATAGCCCCGCCCGCGCCCCTATCATCCGCCGATGGACGAATCGCCGCTGGCCGACGGGATCGTGTACGGCCCGGTGTCGTCCCGCCGGCTCGGCCGCTCGCTCGGCGTCAACCTCCTGCCCGCGGGCGTCAAGGTCTGCGGGTTCAACTGCAACTACTGCCAGCTCGGCTGGACTTTCGACCTCGTCGATCCGGAGTCGCTGCGGAAGCACCGCTGGCCGGAGGCCGAGGAGGTGGGGGAGGCCGTCGGCGCCCGCCTCGCCGCCGCGAAGGCGGCCGGGGAGCGGATCGACGTGCTCACGGTGTCGGGCAACGGCGAGCCGACGCTGCACCCGGACTTCTGGCGCTGCATGACGGCGCTGGTCGAGGCCCGGGACCGGGAGGCGCCCGGCCGCCCGATCCACGTGCTGACGAACGGGGCGTTGCTCGGGACGGCCCAGGTCGTCTCGGGGCTGAATCTCGCGGACGTCGTGCACGTGAAGGTCGACGCGGGCTGGGACGGGATGTTCCTCGAGATGAACTCGCCGACCTTCGACGTATCGCTTTTCGACATCCTGACGGCGCTGCCCCGGCTGAAGGACTTCGGGGTCCAGGCGATGTTCACCCGGGGGCGGCGGGACAACACGACGGACGACGAGGTGGCGAAGTGGGTCGAGCTGGTCCGCAAGGCGGGGCCTTCGTTCGTGGACCTGACCACCGCGAGCCGTCCCCCCGCGGACGGCAAAGTGCGGCCGGCGCCGCCCGAGGTGCTGGAATCCATCGCCGCGCGCCTCCGGGAGGTCCTCCCGGGCACCCCCGTCCGGGTGGCCTGACCCTTCCTTGATCCTCGGGGGGCCGGTCGCTAAGATGGCCCGGCCACTCACCGGATTAAGGGACACCCATGACGACGCAGGCCACGCCCGCCAAGACCGAGCGCCCCCGCAAGGTACTCCAGAGCGTCACGATCCGCTTCGCCGGCGACTCCGGCGACGGCGTCCAGATCACCGGGACGCAGTTCACGAACACGACGGCCGTGTTCGGCAACGACCTCTCGACCTTCCCGGACTACCCGGCCGAGATCCGCGCCCCCGCGGGCAGCCTGCCCGGCGTCTCGGGCTTCCAGATCCAGTTCTCGGCCCAGGACATCCACACGCCGGGCGACAAGCCCGACGTGCTCGTCGCGTTCAACCCGGCCGCCCTGATGACGAACATCAAGGACGTGCCCGCGAACGGCGTCGTCATCGTCAACACGGACTCGTTCGGCGAGGTGGACCTGAAGAAGGCCCACTGCAAGACGAACCCCCTCGAGGACGGGACGCTCGCGAAGTTCCAGACCTACCGCATCCCGATCACCGACCTGACGCTGAAGGCCCTCGAGCCGGTCGCGCTGACGCACAAGGACAAGGAGCGCTGCAAGAACTTCTTCGCGCTCGGCGTCCTCTACTGGCTCTACAACCGGCCGCTCGAGACGACGCTGCGCTACTTCCAGGAGAAGTTCGGCACGGGGAAGAAGGCGAACCCGCTGATGGTCGAGGCGAACTCGCTCGCCCTGAAGGCGGGCGTGGCCTACGCGGAGGCGACCGAGCTCTTCCGCGAGCAGTACAGCGTGCCGCCCGCCGTCACGTCGCCCGGCAAGTACCGCAACGTCAACGGCAACGAGGCGCTCGCCCTCGGGCTGGTCGCCGCGGGCCAGGCCTCCGGACTGCCCGTGTTCTACGGCAGCTACCCGATCACCCCGGCCAGCGACATCCTCCACGAGCTGGCCCGGCACAAGAACTTCGGCGTCGTGACCTTCCAGGCGGAGGACGAGATCGCGGCGGTCTGCGCCTCGATCGGCGCCTCCTACGCCGGCTCGCTCGGCGTGACCGGCACCAGCGGCCCCGGCGTCGCCCT
>CAYXGZ010000106.1:0-2440 GCA_964464755.1 uncultured Planctomycetales bacterium
GGGGGCGACGCCGAAGAAGCCGGCCTCGGGGTTGATCGCGTAGAGCCGGCCGTCCGGGCCGGGGGCCATCCAGGCGATGTCGTCGCCGACCGTCCAGACCTTCCAGCCCTTCATCGAGGCGGGCGGGATCAGCATCGCCAGGTTCGTCTTGCCGCAGGCGGACGGGAAGGCGGCCGCGACGTAGTGCACCTCGCCCTTGGGGTTCTCGATCCCCACGATGAGCATGTGCTCGGCGAGCCAGCCCTCCTCGCGGCCGATCGTGCTGCCCAGGCGCAGGGCGAAGCACTTCTTGCCCAGCAACGCGTTGCCGCCGTAGCCGGAGCCGATGGACCAGATCTCGCGGGTCTTCGGGAAGTGGCAGATGAAGCGGCGCTCCGGCGAGAGGTCGCCCAGCGAGTGCAGGCCCTTCACGAAGTCGCCACCCGGGCCCAGCATGTCGAGGGCCGGCTTGCCCATGCGGGTCATGATCCGCATGTTCGCCACGACGTAGGGGCTGTCCGTGATCTCGACCCCGACCCGGCTGTACGGGCTGCCCAGGGGGCCCATCACGTAGGGGATGACGTACATCGTCCGCCCCTGCATGGAGCCCTCGAAGAGCTTCCAGACCTTCTCCTTGGCGTCGGCCGGGGACATCCAGTTGTTCGTGGGCCCGACGTCCTCCTTGTCGTCCGTGCAGATGAAGGTCAGGTGCTCGGTCCGGGCCACGTCGGAGGGGTGGCTGCGGTGGATGTAGCAGTCGGGGTAGGTCTTGGGGTTCAGGACCGCCAGGGTCCCCTCGGCCAGCATGAGCTGGACGAGACGCTCGTTCTCCTCGGCCGACCCGTCGCACCAGGCCACCCGGTCCGGCTTCGTGGTTTGAGCGACCTCGGCGACCCAGCGGTTGAGTTTCTCGTTGCTGCTGCTCACGGGGAGGTTCCTGAATGAAACCCGTCGAAGCGGAATCTAGCGAATGCGCGCCGGTTCCATCAAGCGGATTCGACCCTCCATGAGCGCCCTCTAATCCGACGTCCTTCTCTATTTATTGCTCCTTGCGGTTCTTCCAGGCGGCCAAGAGCTCCCGCTCGCGCTCCGGGGTGAGCCCGGCCTTGAGGGGGCGTCGGACGCCGGAAGCCAGCAGGTCCCGGACGGTGTCCTTCAGAGGCCGGAAGCGGAGGTTGGTTTCCAGGGCCCGGGACACGTCGTAGCGGTCGTCCTGGCCGGGGATCCAGAGGGGGAGGTCGGAGTAAGGGAGCACCCCCCGGGCCGCCAGGAAGGCCTCGTCCACCCAGGTCAGGCGGGGGGTATCGCCCGCCTCGGCCAGGAACTCGCCCATCGACAGGGTCCCGGGGGGCAGGACGGCGTTGTAGGCCCCCGCCTGCCGGAACTCGAGCAACCCGAGCAGCCAGTCGGCCAGGTCCCGGGCGTCGATGAACTGGATCTTCCGCCCCGGCCGCCCGGGGGCCAGGATCTCTCCCCCCTCCGCCAGCCGGACCGGCCAGTACGTGAAGCGGTCGGTCGGGTCGTGGGGGCCGACGATCAACCCCGGCCGGACGATGAGGGCCCGACCCTCCAGCGCCGCCTCGACCTCGCGCTCGCAGAGGGCCTTGAGGCCCCCGTAGTTCTCCGGGGTGACCGTCTCCGCCGCCGGATCGGGCGGCTCCTGGAGCGGGGCGTCCTCCCGGACCCGGCCCTCGACGTCCCGGTAGACCGAGACGCTCGAGATGAAGGCGTAGAGCTCGGTGGCGTCCGCCAGGAGCCGCGCGGAGGCCCGGACGATCCTCGGGAGGTAGCCGCAGGTGTCCACGACCGCGTTCCAGCGCCGCCCTCGGAGGGGCTCGAGGCCGCCATCGCGGTCCCCGAGGATCCGCTCGACCCCCGGGAGCTCCAGCGTCGAGCGGCCGCGGTGGAAGATCGTGACGCGGTGGCCGCGGCGGAGGGCGGACTCGACGACGTGGCGGCCGAGGAAGTGGGTCCCGCCGAGGACGAGCAGGTCGAGCCGGGGGAGGGACATCAATCGCCGAGGTAGGCGTCCTTGACCTTCGGGTCGTCGAGGAGCTTCTTGGCGTCGTCGGCCAGCAGGATCGACCCGGTCTCCAGCACGTAGCCGCGGTGGGCGAGCTTGAGGGCGAGGCGGGCGTTCTGCTCGACGAGGAGGATGGACATCTTCTCCTTCTCGTTGAGCTCCTTCACGACCTCGAAGATGCGCAGGATGATCATCGGCGCGAGGCCGAGCGAGGGCTCGTCGAGCAGGAGCAGCTTCGGCCGGCCCATGAGGGCGCGCGCGATGGCGAGCATCTGCTGCTCGCCGCCGGAGAGCGTGCCGCCGGCCTGGGCGCGGCGCTCCTTGAGGATGGGGAAAAGCGCGAAGGCCTTCTCGAGGTCGTCGTGGATGCCCGCCTTGTCGTCGCGCGTGAACGCGCCCATCTCCAGGTTCTCGAGGACGGTGAGGCGCGGGAAGATC
>CAYXGZ010000107.1:0-2157 GCA_964464755.1 uncultured Planctomycetales bacterium
CCTCGGCGCGACGCTCTACGACCTCATCACCGGCCAGCCCCCCTTCGAGGGCGGCACGCCGTACGACATCGTGCGGAAGGTCGTGGAAACGGACCCGATCCCTCCGTCGAAGATCGCCCCGCGCGTCCCCCGCGACGTCGAGACCATCATCCTCAAGGCGATGGACAAGGACCGGAACCGCCGCTACGTCGACGCGGCGGAGCTGGCCGACGATCTCCAGGCCTACCTCGACGGCAAGCCGGTGCAGGCCCGGCCCGTCGGGCCCGTCGAGCGGGCCTGGAAGCGCGTCAAGCGCAACCCCGTCGTCTCCTCCGCGATCGCCGTCGCCCTGCTCGCGCTGCTGGGCGGCGGGACCTTCGGCATCGTGTCGCTCGTCAAGTCGGCCCGCTCCCTCGAGCGCGCCGCGATCTCCGCGAAGCAGGCGGAGGCCGCCGCCCGCCGCGAGGCCGAGCAGGCCGAGGCCCGCCGCCTCGCCTCCGAGAAGGCCGCGGCGTCCGAGAAGGTGCTGTCGTCGATCGCCATGATGGTCACCGGCGTGGAGCGGGTGCGCATCCACTTCTACCGGCCCGTCTTCCACCGGGGCGACTACGAGCGCGAGGTCTCCCGCCTCCGCGAGCTCCTCGCGAAATTCCGGGACCAGTTCCCCACCCGGCCCGAGCCCGACTACCTCCTCGGGCGTCTCCACCTGGAGTCCGACGAGCTGGAGCCCGCCGAAGCCGCGTTCCGCCGCGCGCTGGAGAAGGACCCGCGCTTCAGCGCCGCCCGCGCCGCGCTGGGCCGCGCGCTCTTCGAGAAGTTCGGCGACCTCGTCATCCTCGGCCTCCAGGTCCCGGAGGCGAACGAGAAGATCGCCGGGTACCGCGACGCGCTCGACGTCGAGCAGAAGGCCGCCCTCGCGGGCGAGTGGGCGGACCTCCCCGGCGTGCAGACCGACCGGCTGCTGCTCGAGGTCGTCGCCGCGATCGTCGACGCCTTCCGCACGAACCGCTTCGACGAGGTCCTCAAGGCCGCCGAGGCCGCCTACGACAGCACGCGCGACGAGGAGTTCCTCCGCATCATGGCCCTCCCCTGCCTGAAGCTCGGCCGGATCGACGACGCGATCGCCGTCCAGACCCGGGCGCTCGAGGCGCGGCCCTCCTGGGCCAAGGTGCTCAACGAGCGCGCGGTCATGTGGGCCTCCAAGGCCCAGGAGTCCGCCGACCTCGGCTCGCTCTTCCAGGCGGAGCGGGACCTGCAGAAGGCCCTCGAGATCAACCCGAACCTCGACCTCGCGCACCGCAACCAGGCCTTCAAGTACGCCTTCCTGAAGAAGTGGGACGAGGCCTTCAAGAGCTACGCGGAGGCCATCCGTCTCCGCCCCGCCTACCTGTACTTCTGGGAGCGCATGGACTGGCGACGGAAGGCCGGACGGACGCAGGAGGCGCTGCAGGACGCCGAGGAGCTCGTCAAGCGCTGGCCCGACTACGCGACGTCCTGGTCCTCCCGCGCGCAGCTGCGGCTGGACCTGGGGGACTCCGACGGCGCGTCCGCCGACCTCCGGAAGGCCGTCGAGATCCGGCCGGACGACCCGCTGGCCCTGATCCAGCTCGCCAAGGCCCGGGCCGCCGCGTCGGAGTACGAGGAGGCCGCGAAGATCATGTCGAAGGTCATCGAGACGCACCCGCGCTGGGCCGACGGCTACGCGCAGCGCGCGCTCTTCCGGAAGAAGAAGGCGGACATCCTCAAGGCCGCCGACACGCCGGGGTGGCGCACGATCTACCTCGAGGTGAAGCCCGACCTCGACCGCTACTTCTCGCTGAAGCCCGGCCGCGGCGGGACGTACTACGAGACCTGCAAGTCGGCGCTCGCCGAGGTCTCCGCCGCCCTTTCCTCGAGGGATTGACGCCGCTATAACGGCCACGATGCCCCGCGCCCTGCTCGTGGCCGCGCTGACCCTCGCGGCCTGCACCCCCACCCCGGAGAACCCCGTGAGCCAGCCCCACACCCGCAAGGAGAACCGGCTCGGCCGGGAGAAGAGCCCCTACCTGCTCCAGCACCGGCTGAATCCCGTGGACTGGTTCCCCTGGGGCGAGGAGGCCTTCCGCAAGGCGAAGGCCGAGGACAAGCCGATCTTCCTCTCGATCGGCTACTCGACCTGCCACTGGTGCCACGTGATGG